>DYKG01000025.1 GCA_020722725.1 Candidatus Methylomirabilis sp.
AGATCGGCCTTTTCCGGTACTGGGTTATGCTAAAAAGTGCGAAAGTCCACTTGTATAAAGGCAGCTTCAAACAGCAGCCTTGATGTGAGATTTTTAATCTCGTTGGCGAAATTCTGATTTTATACTGATAATCTGGCAAAAGCCACGGCAATTTGCGTACAAACCCTTGCGTTGTTCTTCACCAGTTCAATATTGGTTTTCAAACTGTCCCCTGCGGTAATATCATTTAGCTTGCCCAAAAGAAACGGAGTAACCGCCTGCCCGGAAATACCATTCTTCGAGGCTTCTGTAAGGGCCTGATTTATGCACCCCTCAATTTTTTCCCGAGGCAGAGCAGCGTTTTCTGGCACCGGGTTTCCGACCAGGATTCCACCAGGGTAACCCAGCTGCAAAGCCTGATGAAAAATATCCGCAGCCTGACTCGGGTCATCGACACGCTGTGGCACCTTTACACCACTGGAACGGTAATAGAATGCCGGCATCTCATCGGTCTGGTAACCTAGAACTGGTATACCAAGAGTTTCCAGATATTCCATGGTCAACGGTATATCCAGGATAGCTTTAGCTCCTGCACAGACAACCAGAACCGGCGTGTGTACAAACTCTGGCAGGTCAGCAGAAATATCAAAAGTTTCTGAAGCTCCCCGATGTACTCCGCCAATTCCACCGGTGGCAAAGAATTTTATGCCGGCACGATGTGCACAGATCATTGTTGCAGAAACAGTTGTGGCAGCATGTTGCTTCAGAGCGATAACCGACGGAAGGTCACGCCGGGAAGCTTTGTGAATGTTTTTTGCAGTTCCAAGAAGCTCAAGCTCGTCATCACTCAAACCGACCCTGATGACACCATCAAGAACAGCTATAGTTGCTGGTGTTCCGCCGTTATCCCGGACAGTTTTCTCAAGCAGTCTGGCAGTCTCAATATTCTGAGGGTGTGGCATACCATGAGAAATAATCGTCGACTCAAGGGCAACAACAGCCTGGCCATGAGCCAGAGCATTCTTAACTTCCTGCTTGATAACCAGGCATTTTTTCTGCATTTAAAATATCCACCTATTGTGATTTTGTCAGATGCGGGCAATCAAGATCGTTTTTTTATTTTCAGAGATTTCCAATAAAGCCCTATTTTACCAGAGCAAGCAGTACGCCGGCAGCGACAGCTGAACCGATAACACCAGCAACGTTTGGCCCCATGGCATGCATAAGCAAATAATTGTTTTCATTGTATTCGAGCCCTACCTTATTCGCAACTCTGGCCGCCATTGGCACTGCAGATATACCAGCAGCGCCAATAAGAGGGTTCACCGGCACCTTGCCAAACCGGTTCATAATTTTTCCGAAAATAACGCCTGCAGCTGTCCCAACAGAAAAAGCCAACAGACCAAGAAAAAGAATTCCAAGAGTTCGAGGGCGCAAAAACTCTGTTGCCGAAAGCTTTGAACCTACCGCCAGGCCCAAAAAAATCGTAACAATGTTTATGAGTTCATTCTGAGCGGTTCTTGAGAGTCGATCGGCAACGCCGGATTCCCTTAGAAGATTCCCAAACATCAGAGCCCCGATCAAGGGAGTTGAATCAGGAATGACAAGAATGCACAGAATCAATACTGCGATTGGAAAAATGATCTTCTCAGTGGCCGAGACCTCACGCAGCTGATGCATTTCAATCCGACGCTCATCTTCGGTAGTTAACCAGCACATGATTGGAGGCTGAATAATTGGCACCAACGCCATGTAAGAATATGCCGCAACAGCAATTGCACCTAAAAGCTGCGGCGAAAGAGCCGAGGTGACAAAAATAGCAGTCGGGCCATCAGCCCCACCAATAATAGCAATAGAAGCAGCATCCTTCATGGTAAAACCGAATCCGGCATATTCAGACAAAATGATTGCCCCGACAAGCGTTCCAAAAATGCCAAATTGAGCAGCGCCACCAAGCAGAGCTGTTATCGGGTTGGCAATCAACGGCCCAAAGTCGGTCATAGCACCTACGCCAATGAAAATTAACAACGGAAACAAACCATTGGAGATACCAGCATGGAAAATAATACCTAGAAAACCATCAGGAGCAGTCATGTTGGCAACTGGAATATTGGCAAGAATGCCACCAAAACCAATTGGGATCAGAAGTAATGGCTCAAACTGTTTTTTGATAGCCAACCAGATCAGTAATAATCCAACCAAAATCATTATCAATTGGTTGATAGTTAAATTATAAACGCCGGTAGATCTGAGCAATTCGCCCATTGAAGTGATAATATCCATAATTTTTCTTTCTGTGATCAGACGATGCGAATAACAACCTGACCGGCAGCTACTTGGCCACCTTGATTGACCAGAATGCGGTGGATTGTCCCGTCAACCGGGGCCTTAATCTCGGTTTCCATCTTCATGGCTTCGACAACAAAAACCGGATCACCTTTTCTGATGCGATCGCCTTCTTTGCAGTTAAGCCTGATAATAGCCCCTGGAAGAGGAGATGGTACATCGCAGTTGATTCCCGACACCGGTTCGGCAAAAACAGGCCGGGTAACCAGTTCGTGAGTAATTTCGGATATATCTACCTCATAGGTTCTTCCGTTCACTACGGCCTTTTTGCCTTCAAAAAAGACTTCGTAATCCTTGTCTTTAAGCGAAACAGCATAACCCTTTGCCCTGCCAGGCGAAACCGGCGAATTTTGGCCTGCCTGAGCCACCTGAGCCTCCGCCGCAGCACTTCCGGCCAATTTTGCCTGCTGCGTAACCGTGTTCTGCGAATTTTTGCGAATATTTTGCTGCGCTTCGCCCTTCAGATAAGCAATTCCTTTAGCCTGACAGGTAGCTGCAATAAAAATATTTTCATCTGTGACAGGCAGAGTATTTTCTTTAAGCTTCTTAGTGAAGGCTTCTATCGACTTGGCTGGATCTGCATCATTCAACCCAAGCGTCGATTCTGTAGTTGGCTGCAGTTTAAGCTGCTCAGAAGCAATCTTGACAATTTTTGGGTCGGGAGCAACCGGTGTGTGGCCGAAATAGCCAAGCACCATCTTGCCGTATCCATCAGCTATCTTGACCCAGGGGCCAAACATCACATTATTGTAAGCCTGCTGAAAGTAGAATTGAGATACAGGAGTAACTGAAGTTCCAAAGCCACCAAGGCGCACAACTTCACTCATTGCCCGAATTACCTCCGGGTAACGATCAATAGTTCCATTATCCCGCATCATTTGCGTATTAGCAGTTAAGGCACCACCCGGCATTGGCGAAAAAATAATAATAGGATCTACAGCCCTCGATTCGGGAGGCATGAAATAATCTTTCATACATTCAGTAAAAACTTTTTCAGCCTCAGCAATCTTTTCTATGTCAATGCCCAGGTCATAGTTGCTTCCACGCAATGCATGCCACATGGTGAGAATGTCAGGCTGACTCGTACCGCCTGAAACAGGAGCCATGGCCAGATCAATGCCATCTGCACCTGCGTCTAGAGCTGCACGATAAGAAGCCACAGCGATCCCGGCCGTATCGTGAGTGTGGAAATCAATAAAAGTGCCAGCAGGCAGCATCTTGCGTGCCGCAGCTATGGTCTTGAAAACCTTGTCCGGAGTTGAGGTTCCGGAAGCATCTTTAAAACAAACAGAATCGTAAGGAATACCGGCATCAAGAATTTTTCTTAAAACCTGAAGATAGAATTCGGGAGTATGTGAGCCCTCACAGCCTGGTGGAAGTTCCATCATAGTAACAACTACCTGATGCTTTAACCCGGCTTCGACGATACATCTGCCGCTGAAAATAAGATTATCAACGTCGTTCAGAGCGTCAAAGTTTCTGATAGTTGAAACTCCATGCTTCTTGAAAAGCTGGGCATGAAGGCGAATAACTTCGCTGCTCTGTGATTCCAGACCAACAACATTTATGCCTCTGGCAAGGGTCTGAAGTTCAATATCAGGGCCAACGGTTCTGCGAAAAGAATCCATCATATCAAAAGCGTTTTCGTTGCAATAAAAGAAGAGCGACTGAAACCTGGCCCCACCACCCGATTCAAAATAACGAACGCCAGCTTTTACGGCGGCCTCCACTGCCGGCAGAAAATCTTTTGTCAGAACCCTTGCGCCATAAACAGATTGGAAACCATCCCGAAAGGATGTATCCATTACTTTTATCAGCTTTTTTTTCATGACCGGTCTCCTTTTATATAGGAGTGCGCGGCCGCTAATACAACCGCAAGTTCTTCACTGTTATTATCACCGTCGGGAAGATCGTGATTTAAATCAGCAGCCTGTGGCAATACATGGGCGGTATTTTTCATTATGTAGGCAATAGCCTGCAGCATTACCACCATAATGCAGAGAAACAAAAAAACAGTACCCATTCCAACGACCATAATAATCGAACCATCAATCAACATCGCTTTAACTCCTGGTTCAGCTAGCCAGGTCATTCTAAGGCCGGGCATGATTCTTTGTATTATATAGGTTATGTTTGTCTGATCCAGTTGTCTTCAATCATAAAAAGAATAACGTGAATGTATTAACATAACTTCCGGCAAAATACAATCCCCCGCCGTCACACACAAAAAACAAGCATTATAAATATTTATTTTTTTTGATTTAATAGACTATTTTACCTTGACTTTAATTTCGATCTCGTCCGTGCAAAAGTCATTTCCAAGACATATATACATATATTGTAACGAAACTGCCGAAAAGCAGAAGACCCCGCTAATGTCGGGGCCTTCTGGGGTAGAGACTGCGCTATTGTATTGGCATCAGATCTTCATTTGGCCCTTATCATCCCACTTTTTAAAGGGGAATTGATTCTCTGGATGGAACTGGAGCCTGAGCCACCGTAGTAAGGCTTAAACGAAGCCTTATCGCCTATGTTCGCAGATGAAGATGTTTCAGAATCTGAACTCATTTCTGCGGCTCCGGTAACGGCAGGGTTCTGAGCGTCATCTGCCACAATTTTGAAAGTTGTGGAAGTTGGTGCTGTCGGAAAAGTTTTAGCTGACTGAATGCATTTTTTGAACTCAAACAGGGGCCCGCATTGCGCCTGACGGATTTTTCATTATAATTCCAAGGAGAATCAGGAGTTACCAATGCCGTTTGCCCGCAAAAACTATGGTCTGCTGAGCCTGCTCATTGTTTTGAGCATGCTGCTTGCGCCAATCGTTGACGCGGCTGAGCTTTCGCTTTTTCAGCGTTTGAAATTGAAGACGCAGCAGAAAGCCGAGCAGATGCAGCAGAAGGAATGGTGGATCACCAAAGCGGTAAGCAAAGCCGTGGGTTTTGTGGCCGGAAAAGCTGGCGGCGCAGTGGGTGCGGCGGTCGGGTATGTGATCGGCGCCGGACTTGGTGGCCCGGTGGCAGCTGGTATGGGAGCGATGATCGGTTTCAGAATTGGTGATATCGTGACCAGGACTTTTGCCAAGGCGATCAGTGAGCTGGTAACCCAATGGAAGCTGCGAGATCAGCGCCCGGTTAATCTCGGAACGGTTATCGATGCGGTTAAAACGGTTAATAAAGCGTCGCTGTCGGCTGAGTCGGTTGGTGCGGTGCTGGGTGATCTTATTGGCGGCAGTCTTGGTGCTGCGGCCGGTATTGCAATGCTTGCCGGCACCGGCCCGATTGCGCTGCCCATAATTGGCACGCTTTCTGCCGCCTATCTTGGCAGCAAACTGGGCAAAGCCATTTTTGGCGGAATCGGCCGCTGGATCGGGCGAAAAACCCTGAAAAAGGGATATGAAGCCCTGGCCGCCGGTGATCCTGAAGAAGCCCCTGAAGAAGCGGCTCTCGAAAAAGTTCCCGAAGTTCAATCAACCGGAACGGAGGCTGCAAAACCAGCCTCCGTAAAGAATTTATTAGAAGCCAGACAGGCCTATGAACTGGCCTACAAAGAATATATCGCAGCGGTAACCTCTAAATACAGCACTGAAGCCGAAAAACAGGCAAAGCTTCGAGCATATCAGCAGGCGCTCAAAGACTATCAGACTCCTGCTGCCCGGCAGTCGCGCTGAAACCTCTCTGGTTTAAACAATCCCTTCGTGTTATTCTTGTCCGGTGAATTATTTCTTTTTCCAACCCTCAATGCCGGCCGTCGACCCGCTGCAATGCAGGCGAGCAAAAAGCTCTGCGGCGCTGACCCTGGTTGAAATTCTGGTAGCAGTAACAATTCTGTCATTTGCGCTGGGCCCAATTGTCATGATGTTCTCCTTCGCATCGCGCAGCATGGGATCGAGCGCTCATCGGGTGCAGGCCCAGTTTCTGGCCCACGGCGTTCTGGAATCGCTGCAGGCCGAGATGCGCCGCTTCCCTCAGGCTTTGAACAATTACCCCTGGCGTTTTGAATTCAGGCCGGTAAGCGCGTCGAATTCCTATTTCGAACGGGCAAAAATAGAGTTTTTCAATCATCTGCAGGGCACTGACAAGCCGATTATGCCTGATTCACCCTTGTATGAAGAATTCAGGCAGTTCCATGTCCGGGTCGATTTCTCCGGGATCAGAGCGGTTCGCACGGTAACGGTAACGGTTTCATGGCTTCTTGAAGGCAAAACTCACAGTCTCGAACTGCGCGGCTCGGTTGAGCCGCAGCCCTACCGGTTCAGCCGCTATGCAGATTGAAAAAGCCATGAATAGCAGAGAAAAGGGCTTCACTCTGATAGAGGTCGTAGTATGTACCGTGCTGTTTTCGCTGCTTATTCTGGTGATGAGCTCGACCTATTCCTTCATTCGCCGCACTTTTCTGCGGGTTGATGGAAAAGGCAACGCCAGCGCTGAAATTGAGCGGTTCCTGTTGCGCCTCGATGATGAGCTGAGATTTGCCGTCGATATAACCGAACCCCGGTCTGAAGCCGATTCGAAAAGTCTGCTGTTCACCGATGGCGAAGGCAGCAAAATCGGTTATGAGCTTAACGATGACGGACGGGTTATTCGCATCGATTACCGCAACATGAGCAAGCGTACACTTATTTCTGAAGTAAGCAGCCTCAGATTTATTCGTAAATCGCCGGGTCTGGTCGCCATATCCATAACCAGCAACGGATTTTCGGTAATCACTGCGGTGCACGTCTGGAACCTGCCATGAGTATGTTTAGACATTATAAAAATCGCTCAGGACTGGCAATTCCAATAGTGCTGGCTTTTATTTTTGTCGCCACGATTCTGGGATCAACCCTGATTTTCTTTTCGCGAACCCGTGGATACGACTCTTCAAGATCGGTTCAGCGCCTTCAGCTGATTCACCTGGCACAGGTTGGGCTGAATGAAGCCTTATCACAGATTAAGCCTTTGCGCATGCAGGAAATCATCGATAAAAAAGGCCGGGAATGGCATTTCAAGGTGCCGATGCAGAAATTCGGCCGGTCTGAGGGCTGGGGCGAAGTGAAGGTAAAAGTTCCTGGAACCGCCGACCTGGAGATCGTATCGACCGGACTCTGGAAAGAAAAGGGCGGCACTGAACAGAAGCTCATTCTGGGCGCCCGCCTGGGTTATTATGAAAACAGCTATTATGAATCGGGCGATGAATCAAGATTAAAGATCGAATCAGAATGGAAATTCAAGCGCCTGTTTCAAAAAAATGAAGAGTAAATAAGCCTGAAAGCTTCTCTAAGAATGATTTATGTGATATCGTTCTTTAAACTTCAGAAGGTATTCCTGGAAGATGAGTAGAAAAAGAATTTGGTTAGTAGTCAGCATTGCCGTTCTGATGCTTATCTGTGCCTCTTTTGCTGTTTTTGCTGACGAACTGACCATCGTTCTGCTTTCTGATATCAACGATTCATACGGATCAACCACATACAGCCAGCCGCTGCAAGATTCGCTGCGCTACCTTCTCGATTTTCAGCCCGACCTGGTAATCTGCGGCGGCGACATGGTCGCGGGTCAGAACATCAAGCTCGATGAGGCTCAGCTGCGGGCAATGTGGCAGGCCTTCGACGCGACGGTGCTGCGGCCGATCAATCAGGCGGGTATTCCCTTCGCCTTTACTCTGGGCAATCATGACGGGCCCGCAACGCCAAAATATGCTCACGAACGCCTGATAACCCGTGAGTTCTGGTTAAGCCACCGCCCCGGGCTTAAATACGTCGATTACCAGAATTTTCCCGAGAATTACAGCTTTGTCATGAAAAATGTTTTTTTCGCGGTCATCGATGCGGCATATTCCGATGTGGGAATTGAGCAGCGCAGCTGGCTGCAGGCGCAGTTGGCAGGCAGGGCCGCAAAGTCGGCACGTCTGCGCGTTGTGCTTGGCCATCTTCCGCTTTATGCAGTGGCTGAAGGGCGCAACAGCCGTGGTGATGTGATAAAAGACGCTGAATCGTTATACGAAATTCTTGAGCAGAATTCGGTGGATTATTATATCAGTGGCCATCAGCATGCTTTTTATGCGGGGAAAAAGGGTAATTTGAAAATGATTGCGCTGGGAGCCCTCGGTGGCGGCCTGCGCAAGCTTCTGGGTTCGGATAAGCCGCCGTTTCGTGCGCAGACAACCCTTTATCTGCCGCACAAGGCGAAAGAATTTTTTATTATCACCCAGAATCTTGCTGAAAATCGGCGACTGGTGCGGCCTGAAGAACTGCCTCCCGCGATTGAAGGCGTTAATGGTCGGTTGATTCGCTATGATTACCCTAAAATCAAGTGAGTTTTTGTTTGAGTTCCTGGTTAGTGAGTATTGACAGGTAGGCGTTTCATCAGTACAAGTAAATAAATGAAGTGCCGATTTTTAATAACCTGGGTTCTGATATTCTCGATGCTGGTTCAGGGTATTTTGCCTGTGCTGGCCGATCAGGGTGTACAGGTTTCCGATGCGAAGTATCAGCAGGCTTACATCGAGTATACCGGTGCGGTTCAGGCCAATGCCACCCTCGATGAGATAAATCGCAAGCTCGATGCTTATCTCGCTGCCAAAGCCGAGTATGAAAAGGCGGTTAAACTACAGAAGTCCGAATTGCCCGGAACTGAGGGACAAGCTCTAGTATCGGTTGCCGATGAAGCTCAGTACACCAGTGCTCAGATCGCGTCGGTAACCGTTGATGATGACGAAGTTGTTGATCAGGTTCAGGCACAGGATGCCTGGCAGAAATATAAAGAATTTCAGGCGAAAGTGGTCAGTACCGGACTGCGCCTGGTCGGTGGCGCCAGCGCCCCTGGCGAAATGCCGATGTGGGAAAGAATTGCCTGGACCATTGGTAAGGCACTGCTGCCAACTATGGGTGTTGTCGTGGCAACCGCTCTACTTGCTGCTTTAAGCCCGGTGGCCATGGTTGTGGGCGGTATCGTGACTGGTGCAGCTCTCGCCGGCGTGATGACTTATGCCTATGAAAAACGGATGAATGCGAAATATCGCGCGGTTAAAAAAGAAGAAGCAAAAATCTGGCGTGATGTTACGGTTCAGGCTGCCGTCGAAGCGGTAATGGCTCCATTCAATCTTGCTACCGGCGGATTGTTTGGCATGGTTGGTCCCAGCGTCGGCAAAGCAATCGGCAAGGTGGCTCTTTCCCAGGCGGTCATAACTTTTGCAGGCAGCGCGGTTTCGAGCCAGGTTGGTGGTGCAGTCAAGAATCTGTGGGCGAAATATTATTTCAAATACCCCGATAAAATTGAAGCCAATGAAGCGCGAATCGATGAGATTCTCGCTGAGCACCTGAGCAATGAAAAGCCTTTTTCGGCTGAAACAGTTGCCGAGCTCGACAAACTGCGTTCCGAGATTGATGCAATGCGCGGGGAAATGTACAGCCGTGAGGATGCGGTAAAAGACCTTAAACGTGCGGGTATGTCGGCAGTAATTTCAGGGTTTGCCGGTTCGATCATTTCTGACAAAGTTTACAACAGCACCTTCGGACGCTATGCAGATCAGGCTTCAGTAAAGCTTTTCGGAACGGTGGCCAAAGGCAAGGCAATTTCAAGCCTTTTCTCGACCATGCCGGTCAATTTCGGCAGCGGTATGGCAGGTGCGGCCCTGGAAAAATCTTTCATAAGCGGTGATATTACGAAGCTTCGCGAAGAACAGCGCCGATACAACAAAGGGTCGCCGGTTTACGATTATTATGAGCGGGTAATTACAGAAAAAGAAGCGAAGAGAGAGGCAATTGACTCGACTAAAGCCGGTTTTGATTCGATGATGAACAATTTTGCCGTTCACGCCGCCCGGCTTACCGTAGATGCAATCAAATACAATGTTTACGATGGCCCGAAAGCTAAAAAGGCTGCCGTTGAAGGCCTTTACCGGGAAAAAGACCCGGATTGGAAAAAGGCGGCGCAGCTGCAGGAAAAATACGAAAATTTGAAAAAGAATACTCCCAATCCTCTCAAATACAGAAATCCGGTCAGCTATGCCAGGGCTTTGGCAAGCCACAAGAAGCTTCTTGATCGGGCACGGAATGATTGGCTTCAGCAGTCAATGGTTGCCCGGAATGCCGAAGCAAAAACTGAGAACGTTGAGTTGAAAGCTCAGATCAAATCTCAGTATGAACGTGATGTTAAATTGAATCAGATGCTCGAACTTGGCCGCCTGCAGGGCGGCAAAGCGCACCTTGAAGCGATGAAGAAAGTTCTGAAAACCCAGAATCCTGAGCTTGAAAGCGCTTCAGATGAGAAAATGACCCAGCTCGCCGCGCTCGCAATCAAGAAAACCTATGACGACAAGTTTGACAGCAGCAGCAAAAGACTGAGCAGCTATCAGGAAATTTTTGAAAAGAAACGACAGCTTAAAGCCGGCACTCTAAGGCTTTCTCCTGAAGAGGCCAGGCTGGTGAATGGCCGTGCCGCATCGATCAGCCCATCACAATACAAAGCTGCGCTGGTTGAAAAGCAGGTTTACGAACTTAAGTCTCAGAACGTAAGATGGGATGAAGTTGAACGCCGTATGCCTGAGATAATGGCATCAGCGGAGCGTCAGATGCTGGCAAACTATGGAAATAGCTGGGTTGGCGTTCTTACTGCCGAAGCCTATGCCAACGGGCTCGCAAAATATAAGTATGATCCTGAAGGCCGGGTTAATCTTGGTGGCGAGTTGAAGAATCTGGTTTCAAATATTCCAACCATGATCAAAAATAACCTCCTCGGAGAATACACCCGGGAGGTAAATAAGGCCATAATCAGCAATGTGCTGCCCCAAAATCCGGCCAACGATGTTGAAAAATATATTTCAACCTTTGGCAGCGCTGCGATTAACGATGCTACCGGCAAAATTGTAAATACGGTCTACGATGCATCAAGCGAGAAGATCAGATCAAGCTTCTTCTATTGATGCTACCTTCTGATTCGATTAGAATAGGAACCTCATTGAAAAAAGGTTGAATGGTTGTTTGAGTCTTCGATTATAAAAAGATCCCCGGGCTGAAGAGGCGCCGGTTTTTATGGCGATGTGATGTTTTCCTTTTCCGATTCGCGAACTGAAAAAATCACTTTTCAGCTTTTCCCGACCAATGGCGATAATGCGGCATTCTTTGAAGATCTTGGTTTTAGCAATACCGATTTGTGGGAAAAGGGGCCAGGTGGCGGATTGCTGACGCCAATGCATTGTTTTTCTGCATCCGGGCCGGTTTATCTGAATGCTGAGAAGTTTGAAAGCGCTCCGGCGAAAGCTGGTAGTTGACCGTGACAGCAAAATCGGGCTGTGATATTCTGCAGCAGGCAAATGATATTCAATTTTGAGCAGATGAGGAAACGGAAATGGCAAAAGAAATCGAAAAAAGCTGAAATTTGAAGAGAAGTTGCGCGACCTGACTTTTCAGTTGCTCTCATGCACTGATGTGGCCGGGTTTCTTCTCGGAATAAGAGAAGAACTTCTTGAGCTGTTCAACGTTGAGGCGTTTTCGATTTTCATTTTTGACAAGGAAACCGATGAATTGCGGGCCAGATATGGCTCAAACAATGATCTTGAAGAAATTCACATTCCCGTTTCACCTGTCAGTCTGGCGGGTTACGTTGCCCAGAGCAGAGAAGTGCTGCAGATCAATGATGCTTACAATGCCGACGAACTTAGATCGATTGCGGTCGGGCTTAAGTTCGACAAACGCTGGGATCAGGCAAATAATTTCAGAACCCGTTCTGTTCTTGCGGTTCCCCTCGATTTCAAGGGCAATCTGCTGGGTGTGATTCAATTGATCAACAAGCTGGATGGTGAACTTTTCACAACTTTTGACCGCGCGGCTACCCAGAAGTTTGCAAAAACCCTTGCCCTGGCCATGTATAACGTTGAGCGGGTAGCCTGGATCAGAGCCGTGGCAGGAAAATTTGATTATCTTGTTTTAAATAATAATTTGACACAAAATGAGTTGATTCAGGCAATGCAGATGTCGAGAACTGCCCGCGAACCACTCGAAAGCATCCTTGAGAAGCGTTTCAACGTCGACCGCCAGTCGATTCACAATGCCCTGAGTTTTTTCTATAAAAAGCGCTTTGTGCCATATTCACCGGAAATCCGGGTTGCTAACGCCTATCTGCAGGATGTTAAACCCGAATATCCGCGCAAACACGTCTGGATTCCTGTTCATCAGGAAAACGATGAAATCGCGGTTCTGGTAACCGACTCCAACGAAATTGACCGCATGGATTCAGTGAAGACTCTTATGCGTGGCGGCAGATACAGCATACTTCTGAGCTCCCAGGAGGACATTTACCGGTTTATCGATCAATGGGAGATGGGGGCTCCGGCAGCAGCTACTGCGCCCAGACCCGTTGCGCCCATCCCCCGGTCTGCCATGACCAGCCCAGGTTCAAGGCCATTGCCGGTCAGGCAAAGCCTGAGGCCAGTCGAACAGTCGACTGAATCTTTTATCGATGGCGACAGTGCCGATTCTGACGGAATCATCGTCAGACTGGCTAATCAGATAATTGAAGAGGCATATTTACAGGGTATTTCAGACATTCATATCGAGCCATATCGCGATAAAGAAACTCTGGTGCGGTTTCGCAAGGATGGCTCTTGTTTTACCGCCAAAAATCTGCCTTACAATCAGGGCGCTCCCCTGATTTCAAGATTCAAGATCATGGCAAATATTGATATTTCACAACGGCGAATTCCCCAGGATGGAAAAATCAAAACCACGGTTCAGGGGAAGATCGTTGAGCTTCGAGTGGCGACCATGCCGACGGTAAACGACCAGGAGGACGCGGTTTTGCGAATCCTCGCCAGCGCTGAACCATGGCCGCTTGAAAAACTGAATATCATGAAATATACTATGAATCAATTCAAACAGGCACTTGACAAGCCTTATGGAATGATTCTCGTTGTCGGGCCCACCGGTTCTGGAAAAACAACGACACTGCATGCGGGCCTCGGGTATTTGAATCATCCCCAGAAAAAAATCTGGACGGCGGAAGACCCGGTCGAAATAACGCAATACGGTTTAAGACAGGTGCAGATCAACAATAAGGCCGGCCTGACCTTTGCTGCGGCCATGCACTCTTTTCTGCGCGCCAATCCAGATGTAATAATGGTTGGCGAAATGCGCGACCTGGAAACGGCAAGCATCGCCATCGAGGCTTCCCTGACCGGTCGTCTGGTTCTTTCAACTCTGCATACCAACAGTGCCCCTGAAACGGTCAACCGCCTGCTCGATATGGGTCTCGAGCCGATTTATTTCGCCGAAGCCCTGATCGGCATCATGGCTCAGCGTCTGGTAAAAACCTTCTGCTCGGCATGCCGAACCGAATATAAGCCAACCATGGAAGAAAAGCGGGAGCTGATCGAAGAATTCGGGCCAGAAATCTGGAATGAGCGCATCAAGATTCCCTTGAAGGAATGGGATAACCACTTCAGGCTTTACAAAGCTAATGGCTGTGAAAAATGCAACTTTACCGGCTATAGCGGCAGAATGGGTATTTATGAGTATCTTTCGAATACCGATGAGCTTAAGCGCCTGATTCACGGTAAAGCAAGAGTCGCAGATATCAGGCAGAAAGCAATGGAGCAGGGGATGTGGACCCTGAAAATGGATGGCATCACCAAAGTGCTCAAGGGCGAAACCTCTCTGCAGCAGATTCTAGCCGCCGCCATGAAGTAGTCTGCGACGGTATTCCCCGCGCCAGCGGGGATGGTCGCCGAGAGAATGTGGGCTTTATTTAAATCGGCGGGTGGCGCAAAAATAAGCATTTGTTTAAAATTTGCCGGTTTGTTGAAATTGTAACGATTTTGTTACGGTTTTGTCATGAAGCTGTTGCATAGACCTGATAAAAAGGAAATAAGAAAATTTCAGGAGGTATTGCAACATGAAAAACACTTTGCGTCTTCAACTTAGTCTGATCGTTTGGTTTGTTTTCTTTTCGGGGCTGCCGATTTTGTCTGGGGCAGCGGCAGGTGACGGGCCGTTGCATGATAAATGGGTCGAGGAAAAGCGGTTTTCAGATCTTTCGATCAATGATCGGTTTGGGTTGCTGGAAGAGCTGGCAGGGCAGAATGATGGTGCTGACATTTTCCGTTCAAGCATGGATTCGTTTGAAAAAGAGGTCAAACTCCGTATGAAAATAATCGATACCCGAATGGATTTAAAAAGATTGTTTGATAGTTTTCGCATCAAAGGTTTGAAATTTTATACTTCTGAAAAAGTGAAAATCAGTGGTGAGAAGGTTTTTAGAGGATGTTTTTTGTTTTCAATTATTGAAGAACTTTGCCTGAATTATAAAATGAAGTGCTTTTATCACAATCATGAGCTGTATTTCATAATTGATAACAACAGCATTTCGAGATAATTCTGTCAGAATGAATGGAGCCTGCCCCATTGAAGCGAAAATCGCCAAATGCGAAATCGCCCGGTTCGGGCCTGTTATACCATTTATACTTAATTCATTCGTGACACTACGATTTAGGGTGGGCCGACACGGTGGTCGGCCACTACGAATATTTCTTCTGTGATTCGTATTATTCGCTGCGCTCGATTTTTAAAAGACTTTCAGGCTCTCGTTGCCTGCTTTCGGTCTCGATTCCCGCCAACCCTGGTTACAATTATTATGCCCGGCACCTTTCAAAATACACACCGGATCTGATGCATCAGGAAACCAGCGAATTTTCTGATTAGGCAGAATTTGCTGAAAACCTGAATTGACTGGCACAACACCCTGAAAAAATTTCCCTCTGGATAGCAGAGTGATTTTTGCCGATAGTTACATCAAGAGTTATTCCAGGGAGGGCGTATCGAGTATGGAACACTTCTTTATGAATATGTCAATCAGCAGTCATTCATTCATGCGCTGGCACAAAAACAGCGCCGTCGCAAAGAAAGAGGAAAAAGCAGTTGCTAAAGTCTTCGATCCATTCAGCTTCGATGAGGATGATATGGAACGGGCCTTTATGTTAACCGCACTTTCAGCGTGAGGTTATGGAAGAAGCCACCAGGGCCGGACTTATAACATTCAATCCAAAGCTGCTTGAGCACGACCCCCTGACCGAAGAAGCGGAAGGGGGTCGTCTCGCGTTGATTGTTGACCAGCTTCAGAATGACGGCCTGTGGCAGGATCATGTGATTGAATGCGATATCGCGCCCATGAAAAGACTGCGTGACATTCATCACCCCGATTACCTGAACGACCTGCATCGTCGCAGTTACAGCGGCGTCGAGCAGCTTGATTCTCATACTCCGTTGATCAAACGATCTTTTGAGATCGCCCGTTTTGGCGCAGGTGGGGTTCTCGACGCAGTTGATCGCATCATGACCGGCGAAGCAAAAACAGCTTTTTGTCTGACTGCCATGCCCGGCCACCATGCGGGAATTTCACGGCATGGTTTTGGCAGCCTGGTTAACCCGGTTGCCGCCGGTGCCAATTATCTTACCAAGAAATATTCGCTGCGTCGGGTTGCGATTATTGATCTCGATGCCGAGCATGGCAGCGGCACCCAGGAGATCTTCTATTACCGAAAAGACATATTGACTGTTTCCATTCATGAATTTCCCGGAGTAACGGGAACCGGATATTATGATGAAGTTGGCCCCAAGGGTTTTCAGGGCTTCAATCTCAACATTCCCTTTGCTTCAGGCTACGGTGACCGTGAATACCGGGTCTGTTTCAATGAAATAATTGAAATGGTGATGACCCAGTATGAGCCCGAATTTATAATTCTGGCTTTTGGTACCAATGTTCTGAATGATGACCCGGCATCGCACCTGATGATGAGTGAAAATGGTCTCATAGAGACGACCTTGCTGGTAAAAAAGCTTTCTGATCAGTTCTGCGGTGGAAAACTGATTTCGGTGCTCGAAGGCGGCACCCCGGGAAAGCTTATGGCGAAAGCAACTTCGCAACATGCAAGTTTAATACTCAATAAATTTAACGCAACGGTCGATAGAGTAAAAAAAGAAGAACTCATTTCTTATGCAGACTGGTATAGCTATGCAAAATTGGTTAAAGCACAATTTAAAAAATTCTGGAAAATATGATTCATCCAAGCAATTGGATAGACCTGGAGGTCAGAGATGATTAGGTTTAACTCTTTCCGGGCCAAAGATCCTGTCCTTGCAGCCATCATATCGATGGGCCTTGTTTTGGGGGTTCCTGCAATGACAAGAGCCCAGGCTGGCCCAGAGCAAGGTGGCTGGGAGGAAGTGGGTCCCGCAGATGCCCTTGCTCAGCAGCAATTGATGGCAGCTCCCCCTCTAGTAGTCGCCAGGCCACTGGGACAGGACAACTATCGTCCTCCGGTTGAACCGCCCAGTCAGAATGTTGCCGCAGCACCTGCAGAATCCGCAGCGCCAGCATTGCAGCACCGGCCCAATGGCGGCTTTTATGTTGTGCAGGCCGGAGACACTCTGCCAAAAATTGCCATGAAAGTTTATGGTGATCCCAACCGCTGGCAGGACCTGATGGTTCTTAACAACATTGAAAACGGCAATCGCATTTTCGTTGGCCAGAAGCTTCTGACCTCCTCGCCAAATTCGAATGTGTCTGCTGTAAGTCATGCGCCGGCTCAGGTTCACCTTCCTCAGACCGCCACCGCGCCAGCAGTTGCGAATCATGTTCCAGCTCACGAAGTGGAGGAATGCCCTGCACCCTCAGTTTCAGCCGATGCTGCCGAAGCTGATGCCAGCTTTTACGGGCAGACCGGCGGTTCTTATACGATTCAGCGTGGTGATACCCTGGGAAAAATTGCCAAACGTATTCTGGGATCCAGCAAACGATGGCGTGAACTGGCCAGAGCCAATCCGCAAGTTAACCCCAACAAGCTTAATGTTGGTGAAACTCTGATGATCCCAGGTGCTGCTCCTGTTTCTCAGGAAATGACCGCCCCCGAAGCTGCGATGGTTATGGCCCAGCCACTGAATAACGGTGCCTGGAACGGCCAGATGCCACCCGCACCACCGGCCAACCATGTTCCTCAGACCCATTATCAGATGGTTGAGCCTCAGCAGATGAATGGCGGGCAACAGACTGTAAGCGCACCGTCATTCGATCCGCCACCTCTGATGCCGCCACCGCCACCGGTGGTCAGCAACCAACCATACGGCACACCGGCGCCACAAGGTATCGATTCTTATGCTCCGCCAGCCGCACCCCCGGTTTATTCCGGCGGTTCCATGACTCCGCCCCCGCCTCCGGTTCAGGATCAGTATGCCGCTCCGCCAATTGCTGTTCCTGACATGATGGCGCCGCCGCCGGCTCCATATATGGGCGCACCGGCTCCCGGCCCCGCCCCTGCTCCTGGTGCTCCCGTTGCGGTCAGCACCCACGAACTTTATCGTGATGAACGTTATCGCATTCCCGATGAGTTGAAACCCACCAATTTCAGCCCGTATTTTACCAACGTGAATGGTTACCATGGCCTGTTCGAAACCGAAAGTGCCCTGTTGCCCTATATTTCAACCTGGAACTTCGGTTTGCACTATCGCTACGAAAAGATTCAATACCTTAATGGTCAGAAGAATTTCGTTGAGGGCGGCGAATCATACATTCCGTTGCATTTGAATTATGCCGGAAAGAAGCTGTTCGCAGGGCTTACCGTTCCTTTCCAGAACTGGGAAGTGAAGCGCTCGGGTGGAAACAGTGAAACTGTAAGCCTTTCAGGCCTGCATGATCCATCGCTCAAGGTGGGTTACCAGGTTTGGAAGAATCTTGAAGGCACACATGCCGTCACCCTGCATGCCGAAGGAAAATTTCCCGGCGGCAACTACCATCAGCCTCTTTGGGATTTCTCGGGAAAAAGTGAAGTGGGTGTGCGCGTTGGTCCCGCTGAAGCAACCCGCGGCGCCTGGGTAGAATTAGGCGGTGCTTATTCCGGTGTCATGAACGACAAATGGACCAGCCACCTCAATTTCGCTCTGGCCAATGACTCCGAAGACAGCATCAGCAAATACGTCTTCAGAGCCGGCATGGATTACCGGGTTAACCAGAATTTCTCAATTGTCGGTGAACTCAACAGTAACTCATACGAAATGGACAATGGAACTGACGATACCAACGTCGATATGATTGTGGGTTTCATTCTGTTCAACGATTACTGGCAGGGTTCGCTTGGTTTTCCGATTGCGCTTGAAAAAGACTGGGGCTTCTACCATGACTTTGGGGTAGTTTTCGGTCTGCATCATCGATGGGATTAACAATAGCCTGAAAAAAGGCTCTCCGGTTCAGCCGGGGAGCCTTTTTTTTGCTGAAAAATCGATGCTGTATTATAATGACACGGCAAAGAATTTTTCGTAGAACGGGAGGCATTAGCATGAAATTCATAGAGAAAATACTACTGGTAATTGCTGTGGTGCTGTTTGCGGCAAATGTCAGTGCTGAGATCAGGGATGCGGAATCATCATCACATTCAGACGAGGCGGCCCAGTATGTTATCGAATCGGTTTACGAGGGGCCAGGATTTCGGGTAATACAATTCAAGCTCGGGGTTTTGTCGCATTTCTCATACATTCTTGAGAGTGATGGAAGGGCGTTGATGATAGATCCAGGCCGCGATGTGGCCACTTATCTTGATTATGCAAAGAAAAACGGTCTCGAATGGGCAGGCACTTTTTTAACCCATTCCCATGCCGATTTTGTTGCCGGGCATCGTGAAATGGCCCATGCTACCGGTTCACCCATCTATGTAAGCCATCTAAGCGGCGACCTTTTTCCCCATCTGGCAGTTAGAGACGGTGACAAAATCGAGGTCGGCAAATCACTTGTGAAGATTATTGAAACCCCGGGGCATACCCCTGATGGTCTTTGTGCCCTGGTTTCTTCGGCCAAAGAACCGGAAAAGGGGCATTATCTGTTTACGGGAGACACTCTTTTCGTCGGCAGCGTTGGCAGGCCGGATCTCATGGGTGGCAGCTATTCTGCCGCCGAACTGGCCGGCATGATTTTTGATACCTGGAATAACAAGCTGGCGAAATTGCCTGATTCAGTGGTCATTCTGCCCGCGCATGGGGCTGGATCTTTATGCGGAGCTAATCTGGGAGACGAGCCTTCAAGCACTATCGGTCAGGAAAGAGTTTCCAATAATTATTTAAAACTTGCTGACAATAGAAGTGCTTTTATATCTGCGGTTATCGGTGGTCTTACTGATGCTCCCGCTTATTTCAGGGAAAATGCCAGAATCAACCGGGAAGGGCCTGAAATTGTGGACTGGAACAATCCGTTGGGTGCCAAAGTCGAAAGTATTGACGGCCTGACTTTGAATTCAGATGTTTATATCATCGATGTGAGGGATGAAAAGGCACATTCTGACGGTCATATCAGGGGCTCGATCAATATTGCCCTGCGCGGTCGCATGGAAAACTGGACAGGAACCATTGTGCCGTTCAAGGCCAGAGTAATTCTTCGCGGCAGTGAGACCCAGGTTCTTGAAGCTGCCCGCCGTTTGAAAAGAGTAGGTTACAATGCCGATTATCTTGCTTTTGATTTGGTTTTCAAAGATATCGCCACCCCGATGACTGATCCGAAAGCGCTTTATGAAAAAATGAACCGGAAAAATGCTCCGGTTATTGTAGATGTCAGGCTGCCCAGCGAGTGGCTCGGAATGCGGATTGGTGAAGTGCTTAATCTGCCGCTGAATCAGCTCGAGCAGCTGGCACGAAACCGCCTTAACCCGGGCGACGAAATTGTTGCAGTTTGTAATTCGGCATTCAGATCGAGCATCGCGGTAGGATTGCTTGAAAGAGCGGGGTTTTCAAAGGTAAGCAGCATGAAAGGTGGCGGCGAAGCCTGGGTAGAAGCTGGTTTGCCTACCGTAAAGGTCAATGCCACAAAAAGTTCGCAATCAGAAAAAGAAGAATCTTTCACGAATCTTGGCCTGCCTGAAATAGTTTCGGCTGCTGAGGTTCTGCGAATCGTCAAAGACCTGCCGGGAACCGTTGAAATAATCGATATCAGGCCCGCAGAGCAGGTAAGTGAATATAACCCTCTGCAGGCCAGGGCTGTGGCATTGGCAGAGCTTATAGAAAGCCAAACCTGGCTGGTCGGAGATGTACCGCTTCTGATAACCGACCGTGACGGCAGCATTGCCCTGATGGCTGCGGGAATTGTTTCGCAGAAAACCAGGCGTCAGATCAAAGTGCTGCGTGGCGGTATCGAAGAAGTATGGCGTGAGAGCTTCGGTAACTCAACAGGCGTAAAAGCAACCCCGGTTGAGCCATTGAATGCGCCTCAACCAAAGGTTGCGCCGGCAGACCACTCTCCGTCACCGGTGCCAGCTCAGACCAAAAAGAAAAAGAATGCGGGGTGCTGATATGAGTGAAGAAAATTCTAAAAACTATTTGAATCCGTATCTTGCCGGGTTTCTGCTGGGAATGACGTTACTGGCATCGTTTGTCGTTCTTGGAACCGGATTAGGTGCTTCAGGCGGGCTTGCCAGAATTTCTGCCTGGTGTGGGCTGTGTGTGGCACCTGACCACTTTTTGAAATCGGCATACTTTGGCGCATGGGGTGAAGATCCGTTGAATTATTACCTTGTTTTTATGTTCGCTGGCGTAATGGTCGGTGGCTTCGTTTCAGCTCTGGTGAGCCGTAGAATCAGCATCGAAGCGGAAAGGGGGCTGTCATTTGGCCTTTATAACCGTCTGTGGTTGGCTCTAGGCGGTGGGGTTGCGGCTGGGTTTGCCAGTCGTCTTGCTCGCGGATGCACTTCGGGGCAGGCATTAACCGGCACCGCCCTGATGATGACTGGCAGTGTGGTCTTTCTGCTTTGCGTTTTTGCCGGAGGTTATTTAGCCGCGTATTTCTTCAGGAGGCAGTGGTATGATTGAAACTTTTTTTGCCGCTGATCTTCTTAATTCTTCGCCTGCTCTTTTCAGCGCTTTCATTCTGGGAATAGCTTTCGGCTGGTGCCTCGAACAGGCCGGCTTTGGCAGTTCGAAAAGGCTTACCGGCATTTTCTACTTCAGAGACATGTCGGTAATGAAAGTGATGTTCAGCGCAGTTATTACTGCTATGCTTGGTTTATTGCTGCTGAGTCGGGTTGGCCTGGTGAAACCCGATTCGATTTTTCTGCCAGAAACAATTTTTGGCGCCCAGATCATTGGTGGTTTATTGTTTGGCTTTGGCTTCGCGGTTGGCGGTTGGTGCCCGGGTACCGCAGCAGTGGGAGCGGTGAGCGGAAAGTTTGATGCCATCGTTTTTCTTATCGGGGCAATGATTGGCAGTATGGCTTTCAGCGAAAGCTTTGTCTGGCTGGAATCTTATTATAATTCTGGTGCTTCCGGCATAAGATTGGTTTACGCCGAGCTGGGTATGAGCGCCGGGCAGTTTGCTCTTGCGCTGACCGGGGTCGCGGTGTTTGCCTTCTGGATATCCGAACTGATTGAAGTCAGATTCAATTTTTCGAAGGTGGCAGAAAAAGCCCATGGTCTGTGGATATTTTCAATGACCGCTTTGATCGTTGCCACTGCGGTAAGCGCAATGCCTGCCAGATCTGTTGCTGTTGGAGGCAGAACTGAGCAGAAAGAAATCATGGCGGCAATTTATGAGGCCCGCGACCATATTACCCCGGTTGAACTGGCCAGGGAAATGGTGGTCGGGCAGAAAAAGATTGTCTGCGTAGATGTTAGAAGCAGTGATGAATATCATGAATGGCATATTCCCGGCGCAAGAAATTTTCCGCCCGAATCGATCATTGCCGGGCTTGAACTCTATCGCAACCATGACCGCATTGTTCTTTATTCCAACGGCATGGTTCATCCGGCCCAGATCTGGGTTCTGCTGAAAATGAACGGTTTTGACAACGCATTTGTGCTTTCTGAAGGCCTGACCGGGTTTCGTGAAGATGTGCTGAAGCCGGTTGCGTTGAGGATTGAACCGCTGAGCGCTGAACAGAAAAACGAAATTGAAAAATGGCGGTCGTTTTTTCTGACTTCCGCAAACGCTGTGGGATCCAATTTATATGTCAGATAATGAAAGCAGCGGGGGATTTGGCATGATCAGGGGTCTGATCTTTCTCGCGGCGCTGATCGTCTCAGCTCCATTACTGATTATCGGCAACTTTAAAAACGGGCTGATCCAGGATGGTATCAATGGCAGCCTGGCTTCAATCAAATAATTGTTTTAATTAACCGGTAAAATCTGGAATACAGGTTTTGCCGGTTTTTTCTCCATTTTTGAATTCAATAACACTGATTTTGCGTTGATATACCCGCTCAAGATTCTCGCTGGTAATTATTTCATCGGTCTTGCCGCCGGCAATGAGCTCGCCATTTCTGAGAAAAATTGCTTCGTCAGATGTCCAGAGTGCGTGTTCCGGGAAATGGGAGGTGTTAATGCAGGTCACCCCTTCGTATGCAAGAGATTTGAGCTGTTTGAGCAGCATTACCTGATTGCCATAATCAAGGCCGGAAACCGGTTCATCCAGAATCAATATTTCGGCCTGCTGGGTCAGGGCTCTGGCGATCAACACAAGCTGCTGCTCACCGCCGCTGAGTTCGGTGTATGGCCGGTCTTGTAAGTGGTCTATTTTAAGTCGTTCGAGGCTTGCTCGGGCTATTTCGATATCTTTATCACCGGTTCGGGCAAAAACCGAACTGTAGGGGTGCCGCCCCATTGCCACAACTTCAATAACCGGGTATGAAAATGCCGGAACATGTTTCTGCGGAACATAGGCAAGTATTCTCGCCTTTTCTCTGGGGGGCATGTCTTTCAGATTTTGCCCGGCAACGCTAATGGTTCCCTGATTAGGAGTCAGCAGACCCAGAATCAGTTTAAGTAATGTTGTCTTGCCTGATCCGTTTGGCCCGAGAATCGTTGTAATTAGGCCTTTTTGAATCTGAATCGAAACCTGTCTGAGCACCTGATGCCCATTATAAGAAAAAGAAAGATTCTCGATGCTTACCGGTGCCATCAGTTCCACCTCCGGTCGGTTTTCCAGAGGATCAGAACGAAAAATGGCACGCCAACCAGTGCAGTCATTATGCCTACTGGTATTTCGGTGCTGGTGGCAGCCCTGCAGAGATCATCGACCAGCAGAAGATATACTGCTCCAAGCAGCGCCGAAGTTGGAACCAGGCGCCGATTATCCGGGCCGACCAGCATTCTGGCTATATGTGGAATCATGAGACCAACCCAGCTGATCATTCCCCCCAGACTGACGGTGAGGCTGCAGACCATAGTTGTAGCCGCAATTAAAATATTTCTGACCAGATTTACTCTTACCCCGAGAGCGCTGGCCTCATCATCGCCCATGCTCAAAATATTCAAATAACCCGACATCATGATAATCACAAACAGCCCTGGAATCATAAGAGTAGCAACTACGGTGACCAGCGGAACCGAAACATTTGAAAACCCGCCCAGAAGAAGAGTTACCACGGCTGGCAGCTCATTCTGCGGGTCAGCCATGTATTTTAAAATTGAAATCAGTGCGGTGAAAAACGATGAACTGACAATTCCACCGATGAGCAGCATGATCAGACGATTGCCTTGAAAAAGCCTGGCAAGAAGTAAGGCAAAAATTACGGCCATGCTGCCGAAAACGAATGCGCCAATCTGTGCCAGAAGAAGAGAACGGCCAAAAAGAACACCAAGAGCCGAGCCAAAACCAGCACCCGCCAGAACACCAAGCAATCCCGGCGATACCAAAGGGTTGATGAACATGCTCTGATAGGCGGCGCCTGAAACAGCCAGAGAGGCACCGGCAATCATCGCGGCAATGATTCTGGGCAATCTGATTTGAACGACAATCTGGAAAACCTGATTTTCGCTTCCAGTTAGCTTTTCCTGCAGAGCCGAAATTATCTGCTCGAATGAAATGTTGATGGTTCCAAGTCGCAGCGAAAAAACAGCTGAAAGCATCAACAGAAGCATCAGCACTGGGATTACGACGCGGTAGTTTTTTCCTGGCATTGCAAGTTTTCCTGCTGCGTTGGTATTTCTTAAAATGCGGATTATAAAACAATTTTGGGTTCTGGTAAAGTCCTTTTAGAATTTGTCGCCTATTTAACCGGCTTCAATCAAACATTGCGCTTCAAGCTGCCAGCCAGTTAAAGGGGCAAGATAGCGAATGAAATCGGGTGAATCAGGCAGTGCAATAAAATTTTGACGGCCTTCACCGGGAAATTCCGTAGTCAAGGCATAAGCATGCAGCAGATGATTGCGTGCCCCAAGCAATTCTAAATCTTCATCGGTCAGGTTGTCATCGCATCTTTTCATGAAAAAGCTGCCATTATCGTAATAGAGTTTTTCTCCGATTAATGGATGTCCGAGCAGATCTAAATGGGCTCTGATCTGGTGCTTTCGCCCGGTTTCAAGCCTGATAAGCAGCAGGCTGTAATCTTTATGACTGGTGATACAGTAAAAATCAGTGTGGGCGGCTTTTCCACATGGATCGGCAACCATCCGATAGCGAACCGGCGGCTGAAGGCACTCTTTCAGAGGCGTGTCGATCGTCTGTTGTTTCCAGTCGACCTTGCCGCGAACGATTCCAAGATAGTATTTGTGGTGCAGATATTTTTTGAAGTTCTTATGAAATCGTGGCGGAACCAGGCTGGTTCGCGAAAGAAACATCAAACCGCTGGTTTCACGGTCAAGGCGCTGCAGCGGGTTTATGTCGCTGAATCCTTCTCTTCGCCTGATTTCTGCCACCAGAGTCTGATAAAAGAATCGCCGGGTTGAATGAACCGGCAGACCGGCGGGTTTGTTTACCAGCAGAAGAAAATCGTTGCGCCAGATCGTTTTATAATCAGTATTTATGTCAGCTTCTTCAAAATCAGGAATACAGAACTGCAGCTTGTCCTGCAACTGTAAAACCTGATTCTGCGCCGCCGGCCGGCTATTTATCTTTATTTGCCCATTCTTGATGCGGTCGAGCCAATAATTTGTATCGTGATATGAGAATCTCTCGGCTATCGCTTCGAGAAGGATTTTGTCGGCACTGCGCTCATCGATTTCCGTTTCCAGTTCAAGGTCATATTTCATCGGCAATCAAAGATCTGTATATTTGGTTGCTTTGCCTTTGCATTTTTCAACCGGATATTTAAGAGCATTTTTCTTCATCTTGTTCTCGATGGCATTGTAAAAATCGATGCCAAGATCGTCGGCAAGTAGCATCAGATAAACTGCGGTATCAGCAATTTCATCAGCAAAACGCTCTTTATCTGTTTTAATTTTTTGTTTAACTTCTTCCTCGGTCTGCCAGAGAAATTCCTGCATCAGCTCGGCTGCTTCTATTGCTGCTGCCATGGCCAAATCCTTGGGTTTATGAAATTTTTCCCAGTTGCGTTCCTGTCTGAAGATCATCAGTTTTTTCAGCAGCTCATGATAGGTTTTCATTGTTTTTCTCCGTGACTGTCTTGAGTTTTCATGTTGATCGGCATTTCTGCCGGCAGACTGCAGATGTTGCGTAACTTGTCGTAAAGGCTTACCGGATCACGCTCGGCCATTATTCTTGCAGCCTTGGCCGGGTCTTCAGGCTTTCGGCAGAGAATCATGCATCCATCTATGACTGCGGGAACTTTTTTCAGGTTACTATCCGATAAGTCTTCGCGAGCCGCGTGGTGAAGAGCAGTTTCACTCTTGTCGTCAGCTGTGTCGGTTTTGACTTTGGCCTGCATAAGAACCTTAATCGCTTTTTTGGCCTTTTTTCTGGCAGCGATGAGAAGCGCTGTTTGGTTTCGCGTCATTTTAATATCCGGGGAAGCTCCTTTAGAAAGCAAAAAGCCCGTGAGTTCTTCATCATCGGTAACTGCAGCATAAGCCAGCATGGTATAACCATACATGTCAGCCAGATTTATGGTTTCTGAAGAAACCCCATTCCAGTCTATTCTATCTGACTTTCCCTTAATAATGGCGTTGTGATTTGAGTTACGCACGCGATGAACGAGGTCTTTTATGGGCATTCCTTTGTCGTAGGCTGTGCCAATCAGGCCTTCCCAGGCCCTCATTCTGCGACTCGTCTCATCAGACTGCAAAACATGCCACAGACCTGGATACAAGCAGACGGCTGTCCATGGAGTCAGTACAACCAGATAAATCATCCATTTGAAAAGATTATTAGATATGTTTTTTTTCATATTGGATATATTATATCACAGGCTGCAATCTACTGGTCGAGCCCTTGAATTATTGTTGTGTTACAAAATATTGCAAAATGCTTGTAAAATGGTGGCAAAAATGATACTGTTTAAAAATAATAGTTTAAAACAATTACTATAAGATATAGGAGGAGTATATGAAAAAGCTTTTTTTACTACTTTCGATTTTTTCCGTGATGTCCCTGTCTCTTTTTGCTGAAGAAGCCACGAGAATTCCGTTGATTGGCGATCCGGCACCTGCGTTTACCGCTAAAACCACTCAGGGTCAGATTAATTTTCCTGCTGATTACAAGGGAAAATGGATCATTCTCTTCAGCCATCCTGCCGACTTTACCCCGGTCTGCACAACTGAATTCATGACTTTTGCCAGAATGATGCCGGAATTTGAAAAGCTTAACTGTCAGCTGGTGGGCCTTTCGATCGACAGCCTTTATGCCCATATTGCCTGGCTGCGTCAGATTAAAGAAAAGCTTGAATTCAAAGGCATGAAAGATATCGAAGTAACTTTTCCATTGATTGAAGATATCAGAATGGAAGTCTCGAAAAAATATGGAATGGTTCAGCCTGGTGCCAGCAATACTCAGGCAGTTCGCGCTGTTTTCTTCATTGATCCTGAAGGAATCGTCAGAGCGCTGGTATATTACCCGCTTTCAAATGGCCGAAATTTTGCTGAGTTGAGACGCCTGTTGATCGCCATGCAGACATCAGATCTGCATAAAGTTGCAACACCGGCTGATTGGCAACCCGGTGACGATGTAATCGTTCCCCCTCCCGGCTCATGTGGCACGGCTAAAGAACGGGTTCAAAAGCCAGATCCGGATGTAACCTGTCATGACTGGTTCTTCTGCACCAAAAAAATGCCGATTGAAAAGGTTCCTGGTCAGAAATAATACGAATCACAGAAGAAATATTCGCAGGGGCCGACTACCGTGTCGGCCCGCTTTAAATCGCAGTGTCACGAACGAATTAAGTATAAGTGGTGTAACTCCAGGAAAATATTTGCATAAGCGGGCCATACATGGCCAACCGGGTATGGCCCGCCGTTTTATTGAAAAACTAACAAATATTTGAAATTAGCAGAAAAGAGATGTCGTCTTTTGGCGGCGCTTTGCCACAGAAAAATTTCAGCCTTTGAATAATTGCCTGCGACATTTCATTGGGGTTATCCTGTTTCTTCTCTTGAATCAGATCGATTAGACGATCTTCGCCAAGGGCTTGTCCGTTATCGTCGCTGCATTCAGTGATTCCGTCGGTGAACATGAGCAGGCGGTGATCGTGAGAGAGCACCAGGCGTTTTTCCTGCCACTGGTGCGGCAGGCCAAGGCCAAGCATCGGACCGTGGTCACTGACAAATTCAGGTTTCCTGTCTTTATGAATAAGCATGGGGAAAGGATGGCCTGAATTGCAGAATCTGAAAGTGAAGGAAGCCAGGTTTAAAACTCCGTAAATTATGGTGAAGAAGTTGCCGAACCGGGAGAAGGGAAATTCCTTTTCCAGCTCGCGCATCATGGCCGGCGGATCGAGATATGGCATTGAAACATGTTGCCCGGATGAGGGTTGGAGAAACTGAGACAGAACGACGGTTATCATCGCCGCTCTGGTACCGTGCCCGCTGACGTCGACCAGATACACGATGTAATTTTCTTCATCATAGGGTACAATGCTCACGAGGTCACCACCCATGCTTTCGCAGGGGATATATTGCCAGTTGAATTTAAAAATACCGTTTTCAGGAAGTTTTTTGGGAAGTAGAGAGCGCTGAATCAGGCTGGCAGCCTTGAGGTCGTCGGCCATTCTGATCTGGTCACGTTTTAGCTGCTGGTTTGCTTCGTAAAGTTTCTTGTCGAGCAGTGAGAAGTTGAATAACAACTTGCGCATCAGCTCGGTGTTTATTTGTTCGTCTATCTGCCGGGCTTCGAGTTCGAGCAGGTGGGTGACGAATTCCGGCGGAAAATCGGGGTTTTTCGCGAGGAACTCAAGAACTTTTTCAACTCTTTGCCCAGAGGCTGACATTAAAAGTCTCCGAATTTATCTATTCCAACCTGGTCGAGGCAGTGCAGGCGATTAAGCACCATTCTGGAAGTTTCAAGATCAAGTATGCTGCCATGCTGTGGTGCAATTCGTTCGAAAGCCAGCTGGTCGATCTGCTTCATCGCGTATCGAAGGGCTTTGCATGAAGGCATGATATTCTGGTGGAAGGTAAAAATATCAAAGAGCGGGCAAGGCTCATGGGTTTTGGAGCAGATTTTTGATTGAACGCAGGTTGCGCATCTGGGGGTCAGTTTTAGAAAAAGATCCCATTTGCGGCTGTAGCTGCCAAAAAGGTCTGAGGTGAAAAGAGTTTTGGTGGTATGGTCGAAGGTGACGAAACTTCCCTGTGCATGGGCATAAGGGGTTAAATAAAACCTCAGGCTTCTGCCGCTTTTAAATGAAAATTCAAAATTTATTTCACGCAGATTAACAAATTTTGAGCTGGCAGCATAATGGGTGATGAACATGTGATTCTCTTCATTTGAAATTATTTTTAGATCAGGAGAATCGATTATGCTTTCAATGTTTGGTATGCTGCCACAGATGTCAGGGTCATAATGCGAATAAATCAGGCCGATGATTTTTTTGGGGTTTACCCCGGCTTTCAGAATTTTCATCATTACCGTTGGAAAATCCGGCCGGCTGCCACCATCGATAAGAATCGCCTCATCCTGGTCGACGATGAGATACGGGTTACAATGGAGCCCCGAACTTCCTTCATGGAAACCAACCCAGAAAATTCCGGGCGCAATCTCAACCGGCTGATTAAAATCAATTGTCATTGCTTACCATTGCTTTCAAATTAATCGGAAAAGAAAGAGGAAAGCCACTTGAGAACCCCTGGCTTCTTCTGTTCATTTTTAGCTTTGCCGGCAACCAGGTGTTCGCAAATTGCTTTGATATCATTTCTGGCAGGAGACTTTTCGCTGTGATCGACAACTGTTTTCCCCTTGAACATGGCTTCATTAATTGTGATGGGGTCATTGGCAACCGTGAACCATTGAGTGGGCAGCATCTTCTGGTATTCCTCCAGGTATTCCTGCTGGTCATGGGAATACCGGTTGAGAACCCCGAGGAATTTCCCGGGAGGGTAATTCAGACTCGAGAGTGCGGTCAGAAGCCTTTTGAATCTGGTAATTTCCGGCAGGGAGCTACGGCTGATGAATACTATAATATCTGAAAGATCCCACAAAAGGATTGAATATTCATCGATGTGGCTTCCGACTGCCAGAATCACAAAAGCTGCATTTCTTGCACATTCCTGGACAATCTGATTAAGGTTCGATCTGGAAACCAGGTCGGATTCCTGTGGTAATTCCGGGGCGGCAAGAAGATACAGGCCGTTTTTCCTGATAAAATACTTTTCAATGTTTTCGTAAGTTAATCTTTCCTCTCGCTGAACCAGGCGTGCGATATTGGGTTTGCATGTTGAACCCATATGAAGATAACAGTCGCCAAGCTGAAGATCACCATCGATTACGATGACCTTGAATCCTTCAGCAACAAGAGAGGCTGCAACGCTCATCGCAAGTGTGGTTCTGCCCGATCCGTCCTTGGCGGAAACAAAACCGACAACTTTGCCCATTTTCTGATTCATCGATTCTACCGCATCTCGATAGTTCTTGCTGATTGTAAGAAGCAGTTTGGTCGCCGTGGGAACAGATTCAGCCATGATTTTTTGAAGATCTGGCTTGCTCAATTCAAGAATAACCGAATTTTCTGCTGCTACTACCGCATGAGAGTAAAGCGTATTGTCGCCGAGCACGACTTCTTCGCCACAGAAACCACCTGGCTTGATTACCGAAATGATCTCGTCTTCAAAACCGGTTCGGGAAATCTGGCCGATTATCTTCAGGCTGCCAGATTCAAGGAAAAATACCTTCTCGCCTCTTGAGCTGCTTTCATATAGAACATCGTGCTTTTCAAGGCTCCGGCGAATCAAATACTTGTTGATGATATTTAAATCTTCATTTGAAATATTGTTGATGGCAATCATTTTTTACTTCCTGATGCAAGGGCGTCTTCTAAGGTGGCGGAAAATTTGAACAACTGGTGAAGACCAAGAAGTTTAAAAATTTTAAGAACCCCATCCTGAATTCCCACGATAATCAATTCTGCCTGCCGTGCTTTCAGCTGGGTAAAAAGCTGAACCAGATTGGTAATTCCAGAACTGTAAATGACTTCCACCTTGCTCAGGTCAAGAATAATCAGTGATTTGCCGCTTGACATCGCATCATTGAAACAACCGATGATTTCAGCACTGTTGTCAGGATAGACCGATTCGGTAATTGAAATAATGAATGCCTGGTCTTTAACACTTGATTGAAACATATAAAAATCTCCCTGCGATTTTCTAAAATCCTACATCAAAGGGAAAATGTTCGCAATTCTATAGGCAAAGAATATACAGAATTTTAGAAAATCATTGAGGCCGGTATATTCGTATGGCCCCTATTTTTTCAGGGTCGGCCGGCGAAGCAATCAGAGAAATCCCCAATTTTTCAGCGTGAAAACCGCTTGAATTACGAAAGTTAGTCAGTGGCCCGAGCCTGTGCTGCGCCTCGCTTAAAAGGCTGCCAATGCCTATTCCTTCACGGGTTTTTATGGTTTCACCAGGGAATGCAGCCGGGCCTGAAATGATAATGTTGTCGATCGCACCTGATTTGAGACCGGTTGAGACGGTCACGCCAGGAAAAACATACTGAATCTCGTCGCTGGTTTTGAAAATTCTTACCGGCTGCCCCAGTTTGGTTTCCAATTCCCTGATGTTGCTGCCGATTCTGAGGAAGGGCAGAATGCCTTCTCCAGGTACCAGAGTAATCTTTTGGTTTGCAGAAAAGTCGATTCGAGCGGGGGTTGCGGGTGCGAGTTTTGTGGCTGGGCTGAGCTGATTCAAATTAACATCGGGAACCGATATTTTCAGCGGTTCATAGATAACCGGGCAGGTTTGTGTCTGGGTGGAAAATGCTTCGCGGGGCTTCTGAACAGCGAGTCTTTCAGGTTTCCGGGGGGGGATATTTACAGGAATTTCGGCTGGTTGATTGACTGGCAATTCAAGAGGCGGAACCACAGGTTGGTTCTCTGCTTTATCGTTTTCACCAGATGGAATTAGTTTGAGCTTATTTGCAGGCGGGACTTCTGCAGGCAAAACCACCGCAGTTTCATTTTCGGTTCGATTTCCAGAAGATTTGTCTTCCTTATCGATTTTTACAATCTGTTGATTGGCGATATCGATAGAAACCGGCGATGAAGCAGGCAGATCAATCGTTATGGTCTGGGCTGCTGAGGCAACGGTTGTCTGTGGATGGGCCTGGTTCGCCGAGCTGGGAACAGCCCCAAAAATAAGCTGAAAGACTGGCTGATGGCGAATTTTCAGATCGGCGGCAAAAAAATCTTTTGAAGTTTTCTGAATAATCGACAATGCCAGATTCATTACGGCAAATGTAATCAGGAACGCCATCAAAGCTTGAATTGCGGGCCTGGAAAATGATGAGAGGAAAGTCGAAAAATCTTTGATCGGCAGCCGGGTTTTAACTTCGCCGCTGACCTGATCTACTGCTATTTCCATGCCGGGCGCACCGCCAATGTAGGCTGCGCCCGAAAAATGGGATGAATAGAGGCGATGACAGAAAGCATCGGCTTCCTGCATGGTTAAGGTGTAGTCACTAACCTGAATCAACTGATTCTTGAGAGTCTGGATGAAAATGGCGTATCTTGGCTCGGTGCCTGAAAAAATTCCTTCAGCGGTTCCATGTGGTTGAGCGCTGAACCCAATGGCCTTGATCTGATTAAAGGCTGCAAGCACGGTTGTGCGCCGATAAAAAAACCTTTGCTGGCTCAAAGCCAGCCAGTTTTTTTCAAAATCGAAAATATAATAATCCTGAATGTGCTCGAGAGGCAGGGTGAGAAGTTCAATTGTTCCCCAGAAGATGAGCAGAAAAAGGAACTGCATGAACAGGTCAGGGACATCATTTCCGAATGGTAAAAACAGATTCGCCAGCATGCTGAAAATTGTTAAAGCGATGAATCCATAACTTAGCAGCTTTGACCAGTGAGAAATTTTTTCAAGCAGGCAGGTTCGTTTAAATCTTTCATAAAAAAGATTTTCGCTGCTGATTGGTTTGAGGTGTTCAAAATTCATACTTGATTGCAAACCCTTGCTTATTCTTGGTAAATCCATTATATCAGATTCTACAGACTTTACAATTTTCGTATAACCGTTAAGGTTTTCGGCGAGAGAATCGATAAATTTCAGGGAAAGTACAAAAGATTTTGCCAGCCGGGCAAATTAAGGTCAGGTAGGATTAATGCCAGGAGATAGACGTAAAAGCGATTCTAGAAGAAACTCGGAGCGCCGATCCAATGATCGCCGGAAAAGTAATGATCGCCGAACTAAAGATGGACGCAGGACCGTTGACGGGAGTGAAAAGTCTGCTTCGGGCCCCGAGCTTGTAGAAGCAAAAGGAACAGGTCAGGCAAAAACCATAGTTGCTGCCATTTTGAGAAGGCTGGCAACGATGTTTATGATTCTGATGATTTTTTGTCTGTCGGTAATGGTTTATTTTTTCAGCCATTTTGATTATTACATGGAAAAAATCGGGCGAAAAGTCAGGCTGGAAAATACCAGCGCTACAATTGATTCTGCAAGTCTCACCGGGCGAACCAGCAAAGCTTCGGTAACTTTAAAAATAACTAATGATCTACCATTTCCCATTTTGATCCAGAATCTTGCAATGAATATAAAAATCAGTGGATATATCGTTGCAAAAGGGATTCAGGTAATACCAAAAGAGAGAATCGAATCTGGCCAGACCCGAGCTTTGCAGGTAAGATTTCAGGTCGATTCAATCATGGCCAGACGTGGTCTGCAGAAGGCAGTAGAAAAAAACACCGGCTCAATTCTTAAATCGCTGATTTCCAAGCTACAGGGAAAAAATGATGCCTTAACCGAAAACCTGGTTGGGTTAATGACCAGTCAGGGAACAGCTAAAATGCGAATGATTGTCGGTGGAGTGGAGATTCCATTCAAGCGAAACTTTGAATGAGCTCAGGGCTTCTGAGGGTTGTTTCCAAATGCTTTTTCCAGCTTTTTCCAATCAAGTTCCATGAGCTTTTTCTGAAGATCCTGGTTTTCCAGGAGTTTCTGCATTGCCGGATGTTTGATCAGCCTGACAAAGTTTTTTTCTGCAATGAGTTTTTGAATTTCTTCATTGCTCTGAACTTCTCTAACCTCTGGAATTTCGGCAATTGGCCGCATGACTTCATGAACTGCCTGCACGTCAACTTTTGCCGGATCGATTCCTTTTGCTATTTTTCCCATGGTTTTCACGGCGGTCACCGCATTGCCCGCTTTGGCAGGCAGAATCGGCGCAACGATATTTTCGGCTGAACCGCTGATCGTTTTGAAAAGCCATGGTTGATCTTCGGCAATTCTATTTCCGGGAACCATGCTAATTGCCAGCAGAACAAACAGCCCGATAAGCATGCCCTCGAAAGCCCCGGCCAGAGAAGCGAGCAATTTCGATGGCATCGAGGGGTGATGATCTTTCATGGCGATTGATATGCCATAGCCGGAAGAAATGTAAATCAATAAAAACAGTGAATAGAAACCGGCGATTTCCCCAAAAATCCCTTTTATCTGAAGCACCGGGGTAAAATCTGCCTTGAAAATCCAGGCGATGGCAAAAGCAACCGCCAATCTGGCAAAAGAGAGAAATTCGGCCAATATTCCCTTTAAATAGGCTCTAAAAGCGCCGGCAACAACGAACATAAGCAGAGCCGGCAGAAGCAATTCCGGGTTTTTGAAAGAGCCGATAGTTAGGACAATAGTGGCAAGATTGAGTAAAAAAGAAAAGAATCCTGCCAGAAGGCCGGCAGAATTCTTCTTTGGTTCGCTCATCAGAAAAAGCTGGCGATATCCTTATAGGTCACAAAGACGAGCAGGGTAAGCAGGCATAGCATGCCGACAAAATGAATATTTTCTTCAACTCTGGGGGTAATGGCCAGTTTCAGGCCGGTCAGCATGTTGATGAATGTGAAGATCATTTCGAGGATGATAAAAACGATGCGCCCGCCATCGAGAACCGGGAGTGGCAGTAGGTTTATCAGGCCAATATTAACCGAAAGAATTGCGGTAAGATAAAGCAGATCGAAAATGCCTTTCGATGACTGGTCTTTGATCATTTTCATTATTTTTACCGGACCGGCAACGTCGGCCTGGGTTTCGCGGGTGACCATCTTTACCAGGCCCCCGATAGTCTGTGCAATAATGCTCAGTCCGTCATTAACCCCTTTGGCAACAGCTTTACTGAATGGCAACTGCTGAAAGTCAAAATTGTTGGGGGCCAGGCTTATGCCAATTTTGGCCGAACCCATTGTTCCTTCAGGTATTACCTTGATTTCAAGGATTTCCTGGTCGTGAATCTGGTATGAGCCATTATTAACTGCCAGGTCATCCTGCAGAATTGCTCCACCGGCAGCGGATTTTGGAATCGGGTGATTGCGGGCAATGCTCAGAGAAAGAGCAACGCCGGCGCTGTTGTTAATTATTTTGATGCCGTCAGACCAGTCTGAAAGCTTCTGCCCGTTAATTGCAGTTATGATGTCGCCAGCGCGAATGCCGGCTTCGTAGGCCGGTTTCCCTTTCATGGCATCGAGAACGGAAATATTGGTCAAGGGGCCACCGGAAATTGCATAGATGGTGATGAACAAAACAATGGCCCAGACCAGGTTCATGATCGAACCGGCGGCCAGAACCAGCATTTTAGCCCAGCGGGGCCTGGTGAGATAGCTTCTAGGGTGATCGGGAGGAACGACCGGGAGATCAGGGTCTGGTTCGGGGGGGGCTTCGCCTTCTTTCAGGGGTGCTTCATCTTCGACGTTATCCATTCCGGCCAGTCGAACGAATCCGCCCAGGGGAAAAGGTCTGAAAGAATAAAGGGTTTCGCCATATTGTTTCTTGATAAGCCGGTTGCCAAACCCGATTGCAAACTCAAGAACCCATATGCCGGTGAGTTTGGCAGTGAGATAATGCCCCAGTTCATGCACCAGTGCAATACTTATCAGAACGAAACAGATTGACAAAGCAGTTTTTACTACGACATAAAGCAGAGCTAACATCAGATAACCTTTCCTCGAGACTAAATCGCTAACAGAGCATAGCACAACGGGCCAAGAAATAGAATACTGTCGATGCGGTCGAGTATTCCGCCATGAGCTCCAAGAAGTGCGCCAGAGTCTTTTATTTCAGACTCTCTTTTTATAACAGATTCAAATAGATCGGCAAGTTGACCGAAAATGGCCACCGAAATTGCCAGGGCGCAGAACCTGCCATCGCTTAAGCTGATCAGGCAATAGTGCCGGACAATTAAAAAAAAGACGATGCAGGAAATTGCGCCGCCGACTGCTCCAGATATGGTTTTGTTGGGGCTGATGCGCGGCGAAAGTTTCGGGCCGCGAATCAACATACCGAATACGTAGGCCCCGATATCAAGAGACCAGATTGCCGAAAGAATTATAAACAACAGCTGGCCGCCCAGATTTTTACCAAGCAGCAGGTAAAAAGCAAGGCAGAAGGGCAGGTAGATCAGACTGAAAATGCCCATTACAAATCTTCGATAACCATCACCCTGCAAGCCTCGCAGAACGATGAAACCGACCAGCATCATCACTGAGCCGGCAAACGAGAAAAGAATTCCCTGCTCGCCATAAAAATGTGCTGAAGACATGATTGCCAGAGCAGCCAGCCATTCAGGAAATGGTTTTAAGGGAAAATCACGATTCAGCATCGAAGACAGTTCAAACTGGCCAAGCAGGCAGACCAACGTGAAAAAAAACAGGCGAACCAGATCGCCAGACATGACAAGAAGTGCATAGACCAAAGGTATTCCGATAAGTATGACCGGGATACGAGCCAGCATTACGACTCCTGACTGCCAAGCTGAGCGCTTGTCAAGCCAAAGCGTCTCTCTCGGCCTTGAAAGGCCAGAATGGCGTTAAGCAGTTCGGCTTCATCAAAATCGGGCCAAAAAACCGGGGTAAAATACAATTCTGAATAGGCGCATCGCCAGAGATGAAAATTGCTGGTGCGCATTTCACCACTGGTTCTGATCATCAGATCGACATCTGGAATTTCTGGCCAGTAAAGATTCTGGCGAATCGTTTCTTCGGTTATTTTATCTGGCGAAATGCCTGATTGAACTATCTTTTTTACCGCATCGACGATTTCGGCACGGCCACCGTAATTGAAGCAAAGATTCAGGTTGAGGCCGGTGTTATTCTGCATCAGCTTCGTCGATATTTCCGCTTCTTTGATAATTTCAGCGGGAAGGTTGTCTCGACGTCCTACCAACCTGAACACGACCCCTTCTTCATGCAGTTCGTTACGCTGCTGAATCAGATAGGTTTTCAGCAGTTTCATCAGGGCATAAACTTCAAAGGCAGGCCTGGACCAGTTTTCAACCGAAAAAGCGTAGAGGCTCACATGTTTGATGCCAATGGCATTTGCATACCTGATAATCGCTTTAATGCCTCTGGCACCCTGTTGGTGACCCTTCAGTCTGCTTTTGCCAAGGTTCTTTGCCCAGCGACCGTTCCCGTCCATGATGATTCCGATGTGGGTCGGCATTTTGCTGCGATCAAGCCTGGCTTCAAGCTCTTTTTTCAGTTGTTCTCTGCTCATGTGTCTTTTTTCTCGTCGCCGGGAACAATTGCATCAACAGGGCATACTTCAGCGCAGCGCCCACAGTCTGTACATTTATTGGTGATCACGTAGGGAAAGCCAATTTTAATGGCTTTAGCCGGGCATACTGAATGACAGGTTCCACATGAGACACATTCTTCTGTTATTCGATACATCGATCATTTCCCAAGAATTTCATTTTCTTTGGCTGACAGAACCGAATCGATCATTTTGGTGTTTTCATCGGTCAGCTTCTGAATGCGATCAAGAGCCTTTTTGCAGTCATCTTGGGTTATTTCGCTCTTCTTTTCCATGGCTTTGAGGGTTTCATTAGCATCGCGTCGGATATTGCGAATTGCAACTTTGTATTCTTCAGCCTTTTTTCTGGCGTTTTTTACCAGATCATTGCGCCTTTCTTCAGTCAGCGGTGGAATCGGCAACCGGATCAGGTTTCCATCGTTCATTGGATTGAGTCCAAGATCTGATTTTTGAATGGCTTTTTCTATTTCTCCGAGCAGTCCTTTATCCCAGGCCTGGATCACCAGGGATTTGGGGTCGGGAGCTGAGACGGAAGCAACATGCGCCAGCGGAGTTTCCTGGCCATACTGCATTACGGTTATGCGGCTCAGAAGTGAAGGTGTCGCCCTTGAAGTGCGCATCGTCGATAGATCCTTTTTAAGAACTTCGATCGACTGCAGCATTTTGTTTTTCGCATCATTGATGATTGATTCGTATGACATTCAAACTTTCTCCTGATTAATCTTTTTCGATGACATCACTGCCGATTTTTTCGCCAAGACAAGCTTTTAGAAGAGAGCCAGGTTCATTCAGCGAAAGCACCTTCAGGGGCATGCGATTGTCTCTGCACAGTGTAATTGCAACGAGGTCCATAACCTGAAGGTTTCTTTCGAGAACTTCAGAATAGGTAATTTTATCAAATTTTCTGGCGTTTTTGTTCTTGTAAGGGTCAGAATCATAGACCCCATCAACTTTGGTGCCTTTAATCAGAACATCACAGCCGGTTTCGATGGCCCGCAGAGCGGCCCCGGAATCTGTGCTGAAATAGGGGTTGCCAGTTCCTCCGGAATACAGGCAGACGACTCCCTGCGACAAAAGTTCGGCTGCGAGGTCGATGTTGTATGGCCGGGTCATTTCACCAAGTGGAGTTGCGGAAAAAACAGCGGTTCTGATTTCGATGCTTTCAAGATGCTCGGCAAAGCATATGGCATTCATTACGGTTGCCAGCATGCCTATTGCATCGGCCCGGTGGCGTTTGAGAGCGGGCAAAGTGGTGCGGGCACCGCGAAAGAAATTGCCGCCGCCAATTACAATGCCTGGAGTGATCTTACGCTCAACCAGCGCTTTTATTTCGCCGGCAAAACTCTCGAGGGTATTTCGGTCAAAACCAAAACCATCGCTGCCGCCGAACATTTCGCCGCTGAGCTTGAGCAGGGGTCTTCTGAAACAGGGCTCTTTAACATTTTTTTTCATATTTAAACCTGTCAGACAAGGGAGGAGACGCCTGAATACAGGCGTCTCCCACTTGTGTTAACTCTTAAGAATCAGCGGAATCAGTTTCACTTATACCTTCATCCAGCGGCTTCAGCAGATTTTTCTTCCGGTGTTGCGCCGGCGGAGGATTCACCGAGAGCCCAGCGGCGGTAAGTTACCAGAGCCACTTTGCTGCCCAGCTTTTTGGAAAGCTCAACGGTCAGGTCATTGATTGACTTGCTGTCATCTTTCACATAAGCCTGTTCGTTGAGGCAGTATTCTTTGTAGTATTTCGCCAGGCGGCCTTCGACGATTTTGTGAAGAATGTCTTCGGGTTTGTTGGCATTTTTTGGATCATTCTTGATCTGTCCTAGAATGACATCCTTTTCACGGGCCAGCGCTTCAGTCGGTACTTCTGAAGTGTGTGCGTAGAGAGGTTTCATGGCAGCGGCCTGCAGAGCTATTTCATGAGCCAGGGTTATGGTTTCGGGATTTTCGGCTGCCGCTGCGTTTTCAGTAGAGAGCTGAACCAGAACCCCGATGTTGCCATCGCCATGAATATAGGTGTCAAAAATGCCGAACTTGCCGTTAGCAATTTCAAAGCGTTCAACTCTGCCAAAGCCCATGTTTTCGCCAGTGGTCGAAACCATGATTTTACGCAGATCGTCGGCTGTCTGGCCTTCGATAGAGGCTTTTTCGAGATCAGCTACGGTTTGAATTGAGGCATTGTTCAGAACAGCTTTGGCAATCTTATTTGCGAAAGCTTTGAAATTGTCGTTTTTGGCAACGAAGTCAGTTTCGCAGTTTACTTCGAGAATAACCGCAGTTCTTCGGTTGGTGGTGGTCATTGGAATAACCATTCCCTGTGAAGTTGCGCGTCCAGAGCGCTTGTCGGCAGAAGCCAGACCCTTTTTGCGAAGAAAATCAACTGCTTCTTCAAAATTGCCATTGCATTCCTGCAGGGCTTCTTTGCATTTCATCATGCCGGCACCGGTTTTTTCGCGAAGATCTTTTACCATTTGAGCTGTTATCTGCATAGTTTTACACCTTTCAAACAATTAATTAAAATTAGTCAATGACCATTGTGTCGCTGTCTTCTTCTACGGCTTCTATTTCAGTCGCAAAATCGGCAGGCATAGTTTCTTCGACTTTAGCGTGGAAATCGCCTTCTTCCTGAACTTCGGTGAATGATTTGCCTTCGAGGGCTTCGAGAACCGAATCAGAAATGAGGCTGGTAACCAGCTTAACCGCTCTGATGGCATCGTCGTTACCGGGAATGACATAGTCGATGTTGTCAGGGTCACAGTTGGTATCTACAACTGAAACTATCGGAATGCCGACTTTCTTTGCTTCGGCAACTGCAATGGCTTCTTTATGTGGATCGATGACGAAGAGAGCGCCGGGCATGCCCTTCATGTTCTTGATTCCGCCGAGAGCGCGGTCAAGTTTTTCGCGTTCTTTCTTCATGCGTGAAGCCTCTTTTTTGGGATAAGATTCGATTTTGCCGCTTTCGATGAGATCATCAAGTTCTTTAAGTCTTGAGATGCGCTTTTCGATAGTGACGTGATTGGTCAGCATGCCGCCGAGCCAGCGATAATTGACAAAATACATGCCACAGCGTTCGGCTTCCTGCTTAATAATGTCCTGGGCCTGTCTTTTGGTGCTGACGAAAAGAAGAGGCTTGCCTTCGCGTACCACGCCCTTGATGAAATCACATGCTTCATCAAGAAGTTTGGTGGTTTTCTGAAGGTCGATGATGTAAATGCCGTTGCGGGCGGTGAAGATGTATTTTGCCATCTTGGGATTCCATCTTCTGGTCTGATGTCCAAAATGTACACCGGCCTCCAGAAGGTTTTTCATAGAAACGATACCCATTGAAACTGTACCTCCGAAAAAAATCTTAAAAGTTAAGTTGGTTTGGCCATGTTAACGCAAATCTAATTTCTGGTCAAGTAATTCCTGCTTGAGAAAATCTCTGTTAATGGTTAAAAGACAGCGGTTTGGTCTTGATATTTGCGTGTGGCCGAGGTTTTGTCTGATGAGTGCAGCCGTGAACCTGAATTAAAAAGGGAATCGAGAAACAGGTGCGGGCCTTAAAACCCGCTTGCCAAGCAGCTTTTGTTTTGTATTGTTAAATATTTTAAAATATTGTAATATATTAAATAAAGATGTTTTTGGGGCAATTTTTATGATCGAAAAAAAAGAAAATCTGCTGACTCTTTATGAAATCGCATCGCGGTTGCGGGTGTCGAAACACACGGTTCAGGCCTGGATATCTCCGAGTTCTCCAAACCACCGCCCCGAATTTGCTGCAATGGCGAGACATGCGGGCAGAAAAACCCTGTTTGTTGAAGAAGAAGTATTAATCTGGCTTAACCAGAGGCGCGGTTCTATTTATGCCGCAGCCAGCACTGAACGTTCTGCCTATTGGCGTGAAAGATTTTTCGCCGGCCGTGGATTGCTTAAAGGTCTGGTGAAGACTGGTGAGGGCAGCAACTCTTTTATTGCATTCTCCGGAGGATTACTGGGACTCGACACCGAGCCTATGATGAATTGGCTTGCTGATGGTTCCGGAGCTCCTGCCATATATAATCTTGCGATGCGTTCCGATGGCCTGGTGATTTCAATTCCCCTGGCATCCTGGATTTTGCGGCGGACATTGAAAATCCCGGGAAAATTTAAGCAGTTACAAGACTTTATTATTGATCAGAACGTCTTTGAGCTGGCGGGGCTGGGAGAAGATGCGTTACGCCGAAGTTTAGGCTTGCCCGCCGGCATTAATGAGCTTGGGCTGCAGAATTACTGCTGTTGCATCAGTGCAGGGGCATCGGCATTTCTTACCAGAGAAAAAAATCTCTTGAAAATACCTGGTTTGCCGGTAATTTCATTTTAGAAAAAAAATGGGATTAGATCAGAAGTATAGTGTATAATCCCTGAATCAAGTCACTAAGGAACCACTACAGTTATGATAGAAGAAATTCTAATCAGTTTACAGGATAAGCTTCGCAGCCGCGATTTTCTTGATAATGAGCAGGCGCTGGACAGATTTTCATCATTGTTGCAGTCGCAGACAACTGACAAGCAGAAGAAAATCATTTCCAACATTCTTCCGCTTGCATTGTCAAGCAAGTTTGAAAGCATTCAAAAGAAGACGGTTCAGACAATTATCAATTATCCTACGATTCTGAAAGATGTTCTGCCTCCGCTGCGACTTTCTTCAGATATGACCGTTCGTTTCTGGGCTCATTTTGTAATGATCGAACTTGGTTTCATCAAGCAGGAAGAACTGCTTTCAATTCTGGAAAGCAGGGAAAACGACGAAATCAGAAAGATTGCTCTCGATTCTCTGGCCAAAAGCCCCGATCGCAGGGTGGTCATTGCTTTGCTTAATCGAATTTCTGACCCAAGCTGGATGGTCAGAAAGCAGGCAAAAAGGGCGCTGATCGAGCAGGGCGACAGCATTTACCAGATCATTCAGGAGTATTTTCAGAGCTGTTCGAGCCAGCAAAAATATGAATGTATCAAGATTATACCACTGATTCTCAGAGAAAAAGCCTTTACCCTGTTTCAGCGAATGCTGGAATCTGATAAGAATGAAGGGCTTAAACCATATATTTGTGCCGGTCTTGGTGAAATCAAGACTGAAGCATCGATGAAAACCCTTTTGGGGCTGCTCGACGACGATTCGCTTCTGGTTCGCCAGGAATCGATAAAATCTTTGGCCAACTGGGGTAAGGATATTGTTAACTCACTGCTGGCCATTTTCCCCACTGCAAAACGGGAAACCCGTTTGAGTATCATGAGGCTGATGGGGCGCATTCTTGGGCTTGAAATGGTTGAATATTTAAAAGACCGTTTTGGCCCGGTGACCCAGGATTCAAAATATTATATGCTGACCGGTCTGGGTGAAATTCGCGATCCGGCGGTTATTGCTTACATGATTCCTTACCTGAAGGATGAGTCGATTTTCATTCAGGATTACACCGTGCGAATTCTTTCTCAGCTGGGTGTACATGCGGTTGATCCGTTGCTGGCATGCCTCGATACTGAAGATGAAGAGCTGATAATTCAGGTTCTTAAGGTAATCGGCGTAATTGGTTCGAAAGAGGCCCTGCGTCCGCTGCTGTTTCTGATCGATAACTCGAAGAAGACTCTGGTGCGCACCTGCGCTATCGAGGCCATCTCAAAGCTGCAGAAATTTGAGCTGGTTGCCGGATTGTTGCTGTTAAAGCTTGACGATAAAGATCTTTCAATCAGGCATACCATCGTTGAAAATCTGGCAAAGCAGCCAAAAAAGGCTTTTTTGAAAGAGCTGGTTGCTGCCACCCTCGATAAGAGCGCCGATGTGGCATGGTGGTCAAAAGAAATTCTTAAGCGGCGCGATTACGCTGGCGTTCCATCTTTTCTAAATCTTTTCGAATCGTCCACCGATGTTGAAAAAGATCGCATCATTTCGCTGGTTTCCAAGTTGTCGGAGGATCAGCTCGATGCGGTAATGTCAAAAGAAAAGATTACTTTTGAATCACTTAGACCGGAAAATGTTGAAACTCGCGTATTGCGGCGCAAGTTCAAAAAGGAAAATATTACCGATCTTAAAGAACTTCTTTATTATCTTCATGAAGAAGGCGGGTCAGATCTGCATATCTCCATTGGTTTGCCTCCGAGTATAAGAATTCATGGCGAATTGATTCGCACGACATTCGAGACCATCACCCCCGAAAAAAGCCGTTTTCTGCTTTATTCAATCATGAATGACGCCCAGAAAAAAGAATTCAGCGAGCGCATGGAGCTCGACTTTTCTTATGAAATTTCTGATTGTGCCCGTTTCCGCGTCAACGTTTTTCGGCAGAAAAACGGTATGGCCGGGGTATTTCGAATTATTCCGAACACGGTTCCATCGTTTGATGAGCTTTCCATCGACAAGGGAATCATGGAAAAGATCTGCAACAACAAATCGGGCCTGATAATTGTAACCGGGGCAACGGGTTCAGGCAAGTCTACAACACTGGCGGCAATGATCGATCTGGTCAATCGCACAAGATATGATCACATCATTACCATTGAAGACCCGATCGAATTTGTTCATCCACATAAACGAAGCGTTGTGACCCAGAGAGAATTGGGTACAAACACACTGACTTTCTCAAACGCCTTGAAAAGTGCCTTGCGCGAAGATCCAGACGTTATTCTCGTGGGAGAAATGCGCGATCTTGAAACCATGAGCCTGGCCATTGCAGCTTCTGAAACCGGCCACCTGGTTTTTTCGACACTTCATACGATCAACGCCTATGAATCGGTTAACCGTATCATCGGCAGTTTCCCGGGTGATGTTCAGCAGTCGATAAGAATGCAGCTGGCTGGAACTTTGCGAGGCGTTATCTCTCAGCGCCTTATTCCTGCTTATCTGTCTGCGGGCCGGGTGCTTGCTTATGAGGTTCTGGTCGGTTCAATTCCGGTTCGACGCTGTATCAAAGAAGATAAAATCGACCAGCTGATTTCGATCATGCAGACCAGTCGCCAGGATGGTATGATAACCATGGATCAATGTCTTGAGGAGCTGGTTGTAAGCAAGCGCATCACCTACGAAGATGGTTTCAAAAATGCTGAAGACAAAAAGGATTTCCAGAAACGTCTGGAAATAAGACTGGGCAAAGAATTTACCCGGTCTGCAGGTGTTCCCGACCTTTCTTCTTCTGATAAGCCGCAACCCCCAGGGGTGGCAAAACCGGTAATTTCAGACAAGCCGCAGGTTAAAGGAAAAGTTTAAAAAACCAGATTTAAAATGTGGTTTTAAACGTTCTTCAGAATTTGTTGCGGCTTCTTATGGGAATCGATTTATGACCACTTGACCCGGTAGGCTTTCACCAGGTGGTCAATGCCTTTCAGCTTGTGTTCGCCGTATGATTCGATTTCAAAAATGCTGCGGTTGATACGCTGTAGGGTATTTTCTGAGATGATGATCTCGTAAGCGTCGCCGATTCCTTCAAGTCGCGAAGCCAGATTGACCGAATCGCCAAGAACGTCGTTTTCGGTTCTGATAACCGAGCCGCTGTTGATCGCGATACGAATGGCGAGTTGTCTTTCTTCGGGAACAGAAGCGTTGAATTTGTTAAGCTGTCGTTGAATTTCAATGGCGGCAAGAACTGCATTGTTGTGGTTTTCAAAAACAACGAGGAATGCATCGCCGATTTTTTTCAGGGCCTCACCGCTGAATTTTTCAAACACCGGTTTGAGAATTTCATCATGCTGTTTGAGCATTGACATGACTTCAGAAAGTGAAGCCTTAGAACTGAAAGCGGTATAGCCTTTAACATCGGTGAACATGATTGCCAGGTCGAGGGTGTGCGATGATTTGATGATTTCGTCGTATTTTTCGAGTTCTTCGAGTGCTGCTTTGCGTTTTTCAAGAACTTCATCGAGATGGGTGTCTGAAAGAACGATTTTTGCTTCACCTTTGGGTCTGAGGACATCCGGGTCAACCGTGCCGCCAACGCTTTCGATCAAATCTACGAGCGCTTTGCGGTCGATTTCGTTTTCCAGTTGCTCAATGTATTCAACCAGCGGTTCGGTTATAATTCGGCCAAGGCTTAGCAAAAAGTCGGTAACCGCACCTTTGAGGCGAAAATCTTCATGGAAGAAATAGCGGGCAAGAGTTTTAATCGCCCGTTTGAGAACTTCCGGTTCTTCGTCGGGCAGCAGAGTTTCCATGATCGAGAAGGCGATTTTGCGGTCGTCGATGCTGTCGAGGGCGATGATGCAGCACAGGCGATAAGCCATGCTCGGCGATGTAAGTCCCCGAACCAGTCCCTCGGGATTGTGGCGGTAGACATGACCAAGAATTGCTCCAACTTTGTCTACGTCCTCAATGGTAATGACCTCAGATCGCCTTTTCAACAGACGGTCGAGCATCTGCAGGTTTTCGTTGTGCCCGGATTTAGCCACTTCAAGCATCAGGGTAAGCATAAGTGCCGGTTCGCAGCCGGATAGATACTCATCGAGGCTGTTGATAATCGAGGGATATGGGTGGCGACTGAGTGCCTGAACCAGAGCCATAAGATTTTTCGGCAGTTTTTCTACAGGAAGCTGGCGGGTTACGACCTTCAGATCGCTTTCTGTAAGGTTGTCCCAGGTGATGATGGCTTTGGTTACGTAAAGTCTGACTTTGTCGTTTGGATGACTCAAGCCAAGAAACACGCTGCGGCGCAGTGAGCTTGCACTAACTTTTTCAAGCAGGTGAGCCAGCCATTTAACTACATTTTCATTGGGATGAGTCAGCAGGTTAAGAATTGTAGTGACAACGTCTTTTGAGGTGATTTCAGGAATATTTTCAAAAACGTTTTTAATTCTGTATTCATCGCTGGTTTCAAGAAACTTGAGAACTGCCGGAACTGCGTCGGCGTGATTCATGGAAAGCAAAGCAGAAACAATGTGTGGCATCAGCCCCGGGTCGTTGCCTTCTTCGAGAATGCCACGCAGGGTGACAATGGCACGTGGGCCGATCATCAGGAGTGCTTTTCTAGACCAGAACTGCACATCTTCTGAAGCCGAGTTAAGTGCTTTAACTATAGCTGGTACAGAAACTTCGCCAAAATTAGCCAGGCAATTGGCCGAAGCATTTCGGACCGGCCAGCTGGGGTCGCCGAGCAGTGAGATCAGCACTTCGATAAGTTTGCTGTCGGGTGAAATTTTCTGAAGAACGCCCAAAAGAAACAGTCTTTCCTGTTTCTTACCCTGTTCGAGAATTTTTATGATCGGGTTAAGCGCCATACCACCAATGGAACCGATAATTTTTATGATTTGAAAACGCAGGTTCTCATCTTCCGTGTTTAGATGTTTTAATAGCAGATCTAAATTGAGATTTGGCTTGTGTGCCAGACATTCGGCGGCATAATCAGAAACAATCCGGTCACCTTCAGAAAGGCTTTTAAGCAGTTCATTGGTTGCTTCATCACCTTTTAAGCGAGCCAGATTCTCGATTGCCAGCAGCCTCATTTCATGGTCGCCTGCCTTAAGCAGTCGCTGAAGCAGGGGCAGGGATTTTTCTGCCAGCATTTCCACGAGAATCGAAATAATTTTATGTCTGATCAGCGAATCGCTGCGGCTGAAGGTGGCAGTAAGTTTGTCGAAAACCTTTGGCCCCAGCTTTACCAACTGTTCTCCGGCAGTTTTCCTGATTGCCCATGAAGGATCCGAAAGTGAGGCGATGATCATATCTATTGCTTCGTTGGTTCCAAGCTCGCCAAGCGCTGAAATGATGGCGAAACGCATTTGAAAATTGCCGCTCTGGTAGATACTGACAAGTTCAGATAGAATCTGGTCTCGGCCGATTTTGACAAAAAGTGCCACCACAGAGTGTGGGGCGGTTTGAGATGGCGACAAGATAATCTTGCGCAGGTCATCGAGAATCATCTGCTCGAAGGAAAGGAGCTGCTCGAAAACAAGTTTTCGCACTGCCCAGTTGCGATCGTTGAGCAGGGCATAGAGTGCCCTTGCATTTTCAATGACCTTGTGGCGGGTCAGGGCTCTGACCGCATAACCTTTTACTTCAGAATCATTATGGTTAAGGTATTTTCTGATAATGGCAAATGCGCTTTCGCCGCCGATATGGCCTAGAACATTGAGCAGCCAGTAAAACTCGTCGGGATTGTTTTCATTAAGCCTTTTCTGCACGATTGAAACGATATTTTCGCCCCATTCATGCAGAATTTTGGCGGCAGCTTCTCGTTTGTGCCATGCTCGATCTGAAAGAACGCTTATAACCGCATCACAGGCTTTGTCGCTGTGGTCAATGAGAAGAGAGTTCAGGCCCTCGCGCCACAACGATTCGTCTGTGCTTTTGATCAGCTCGTAAGGTGATCTTTCCATCCGTTAACCTTGATTAACAATTAGGCAAATTCTTGATAATTATCGACAGATTAACATATAATTGTTCGCAATGAAACTATTTAGGAGGGTAATTCATGCCACTTTATGAATTTTTCTGCGCCAACTGCCGCAAAAAGTTCAGTGTTCTCTGCCGCATTTCAGAGCGCGATGCAAAGAATGCCTGTCAGCTGTGTGGTTCGGAAAATACCCGCAGGCTGGTTTCACGCTTCAAGACCGTCAGAAACGAAGAACAGCTGATGGAAAGCCTCGCTGACCCGTCTGCCCTGAGCGGAATCGATGAAAACGATCCTAAATCGATGGCGGCCTGGGCCAAAAAAATGGCTCGTGAAATGGGTGAGAACATGGATGACGAGATCGATGCAATGGCTGAAGAGGAATTTGCCGGCGGTGGTGATGGTGCCGATTCTCAAATGCCAGGTGCCGGGGACGACCAGCCGTAAATCTGGCGCAATGCTTCATATACAACCGCTGCCGCCGAAGAAGAAACATTGATGCAGCGTGCCTGTGGAATCATCGGCAGGCTGATCATCTGCAGCTGAACTTTTTCGTCATTGCGCAGTTCGGCGGGCAGACCGGTTGACTCTGAGCCAAAGACCAGTGCATCGCCCTTTTTGAAACTTGCCTGGGCATAGTTTTGCGTCGCATGAGCCGAAAGGTAGTAAAGATTACGATTTTCAGCCCATTCACGAAACTCATCTAGGTCATCGAGAATCAGCGGGCTGAGCGCTTTCCAGTAATCCATGCCGGCCCTTTCCAGGCCTGAATCGGTGAGTTTGAAGCCGAATGGGCGCACCAGCACCAGCCTGCTGCCTGTTGCAAAGCAAAGTCTGGCGATATTCCCCGTATTTTGAGGAATATCCGGCTGAATCAGAACTACCGATAGTTCTGCATCGTTGCTGCTGATTTTATGAATCTGGTCTGACATGATTGAGAATTCTAGCAGATTTGGGTTTTGTCCGCACTTCTAAATTAAGAATTTCAGCAATTCTCGGTGGGTGAATTGGTGCTGCTTTCAGCAAAGATTTCGTCTGGATTGTTTGTGTTGTCCAATCTCTAAGCGGAGTTTCGGGTCTTAAAACGTTACCGTGGCCAACCGTAACAACAACCCGAACAATCAGAACAACAATATCGGGTTTCGTGTGGTTCGGCCCTAAGCCATGCAAAGGTGCGGGCACCGATGCAGAACCGGCTGTTTTACTACGGGCTTTGCCTGCGAAAAATGAGTTGCGGTTGCTTGCGGGTATCAGAATAGAACGCTGGCAACGGCTTTTCTTTTCGCCAACTCTTGCGGAAAACTTATGATATAATTTTCGCGATGGGGGGATGGCGGTTATGACGAAAAAGATTCTATATGGCAAAAGCAATTTTGAAGCGATAATCGAAGGTAACGGGTATTACGTCGATAAAACAAGATTTATTGAAAAGCTCGAAAGCATGGGGGCTGACTATCTGCTGTTTCTTCGCCCTAGACGGTTTGGCAAGTCCCTGTTTATCTCGACTTTAGAGCATTATTACGACATTAACCGTGCAGGGCAGTTTGAGGAGCTTTTTGGCAAACTTTATATTGGCAAAAACCCGACCCCGTTGAGGAACAGCTTCCCCATTTTAAAATTTAATTTTTCTGGAGTTATCTCCCAGGGAACGGTTGAAGAAATCGAACATTCTTTTAATCTTGGTATCTTGTCTGATATCAGATTGTTTTATGCAAGGTATGAACAATTCACCGGCGGCGAGGCTACTTTTAAAGATGAGTTCTCTTCGGTTGAAAAAGCTTCTGATGCTTTGCGACTGTTTATAAATTTAATGTTTAAGAAGCAGATTAAATATTACCTTCTAATTGATGAATACGACAATTTTGCCAACAACA
>DYKG01000026.1 GCA_020722725.1 Candidatus Methylomirabilis sp.
TATTCATCAACGAAAAAATTCAAATTTCAGTACTCACTTTGCGGAATGTCGGTTGCCAACAGGCCCTTGCGGATTCCTGAAAGCGAATTTTTATGCCAGGAACTGGCTGAAAAGGGCTTTGATGAGGCCGGTGGAAAAATTCTTGAGCTTTGCTCGGCTGATGACCTGGTTATCACTGCTGATATTCCGCTGGCTGCGCAGGTAGTGGAAAAAGGTGCGCTGGCTCTTGACCCGCGCGGCCATCTCTTTGATGGAGAGAATGTGAGAGAGCGGCTGTTTGTCAGAGATTTCATGGATACGCTGAGGAAATCAGGTGCGATTACCGGTGGGCCGGCGGCTTATGGGAAAAAAGAGGCGAGAGCTTTTGCATCGAGGCTCGACACCATTCTTGCCCGGCTCATTCAGAAAAAAGACTGATTATTTCATCAATTCCAGGATCAGGCAAGTCTTTCAGGTCATCGACCAGATGGCTTTTTACCAGCTCATCAGGCATTACTGCGCCATTTGCTGTGTACATCGTCACGCAACCGCAGGCTGATTTCGTCAGAAATCGAATTGTCATACAGGTTGGGTTTCAAGCCAATTCAAGAATTTCAGAGAAAAACATCTGTATTAATTAATGTCCCCGTGACTCAAATTTTTATGGCCAGAATTTTTTCGAGGGCGGCATTGCTGGCTTCGTCATCTGCCGAAGCTTCGGCAACGTTGTCCTTGAACAACTGAACCATGGCGGTTGCCCAATGCTGAAACAGGCCAAGGCCGGGGTATGCTTTGGCAGAAAGGGTTGCTTTTGGCGCACCCTGAGGCATGGGGCGTTCGGCCCTGGGCAGGCCGAGATCGACAATAAAGCGGTTAAGAATTGCCGCGACTCTGACCGAGGTTTTGCGCTGGAAGCGGGTGGAATTGGGTGAGTTGAGGTATGTTTCGCTTTCTTCGGCAATTTGCTTTTCTATTTTTAGTCTTGAAGCGCCTTTGATAATTTCCTGGGAGATTTCAGCAAACCATTCCGGGGTAAGGCCGGTGGCCTGTTGCAGGTCAGAATCCTGGCTGAGCTGGGCAAGTTGCTGCTGCCAGCGATTCAGAACCGACTGGGCGAAAAGTTCTCCTTTGCGCGGCGGCAGTTTTTTTGGCTTTTTCTCTTCGGTTACGGGGGGCGGGGCACCGAACACATCAAAAATTGAGTCTTCAAACACGGGGGTTTCAGCGGCAAGTGTCGCGCCGTTTTCTGACTCTTCTTCATTTTCGCCCATCGGGTTGATTACCGAATCGTAGATCATGCCGATGGTCTTATCAGAGATGGACATGCGGTCGAGGTCGAGAATCTGGGGCAGGGAATAGCGGGTTGCCATTTCGCGGGCAAGCAGCGAGATTATTTTCTTGCCCCGCTCATCTGCCAGATTACGGGCTTTGGTGACGTCGTCGCCGATGTGATAGTGTTGAAGATGAGTGCGCAGTTCGGTGTAAATGAGTTTGAGGTTGGCCTGCAGTTGCTGAACCTTGGTGTCAACCCCGATGCTGGTTTTGATTTTCTCAACCAGGTGTGGAATGCCTGAATTGTCAGGTGTGGCGGCTTTATCCCAGGATTCAGCGGGGTTGAAGAAATGTCTTTGTACATTTTCGTTGGCCAGGTATTCGGCCTTTATCTGGGCCAATTGCTCTTCATCACGAACAAATTCCGCGCCGTTCTTGTCGCGGCCGAAAACGGTCTGCTGAACATTGGGATTGCGCACCCAGAAGCAGTTTTTGAAGGCACCGCTTTCATCCCACTGGAGAACCCAATCGCCTGCACGCCCCAGAAACTCGGCGAAATTGGTTTTAAGTCGGCTTTCCCAGCGCACGGCCGGATCCTGCCCTCTTTTGTTGATCAGATCCATGTCAAACTTGGTGAAAACATGGAAAAGCAGCGGCTTTTTGCCGGTGCGGGCTTTGGGGTCTTTGCCCTGGCTCCAGTTAACCCACTTGTCAACCATGTATGGCAGCGATTTTGCTTCCTGTGGGCCACCTTCCTGGCAGAGCATCAGGCCGGTAACATCGCGGTCGTCGGAATAGCGGTCGAAAAGATAGGCGACTTTGCCGCGAAGAAATACTTCGACAAGTGAATCGTGGTCGTTGGAAATGCGCGCCTGATCGAAAACCTGTGCACGGGCGCGGGCACCGGGGAAATCAAGAACATCAAGGCGATGTAAAAGCGCTTCGGGGTTATTTACCTGAGTCTGGAGAATCAGTTCGCCGGTCAGGGCGCAGAGAACCGCTGAGTCTATGCTGGTTTCGCCACCATTGGCGAGCGCGAGGGTACATTTGCGATTGCCGACTTTCATCAGCGAAGAAAGGCGCTGAACGTCGATTATGCTGTTGGTGCGCGGCAGCAGGGCATCATCGTAGATTCCAACCACCTGGCCGCCAAGGTTGCCGAGTTCTTTGACCAAGTGGCGAAAGAGTTCGGTAATTTTGGGGAATTTGCCCCACAGCCATTCGAGGCAGGAAATCTGCTGGTCGATGGGAAGCAGGCGAATTTCTTCGTTGAGTATGCCCCAGTAGTTGATGTCCTCAAGCATGCGCAGGAATTGATTGTGGAAGTGGCGGCGGGCGTAGTCCTGCAGGTCCCAGATGTCGGCTTCGGTGAGCAGGCCGGGGCCATTGTTTTTGCCGACGAAACTGCGGAAAGCATAGCGTATTTTCTGAAGCTCCTCGGCAGAGGGCATGAAATCTGACTGACATTCAAAAAGAAAGCCGTTGAGGAAAATCTTGATCAGGTCAGTGATGCTTAGCAGCCTGATAAATGCAGAGCAGCCCTGAATTTCGCGATAAGGCCGGGTAGTGAAGCGGGTTACAATTGCGGTGCTTTCCCGTCCGCCCGGTGGGTTGATTTCTTCAAGATAGTCGCGATGGGTGGGTTGCCGGCGGGCTGCGTTAAGCCATACGGTAAGGGCTTTTTCGCCGCCTCTGACCAGTTCGGAAACCAGATACGATTTGCCTGACTGGCTGGCACCAAAGACGCCGAGTGCGAGCGGGCGGGTTGCAGATTCGCGGATTCGCCTGACGGTGACCTGTTTTTCCTGCAGAATTTTTGCCATGAACTTCTTTATCTGACCGTCTTTAAGGTAGCTTGACGCCCAGTCTGAGCTGCTGTTTAGCAAATCTACAAGCTGGTCAGCCAGGCGGATAACGTTCTGTTCTTCGGGGCGAAGTTTGGTCTGCTGCATTTTCAGGTCTCCTGATCAGATTGCATTGCAATTAAATATTTGAATGAAATATCAGTTGCCGGTTTGACCGGCCTGAGGCGGGTTAGATGGCTGTGGCGACTGAGGCATATTTTTCTCGGTTGTCCGGGCCTGCCCATGGGAGCCGGACTCATCAATTGGGTGACCGCAATGGGGGCAGATTTTTGGGGCTTTCTGACCCTGTCCCTGCCCTGAGCCACCCGATCCGTCGGGAGCTCCACCACCAGCCGGCATTTCGCCGCCAGGCATCCCGCCGCCGAGTATATCCTGCAGCGATGGCATTCCTCCGCCCATTGGCATACCGCCCATTCCACCCTTGGGATTGCGGGGCAGCAGGAATTTAAGTAACAGCAGAAGCAGAATGATGATTGCCAGAACGATGGCGAGCCACTTGACCCATTTGTAAATGCCAAGTCCCAGTGCCATGACGGGTTTTTCGCGATTGGGATCGTTTGCTTTGTTTCCTGGATTTTTTTCAGCTTCGGGTTTTGGCGCGGCCTCTTTTGCCTGACTTTCATGTTTTTTCTCCACAGGTTTCTCTGCGGCTTTTTCAACAATTTTCTCTGATTGTTTTTCAATTACCGGCTCTGCTTCTGGCGGAGGGGCGGCAAAAACCGCGGCAGCCGCTGCGGCTGCGGCAGCCTGATCAGACTTGTCCTGCGGTTTGGGAGCTGACTTGGGAGCGGCTTTTCGCTGTACCTGCGTGATAAATTCATCCCAGCCGGCGTAAATGCCCTGGCCAGGGTGATTGCCGCTGTCGCATGAAAAGCCCCAGTGAACGAGAACCGGGCGGTTATTGATGACAAAAACCTGGTTCAGATCCGGTGACATGGCAACGGCTTTCAGGTAATCGGCGTAATCTTTTTCGATGCCGGTTTTGCCCTGCTTTGAATCGGCATAATTTTTGATTTTTTCGATGCTCGAAGAAAGAACCCCGGCGATTTCCTGCTGTTTTTCAGGGCTAAGATCCTTGAAGCTTACAGGGTTTCCATTCAGGTCGGTACTCCACTCCATTTCGCCTTCATTGGCAGCAGAGCTTGCCGGGCGGGCAAAAAGACTGTTCATCTGGCCCGAGCTGTCGATATCCTTGAGAACGGCCTGTAGATGACCATAAAACTGGTGCACCGGCTGGTTGCGGAAATAACTGGTTCTGAAACCCCTGGTCAGCGTTTTTGCGATCAATCCCATACAAAGCCTCCGCGGCGTTGATTTTGGCTCATGTCAGCACCATGCCGGTTCTGACAACCTGGTTAGTATCTTTATGTACAACCAGAAAGCCCTGCATTTCCCTGATCGTGCGGCCGGTAGCCGAAGATCCGGGAACTCGCTCGTGATACTGGGGAGAAAAATTTTCATTTTCCATGGCGAGAAAATTGTATTTTTCGCTGAGTGCGGAAAAATATGTGCCGACAGCCTTCAGCAGACGCTTGCGCCCGGCAAAAGGCTCCCCTGAGATTCCTGTAAGGAAGCGGTCAGACAGGGCGATTGCCGAAAACATCTTCTGTTCAGGAGTTCCGTGGCGCAGGCATTTGCGCAGCGGGAAAATTCCGGCCAAAGCGGCGAAGATTCTGACGAAAGACGAGTCATTTTCTATTTCTGAAAGCAATGCTTTGAAACTGGTTCGGGCCTCAACTTCCCACACTTCGGTTATCTGGGCGGAGTCGAATACTTTGAGCATCAGATCACGATTCGAGCCTGGTGCCTGGCTGGATGACGCTGTGCCCGTTGCGACCGGCTCAATAAAGGAGGCTGGCGGGGGAATCGGGTTGGGCTTTGTGGGTGCTGATTTTTCGCTGCCGAATTTTTTCAGCAACTGGCGAACCTGGCTGATTTCAGCTTTTGTAAGTGGTGCAACATCAGTTTCGAGGGGAGGGGGGAAAGCTGGAAGACCGGGCTCGATTACCTGATCTTTTTCGTCGTTGTCGCTCTGCCCGGGGAATGGGAATAGGTCGATGTTACTGCTCATCTTCTGCTCCTTGCCGATCAGAGATCAAAGCTTCCGGTGTCAAGCCAGTACTGGTCTGATACCATGGTTCTGAGGCTCAATTTTGCCAGTGCGGCGTTGAGTTTGCCGCCGCTTTCATCGCGCAGTTCCTGAATTGAAAGGCACTCCCGGTTATTCTGATCCTGGGTCAGTTTTATTTTGAAGGGGCCGCTTCCTTTGATCTGATCTCGGTCGAGCGAGATTTCCCAGATCGGGTTGACCATACAGACTTCTGAGTCGATGCGGCGAATTCCGAGCATCGCGTTTTTGCTGGTTTCAAGCAGAGCCGGTTCGTTCGCCGGGGTGGGAAACAGGATCTGGTTAATGGTCATTACTTCGGTCGCGAATGTTCCGATGAAACATTCGCGCTGTTTAATCATGCTGTTTTCGGTGCTCAGGCTCAGGCCATCGAGGTTGTTGAGTTTTTCTGCGAAAAGCCACACAACGGCACCCATGACACAGGTGGTTTTGGGGTCGGCGATGCCGCCGCCGCGCTGTGAAAACGGATACCAGCTGCCAACCGGGTATCCTTTGAGGCCGATGATGCGTGCTGATGGCACTGGCATCAGCTTCACGAGGATTTCACGGATAATAGGTAATGATGATGGTTTGCCGCCCAGAATCAGGGCATCGCAGTCGAACTGGGCGATAACTTCAGAAAACAGACGAAGAATATTCTCGATTACATTGGCAATAACCGCATTAACCCTGGTTCGTGAGATTTCCCAGGGAATTTCGGGAAGGGTTATGTCGCAGTTGAATTCTTTTCGCATGTGATCGGCGAAGAAATCGAGGACATTGGCGCTGGGCAGGCGATAGGGAAAGAAGCGATCGAAGCCCAGTTCAATATCAGGGTCGTCGCCCGCCATTTCCGCGAACTCAAGGTGGCGATGTGCCATTGGCAGCCATATCTGGCGGCACAATTCGGCTTTCATGTCGTTGAAACTCTTATCGCGGCCTCCCCGCCCGGGGCCAAAAAACAGTTGAAAGTCTTCCCAGGAAAGGCTGGAATTTTTCTGCTGTGCATAATTAAAAATGCGGCGCAGAATGAGTTTTTCGATGATGCGTTTGGCCATTTCGTCGCCGGCAATTGAAAAACCTTCGGAAAATAGCATTTTCTGCCTGACTCCAGAGGGCTCTGACGGCACGGCAGAATATTCAGCAATCATCAGATCGCTGGTACCACCACCGATATCGATGCTGGCCAGACGAAAAACCTGCTCACGCTCCGAAGAGGCGTTGATTCTCTCGCGCCCGAGTGAGTTGATGGCGTCTTTGGCGTCACCGAGAAAACGGTGCTTCACTTCGCCAAACAGGTAGGTAAGCTGCACCGCAGTCGCTTCGTCAAATTCGAGGTGAACCTGCGGGCGGTTCTGTGCAGGCAGACCGGTAACATGGAAATAGGTGTCGATGGCAGAGGTAACCCTTTTCGCATAGAGTTCCCGTTCTGGAAGCGACATGCCACACGGGGTGGTAATTACGATGTTTTTTAGGGTTCTGACCGCCAGTCGGTGCCCGCGAGATTTGCGGAACGAGAATGAATTGATCTGAGAATAGGTGTGGCAGAGAATTTCCAGCATCAGAAAGGTCATCAGGCTGCTGGTCGGGTAACAGGGTTCGAAGGGCGGGTGGGCTTGATCGCCCTGATAGATGCCGTTTTCATCAAGATACTTGAGAAAATTGGCATTTATTTTTTTGCCGAGGCTGTCATCGGCCAGATTGAAATACCAGGGAAAATGCCTTTGCGTCTGATCCCAGAGGTAGCGTTTCGGGCTCGACATTCCCGTATCGCCCACATCAGATGGTTCCATTCTGGCGGCTTCCTGTCCGAGTCTGACAATGCTGGGCCAGCGAAAGTTGGTTTCACTCTGAGGAATGGTGTTTTCCTGATCGATAAACAGCGGAGGCATGAATTTGAAACTGGTGTCAAATGGTTCGGTGTACACCCGTCCGGGCTCTTGCAGGTCTCTTATTTCAAGTTTGCAGCATTCATCCAGGCTGATCGGCTGTCCGGGAGTCTGTTCAACCAGAATGCCGCAGGCGCGGCTGTTGCCGAGATCGAGAATCAGATTAACTCCGATTTCTTCGCCTTCTGGCTGCAGAAGCGTGATTTCCGGCAGCACTTCCGCCTGACGCAGGCCATCGGAAAGGGCTATAAATGCCGCGAGAGCGACGGCGTGGGGTGGAACTTTTTCGCCACCTTCGGCAGGAACGCTTTTGAAAACGTTTTTCACCCAGGTCAGCATGGTCGGGGTCTGCCAGAATGCCAGGGCTCCGGGGTTTGCTTCGAGGGGCACTCCGATGTCTTCGGGGAAAATTCCGCGATTTTCATTGCGCTGCGAGTCTGACCCTGAGCTGGAATTTACCGTGGTGTCGACGGCAAGAACCATGCGGAACATGCTTTCGTCGGTCTGCAGAGGCGGGCGGTAAAGAAATGCGCGGGCCCAGTCGACGCTGCGGGAAGTGTTACCCTGACTGGCATCGCGGCGAGAATACGGCAGCGGCAGCCATTTTCCCATGGCGGCATCCATGGCATCCTGAAATCGTAATGAAAGCCCGCCAATGTCTACCATGTCACCGACATTCCCGGTGGCGTTGGTTATTGGCTGGGTTCCGAGTTGAAGGCTGATTGGGCCATTGGGAGACTGAAGAACCCGAAAATTCCAGATTTTGTTGAGCAACAGGTCAGAAAGCTTGAATTCATAATCAGGAGAATAAAAAGACAAGCCGGTGGCAACGAGAAATTCGAGTTTTTCCATGATCGGTTAATCCTTTAGCTTGCCGAATCGCTCTGGGATTGGTTCTGGGTGTTGTTCTCGGCGTTATTTTCGATGGCGGTTGGAATAGGCCAGTTCATCGCCGCTTTGATCGGGCTGTACATTATGAAACCAGCCAGGATCAGAAAAGGCATAGGCAGCAGATATGCAATGATAAAAATTTCGACAATCACGACTACGGCCCAGATCAGAACTGTTTGATTGACACAGGTTTCGGGTTGATTTATCCGGTTTTCCATGTTTTATTCCTATGAAATTTGTTTAAGCAGCTCCGCTGCTCCATTGTGGCCCTGGTCAGCGGCCCGTTGCAGCCAAATCTGCGCCATTTCCAGATTATATTCAACGCCGACACCGCATTGGAATAGGCTGCCGAGCTGAAATTGAGATTCGGCATCACCGAGTTCCGCGGCAGTTTTGAACCAGCTGGCTGCGTTGGGAAGATTGGGATTTACTCCGATTCCTTTGAGGTAAATCTCGCCAAATCTTCTTCTTGCGCGGATAGAGCCTTTTTTTACTGCCAGCTGAAGAAGACCAAGCGCTTCTCTGATATCGAGTCGGCCAGAACCACCGGGCAGAAGCGTGTTGGCACGGGCAAGCAGAGTGTCGGCTTCGCTCATCGGTTGAGCCGGTTCGGCGGGGCTGGTTGGAACTGATGCCGCTGCAGGTTTTTTCATGGCCGGTTCGGGCTGTGCCTGCTTGACCATCGCCGGGCTGCTCGATGGTTGTGGTATGGGCTTTCTGGTGGTCGTCTTTGGCTGGCGCGGTTTAGGGGCGGCAGTAAAAAGAGGTACGGATTTTGGGGTTTCAATTTTAACTGTAGTGGCAGTCAGCCCGGCAGTTTCATTTTGCGGGGCATTGCCGAACCAGGATTTATAAACCCTGATCAAGCCAGCTTCATCGGTACCGAAAACAACGCCAAGTCTGGTATTTGAAAATTCTGGCCCGTCGAAGGCGGTTTCTTTTTTTAGTGTGGTGGGGGTATTAACAGTGGCTCCCTTTGGCTTTTCAGCCGGCATCACTACCTGCAAACCCAAAGAAACTCCCCAGGTTTCTACGGCCCAGAGAGCAGTTTTGTTTTCAATCCGGTGTTTTTTTGTAAGAGTGCCCGCCAGAGCAACGACTGATTTTTCATTGACGATGCGATCCGGGTCTTTCTGGAGTTCCCAGGGGAAACGCTCGATCAGACCGGCTTTCAATGCTGAAATTTCAGGTAAATCCGGCCATTGACCAATCTGCTGAAGTTGTTTCTGAAAAACGTCGGCGTTCTGGAAGACGGCAGGGTCTCTTCGGGCAACCAGTTCAAGCAAAGCCTTGCGAATCGTTTCGCGTGTCTGGGTCATACTCTCTCCGGGTCTCTCAGGTTTGATTCAGGATAGCAACTTTTAGATCGATGGTCAACAACTGACAAAACACAATAAGTATATTTGCGGGGTACATAAAACCGTCTTATGGGTGGTTGATCGGGGGCAAAAAACAAGCTTTTGTGGAAAGGGGTACATAGTTGCAATGAAAACGAAGAAAATAAATGCCTTATTGCATGCGGAAAAAAAACAAACAGGCAAACGACAAATTTCGATAAAATTCAGATTTTTCTGACGTAAGGCCGATTAATGGTTTTGCAATTCCGGGTTTATAATCGGCGCCGTAAATTCGCGATGTTAGCGAAAAATTTGGAGGAAAAAATGAATAGGCTTTTTAAATTGTTTCTGGTTCTGGTAGTAGTACTTGGTTTTGGCGCTTCTGCTTTTGCTCTGGATGCGGCTCCTGCTGCTGACACCGCAGCTCCCGCCGCGGATGCTGTAGCCCCTGCTGCTGACGCAACTGTTGCTCCTGCTGGAGACGCAGTAAAGGCTCCTGAATATAAGAAGGGCGATGCCGTAGAATTTTCAGGCGTTGTAGAAGTAACCCCCGCTGACGAAGCCAAGGGTGAAAAATTTGCCACTATCGTTCTGAAAGTTGGCGAAACTTCATACAAACTTCTGCCTTCAGAAAACAAAGATGCTTTCAACGGCCTCGAAGCCGCTGCCGGCAAAACCATCAATGTAAAAGGCACTTTCATGCCCGCCGATGAAACTCATCCGCTTGCCGCTCTGCTGGTAACTGAATGGGCTGAATAAGCTTAACCGCTTAAACGAGCAGACCGTCAGATCTGATCTGACGGTCTGTTTTTTATTATGCGAATTATTTGAAATTTGATGGCATTATCTGTTAAATACCGGGCGATTCGACCCGTTTCACGGGCTCAGCTACCGTTAAAATGCCCGCGCTTTATCAAACAAAGGAATGAGCATTCATACAGATGACAGACTGCAGGTTAATAAATCGAATCTGAGTTCTGGCAAAAGGGGATTATCAGGCGGATCTGGTTGAAATGCCGAGGAATGATCGGGCTGGAATCTGCTTTTCTCTGAGTTCGTCTTTTTTGATGAGGAACAGTTTTTTCGCCGGGCCGAATGGCAGGCGGTTTAGAATGAATGGGGCAATTCCGGTGCTGAATGAAATTTCAAGCTCTTCTGGCCCTTTAATTTTTTTCTCGGTAAGATTCATTCTGAATTTTTCGTTTATCGGTTTTAATTCTTTGTCAAAAGCCAACAGTGTCTCATAAATTTCGGCAAGATTATCGGCGGAAACTTTGTTCAATTCAAAAAATTTGCTGCGGTGAAGTCGACCAGAGGCCATGATCAATTTTTCCTTCAGCTTTGAAAAAGCGCTGCTTTTTTTAATTTCAAGCAGCGATTCCATTGAATATTCAACTCCCGTGATAAATTTATGATTATTCAAAGTCTGGGCGAAGGCGATGGTTTCTGAGCTTAGAACGGCTGAATCTACAAGTTTTTCCATGTTTGCATAATTACACAACCATGAATAGTGAGCCTGGGTTTCGACTGGCAACAACGGAGCGCATTGAAAACGGTCGAGATTTTCGAGCATATAGATCTGGGGCCAGAGGCTTTCCAAAACGCCTTCAAGCACAAGCTGCTGATCTGACATGGCACAGATTGTATCGGCTTCAACCTTGTTACGCTTTTCCCTGATATCTTCTTTAAATTTTTTGATTGCAGTTTTGAGGTCAAGGCCGGGGTCTCGGCCGGGGGGTACAAAAAGTTTGAATTGATCGGCCTTTTCCAGGAACTCTTCGCTGTGCTTTTCGGCGAAATCGATAGCTGCATTATAGGAAGAAACTTCACGGCTGATAAAGGTGTGGAAAAAGTCGGCGACCAAAACTTCGTATTTGGCCTGAGTAACTGGGTTGACCTCTTTTTCCGGCTCGTATACTTCTTCGGGAAGCGGGATAACCAGTATCTGCGGGGTCTGATAATCAGTTTCAGCCAGTTCTCTGAGCTTCAGCAGCGAGAAAACCTCTTTGAGAATGTTGGCAAGTTTGAACTTTTCGTTTTTCTTTTCTTCGGCAAACCACGGAAGAATTGAGTCTGGAATCAGAATAACATCGGCAAACAGGGAAGCGGTGCGAATGGAATTGAACTGGGGAAGATTAATTGCGTGTCCGCCACAAAGAAGCAATTTGTATGCACCCACATTGACGGCTATTTCCAGAACTTTTTCCCGGTGTTTCTCATAAAAGGCATTGAGCTTCTGCTCAAGCATATCAACGTATTGCAGGCGTAACTTGTTGCCTTTAATGTTGTCCATCAGATCCAGGAAAAACATCCTGATGTTTTTTGAAATATCCCTTACCGTTGAAAACTCATCAACAGATTTGTTGGTGAAAACTTCAAAAAACTCTTCAAGCAGATCGAAATATTCGGTCTGGTATTCCTTGATAAAATTGTTTTCTTCCATTTTGCTGCCAAATTATCTGATTTTGTTTTACTTTTTTAAGTGAATAACGCAAAAGTGTGTCTCTAGGCAAGAAAAAAATACCCGATTTGTAATTTGGTCTTTAATCTTCGGCCAGAACGATTATTCTATTACATTCTTTAAACGTAATCATCAGGTACTTTTCGGGGTTGATTTTTATGCCATAGAGATTTCAGAGGTCTGTGGCACAGATTTAAGATGATAGCCGATTGCGGTTTCACCTTTCCGTCTGGCCGATTCAAGAATGGTGTAGAAATTTACCGGGGTTTCAAGCTTGACGTAATCGCGAGCCAGTTTCAGGCAGAAGGCGGTCATTGAGCTTGTCGAAATGCCCGCCTTTGAGAAATAGTTAATGAGCTTTTGAATAAAACGGTTGTGCCAGGCGCAGCATAGTAGCAGAGAGATTGCGCCCAGTGCAATGATGAGGGCGATGAATCTGCGGGCCATGAAATTATCAAAAGCGTATTGAATGCGGTTTTTCAGGCTGAATTTTTGCATCTGGGTAAAACCTTTCTCGCATCGGGTTCAGCCATCATATCTTATGGTCGGGCAACCGGGCAAACCAAAAATTATCTGGGATTGGGCAAAGCTTCGGCTGGCAGTGATGGATTAAGGTGCGGCTGATTTTTTTTATGCAATTTTTTTATTCTTAGTGAACCTTTGCTGGATTTCAACTGCAGATAAGGGGTAATCGGCAACTTAAACTGGCTGTCAAATTGATTTTCTGTGATGCTGTAATTTGAATTGAGTTCCAGAACCGGTGATACATCTGAGGGTAGATATACCCATATCTGGCCGGTCTCAGATTCTGCTTTGATGTTGGTGGCACTGGTAACGGCGATGCTCATGATTTTGGTTCCGCCGCTTCGATTAATTGTTTTGATATTGTTTATCGCAGATTTATCAACGAGGATATCATTTCTATAATTGCTGAGCGATGCGCTTTCGGCGATCATTCCGGAAATTTCGATTTTCCCGTCGATGCTTGAAAAGTCGGCGTTTTCGACTGAAAATTGAGATGCTTTGATAAGACCACTTTCAGAGCAAATTTGGAGCTTTTTTGTGGAAAATGACTCAAGAGTCACATTTCCCTTGATGGTTTTAATTGCGATTTCAGGGCTGTTTAAATTTTTGATTGAAACTTTGGCATGGGAAAGATCTGCTTTTATCGGGCCTTGCAGGTTTTGCAGCTCTGTTTTTACTTTTTGGTCTGACCAGGCTTCGAGGACTGAAAGATCAATCATCTGCTTTTCAGGCACAATGATTTCAAATTCCAATTCAGGGTAAGGGAAAAAATGCCAGTCAGGGTTGCTGATAAAGCCACCCAGAACCAGGTGTGACGAACTTGTGTGTTCACATTTATAATTATAATTCTGTAAAGTCGAAGCTTTATCAACCTGGCTCCAGATGCCGATCTGTCGTTTAACCAAAACTTTCACTTCTTCAACGTCTGGTTTGCCGTGAATTTTGACCTTTGCCTGGTTGTAATGAATGCGGTCATCAGGAAAATCCAGAATTATTCTTCTGATCTGTGATGGTTGAAACGCCAGTTCCTGAACATCAGTCAGGGGATTATTATTCCTGGTTAGAGAAATGAAAAAGAGAACAAGCAGCAGAAAAAGACTCCCCCAGGAAAAGAGCCTTATTCTTCGCAGCCATGTTTTCTCCGCAATTGAGCTGTTCAAAAAATCAATTAAAACTTTTCGGCTGGTAAGAATGAGAAAACCCAAGCCTGAAATTAAAGTTGCAGCTGCGTAAAGCAAGCCGGGAATGCCCTGAAACATCATAACAAAAGGCTCTTTGCCGCGCCAATCAGCTAACCCGGCAATCAGCATGATTTTATAAATACCATTGGTTGCCAGTGATATGGATAAAATCAGGCATGGCAGGTATAGAACGAAGAATTTCAAAATATTGAGAATAAGTCTGGAGATAAAAACCATAGTTTAAAGAACCGGGTCGGCCAGGTCGCCGATTTCATCTTTCAGTTGCAGCATTGAGTCTCTGAAAACGGCTTTCAGGTTATCGGGAATTTCTTCTTCAAGCCGAACGAATGATTCGGGGGAATTTCTGGTGATCAGCATGATCAATACAAGCAGCGATTCAATCTCAAGTTCACCCCATGCCGGGCCTTTAACGTAGTCAAGGGCAATGGCATTAGGCATGACGAAAACGCCGAGTTCGTGAATCTGCCAGTCTTTGCCGAACTTCAGGTTTCTGACCATGAAATGGAATGACTGGGCCCGACTGGCAGTTACCAGTTCTGCGGCACACTCGATTTCGTCGAGTGCCATTTCGCATGCCTGCTCGCGGTTGAAGAACCTGGGGCGGCCAACTACAAAGCCGCAGAATTTTCTGATCATTTTGTATGCTCTGACAACCTGATCAGGGGGCAGATTGCAGACGCAGATTTCGGGATAACTGCCGTCATCCCTGCTGAACAACACACTGGTCTGTTGATAAAGCCATCCCATATTGAATTTATCGGCTTATTCAGGTTGAGGCTGCATAGATTTGTGATTTGCCGGTCCAGGGCTCGATGATAATCGGTTTTTTCAGGGCGAACCTGGTGATGACTTTTTCCAGAAGCGGTTTTCGCACAGCAATCATCAGCTCGATATCTGCTAGCAGCAGCTTATTGAAAAGGTCGGCGAAGCCTTTTCCCTGAAGCTCCAGTGGGCCGATTTCGTCGAGATAGAAAAGGCCGGTTTTGCGCTCGATGGCATTTTCAGCAATTTTTTCGGCAAAAGCCAGTCCGCGAGCGTCGAAGCTGTAGTTTTCGCCGATCTGGCAGATTTCCTGCCAGTCGCTTTCCAGATCGGTAAGTTTTCTGATAAATCTACATTCCTGGCCGGTGGGCAGATGCAAAAGGTTGTAGCCAATATGCCGACTTTCAGTGAAAACCTTGACACACAAGAAGCCGTCAGCATTTTGCCGGGTCGTGAAATCCTGCCGCATCCATGAGCTTTTTCCGGTATTGATATCGCTACAGACAATACTGATCATAGATTGCAATGGCATAGCCAGGCTTCTATTGCTGCCGCGAATCCGTCTTCATCGTGGTGTGGGGCGTTGGCGAAGCGCCGGAGCAGTTCTTTGGGGCCGTTCGCCATGATAAAAGAGTGGTTTGCCCATTTCAGCATTTCGATGTCGTTATAATCATTGCCAATACTCATGGAAAGGGTGGCTGGTATTTCTAATTTGCGGGCGAGCCAGTCGCCGGCGTGGCCTTTTGAGACGTTGCCGGGGAAAACTTCTATCCAGTCGACAGTTCTATTTAAAGGTGAAGTTGATCTGATAATGCTCAGGCCAGAGCAACGCCTTTTGAGTTCAGGAATAAGTTTCGTGGAGTCGTCGACAACCGCCAGCAACTGGGTAGCGGCGTCGATTTGCCTGAAATCTCCGGTATGGGCGAACTGGCGAAAAAGCTCGACCCGCTGTAAAAAGTCAAAGTGTGGAGAAGAAGATGGATACCAGTGGAATTTATGGGTGTCGGGAATTGGGTGGTGAATGGAAAAATCAAGGCGGTTTTCGAGAAAAAAAGCCGCTGCTGAACAGATTTCAGGCGGGCCAAGGCTGGCCGCCCGCATTACTTTCCCTGACCGCCAGTCCAGTATTCCGGCACCAGAAGAGAAAATCAAATAATCAATTGGGAAATCGTCGGGTAAAACCCGGCGGGTCGAAAACAGAGAGCGGCCAGTAGCGGCTACCCGGGCAATTTTTTTTTCGGCAAGAACCGCAAAAATTTCAAAGTTGCGCTGACTGACCCGACTTTGTGAATTGAGCAGGGTGCCGTCAAGGTCGGTCAACATGATTGCCCGATAATTCAAGATTCCTCTCCATTCAGAAGTTCGAAACAGCCAGGGGTAAATGGCGCATTGAGGTTGGGCAGCACTTTTTCTATCAGAATGCCGTGCCGGTTGTCGTAGCCATACCCATAGGTGGCGCGAATCGCAGTCGAAATAAACTGAACGGCACGGTCGAGGGCAATAGGCAGGCTGTCACCCTGCAAAAGGCAGCCGGTGATGACGCTGGTAAAAGTGTCGCCGGTGCCGGGATATTGTGCAGGAACGTAATCGCAGGAAACTTTCCAGAACTTTTTGTCGCCGGCGTTGTATGCGTAAACAAATGTTTGTTTGAGATTCCCTGGAATTCTTGCGTTGGTAATCATGGAAATAGTGGGGCCATGGCTGCAAAGATCCTTGAGGACCCGGCAAAGCTGTTTTTCTGACATTTCCGGCTGATACGGCAGATCGAGCAGGGCACATGCTTCGGTGAGATTGGGGGTTATGACATTGGCGTGGGTTATGAGTTTTTTCATCTCTTCGACCATCTGACCGTTCATCGAGTGGTAAAGACTGCCGTCATCGCCAAGAACCGGGTCAACCACAACCAGTTGCGGGCTGCGACGAAAATCGTCAATGAACTCGGTAACAATTTCTATCTGGTCAGGTGAGCCGAGAAAGCCGCTGTAAATTGCAGAAAACTCCATCTGCATGGCTTTCCAGTGATTGATGAAGTCTCGCATGTGGCTGGTGAGGTCAACCAGCTGGAATCCTGGAATTTCGGTGTTGGATGACAAAACTGCCGTCGGCAATGGGCAGACCTGAAACCCCATACTTGCCAGGATGGGAATTGCGACGGTCAGTGAAACTTTTCCGATGCCTGAAAGATCGTGAATTGCTGCGATGCGTCTGCGTGGATTGAACATCAAGTCAGGGTTATGGCTGAAACCGGGCAACTGTCAGCGGCTTCGCGTGTGGCTTTTTCGTTTTCAGCAGCTACCGGTTTCTGAATGACCGTAGATTTGCCATCGACCATTTTGAAAACGGCCGGGGCAATGTTTTCGCATATGCCGCAGCCAATGCAGGTGTCATGGTCAACAATTGCTTTCATTTTCCGATCTCCATTCAATTATTTGATTAAAAATCTGCCGGTTGAGCAAGAAAGCGGGCTCTTTTTGAAGAGCCCGCAGGCGTTCATTGAAAATCAATCGTAGGTGTGAATAATTAAGCCTGATCTGAGCTTGGGCTCGAACCAAGTCGATTTTGGGGGCATTACTTCGCCGCTGTCGGCAATTTTCATCAGTTGCCTGATCGAGGTGGGAAACATGCTGAAGCTTACGACAAATTTGCCGTTATCGACGATCTTTTCCAGTTCTTTGATTCCGCGAATGCCGCCAATGAAGTCGATGCGGTCATTTGTTCTTGGATCATCGATGCCGAGAATCGGGTTCAGCAGGTTATTCTGCAGAATTGCCACATCGAGGCTGTTTACCGGGTCATTGGCGTCGTAGGTTCCCGGTTTGGCGGTGAGCTTATACCAGGTTCCCTTGAGGTACATGCCAAAGGTGTTTGCGGCAGTCGGTTTTTTATAATCAGTTTTTTCAACGGTGAATTTTTCACTTACTTTTTTAAGAAACTGGTTCTCACTGTTGCCGTTTAGATCCATGACGGCGCGGTTGTAGTCCATGATGAAGAGGTGATTGTGGGGGAAAACAACAGCGAGGAAGAAGTTGTATTCTTCATCGCCGGTGTGGTGCGCATTTTTTTCGGCCCTGATTTTGGCAAGACGCGCCGCCGCCTGGGTGCGGTGGTGACCGTCAGCAACGTAAAGAGCGGGTATGCGGGCAAATTCGCCGACCATTTTGCTGATCCAGGCTTTGTCTTTAACCTGCCACACGGTGTGGGCGATACCGTCGTCGGCGACGAAATCGGCAACCGGTTCGGTTTTGATTGCTTCATTAACCATAGAATCGATGCTGCTTTTGGCCGGGTAGGTCAGAAACACGGGGCCGGCATTGGCATTGACCATGTCAACATGTTTCAGTCGGTCTTCTTCTTTAGATTTGCGGGTAAATTCGTGGCGTTTAATCTTGCCATCCCAGTATTCCTGTGCGCTGACGCAGCAGACCAGACCAATCTGAGCGCGGCCATCCATGATCTCTCTATAAATATAAAGACATTCGCTATCGTCTTTTTTCAGCCAGCCCTTCTGCTGAAACATTTTAAAATTTTCGACGGCTTTGTCATAAACTTTCTGGTCGTAAAGGTTTATTCCCGGGTCGAGATCGATCTCGGGCTTGACCACGTGCAGAAAAGACTGGGGGTTATCTTTGGCAATTTCCCGGGCTTCCTGGGAATTGATTACATCGTAGGGCAGAGAGGCGAGCTTTGCAGCAACGTCGCGGGGTGGGCGCAGGCCCTTGAAAGGTCGAACAATAGCCATATTCCTTCTCCTGGAAGATTAAATTGTATGCCTGTAAATGCTAACAATACCGCCCTATTGTGTCAACTTCCTTCTAAAGTTGCAAAGTCTTTCGCCTGATCATATACTAAGGCAGTTCAGAATGGGGTGGGCAGCCAATCAATTCTCGCAGCTGCACTCGCTCTGAAAGCACCAGCAGTAAGAACCACAGCAGGGGGCACTGAATGAAAGTCATCAAGTTTGGTGGAACGTCTTTGGCGAACTGGTCACGCTTTGCCCAGGCCGCTGAAATAATTGCGAAAGCAGCAGAAAAGGAAAAGGTGGCTGCGGTTCTTTCGGCTCCGGCTACAATTACCAACAGCCTTCTCGAAATGATGGAAAAAGCCGTCTCTGGCGGCGATGCGAAAGAAACCGCCCGGCGTATCGAAAAACTTTTCAGTGATCTTTTCGCCCAGGCCGGCGAGACATTGTTGAAGGCTCAGCAGCACATCCTTCAACAGAGGCTGCAGCGCCAGCTTGATTTCTGGCAACGCCGGGTGCAGGGAATCGACTGCCTGGGTGAGTGCCCTGAAACGGTTACTGCGGCGGTGGCAGTTGGTGGCGAATACATGTCAGCTGCACTGATGGAGCAGGTTATGCTGGCCCGGGGGCTCAGCTGCATACGGCTTGACCCGGTGGAACTGTTTCCTGCTTACGGGCCGACTCTTGATGCCATTGTCGATGTTGAAAAGGGGCGAAAAATTTGTTCAGGTCTTGACTTGAGTGCTCACCAGGTATTCATCATGCCAGGGTTTGCGGCTGCAGATCGAAGTGGCCGTGTAGTAACTCTTGGGCGTAACGGGTCAGATTATTCGGCAGCGGTTCTGGCAGCCTGCCTTAGCGCCGACAGCTGCGAAATATGGACAGACGTTGACGGAGTCTTCAGCGCTGACCCTCGTCTGGTGCCGAATGCCATGCTGTTGCCCCAGTTGAGCTATCAGGAAGCCATGGAAATGTCGTATTTCGGTGCCAAGGTGCTGCACCCGAAGACGATTGCGCCCATTGCCCAGTATCACATTCCATGCTGGATTAAAAACAGTTTCAAACCTGATTTTCCAGGCACTCTGATTTCAAGTCGGACTGATACTACGGGAATGCGGGTCAAGGCGATTTCATATCTTGATAATATGACGATGTTCAACGTCTCAGGGCCGGGCATGAAGGGCATGGTGGGCATGGCCAGCCGGGTTTTCGGTGCCATTTCCCGTGCCGGGGTATCGCTTTCGATGATTACCCAGAGTTCCTCAGAATACAGTATCTGCTTTTGCGTCAGCAGTGACCGGGCTGCTACGGTTGAGCAGGCGCTTGTCGCCGAATTTGAGCTTGAATTGCAGAGCGAATTTCTCGAACCATTTGAAATGATGCATGGTCTTGCCATCGTTTCGCTGATCGGCGATGGAATGCGCACTCACAAGGGCCTGGCGGCCAGGTTTTTTACCGCGCTGGCCAGATCTGGGGCGAATGTGATTGCGATTGCCCAGGGCTCATCGGAACGGTCGATTTCGGTGGTTATAGACCAGAAAAAAGCGGTGCAGGCAGTTAGCGGTTGCCACCAGGTTTTTTTCGACGTGCAGCAGTATATCGATGTTCTGCTGGTCGGCTGCGGAAATGTGGGTGCAGCGCTGCTGCGCCAGATTGCCCAGCAGCAGAAACCTTTGCAGCGGCAGCAGATAAGTATTCGGGTCTGCGCTATCGCCAATTCCAGAAAAATGCTGGTGAACCCTAAGGGAATTGTGCTCGCAGGATGGCGCGAAACGCTTGATAAAGACGGGGAACCGGTCGATCTGCCGGCAATGTTTGCCTGGGCTCTGGACCAGCAGCTGGTCAACCCGGTTTTTATGGATTGCACCAGCAGCCAGGCGGTGGCTGACCTCTATGTGCAGGCGATGAATGCCGGTTTGCATGTGGTAACCCCGAATAAAAAGGCCAATACCCGTGATTATTCATATTATCTTGAGTTGCGTGAAGCGGCTTTGCGGCAGCGCCGCCAGTTTCTTTACGAAGCAACGGTTGGTGCCGGTCTACCGGTTATCGACAATCTGAAAAAGCTGATTTATGCCGGCGATGAGCTATATCGTTTTCAGGGCATTCTTTCGGGTTCGCTGTCTTTTATTTTCGGCAAACTCGATGAGGGCGTTTCACTGACTGAAGCTACCCGGGTTGCCCGCGAAAAAGGGTTTACCGAACCCGATCCGCGCGATGACTTGAGCGGCATGGATGTGGCCCGTAAAGTGCTGATTCTGGCCCGCGAGGCCGGCTATGCCATGGAGCTTTCAGATGTCATCGTCGAAAGTATTCTTCCTGCGGGTTTTGCCGCCGGGACTGCCGTAGAAGAATTCATGCAGCATTTGCCTGAGCTAGATTCGATGGTTGCCGAGAAGGTTGCGGCGGCGCGGGCGAAGAATTGTGTTCTGCGTTATGTGGGTGAAATCGACCAGGGCGTATGCCGGGTTTTGGTGCGCGAGGTGGGGATTGGCGACCCGCTTTACCCGGTTAAGGGAGGAGAAAACGCTTTGGCGTTCTACAGTCGATATTACCAGCCGATTCCCTTCGTTCTGCGCGGATATGGTGCGGGTAACGAGGTTACCGCTGCCGGAGTATTTGCTGATCTGCTAAGAACCTTGAACTGGGCAAGGGAGGTAACGTCATGAGTGTAACGGTTTTTGCCCCGGCGACTATCGCCAATCTCGGGGTTGGATTTGACCTGCTTGGCGCTGCAATATCGCCGGTCGATGGTTCGCTGCTGGGCGACAGGGTTACGGTAGAACGTGCTGACCATGGTTTGAGTCTCGTCTGCCTGGGTGATTGGGCCAGGGTTTTGCCCGGCCGCCCCGAGGATAATATTGTTTATCAATGCGCTGAACGCTTTCTTGAACTTTTACCAGAAAGTAATCGCTGTGGCCTGCGCCTGACCCTGGATAAGGGTTTGCCGGTCGGCAGTGGTCTGGGTTCTAGTGCAAGCTCGGTGGTTGCCGCTTTGAGTGCACTCAATGAGTTTTTCGATCGGTCGCTTGGTCCGGAAAAAATGTTGCCTCTGATGGGCGAGCTTGAGGGCCGAGTCAGCGGTTCGGTGCATTACGACAACGTGGCTCCCGCCTATCTTGGCGGCATGCAGCTTCTGGTTCAATCGGGCAACCATTTCTGCGAGCCGGTGCCCTTTTTCGAGCACTGGTTTTGGGTGGTGGCGTACCCTGGCACCTCGCTGTCGACGGCAAAGATGCGCGAGCTGTTGCCGGCAAAATATGACCGGGCTGACCTGATAAAATATGGTCGCTATTTGAGCGGCTTTATTCATGCTCTATATAAAAAAGACCAGGCTCTCGCCCTGGCGATGATCAATGATGTGGTTGCCGAGCCTTATCGCAGCAGTCATATTCCCGGGTATGTTCAGGCAAAAGCTGCGCTGGCCAAACTGGGAATTATTGCCAGCGGCATTTCTGGCAGTGGCCCTGCTATTTTTGCGATTGCTGAAACTTTGCACAATGCCCGCCAGGCGGAAGAATGGCTCAATGCCTCATATCTTGCCCAGTCCGGTGGTTTTGTGAGGGTCTGCCGTATTGATCGAAACGGTGCCAGGAGAGTTTGAGACTATCATGAAACTTTACAATCTCAAACACCCCGATGAAATTGTCAGCTTTTCTCTTGCAGTCAGGCAGGGGATGGGTTCTGACCGTGGCCTGTTTTTTCCTCTTAAAATCCCATTTTTGCAGGATGTCAATGCTTTGTTGAAGCTGCCTTTTGTTGAGCGCAGCTGCCGGATTCTCGATGCCTGGATAGGTTCAGAGCTTGGTTCAGATGTGGTTGAGAGAATGATTAAACAGGCATTTGATTTTGCGCTGCCGATTGTCGAGGTCGAATCGGGAATCTTTTCATTAGAACTTTTTCATGGCCCGACTCTGGCATTCAAGGATTTTGGCGCCCGCTTCATGGCCCAATGTCTCGGCACTTTTGCCGGTGATGAAAGAATTACCATTCTCACTGCCACGTCCGGTGATACGGGGGCAGCGGTTGCCCATGCTTTTTACGGCCTGGAAAATGTGCATGTGGTTATACTCTACCCTGAGGGCAGGATCAGCCCTATGCAGGAGAAGCTTTTCTGCTGCCTGGGCCGCAATATTCAGACGATTGCCGTTGCCGCTGACTTCGACCCATGCCAGGAACTGGTAAAAAAAGCTTTTGTAGACGCTGATATCCGGGCGAAGCTGCGTCTCAATTCGGCCAACTCAATCAATATCAGCCGTCTGCTGGCCCAGATCTGTTATTATTTTGAGGCGGTTGCGGTTGCCGGTTCTGTAGATGATCTGGTTTTTGCGGTGCCGAGCGGCAATTTCGGCAATCTTACTGCCGGACTTCTGGCCCAGGCTATGGGTTTGCCGGTAAAACGTTTTATTGCTGCAACTAACAGTAATGATACGGTACCCCGCTATCTGCAGAATCGTCAATGGCTTCCGGGCAAAACGGTTGCCACTTCTTCGAACGCGATGGATGTTGCCGAACCCAGCAATTGGCCACGGGTCGAAGCTGTTTATCAGGCCCGGGGTGGCAGGCTTGATGAGCTGCTCGGAATCTCGGTTAACGAAGAACAGACATTTGAGTCGATGCGAAGGTTGCATGCCTGTGGTTACCTTTCCGAGCCACATGCCGCGGTTGCAGCGTCGGCATTGCGCCAGTCACTGAAATCAGGCGAGCGGGGCGTTTTTCTGGCAACCGCTCATCCGGCCAAGTTCAAAGAGTCGGTTGAGCAGGTTCTTGGCATTGAACTTGAACTGCCGCCGGAGTTGGCAAGGGTTCGCGACTGCAGAATTCTTTCGCGGCGAATTTCCAATGATTTTTTGAAGCTGAAAGAAGTTCTGCTGGGCTGAGATTTTTTCCAGGATAAAAAGCCGTCTCTCTATCTGCAGTTTTTTCTGCATAAGTGAGACGGCCGCTTTAGTCAGGGAAAAAATAAACGATTAATTTAAATTTTCGCTTCAACCGGTTCGGGCAGTATTGCTGTTAAGCCTTTGCATCATTCGAACCGCGTGTCAGGAGGGTGCCGGTGCAGGTCACCCTCGCTGGTATTCTCATGTTCGTAGTGCTTTAATTCGTTCTTTATATCCATCAGCCAGCGCTGAAAGAATACGAGTATGCTCAGGTCCATCATAAACACTCCTCCTTTCTTGAAAAATTATTATTAATCAAGCATTTATCGTGCCAACTTTTAAAGCTTGATTCAGAGATGGTTCTAGAGAAAGTCTATCGCATGACTTTTGAAGTTGGGGTCGGATATGGTTAAATTTTGAGCAGATTAGGTATAGGGCGCTGGTAATTTTTCCAAGTTGATTTCTGGTTATGGGTATATTGCCGGAATCGGCATGGCAAAGGCATGAATGCCTATTTTTTTTAAGGTGTTTTGTTATATGGTTGACCGATAAATGAGTATTAAGTATCATTGCATCAGATTCATTAACAGGGAGATACCATGCAACCTCATCTGAAACTCGAAAAAGGTGATATTTCACCTTACGTTATCGTCTGCGGCGACCCTGACCGTGCCGGCAAGATTGCGGCCCTCTGCGAAGGCGCAAAAGAAATTGCTTTCAACCGCGAATATCGAACATTTATCGGCACTTACAAAGGGCAGAAGATCACTATTACCTCTCATGGCGTCGGTTCTGCCGGTGCTTCGATCTGCTTTGAAGAACTGATCAAAATCGGTGCCCGGGTAATCGTAAGAGTCGGCACCTGTGGCACGCTGCAAAACGACCAGGAACAGGGCGATCACATCATCGCAACCGGGGCGGTCCGTGAGGATGGTGTAACTCCGCTGCTGGTTCCCATTGGTTATCCGGCCATTTCTGACGCCGAAGTCTGTCTGGCCATTGAGAAAGCCTGTATTGACCTTAAAGCTCCTTACAAGCGCGGTATAATGCTGACTTCCGATTGCTTTTATCCCGGCGTGCTCACCAGTTCACTTGAACTTTACAGCAAAGCCGGCGTGCCCGGCGTTGAAATGGAGTGTTCGGCTCTGTTCGTTATTGCTTCTCTGCGCGGAATAAGAGCTGGTGCCATTGCTACCATCGATGGGAACCCGCTCAAATGGGATGAAGGAAACTACGATCCTCACGGGGAAAAGGTGACCAATGGCAAAGCCAGAATGTTGAAAATAGGCCTTGAAGCCATGGCAGCCATGAGCGCAGCAGGACTGTAAACATGTCATCACGCCCGGTAATCATGCTGTTGCCCTATGAAAGCTGTTCAGGGCTCGAATTGTTTGGAATAAGGTTCGCGGCCGACCTGCTCGGTCGCGGCATTCCAGCCCTGGTCGCAGCTCCTGATGCGACGCTGATTGCTGAGCAATGCCATTCGAGAAAGATTCCCCGTCATACGTTTCCGGTTATTCAGAAATACGAGCCATGGAGCCTGCCCGCCTGCATCAATATGCTGCGAAAACATCAGCCGGCTGCGGTTGTGGCTTTCAGATCTCAGCTGATGTATCCGCTGCATCTGGCAAGGTTGCTGACTGGCATTCACACGCCAATTTTCATGTTTTATCGAATCGGGGCCGGCAACTATATGCGTAAAGACCCGTTGCACCGCAGGTTGTTCGGGCATTTGTCGGCAGTGGTGCCCAATGCCGATCATGTTGCTAACAAAATCCGGCAATACTGGGCAATCGATCCTGATAAGGTGGTGTGCATCAAAAGCGGCGTCGATACTTGCCGATACCGCCCTGATAAACTGCGGCGTGCGGCGCTAAGATCAGAACTGGGAATTTCTGAAAAAGATTTTCTTATCGGCAGCTCCGGGCGAATACATCCTGAGAAGGGTTCTGAAATACTTCTTGAAACGTTGTTTGATGATTCCGGCCCGGCTCGTGACCGCAAGGATGTACATCTTCTTTATATCGGTCGCGAATATCAGCCCGGGTATATCGATAAACTCAAGGCGGTGGCTGAATCAATCGGCGCTGCATCGCGGTTTCATGTTCTACCGTTCAGAAATGATGTGGAAGCGGTCTATTCAGCGCTTGACCTGTTCGCTTTTGCCGTTACTTCACATGAAACCTACGCATACGTTGCGCTTGAGGCGATGGCGTCGGGGGTTCCTGTTCTGGTGCCCCATACCGGGGGCATGAAAGAAATGTTTGCCGACGAAGTAGAGGGCTGGTTCTTTGAGCACCGCAACCAGGGATCGCTGCGCGAAGTTTTAAACAAAATTTTGCATACGGAATCCCGTCGAATAAAAGAAATGGGAGATCAGGCAAGACAAAAAATCGTGAAAACCGCAAGCTGGGATAAAATGATGAACCAGTATCTGCAGCTTTTTAGAAAATGTAAAATTCATGGGATTTAATTAAATAATTATTTGAAGGGGTTAATATGAAGGTTGTTCTTGAAACTGAGCATGGCTCAAAAATTATCTGCGATAAAAACCCATTTTTGCTTGGTCGCAGTAAGGAATGCAATTACAAACTGGAAGGCGACAAAGCCAGCCGCAAGCACGCCCAGATCATGGTTGAAGGTGAACAATCGTATATTGAAGATCTTAACAGCTCAAATGGAACATTTGTTAACATGGTTCAGATCAAGGGAAAAGTAGAAATTTTCAATGGTGATCTGCTTCGCTTTGCCGATGTGCGCATGAAGGTCGTTGCCGGCAGCGAGAAAAAGTTAGACTGAAAACTGAAAATGTTTGTTTATGAATGATCCCGTCCGAATGATAATGCTTCTGAGAGTGGTTTATCGATTCAGGCTCTGCTGATAGCTTTTCTGTTAATTTATCTTCTGTTCCCGGTGGCAATTGTTTATCCGGTTCAGAAATTTTTCGGAAACGGTGCCCAAAATTATCTAGCCGGTTTTCATTCCGGTAGAATGGCTCTTTAAAAGGTCAAAGCTCTATCGTGATTACATTGATTTTCAGTTGCAGATCCTCATGCAAATAAAGTTAAGGCCGCCTTTTTCCAGATGGATTCAGTGCGACTTCTTGACTCGCAGGACGCGCAAGTGAATATTCGCTGCAGGATGCGGGTAATTCGGAAAAAACAGCTAATGAGAAGGATTCGTTGAGCTTTCATGCAGCGATGAGAAATCCGGGTTATTGCTGATAATTATTTTTTCACCCAGCGGGCTGGTTAAAAAATCCAGGAAGCGTCTGGCATTCTCTGAATTCAGGCAGTTTTTCAAAATACCGGCAGCACAGAAACGATCTTGCTTTTCGGCTTCAGCTGAAAAGGCGCAAATACCTGTCCAGCAGCAGTCGGGATCTCTGAACCGGGGTGGGATCCGGTCGGCTGATAATGGCGGATAACATTCAAGCAGACCAGATTTCGAAAAATGCCGTGCATGCTCCTGGTTAATTGTCCAGAAAATATCGGCGTCGGGGTGCGCCGTGCCTGCTTTGATTGCCTTGGCAAGGCTTGTTTTGTTGGCGTCAGGCGAAGCGTAAACGGTGCGGATTTTAAATCCGGTCAGTTTTGCATAGTAATTAAGAACCGGTTCTGCCATTCTTTTGTTTAGCGTTGTATATACAACCAGATTGCGGTTTGAATTGCACCCGTCGATAAAAACCAGTGCAAAAACGACAATTGCCAGAAACAGGCTGGTCAGATGGCTTTTCCTCAGCAGTTGGCTGTGCACCTTGTATCTCCCTTTCAGTGTGTAGAAGTTATTGTATTGCATGCCCTTCAAAAATTCAATACCCGACATTCCGCATTGTTCGAAGAAAAGCGAGGAGGAGGCGGGCCATGAATACAATGCGCATGTGGTTAGTTGCGCCTTCCAGGGTTCGAGTTGGATAATCGCCCATTCCAGAGTAGTGCTTGACGTCCTTAAACAGACACTCGATTGACCAGCGTTTCAAATACAGGCCAATAATTTCTTTCATAGACATAGTGAGAGCGTTGGTTGCCAAGTGATAAATCCTCTGGTGACCATGTTTGCGGGAGAAAACGACTCGAATTCGCCCGGACCCATGGATAAAGGAATCTCGCTTCACCGCAAGGAAGGTTTTCCCTTCAATCGAGTTTTTTTCAAAACCTTCGCCCAATGCTTGTTCAGAACAGGCTCAACCCAGAATGGAAAGGTGAATGGCCCGTTCTCTAATCGTGCTGTCAATGGCAATAAAAATCTGCCTCTCTTTTATCTTGCCGACAAGGCGAAGAATGTGCGCCAGAACGCTCGTGAAGAGGCGCATCAAAATAGCAGCCGAATCAAGGCTTTTCCAGGAAATAAATCGCCCAAGGCTCGTTCGATGACCTTTCTTGCGATGGGTTCAGCAATCGTGGAAAGATCGGAAATCCTTTGTGTAAGCAGAACACCCATGATCATGGTCAAAAAATTTCCCCAGCGAGGTTTCGAAAAACCGCCTCGAAGAGAAAAAAGAAGTCTTGCCAGAGGCTTGGGAAGCCATTTATAATCCATATGGGTCAAGCTCCTACCGCTAATTTGCACATCCTCAGTCAATCAGCATTTAACCGAGCAGCCGTAAGACCTGGTGATCGGTACCGAAACCGGTTTGCCGGCGCTGACCTCATCGAGGGCGGCCTGATGGGTAATTCCCTGATTCTCTGGGATGATATAGAGCATGATGAAGCAATCAATCTCTTTAAGTTTTGAATTGCCTTCTATCGGTCGCCGACCCCGCTAAGCTGGTCGAAGCGCCGAAGAACACTGACTGTCATGCAGCTCTGCCAGAATCTGCTGCAGCTTGGGCTGTGGCAGATTTTTTATGGTTTTTTCCCTATCAAGCCAGTTTTCTATAATATTGTCAGGTGCCTTTTTAATGTATTCAGTCAGACCGCGCCAGTGGTTGAGCCAGTTTTTATCGGCGGCCGGAGTGTCGTGGGCGCTGATCAGGTGTGGCCTGATAAAATATTTGAAGACTTCTCTGGCTTTGGTGTAATCAAGGTTTCTGATTGCCTGAATTACCGGCAGGTGGTTGAGATAATCGTTTTTTTCGAGCCAGATGAGGTGCTCGATATAGTCTTTCTGGCGGTAGTATTTCAGTCGGTCATCGAACCACATCATACGAAATCTGGGTTCGGGCTTGTAATCTCGGCAAATCGAGGGTTGCCTGTCGTCGTGAATAGCGCAAAGGGCGTGCTTTCCCTGGTAAAAAAGGTGTTGGCATCGTTGAAATGCTGGTTTTCGCAGCTTTTCGTCGTCGATGGTATAGGCAATACAGCAGAATCCACACATTATGCAGCCATCTTTGCAGGGTACCGGCATATTCTCGCTCCTTGAAGAATGATCGATTTTAGCATTGCTTTTCGAAAAAAGATATCAGCAAGTTTTTGCCTGATTGAAACTCAGTTGGCCCAAGAAAAATCCGCTGAATAAAAGTTGCTTCCTGTTCAGGTGGCAATTTCCTATTTCTCCCAGATCGAGGTTTATCCCGAAGACCGTCAAATCCAAGTTTGCGATATCGAGAAACCCACTTCTGAACCCATCTGCCAGTATAATCAAGCTTGACTGAAATCTGACTGATGATTTGCCCCTGCCGAGCCAGAATAACCGCCCGAAGGCGATCACGAACCACAAGAAATTTCTTTTGCCGAGCAGCCCATTTCAAAAACTCAAGTGTGTCATGTTGGGGAACGTCCATACCATACCTCTACAAATGGTATGAAATTATGTTGGCATAGATTTGCAAAAAGTACAATAAGAGTACGAACATATTTTTGGGAATGGTATTACAGATTAAAATCCCTTCTTTTTAGCAAATTTGCCGAAAGGACACGTTTCACCGGAAAGTTTCAGGACTGAATAAGATCGGGAAAAACCGGTGTATCTTCTTGAGAATTAGAGAAGGGTTTCTGGTCTGGCACTCCCATACCACAAGCACATCCCAGCCAAGTTTTTTCAGCTCTTTCCTGTTTTTAGAATCTCTAAGTTTGTTGGAAAGACGCTTTGTTTGCCAGAATTCGGCATTAGTCTTTGGAACCGCACGGCCATATTTGCAGGCATGCATATGCCAAAAGCAGCCGTGAACAAAGATTATTTTCTTATGTTTGCGAAAAACCAGGTCCGGCTTGCCAGGCAGGTCTTTTACATGCACACGATAACCAATGCCCAACTGACGCACCAGCCGACGAACAATAATTTCCGGTTTTGTATTTTTGTCTCGAATTCGAGACATACAGAACCGACGCTGCTCTTTTGAAAGCACGTCCGTCATAATCAATTACCCAGGGCCGATTTGATTTTAGCAACAAACCCCTCAACAGTCAGAAGAGTTTTTCGGCCAGATCCAGGATAGCAGGAATGCAAAGATGCCGGCACTATCAAAGACACATTCGATCTGGAAATTTCATTTAACTGATTTTGTGAAATACCCTGCTGCACAGTAAGAAGATGCTTTAATGGAATTCTTGGAGCCTCGTTCAAAATCTGTCGCCAACGATCCTTACAGGTTGTTTTGAGTGCCAACACAAAAAGCCGATCAGATGGATATGACGGATCATTATAAGCTTCAACGCTTGGAATAATAATATCCGGTGCAGTTTTGTCAACCTTCGGATGAGAAGCAAACGGAATTGCAGCATCTTTCAGGACGGTTTCCACGTGATTTTCAAGAGATGCACCGGCTCTTGCCTTGCGACGATTCATTATAGAGGATGCAATTTGAAGAAAATGATCTATCGACTGGAATGGACTGGTTAATATTCCTGAATATATGCGTCTTTCCGCCAATTTAAAGAGCCTGTATTCATAATCGAGAAGCTGCAATAACTTTGTGTCAGGGTTGGCTGCAGAAAACGAAGAGAAACGGCCAGAGAGAGCATTAAACGCAGCTTCTGCGAAATGTTTGGGGGAAGGAAAATCATTTTTCAACGGCCCGACGAATTCTGAAAATCGCCTTTTAACACAGGAATCAGGATCTTCAGGCGGCATTGCCGCAGCATCATACAGAGCCCAGGCTGCTTCAAGACCGGAAAGACCAAATGCGGAAAGCACGTCATCAATATCATCTTCCGTATCAGCAACGTATGCCAGAAAATTTGATGAACCGCATGGGATCAGGATGAGCAAACTGCCAATGTTATCCTGGTCCAACCACGGAAAATCTCGGCCAAATCTGGTTAAACGGTATTCACTTCTGGTTTTCTGCCCATACCATGTTATAACAGAATCTGTCACCAGGCCATCCTGCCATGTGATTTTTACGTCTTCCTTTAACAATTTCCCACGTTCTGGAGAATTACATGTAAAATGCCGCCAAATCGCCTTGGGAAGATAAAAGCCGCACTGGTGACTGCCGGTAGAACCGACATCATTTGCAGAAATAAATTTTAAAAGCGCCCGGCCATATTGGCGGGCATCCGTAATAGCCCTTTCTATGAGGCATGAAGGCATTTTTCCGACCTCGCAACATAGCGTCTTGAACGCTCTTTTACCACATTAGAAGTTTTATGCGCTTTTATAACCTTAACAATTTCCTTTGCCACCATAGTTATTACATGGGGACAAACAGCATTGCCAAATTGCTTATAAGCCTGAGTGTCAGAAACCGCAATAGGCAAATCATCCGGGAAGCCCATCAAGCGTGCAGCTTCGCGAGGCGTTAAACGCCGAGGATTTTGCCCCTTGCCCTGAGGAATGAGTATTTCAGACCCATCCTTGTAATATCTCGCGCTTAATGTGCGAGTAGTCCCATCAGGATTCGCCAGGCCAAAACCAAACCCATTCCCCTTTGCCTTGTGTTTTTCAGCATATTTTTGCAAATATGACCAAAGATGATCAGAAAGCGTATATTTTGCGTCTGGAGCTGGTTCAAGAATATCTTTCAAACAAACAGAAGCGGGTCTTGGATCAGGAAACTCAAACTTAACATTCTCACCAAAAACTTTTTTATCAAAACCAACAATTAAAATTCTCTCCCGATGCTGGGGAACAAACAGTTTGGCATCAACAATCTTATGAAAAACCTTGTAACCCAAATCAGTCAGAGTGCCTTCGATAATTTGCCATGTTCTGCCAGAATCGTGTGATTTTAAATTTTTTACATTCTCAAAAAAAAGAACAGGCGGGCGCTTGGTTTCAGCAATAGTAGCCAGTTGAAAAAACAATGTCCCCTGAGCAATGTCCTTGAATCCGTGTGCACGACCAAGGCTTTTCTTTTTCGATACACCCGCAATGGAAAACGGTTGGCAAGGGAACCCAGCTGCCATGATGTCATGGTCGGGAATTGTGGAGATATCCAATTCGCGAATATCCCCGTGCGGGACGTCACCAAACCATCGATTATACGTTTTCTGTGCATATCGGTCCCATTCGCAGGTAAAAAGACACTTGCCGCCGGTTTTTTCCAAGCCCAGACGAAAGCCGCCGATACCGGCAAAAAGATCTATAAAGGTAAACTCGTGAGGGCCTTCTGATGTGGCAATAGACGGATGAGGTTCAATAAATAGATTTGGCTGATAGGCTTCAGGATCTTCTTTCACCCTCTGGAGAAGGTTTATAAAAAACTCTCGCTGGGAAAGATTTTGAGATTTTCGAGCGCTCTCAAAAAAAGAGTGCAATTCCTTGGGGATTTTTCGGATAAGCAAATCTGGCATGAATAAGCCTCATTTTTTGTTAATCTGGGAAAAGATGCTATCATCTTTTCCCAAAAATTACAATAGAAGAGCAATTATTGCCAGTAATAATCCATTTGCCTATTCATGAGAACTTTACAGGAAATTTCGCTCGGGCTATCGTTCAGACAGGCTAAACATAAGAGGTTTGCGGTTTTTGTGTCACAATAATCCACAGATCAAAGGATTATCAAAGATTATTCAGGAGTTTTTTGCATGTTTTTTTGCTTTGATTCGAAAACTATCTGAGTAATCTGCGCAAATCTGTTGATAAAAGCATGGAGAAATAAAACAAAATACCTCTAAAACTCGCTTCAGTAATTAAATGGATTACAACTGCGCTGGTTTTGCCTATTGGGATTTCGTATGCTAGTATTGTTTGTGGGGAGTAAAATGTGTTCACCGGTTATTAATGTTGTTCCACGAGACAGTTTTGAGCTGGAAATTACTTTTCAGAATGGGGAATAGTAAAAAAAGCTGGCAGGGTGGGGAAATGGGATTGCCTGAACTGAAGTCTGATCGAGTCTATACTTACGCTGATTATGCTTTGTGGGATGATGGCCAGCGCTGGGAATTGATTGACGGTGTTCCTTGTGCCATGACGCCTGGGCCAGGCACCATGCATCAGAAAATTTTGAGTCGCCTTTCACTTTTGGTTGGGAATTTTTTACAAAATGGCCCATGCCAGATGTTTTTTGCGCCCTGTGATGTTTTGCTGCCAGAAGAAGGCATGGCAGACGAAGATGTAAAAGATATTCTGCAGCCGGACCTTTTTGTCGTTTGTGACCCACATAAGGTAAAAGAAAAATTCATTTTTGGGGCGCCAGACTGGGTCGTGGAAATTTTGTCACCATCGACGGCCAAAAAAGATCAGCAGCAAAAGCGGCGTGTTTATGAAAAAGCCGGAGTGAAAGAATACTGGATTGTCTGTCCGGTTTACGCCACGGTCAGCGTTTTTCGTCTGATTGCCGGCCGACTTGAACTGCAACAGACCTTTGACGGAGCTGACGAGATCGAGGTGACAGTACTTCCCGGGCTGAAGATGTCGGCTGCAGATTTTCTGCCGCCGGTAAAATGTTTTAAAGAAGAATTTGATGAAATCTATCAAAACGCCCGCCGGATCTGAAAATGAAAGAAAATCCATCATTCAGTTTGCTGAATTTTTCTTACCCCCGTGCCGCTGAGGACGCTGCGTCCGAATTTTCCCGGCTGAACCTGAATCCTGGTGTTGATACGGTCTTTCAAGACCGTAACGTGGGAAATAATACCGATCATTTTGCCTTCTCCGTGCAGACTCGAAAGAGTTGTCAGGGCCGTATCAAGTGCATTTTCGTCGAGGGTTCCGAAGCCTTCGTCGAGAAACAGTGAATCGACCCGCAGTTTTCGACTTGCCATGGCAGACAGGCCGAGTGCCAGTGCCAGGCTGACGATGAAGCTTTCGCCGCCCGAAAGATTTTTGGTGGTTCGCATTTCGCCGGCCTGGAAATTGTCGATAACATTCAATTCCAGCGGATTTTCAGGGTCATGAACCAGAAGATACCGGCCGGTGAGTTTTTGCAGCTGCTGGTTGGCGTGGCCGATGAGCAGCTCAAAAGTGAGACCCTGGGCAAACTTCCGATAACGGCTGCCGTCAGATGACCCGATGAGCTTGTTAAGATTATCCCATCTGGCAAACTCAAGTTCCTGGGCTCTTATCAGGTTCTGCTTTTCGGCAAGGCGGCTCAGGGCCAGGTCGTCATCGGCAATTTGCCGACGATAAGCACCGATCTGACTGATTATGGCCTTTAACTCAGATTCGACCTGGGCAAGTTTCTGCTGGTTAACTGCGATTGATTCGCTGGCAAGGTTCTGTTGCTGAAGCTGAACAAGTTCTGATTCGCGCTGTTGAAAAAGTGACGAGTATTTTTTCAACTCTGATTCAAGGCTTTGTTGTCGGCTTTGCAGTTCATTGCGCTCTGACTGGGGCAAGCGGGCATTTACAAAGGCGCTTTCCTCAGAAAAACCATGCTGTTGAAGCCGGGCAGAGAATTCCTGCTCAGCGTTGGAAATCTGGTTTTTTCTATTGCTTATATTTTCAGTCAAAGATTTAATTAAAGTTTCTATTCGATTAAATTCAAGCTGATTTTTGTCAAAAGTTTTCTGGTTATCATTGAGAAGCTTTTTGCTTAGTTCGATCTGGTGCTCAAGTTTCTGCTCTTCCTGGTCGGGCATCCGATTGGCAAAGAGGCTCCGGCGCTTAAGGCGAAGTTCTTCGACCTCGACTTCGGCAGAGGCAAGTGTCTGTTCCTTTTCCTTCAGTTCTGCATCGAGTTCGGCACCGGAATCGGTCAGCGTGGCTGATTCGGCTTTCAACGGCCCGATTTTCAGGTTGGCTTCATCGAATTGGGTCTGATTTTTCTGCCAGAGTTCAAGACGCCGCTGCAATGGTTCAAGCAGATTTTTTAAATCAGATCCCGGGTCGCTTGCAATTCCGAATTCGGCAAGATTTACGGCAATTGCCGCCTTGGCATTTTCTAATTCAGAATTTTGCGTGGCGGTTTCTTCGGTCAGTTTTTCAAGATTTTCACGGGCGGCCACAAGTTTCTGATGCTGGGTGGCCAGCTTTTTTTCAGCTTCAGACTTTTCGGCGAGAATTTGAGCGGCCAGGTCTTTGCTGCTGCTGATTTCTGCTTCGAGTGTTTCGCCTTTTCTGATAAGCTTTTCCATCTCTTCGAGCTGTTTTTCCTGGGCATCGACCTGGGGAACCTGACCTTCCGCAAAAGGATGGGAGGTTGAGCCGCAAAGAGGGCAGGGGTGCCCATCGTGGAGTTTTTCCCGTTCTTCGGAAAAACTCTGGAAATTCTTGATTTCAAGGGTCTGGCGCAGCAGTTTTTCGCGCTGAGTGCGCAGATCGGCGATGGCCTGGCCGTTTAAAAGAGTGTTCAGTTTTGAAAAAGCAATTTCTGTATTTGCGATAGCCTGCTGATAGCGGGCCTCAATAGTTTTAACTTCATCAGTTTCTGAAGAAAGTTGTTTTTCAAGCTTTTTTGCCGCTTTTTCGCTTTTTTCGGCTTCCTTGTGCAGCTTATTCAGCCGGGCGGCTGCAGGTTCGAGAGCATCTATCTGAGTGGCAATTGCCTGCAGGCGTCCAATCAGTGCCTGATCGGCGCGGTTCTGCTGCAGATAAGCTTCAGCTTTTTCTTTTTCAGCTGTTAAAGTGGATATTTTTTTGAGGCACTTATTGATTTTTTCGGTGTTTTCGGTGATGCGGCTTTTAATTTTGGCAATTTCAGCGGCAATTGTTTCAGTATGTTTCTGCTGGGCTGCAATCTGCTGATCCAAGAGACGAATCTGTTGAATCAGGGGGCGCTGGGAGCGCATGTCGGTTTCAGCGGCTTCAAGGTTAATTCTGCTTTTTTCGAGCCGGTCACGGTCAATCTGCAGAATATCTTTCAGCCGATTGTGATCCTGCTGGAGTCGGGTTAATTCGTTGGTGTCAGCGATCTGCTGCTGGCGTAAATTCTGCAGAGAAGAAAAACCGCCTTCCAGCTCATTGGCTTTCAGAGCCAGGTTAAGGCGCACAAGATGAGGTCTGAAGTCTTCGATTTCTTTCCGGGCGCTGCTTTCAAGCGATTTGTAATTTTTTACTTCTTCGTTAAGTTCAGCGATTTTCTGCTGCCAATGAATGATTGTCTGCAGGTCTTTCTCGTGGTTTGAAAGGGCAGATTCGCTTTTCTCAGCGTTTTCAAGGTTCTGTCTGAGCGTGACCTTTTCGCTTTCGCTCAAAAGAATGATGCCGCCCGATTCGGCTTTAAGATTTTCGAGCCGCTGGTATTCTTCTCTTTGCCGCTGAAATACGCGAATGGAAATGGTGGAATAAATCTCAGTGCCGGTAATTTCTTCGAGAATCGGAGCCCGGTCAGTGGGGCGTGCCTGAAGAAATGCGGCGAATCCTCCCTGGGCAAGTAGAATTGAGCGGGTGAATCTCTCGAAATCCATGCCGGTAATTCCTGGGATGGCGGTCTCAACTCCCTTTATCGATGATTCAATTACATCATTGGTTAGATGATTTACCAGTTCATGGTGCTGGGCGGTGAGATTGCCGGAGATAGAGTTTCTCGCACGATGCTGGCTCCAGGTGCAGCGCCAGGTTCCGGACTGTGTTGAAAAAGTGACTTCGGCGAGGCAGTCGGCAGTTTTACGCGACATAATTTCGTTGGTTGATTTATTTATATTTGAAAGCCTTGGCGTGCGACCGTAAAGAGCGAGACAAACCGCATCCATGATTGTTGATTTGCCGGCCCCGGTGGGTCCAGTGATTGCGAAGATTCCGTTATACTGGTATTCGGGGTTGGAAAAATCGATTTCCCATTCGCCATACAATGAATTGAGATTTTTAAATCTTAATTTGAGAATTTTCATGGTTAATCGCCCCTGTTACCTTCTTCCTGGATCTGCCTGACAATTTCGTTGTATGCAAAAATCAGCTCCTTGCGTTGTTCTGGAGCAATTTCAAATGCATCGAGGCATCGTTGGAAAACTTCATTTGTCGTCATATTTTCAAGGGTTTCGCTGGTGTTGCTTTGTTGCAAAACCTTTTCGACCCGCCCGCGATCCTGGATGCTGAGAATCTGTATCCGGCTCCCCTCGATCGCCTTTTCGATGCGTCCTGGCAGATCTGATTCAATGGTAGAACCTGTATAGACAATTTCGAGCCAGGCGTTGCTTTTGCTGGTTTTCAGCTGTTCGAGGCGGGTGGCAATTTCGGAAAAGTCGCCGCAGATTCTTTGCAGGGGCTGAAAACAGGGTATCGGCAGTTCGGTTACGCTGGGCTTTTTTTCGTTAAATTCGATGATAATGACTTTTTTGGTCTGCTCGGCATCGGCAAAGCTCATGGGCAGCGGCGACCCGCTGTAGCGCAGATGGGGCTGGCCGGCAACGGTCTGGGCGGAATGCAGATGGCCGAGCGCAAGGTAGTCGAAGTCGGCGGGCAAAGAGGCGGCGTTTATATGGGCCAGTGAACCGACATAGAGCTCGCGGGTGCCATCTCCGTCAACGGTTTGCCCGCCGGCGGTGAAAAGGTGCCCCATGCCGATTATTGGCAGGGTGGGGTGCTTGAGGCTGAGATTGCGGGCTGTTTCGGCAACCTTTCCATAATGAGCGGCGATGCCGTTGATCAGGTTATTTAGCTTGTCTTCGATGCTTTCGCCGGGCAGGGATTTTCGCACGTCGCGGTCGCGCAGGTAGGGAACGGCGCAGACGATGGCCATGGGCTGATTCTGGCGATCGTGAAGCAGGATTGTTTCGTCGGCAGGGTTGTCGGTTATGGTGCCGATGACCTGGATGTTAAGGGCTTTAAGAAGCTCTTTCGGCGCTTCGAGAAAGGTTGGCGAGTCGTGGTTGCCGGCGGTGATGATGACATTGCTACAGCATGAAGATGCGGCGGTGCGGCAGAGAAAGCGGTAATACTGCTCCTGGGCCCGGTTGCCAGGGGTGGTGGTGTCGAAGATGTCGCCGGCGACGAGAAGGGTGTCAATATGCAATTCTTCAATCTGTTGGGAGAGCCATTGCAGAAATGCGTCGAACTCATGGTATCGGTGCTGGTTGTAAAGGGCACGGCCAAGGTGCCAGTCGGATGTGTGAAGAACTCTCATCGATGCCTCCATTGTTTATTTTACTTAAGCCCAGTTACCCAAAAAAATCAAGTTCAAAGGTGAAAAACTGTTTTCCGACATTTTCTGCAAATTTGATTGCAGAGGCTGGCCACCATGTCTGCCAGCTTTATAAAGGTTGAACGAATTTAACATAATCATTTTTTTTGCGGAGGTTTTTACAACCGTTGATCATGGCAGGCGAATTCGAAGAAATACTTGATTGCGGCTGCGGCACGGGAAGAATGTCGATCTGGTAGTTTCGACGCTGGCGGTTGAGCACATAAGAGACCTGAAAAATTATTTCAGTGAAATGCGATGCCAGCTTTATCTGAAGAATCTTGAAAAAGCCCGGTTATCGCCGGCTCTCTGAGGTTTAAAAAGACCACTGACTTGGGCGGTGGCCTTGATATGTTGGATTTAGGTTGGAAAAATCCGTTGAAAGTCTGCAAAGCAAACCTTCAAAATGAATGTATCAAAAAAATGTTTATTTGTGAAGAAAAACTTAAAAAATATTTTGCCGAAATTATTTGAAACTATAACGGAGGGCCAAGGCATCGAACAATGTTAGGCGCCATGATGGTTTTCACGCAGGAAGCAGACAAAATCTGGCTTTGTTCGATCAGATAAGGTCTCGAAAGACCCATTTCAGCGTAATCGTAGATGAATTCGTGGCAACTTCGCGAATTATCATACTGGTAGACCTTATCGAACAAATTTTCGGCCTGCTACATGATGAGTATGATGACTGATATTTTTCACCCCATCTACCCCAGTGAATTGCTGAAACTTGGGCTTTCGGTTGAGTTGCGGGTAAAAATAGGGTAAAATCAGCGCAAATTCAAAACGAGGTTAGACAGATGGCTGAAAAATACATTTTTACCATGCTCGGGCTCAACAAGTTTTACGGCACCCGCCAGGTTCTTAAAGACATCAACCTGTGCTTCTTTCCCGGTGCCAAAATCGGTATTGTCGGGGCCAACGGCGCCGGCAAAAGTACGGTGCTGCGCATCATGGCCGGCCTCGATAAAGAATTCCGCGGTCAGGCCGAGCTTTGCAAGGGCTATCGCGTCGGTTTCGTGCCACAGGAACCGTCTCTTGAAAACGGCAAAACGGTCAGACAGAATATTGAAGCGGCTTTTGCCGATACTCTCGCGCTGATTAAGGAATACGAAGACATTTCCACTGCCATGGGCGAAATGGAGCCCGATGAAATGGACAAGGCAATGGAAAAAATGGCCAAACTACAGGATAAAATCGATGCCTGCGGCGGCTGGGAGATCGAAACCAGGCTGAATGTTGCAGCCAACGCTCTGGTTCTTCCGCCAGACGAAATGCTGGTCGATAATCTTTCTGGCGGGGAAAAGCGCCGCGTTGCTTTGTGCCGTGCGCTGCTCGAGCAGCCTGATCTGCTACTGCTCGACGAGCCGACCAACCACCTCGATGCCCAGACGGTTGCCTGGCTCGAAAACTATCTTAAAGATTACCCCGGCACCGTGCTGATTTCAACACACGATCGCTATTTCCTCGACAATATAACCAAATGGATACTTGAACTCGATGCGGGGGAAGGCATTCCATTCGAGGGCAATTACAGCTCATGGCTGGCTCAGAAGATCGAAATGCTGGCTCAGGGCGAAAAGAAAGATTCGGCCCGTCGCCGTTCTCTTGAAAAAGAACTGAAGTGGATTCGCATGAATTCAGGCGATCGCCGTGAACTGCATCGCGACAGAATTTCAAAATACGAAGAACTGGTTACCCGTGAGCTTGCCGCCGACCGGGGCGATGAAACCATTATTCAGATTGCGCCGGCTGAGCAGCTTGGCGAACAGGTCGTCGAATTTCGCGGGGTTAGCAAATCTTTTGGCGATAACAAGCTGCTCGAAGATGTGAGTTTTTCGCTGCCGCGCGGCGCCATTGTCGGTATCATCGGGCCCAACGGTGCCGGTAAAACCACGATGTTCAAAATGATTGCCGGAGTTGAAAAGCCTGATAAGGGTGAAGTCGTAGTTGGCCCGACGGTGAAATACGCCTGGGTCGATCAGCATCGCGACATTCTCGAAGGTGAGAAGTCGGTTTATGAAGAAATCAGCGATGGTCTCGATGAAGTGCAGTTCGGCAAATTTCGCATCAATTCCCGCGCCTATTGCGGACGCTTTGGCTTCAAGGGCGGCGATCAACAGAAAAAAGTAGGCTGCCTTTCAGGTGGTGAGCGCAACCGTGTGCATTTAGCCAGGATCGTCAAATCGGGCGGCAATCTGCTGATGCTCGACGAACCAACCAACGACCTGGATGTTGGCACTCTGCGTCTGCTCGAGGATGCGATCGACGATTTCAGCGGTTGTGCCCTGATCATAAGCCACGATCGATTTTTCCTTAATCGCATCTGCACCCATCTGCTGATTTTTGAAGGCAACTCAAGAGTTCGCTGGTTCGAAGGCAACTTCGAAGACTATGAAAACATGTATTTGAAAAAGCAGGGTGTCACTGCCAACGAAAACCGCCGATCAAAATTCAGAAGATTTTCGATCTAGTCTTAAGCTGGGTGCCGTCCAAAAGGTCTTGTTTTGTTCGCTTTTGTCGTTACCGGAATAAGTGAATACCGGGTAATTCTGGCGGTTTTACAAATGATTCGTTTATTCGAAACGATAAAAAATGAAATAGTTTGCTCATTTTAATTGGGGCAAGCGATTTTTCTGTAATTTGGCAAAAAATTGCGAAATCTTTCGGGAATAACAGCAAGGAGTGATAAATTGTCTCAGGCGCTATTTATTGTTGGACAATCATGCCATAAGATTTTTTTTTGAACTTCAAGGCATTTGACTTATTCCCAAGTCAGGAATAAAATCCGCCTGCCTGTAGTATCACTTACACCGCAAAAATTTTTACCAGGAACACACTAAATGAAGTCGCTTGAACCAAAGTTATCTACAGTTTTAAAAGAAGGTTATACTCGCGGGCTGTTTTTTAAAGATCTGCTGGCAGTTATTGTTGTGGGGGTTGTGGCGTTACCGCTGGGAATTGCTTTCGCAATTGCTTCGGGAGTAAAGCCAGAACAGGGGCTTTATACGGCCGTTATTGCCGGATTTATCATTTCCATTCTCAGCGGCAGCCGCGTACAGATTGGCGGGCCAACCGGGGCATTCATCGTTCTCATCTTCGGTGTCGTTACCAGATTTGGTTATGAAGGTCTTGCTGTTGCTACCATGATTGCGGGAGTAATTCTGATGATCCTTGGTATTGCCCGACTTGGGTCGGCGATTCAGTTTATTCCATACCCGGTTATCGTCGGGTTTACCAGCGGAATAGCAGTTGTCATTGCCTCGGGTCAGATTCGTGATGCTCTGGGTTTGCAGATGAGTTCAGTTCCGGCAGAATTTATTCACAAGATTTCCGATTATTCTCAGGTGATGGATACTTTCAATACCTGGGCACTTTTAATAACTGTTGTAACCACATTAATTATTCTCTTCACTCCAAGATTTTTTCCGAGAATTCCCGGTTCGGTTGTTGCGCTAGTGGTAGTGACGGCTCTGGTAAAGGTCTTTGCATTGCCGGTCGAAACTATTGGCACTCGTTTCGGCGTTATTCCCAACACTCTGCCCATGCCTCACTTACCAAACATCGACTGGAAAATTCTGCCGGATCTTTTTTCTCCGGCAATTGCAATTGCTTTTCTTGCTGTCATCGAAAGTTTGCTGTCGGCAGTAGTTGCCGATGGTATGACCGGTCGTCATTATCGCTCTAATGCTGAATTGATTGCTCAGGGCGTTGCAAACCTGGTTTCTCCTATTTTTCTCGGAATTCCCGCAACCGGCGCAATTGCCCGTACTGCAACCAACATTAAAAACGGTGGCCAGACTCCATTTGCCGGAATAATTTATGCAATTACTCTTGTATAATCCTCCTGGTTGCCGGGAACCTTGCCGGCCTGGTTCCAATGGCGGTTCTAGCAGGAATTCTTCTCGTGGTTTCATATAACATGAGTGAAATACATCTCTTGGGGGATGTTGAAAATAAGACTGGTGGTTTGATTTGACTTTTCTACTTGTAGCAACGGTTTTGATTTTTCTGGCCTGGCTGCTGCGTTTGTTGAAGCCAGAGGATGCCGGCATTTTTTCTGTGGGTTCGATGGTTCTGTCGTTTTCGGCGGGATTAGTCGGGGCTGTTCAATGCGTTTTAACTCTGACCGGCAGCTGTGAGGCCTTCTTTCGGATGCCATGGGAAATGCCTTTTGCTACGTTTGTCTTGCGCATTGATAGCCTTTCTGCCTTTTTTTTGCTGCCAATTTTCGGCATTGGGGCAATTGCGGCGGTTTTTGGCTCTGAATACATGCATAGTCCCCATGAAAAGTCGAATCTTTCAGTATCCTGGTCTGCTTATTACCTGTTGTGGCTGAGCATGATTCTTGTGGTCCTGGCTGCAGACGGACTTTTGTTTATGCTTGCCTGGGAGATGACGGTTGTTTCTTCATTTTTTCTGGTAATTTCCGGCGATGGCAATCGGAAAATGCATGCCGGCTGGGTTTACCTGCTGGCTTCACACCTTGGCGCAGGATTTCTGCTGGTCATGTTTATCCTATTAGGCCGCGAAACTGGCTCATTTGAGTTTGCCTCTTTATCGAAAGCGGCTGATTTTTCGAATGATTTCAGAAGTCTGATTTTTCTTCTTGCGGTGATTGGCTTTGGTACCAAAGCTGGATTCATGCCGCTTCACGTTTGGCTGCCCGAAGCCCATCCAGCTGCGCCAAGCCATGTTTCGGCTCTGATGTCCGGGGTAATGATTAAAACCGGTATCTATGGCCTGATACGCATAATTTTCAGTCTGGGCATGCCAGTCTGGTGGTGGGGTTGGTTTTTACTTCTTATCGGGCTTTTGTCAGGAATAATCGCCATTGTTTTTGCTTTGGCCCAGCATAATCTAAAGAGATTGCTTGCCTATTCCAGCGTGGAAAATGTCGGTATTATGACCGCCGGGCTTGGAATCGGGCTACTGGCAGTTAATTCGGGAAACCATCTGGTTGCTCTGCTTGGTTTTTCGGGGTGCTTGATGCATGTTTTGAATCATGCGGTTTTTAAGAGTCTTCTTTTTCTAGGTGCCGGGTCGGTTCTTGTTCAGACCGAAACGATTGAAATTGATAATCTTGGTGGCCTTTTTAAGAAAATGCCATGGACTGCCGTCAGTTTTATGATTGGTTGTGTTTCTATTTGTGCGTTTCCTCCATTTAATGGATTTATCAGTGAATTCATGATTTTTATGGCTGCATTCAATGCTGTTTCAATCGCCGACTCTCTGGTAGCACCCGGAATTCTGGTAATTCTCGGCCTTTCTCTTATTGGTGGCCTGGCGGCAGCCTGTTTTGCCAAAGCTTTCAGCATCGTTTTTCTTGGCAATCCGCGCAGTTATCATGCTGTTGACGCAAAAGAATCAGGAAAAGCGATGCGCTATTCTCTGGCTTTTCTTGCCATAAGCTGTCTCATTCTTTCAGTCTTTGCCCCGGTTTTCCTATCGATGCCTTTTGCCGTCGTTCGCTCTTATGCGCCGTTAACATCGATTGATCTCTCTGGCTTTGCCGCTGAGACAGCAAGAGTTGTCGGCATTGTTTCTCTTTGCTCTCTGGCTCTTCTGATTCTTACGGCAATTTCGGTTCTGTTTCGCCAATTTCGCCTGCGCAATCGAGAAATTGGGTCTGAAGCAACCTGGGGATGTGGTTATGATCAGCCTTCAGTTTCCATGCAATATACCGGCGCATCATTTGCTCAGCCGTTAACCGAGCTTTTTGACGGCGTTCTCGGAATTAAGCATGAGTCAAGCGGGGGAGATCAATATTTTCCAGCAAAGGCATCTTATGAAAGCCATATCAATGATTTATTTGAAAAGATGTTGTTTATTCCGGCATTTCGCTTTATTTCAGATAGTCTGCATAAAATTGTGTGGATCCAAAGCGGAGTAGTTCAATTAAGTATTTTAATGATTGCGTTGACCTTGTTTCTACTGATGATAGTGGGATTGTTTTAATGATTACAAATCTGTTTCACCCATTGCTTGCATTGATTTTTGCCCCGCTGATGCGAGGCATAATTAACAAAACCAAGGCATTTTTTGCCGGCCGCCTTGGCCCGCCATTGTTGCAACCATATTATGATTTAAAAAAGCTTTTAAAAAAGGGTTGTGTTTATAGCAAAACCACCGGTTTTGTATTTGTTCTGGCACCGGTAGCCGGAGTGGCTTTATGTGTGCTTTGCCTGCTATTTTTGCCCTGCGGAAATCTACCTGCTCTTATTTCTTTTCAGGGTGATCTGATATTTATCGTCTATTTGCTGGGAATCATGCGCTTTCTAACCGTTTTAGCAGCGATGGACACTGGCAGTGCTTTTGAAGGAATGGGTGCCAGCCGTGAAGTGGCTTTTTCAGCCCTGGCAGAGCCAACCATGCTTTTTGGTCTTGCTGCGCTTGCCAGAAAGGCCGAGAGCTTTTCTCTGACTCCGATGATGCATCGAATAACCGCCGAAGTCTGGTTGACTGACGCACCAACTCTGGCGATGGTTATAGCCGGTCTTTTGCTGGTGTTTCTCGCTGAAAATTCACGAATTCCGGTTGATGACCCGGCAACCCATCTTGAATTAACCATGATTCACGAGGTAATGATTCTGGATCATAGCGGTGTTGATCTCGGTTTTATCGAATATGCCTCAGCTTTGAAGATGTGGATTCTGGGTTCTCTGATTATTGGTCTGGCAGTTCCCATCAGGTCGGGAATCATCTGGGCAGATATTTTTTCAGTTCTTGTTGGTTTAATTGCCCTGGCAATACTTGTCGGGGTTATTGAATCAATTATGGCCAGATTTAGAATGCGACTTGTGCCGCAACTGCTGATCGGGGCCTGTATTTTTTCAATCATTGGCTTTCTGGTTCAATAAAAGCGAAGGGACAATAGCAAGTGCTGGATTTGTTAATTATTATGGTGGTTTTGACCAATCTTCGTCTGCTGGCCACAAGTCGCATCGAGTCTCTTATTTCATGGGCCGGCATTCAGGGGATGGTTCTGGGCATATTCGCCCTGCTTTCAAGATGGAAACATCTTGAACCGGATATTTTCGTGGTAGGGCTGGCGGCCTTTTCTTTTAAGGGAATTGTCATTCCGGCAATGCTGTTCCGCCTGGTCGTGGCGGTAAGGTCTAAACGTGAGGCTGATCCGTATGTTGGTTTTATTGCCTCGAACCTGATCGGTTTGTTGGCTTTTGTCGGCGCATTGTGGCTGGGTCATCGCCTGCCTATACCCGGGAATGACATGTCTAATCTGGTTCTGCCTGCAACGTTGTTTTCGATTTTCAGCGGGCTTTTTCTGATAATCAGTCGAAAGAATGCAATCAGCCAGGTAATAGGCTTTCTAACGATGGAAAACGGAACTTTCGTGCTTGGTGTCGGCACGCTTTATTATGCGCCATTTCTCGTGGAAATCGGCGCATTGCTTGATATTCTGGTTGCGGTTCTCGTGTGGTCTGTGCTGATTCGCTATATGAATCGCGCTTTTCATGGTATCACCACCGAGCAGCTGACCAAGCTGAAAGGTTAGTCTATGACCAACGAAAGTCTTTTTGGATTCATCATTGCGGTGCCAGCCCTTTCCGGGTTGCTGGGGCGCTTTGCTGCAAATCAGACAAGAGCTCTTGGTTTTGCTTTGTCAGGCGTATTTCTTGCTGCTCTTTTTTGTCTTCGGGCAATTTATCTGGTTTTTAACGAAAACCAGATCTTTGCATACAGCGACTGGATTTTTCTGGATCATCTTTCAGCCTGGCATCTTGTGGTGCTTATTCTGGTTTTTTGCCAAAGCACTCTTTTCGCAATTGTGTATTTCGGCGAAGAAATGCGTGAGAAAAAGTTTTCTCTGGCTCAGGCGAGAACTTTTGCTGGTTTGTGGGGGCCGGCGTTTTCGGCCATGGCTCTGGTTCTGATTTCAAACAATCTTGGTATCATGTGGGTTGGCATGGAAGCAACGACCTTGTTGACCTCTTTCCTGATTTGCATTCCCTTGTCGAGGGATTCGCTCGAAGCAACCTGGAAATACATGCTGATTTGTTCAGTCGGTATCGGCTTCGCTTTTCTGGGAACCATGCTGTTGCGTCTGGCAGCAAAAGATTTGCCCCTCGACCTTAACCAGGCTTTGCTTTGGACCAATTTAATGGCTAATACGCGCTTTCTTTCGGTACCGCTGGTGAAGGCGGCGTTCATTTTTGCTCTGGTTGGCTATGGAACCAAAGCCGGCCTGGCACCAATGCACAGCTGGCTGCCGGATGCTCACAGCAAATCACCATCGCCGGTTTCGGCAATTTTTTCGGGATTTATGCTCAATGCTGCCCTGTATTGCATAATGCGTTTTATTCCCATTACAGAAGAAGCTACTCTTCATTCTGGCTGGGCCTTGAGATTTCTCGTCGGTTTTGGCTTGTTTTCGGTTGTATTGTCGGCGGCTTTCGTTCTTTTTCAGCAAGATATTAAAAGATTTCTTGCTTACTGTTCAGTTGAGCACCTTGGCATAACGGTTCTTGGAATGGGGCTGGGCGGCTTCGGAACCTTTGCTGCGCTTTTTCATGTGCTTAATCATTCTCTGGCCAAATCTCTTGCATTTTTTTCGGCTGGAAGGCTTGGGCTGGCTTTTGGCAGCCATAACATCGAGAAAATGAAGGGTAGTTTTAAAATCTCGCCGGTGTGGGGCACCGGCATATTTGCGGCAATTCTGGTGCTGATCGGCGTTGTTCCATTTTCTCTTTTCATAAGTGAATTTCAGGTATTAAAAGCAGCCATTGATAATCATCAGATTGCAGTTGTGATAATTTTTCTGACTGCAACCGGAATTATTTTTGCCGGTTCATTGCGCTATGCATTACCTCTTGGAATTGGCGAGCCGGCGTCTGGTATCGAGACCGTACCGGTCAAAAAGCTCGATGCTTTCATTGTGGCTTTGCCTCTGCTTATCTTGTTGATACTTGGGCTCTGGATGCCAAAAACACTTCAAGTTACATTAAGCCGCGCTGCGGCAATTGTTCAGACCGCCAAACCGATCATTCCACATTTTGGCCCGACTGGGGGAAAATGATGAGTCACGAAGTCTTTCTCGAAAATGCAAAAGCATTTAAACTGACTGCATTGCCGTGTTTGGAAATTTCCGATTTCTATAGTAATGTTTCTGATTCGCTTCGGCAGCATTGGCGCGTGTCATCATACTTTGCTCTGAATTCCTCATCGGAAAAGTTAAATAACCGATTGATTATTGTTCTCGCCAATGAAAATGAAAAAATGCTCAAAGCATTTTCAACCGAAGTCAAAAATTCGTTTGAATCGTTGGCCTCTGAATTTCCTCAGGTAGAGTTATTTGAACGGGAAATTTACGAGAATTGCGGAATCACACCCGTTGGGCATCCCCGTTTAAACCCGGTTAGAAAGCCTTCCAACTTTCAATTTTTCAGATTTGACGGATCGGATATTCATGAAGTCGCAGTGGGGCCCGTTCATGCCGGGGTCATTGAGCCTGGGCACTTTCGGTTTCAATGCTATGGCGAAAGGGTATTGCACCTTCAAATTGCACTTGGTTACCAGCATCGAGGAATTGAAAAGGCTTTGATCGGCGGCCCTGATTTAAAAACCCCTTATTTGATTGAAACGCTGGCTGGTGATACCACTGTGGGCCATTCTCTTGCATATTGCCAGGCTATTGAAGGTTTGAAAAATATTAAAGTGCCGCTTCGCGCCCATGTTTTAAGAGCCATTGGGCTTGAACTCGAACGATTGGCCAACCATACCGGCGACCTCGGGGCGTTAGGCGGCGATGTCGGTTATCTGCCAACTTCGTCGTATTGCGGTAGAATCCGAGGCGACTTCCTTAATATGACCGCGCTTTTGTGCGGCAGTCGTCTTGGTCGAGGTTTTTTGCGGCCAGGTGGCAGCTTCTTTGACCTTGATACAGAAGAACGGCGCTGCAGGTTGCAGAGCATGCTTGAAAATGCCCAAAGAGATGCCAGATCTGCTATTCAGCTTCTGTGGGATTCTCCGTCGGTAATGACCAGGTTTGAAAATACCGGCCGATTATCGAGAGAAACTTGTGTTGATCTTGGCTTGGTTGGGCCGGCTGCAAGGGCGTGCGGAGTTTTTCGGGATGTGCGGCGTGATTTTCCTACCGGAATATATGGTACCAGCCAGTTTCCAACTGAAGTAAATTCTGACGCGAAAAATGGTGATGTTGCTTCAAGGGCTCTGGTGCGCTGGCATGAAGTTCAGGAGTCGCTTGATTTTATTCAGGTTCTTCTTGAAAAAATGCCGTCTGGCCCTGTTTGTGTGAGTGAAAAAGATAATCCCTGCATTTCAGACGCCATGATTGTTTCTCTTGTCGAAGGGTGGCGCGGCGAAATCTGTCATGTGGCAATAACCGATGAGGTTGGGCGGTTTAAATATTACAAAGTCGTCGATCCGTCTTTTCATAACTGGAATGGTTTGGAAATGGCGCTTCGAGAGCAGGAAATCTCAGATTTTCCTCTTTGTAACAAGAGCTTTAATCTCTCTTATTGCGGATTTGATTTATGAGGATGATTAAATGTTGAAAATTCTTGCAGCTAGATATCATCAGGGATTCAGAACCGTGGATTTTCCAGACGGTGAGCCGGTTGTGCCCGACCGGTTGCGTGGCTTGCCAAAAATTAATTCGAAAAACTGCGCCGGTAACTGCAACGCATGTGTCGATGTCTGCCCGACAGACGCCATAAAAATTTCCGCAGATCGAAAAATACACATTGATCTTGGCCGCTGCATATTCTGCGGTGCCTGCGCCCGGGTTTGTAAAACCGGGGCAATTTCTTTTTCAAATGACTACCGTCTTGCAGTAAGAAAACGTGAGGATCTTATTGTCGGTGATGCCGGCCTTAAGCTGGCTGCTCCGCTTGAAGATAAAATTTTTTGCGATTCTCTCCAGCTTCGTCAGGTCAGCAGCGGCGGCTGTAATGGCTGTGAAGTTGATATAAACGTGTTAACTACTGTGGTTTTTGATTTGGGCCGTTTCGGCATAAAAATTGTTGCCTCGCCCCGCCATTCTGACGGACTTCTGGTAACGGGCCCGGTTACGCAAAATATGAAATATGCCACAATTGAGACTTACAAGGCTGTTCCGACCCCGCGAATAGTGGTTGCGATAGGAAATTGTGCCATCAGTGGCGGAATTTTTCGAGGCATGGCAGAGCAGAACAATGGTGTTAGCGAAATATTGCCGGTTGATCTTTTTGTTCCAGGCTGTCCGCCTCATCCTTTGACAATTCTCGATGGGCTGTTGCGCCTTCTGGGAAAAATTAAATAATTGCCTGAAAAAAATGTCTTTCGGAATCCATTAAAACGGCTTAAAAACTTTTTTTGCATATGGCGACGGGTTTTCGGTCGTTTCGCCATTCGAGCAGAAACCTCAGGCGAGTTAATGATTGTGTAAAATGAAAAGGCCGCTCAAAAACCCTGAAAGGGGCTTTGAGACGGCCGGTGATTTGTGTGGTTTCACTAAATTTTTGCTGAGAAATCAAAGCGCCAGACCGGAATTTTTTCGTAAACGTTTTTGTTCAGGCTGGATAAAAAAACTTCGACAAAAGCCCCTGATTTGAGCAGTTCTTCTCCGAGGCGGGTGGAATGTTCTTTTTTCCAGCAATTTTCCGGGCAATTTCCTCATCGAAGCAAAAAGCTGCAACGAAGCAAAACATCAGGAGCGCTGGAAAGGCCCATATCTCTTCACAAACCTGGCGCACATAAACTTGGGAGAGCTGCTTTTTGGGTTTTTCAGGCATTGACCCATTATAGACTTTGGCAATCTTTGATTCAACCGAAAAATCTAAGATAACCCGCGAAAAACAGTTGCTTTGGTCATTGATGTCTGCTAAAGTGGACTTTCGTACATTTAGGCAGCCCTCGATAATGATTCTATGATGAGTTC
>DYKG01000027.1 GCA_020722725.1 Candidatus Methylomirabilis sp.
GGGGCGGGTAAAAAAAACAAAAAAGCTGCCATTGTGGGCAGCTTTTTTTTTGCAATTTTTTCAGGTTATTCTGAAATCATTTCCGGAAATCTGGTCATTGTTCCGGCCAGATCGACATGCCCGCTGTCTCCGATCGGTTCGATGCCGTTGATCAATATTCTTACCTTTGCCCTGGGATCGATTTCGGTTAAAGAGTTTACCAGTGAATAAACCGCCAGCACTTCTTCTGCGGCTCCAGAGCTGCTGACTTTGCCAAATTCAATTGAAAGATCAACGAAGAACGTGCTATCGTCGAAGTATATTCCGCGCAGTCCGGTTCCTTCGGGATATGGCGAGTAAAGATCCGAGCTGGTGGGCCCCTTGAACAATTCTTCCACAATTTGTCCTGCCTGAGCAGTCAGCATCTTTTTTTGTCTGACTTTGCGAAGTTCTGCCCTGAGGCTGTCGCTGTTCTTTTTCGGAAAATATAGGGTAAGAACCTGGGCTTCGTCATCTGGAATAAATGCCGCTGCGGCTTCGTCTTTTACCGGGGAAACCTGAATTGCTGCCGAAGGGTTCTGAGACGGCGTAGAGGCCAGTTCTGGCAGGATTTTCTTTACGAAGAGAAAATAGCCTGAGACAATGAGCCCAACAACGATCAGGCCCATCAGAATGAATAAAATCGTTTCCTGGTTATGTCTTTTGCTTTTGGTGGCTGTCATTTGAATTACCTCAGGGCTTGATGACTATGCCATTGAAGAAATCGATGATGCCGTTAGTGACAGCTGCTGCGATTGCTTCATGGTATTTGCTGCTGAGCAGGTTTTTCCCTTCGGTCGGGTCAGAAAGGACACCGACTTCGACGAGAACTGCCGGGTTAGTAAGAAATTTTAGCGGCAGCAGTGGCAATTGTTTTACTCCGCGACTTTCTGCCTTCAGCTGAGTTTTCAAACGTTCATTTATTCTTTGTGCAAGAAATGATGACAGATCAAATCTGGTTTTGCCCAGCCATTCGCGGTAAACGGCTGATTCAGAAAGAACTGTTTCCTCGCCTGGAACCTCTGTGCCGGATTTGGTGTAAATAAAACAGGCGATACCTGCTTTTGAGTCAGACCTGGTTGAACCGGTATGCAGTGAAATGATCAGGTCTGAACCATGGCGGTTGGCAACTGAAGTGCGTTGCGACTGTGGCATATCAACGTCGGCATCGCGAACTAAAACAGCATTTAAACCGACTTTCTGCAAAGAATCCTTCAGTTTTCTGGCCACCGAAAGGGTTATTTCCTTTTCCGGCATTCGTCCGGGATGGGTATAGCCGTGGTCGCTGCCACCATGGCCTGGGTCGATAACTATGGTTCGGCCTTTGAAAGATTCGTTTGCCAGGCTCTCAAGAGGAACTTCAATATTGATTTCAGGTGGAGTTTCTCTTACCACGGTCTTTTCTGCTTCAGCTGGCTTAACTGCAACAGGAGCAACGGTCGCCGTTGCGGTCGGCAACTCAGCTGGAGCGGTTGCAACGACCGTATCCGGATCTGAATAAAAGGAAATGATCATTCTGAAAGGATTTGACACTGTTTCGATGATCGGTGATTTTTTACTCTGCGCAGTGGTAAAATTTAGTATTAGCCCGCTTCTATCTGGGCCGCTGTTGATATCGAGTTTTTTTATGTCACGACCAACCGGGTTGGTTCGCCTGGTCGGAACCAGATTCCGGCATCCGCTTATGCTCAGGCGAAAGTTGGCACCGCTCATTTCGGTTTTGTAGGTTATCGACTTGCTGAATTCAAGGACTATTCGGGTGTGATCTTCGCGAACCGAATGTCTTAATGCGACCAGAACGGATTCGGATTGATCTTCAACCGCTGTTTCAACCGGAGGCTGAGGAGGTGGCGGCCTGACTATCGGGGGGGCTGTGTTGAGATTCTGTTGAGGCTGTGGCACCGGGGTTATTTGAGAAGTTACTGGCGAGTCAGTTGCTGCTGGCTGAATTGCCGGGGGTGGGGTTTTTACCTCGTCTGTATTTAACTCGCCCTGAAACAGCCTTATTACTGCGGCAGCTGGAACCATTATCTGGCCGTCTCTTATCATCGGTGCGGCAGGCAGAGTTACATCGCGACCGCCAACCGTTGCGCGGGTTTCATTGACCGTCAGTTTGACGGATTTAAGCCCTTTCCTCATTACCAGCATTTTCTGAATAGGGAACCACTGGTATGAAATTCCCTGAGATTCAGCAAAGTCGCGGGCGCTGATGAAGCCATCCTGGCCGCATGCCGAGCCAGTAATTAAAATCAATGCGACTAAGAGCAATCTGAAAAAACCTCGGCAAGCCTTCATTTAATACCTTCCTCCGAGCTCTCTGGCCAAGTCTCTCTGAGCATCTTTTTTAGCAATGCTTTCACGCTTGTCATACTTTGCCTTGCCCTTAACCAGGGCAATTTCAAGCTTTATGCGGCCTTGTTTAAAATAAATTTTTAAGGGAACCATGGTCATGCCAGAGGTTCTGACTTTCTGCCCGAGTTTGAGAATCTCATTTTTGTGGGCAAGCAGTCTTCTTTTTCTTTCAGTCTCGTGGTCGAGCCGGTTTGAAAAAGGGTTTGAGCCAATGTGCATGTCGTAAAGCCAAAGTTGTCCGGCTTCTTCTTCAACGTATGAATCTTTGAGAGTAACCTTGCCTTCGCGGCAAGGTCGTAGTTCGGACCCTACCAGAGCGATTCCGACCTCGAGTTTTTCGACGATGAAGTAGTCATGATGTGCTTTGCGATTGGCAGCAATGATTTTGATTCCATCAGCGGACTGTTTTTTTGATTTCAATCAGGTCACCTGCTTTCACTCCCGGGCCCATTTCGCGTCTTATCAGGGCCCAGCTTGATTGTCTGTTAACTTTGGTAATCATCAGATCGGCAGTGGGTTGATCGTGAGCACGTCCGATGACCTTGCCAGTATCAGGATCAATAAGGGGTTTGCCCGGAACAAAAGAACGTAAATTCAGACTGTATTCATCAGAAAGGCCAATGCCGTCCTGTTGCCCGATATTGATTACCACCTGGCTTGACATGCGGCTCACCACTTTGCCGGCGGCAACAATGTCGGGTGTATTTTCGCGGTCAAATCGTTTACAAATCTCAGAAAAGCCTGGATAATCGGCAAATTTGATTTTGTTTTCGAGAATCAAAGGAGCGGCAACGTAGTCCATTTCGGCTTTGAACATGCGTTCGACACCTTCTCGGAAATCTTCATAGCTTACGTCAGGCAGAACCAGCAGATCTCGGTAAAATTTTACGCTGGCTGCTTTTTCGCCTTTATCCCAGAGAACCCTTGCCAGAGTAATCAGATACTTATGATTGGCCGGGTAAAGACTGACGGCTTTACGCAGTTCTACTTCTGCTCCGTCCCAATGACCCTTGTCGAGAAGATAAATGCCCTTTTCAAAAAGTTTTTTGGCTTCATCTTTCATTGATACGGCCCTTAAGGTCTGAGACATGGCCGGATACTCATTGTCTTCTATCGAAAGGGCAATTCGCCGGTTCTTGATCAGCTCGTTGAGTCGTTCAACCTCTTCCCAGTGGAAGATGGCGCTTTCAAGGCGGCCACTTTCCCGGTAAAGCTTGCCCAGCCAGTAATGTGCCTTAATCAGGTTGGGTTCGAGTTTCAGAGCTTCAATAAAAGAATCCTCAGCGCTTTTGAATAATCCGCGGCGATAAGAATCGTAACCTCTTTCATAGGCAGAAATCGCCTGATCTTCACAGGATTTTTTTGCTACGGGAATTGAACATTCAGGCGCTGCCTGCCCCGGCAAAGCCGTCAGCATCAGCGCAATGACTGCCAATTTACAACATTTTCCAGGCATTTTCGAGCGCTCCGACTAAAATGGTTAACCTGGTATTTCTATCGGCAGAAAAGGTTAAAAAACAAAGTTCCAAGGAAAGCCGGTTTCAGTGGGATGAAAGATACTTCATGGGATTGGTATAGCGGCCATCGGCCTGAACGGAAAAATGCAGGTGCGGGCCGGTTGCTCTGCCAGATGCTCCTACCGTGCCAATTGCTTCACCAGCTCTGATTTTCTGACCTTTTTTGCATGAAATTTTCTGAAGATGGCCAAAATAAAGAGTCAAACCCTTCGTGGTTTTTATTTTTACCATGCGCCCCATTAAACCGGCCCTGCCCGCGCTTAAAACCACGCCTTCAGCCGGTGAAACAATTCTGGTGCCTCTTCTGGCCTTGATATCGATGCCGTTGTGAAAAGATCTGACATAGGTAACCGGGTGACGGCGCATGCCAAATGCCGAAGAAATAATTCCTTTAACCGGCCAGAAAAATGAATTTTTCTTTCTTTCGGTTTTCTGGCTTTCTATTTTTACAATTTTGAAGGTTTTGGGCTGAACAATCTGCACTGGTGGCAGCTGGCAGAACTGAGAAATTCCTGTGGTCGTGAGTTCAAAATTCTGGTGAAGCTGGGCAAAAAGGCCTTTCATCGGCAACCAGAAGCCTTTTTCAATAACCGGTCTGCAGGTGAAGTCTGCACAGAAAGCCAGCTTGAACGGTTGTGCCAGCGGTACGTTCAATTGCATCAGAATGAGCGCTGATACAACAAGTAAAAATCGCAGCGGGTTGGATAAAACCTGAATCGAATTTTTATTCATTATTCGCTGCTTTTGCTGCTTGAACCTTTATAATTCGGATTGATCAGGCTTAGGAATTCTGCATTGTCTTTGGTATTGGAAATGCCCTTGACCAGCATCTCAATGATTTCCTGCGAGCTCTTGTCTTCGAAGGCGCGGCGCAGAATGATGACCTTCTTGAGATCTTCGGGATCCATGAGCAGTTCTTCTTTGCGGGTGCCCGACATTTTGACGTCGATACAGGGGAAAATGCGCTTGTTGAAGAGTTTGCGGTCCAGGTGCAGTTCCATGTTGCCGGTGCCCTTGAATTCTTCGAAAATAACTTCATCCATTTTCGAGCCGGTATCAATGAGGGCAGTAGCAATGACGGTCAAGCTGCCCCCATGTTCGATTTTTCTGGCAGCGCCGAGAAATCTTTTTGGCTTGTGCAGCGCAAATGGATTAACACCGCCAGAAAGAGTCTGGCCGGCAGAGGGCATCGAGATGTTGTATGCTCTTGCCAGGCGGGTGATTGAATCGAGCAGAATAACCACGTCACGGCCAAGCTCGGCGTGGCGTTTGGCTTTTTCCAGAAGCAATTCTGAAACCTTGATGTGGTTGTTGATGTGTTCATCGAAGGTGGATGCTACGACTTCGGCATTGACTGAGCGCCGCATGTCGGTCACTTCTTCGGGTCTTTCATCGATGAGCAGAATCAGCATCAGAACTTCGGGGTGATTTGCACTGATAACGTTGGCAATCTGCTTGAGCAGAACGGTTTTGCCTGCTTTGGGCGGTGCTACGATCAGGCCGCGCTGGCCTTTTCCCATCGGGCAGACCAGATCGAAAACGCGGGTTGAAACGTCATCTTCGCCAATCTCGAGCTTGAAACGTTCGGTCGGGAAAACGGGAATGCCTTCTTCAAAGTTGGTGCGGGTGCGGATTCTTTCAAGGCTGACGCCGTTTACCGCTTCGATTCTCAGCAGCGAATTGTAGCTTTCGTCGTCTTTGGCGATTCGCACCTGGGCAACTATGGTATCGCCGGTCAGCAGCCCGTAGCGCTTGAGCTGCGAGGGTGATACATAAACATCGTCATCATTCTGAACATAACTTCGGGTCCGCAGAAAGCCATAACCTTCCGGAAGTATTTCAAGAACGCCTTCTGAAAGGGCAAGACCTTGCTGGGCCAGTTGTTCGCCAAGTACTGCTCTGATGAGATCCTGTTTTTTCATTTTTTCAGGATTCTCGATGTTCATCGCTTTGGCGACGGCTCGCAGGTTTTTTATTGACTCTTCGCAGAGTTGAAGATAAGAGAATGAAGGATTGTCCACAATTGCGTTCCTTTCTAGGAATAAAAGGGTATAGGTTGTATCCGGGTTTGGCCGGTTTTTAATTCTTAGGGTCTTCTGGGCGGAACGACAGCCTTGGAAAGTTGCATGAAAAGCATGTCGCCAAGGCCGATAGTCATCGATTTCGATCTTTCCTGGTCAAGCATGTCGGAAAAAATCTCTTCGGCCTGCCCGCCATGGATCAAGCCGGTTTTCTTAACGGTTTTTCGCATTTCTTTCAGCATCTGGTGCATGAAAATCGATTCAAAGTCTGAGCAGGCCTTGCGCAGCTTGTCCAGTTCCTTTTTTTTGGCTTCTGGAAGGCTGGCAACCGTTGCCGCATTCAGACTTGCATTGAGGGGAATTCGACTCATTTATCTGACACCAAGCCTGTTTTTCAGATCATTGAACTTATGATTCTGAGGGTCGATTGCAAGGGCTTTATTAAGATTTTCAATGGCTTTTCCGGTGCTTCCATTGGCCTGGTAAGCTTCTGCCAGAGCATAAAAAGCGTCAGCGTCGCTGTAGAGCATGCCAAAGCTGTAATGAAAATCTATCTGGTCGGTGTCGTATTCTACCGCCTTTTCAAGATGGGACAGGGCTTCTTCGAGGTTATTCAAATAATAATGGCAGCGTCCGATGTAATAATGGCCTTCAGCAAATCTGGATTTGCTTTGGACCAGATGCTGATAACGGTCAAGCACCTTTTTAAAATATTTGTTTGCTTCGTTTTCCATGCCTGAATTTTTGCATGCAATTGCCATAAGATAAGAAGCCATAAGATTTTCAGGGTCTTTGCTCAGAGCAGTCTGAAGATTGGTGATGGCTCTTTCATTGTCACCCAGATGGATATATATCAGGCCGGTATGAGAATAGGTTTCGCCATGGGTCGGGTTACGATCGAGGGCTTTGTTCAATGATTCCAGAGCTTCTTCATACTTTCCCAGCATGGCCAGTGAACGGCCAAGGTCAAAATGGGAGTTTTCGTTTTCCGGGTTGAGAACAATGGATTTACGATAGACATCTACAGCTTCGCTGATCGCGCCTTTTTTGAGATAATAATCACCAAGCTTGTTAAAAGCCTGAGCAAAGTCAGGGTCAATCTCAATGGCTTTCTTTGCTTCACTGATTGCCTGGTCAATTTTTCCGGTCAGCGCAAAGGAAATAGATCGGTCAAGATGCTGATTCGCCAAATCTTTTTCTTCAATTGAAATCGGTGCAACCATTTATGGGGAACCTCACAAGGGGAAGAATCCTGTCTGAATAAAAACATCAAACTATTCCAATAACTTATACCATACCCTCCGATGAAATCGCAACCCCTGCAAACAAATAAATTAAAAAACGGGTTGAAATCACATTAACTTCAGCTCTCCGTGAAGTGCACCGGCTGCATCGATAGCCTGAAAAATCGCAATCAGATCTTTCGGCGATGCTCCAACCGCATTCAACGCCTCTACCAGATCGTCAACCGTGGTTTCGCCCTGAACTTCAATCATACTGGCCGTTTTCGGGTTCTGACGATTTCTACCGGTCGCCTGATTCGGGTCATCAACTTCTATTCTAATACCATTGTGAGAAATTATTACTCTACTGATTCTAACGCTGTTGCCAACGATTACTGTGCCGGTGCGCTCGTTGATTACCACCCGGTTGGGCTCTTCGACCGACAGGGTAAGATCTTCAATATTTGCCGCAAATGAAACCGGGTCATCCATCATACTGCTGGGGACCTTGACTTCAATTGTGCCAGGATTGGTTATACGTGCCCAGCCCAGGCCATAAATTCGGTCGATTGCCTCTTTTACATGGCGGGTAAGCGTGCTGTTTTTGCTTTCAAGTAGAATGTTGAATTTGCCATTGCGGGCAAATTTGTCTTCGACGCCTCTTTCCATAATTGCGCCCTGAGGAATCTGGCCGACGGTAAGATGATTCTTCTGCACGCTGCGTGCCGTTGCGCCGCCGCCTGCCTGGCCCGACTCAAAGCCACCTATGGATACCTGGCCCTGAGCTACAGCATACACCTGACCATCGCCGCCTTTGAGCAGGGTCGGCAATAGAACGCCGCCGGCAAGGCTCTTTGCATCGCCGATAGAACTTACGGTTATCGGAAAAGATTCGCCGGGCCTGCCATAAGAGGGCAGCATTGCGGTAACTACCACGGCGGCACAGTTTTTGGTCTGAATCTGGTTGGCGGTCAGTTCCATGCCCATGTTCTGCAGCATGCCCCTGATCATTTCGATGCTCATTTCACTTTTGTCGCCGGTGCCGTCGAGCCCGGTGACCAGGCCATAGCCAATCAACTGATATTCACGTTCGCCGCTGAATCTGGCGATATCCTTGATGCGCACCTGTGCCTGGGGGTAAGCCGGTGCGCTGGTAAAAGTCAGAATAATGCTGAAAAACAGCAGAATAGCACTAATTTTTCTCGACGACATCATGGTTGATTTGCTTACTTCCATGTTCAGATGCACTTCCTTATGCTTTTTTCCTGAAAATATCAGGCTCTGGGAATACTATCGACATTTTCCTCCAGAGAATTAATACCGATCACAGAAAAAAATTATATAAAAGCTCATTTAAAATTATAATTCCGTCATCGCCCGAATGTGAAAAATTCAATGTGATTTATCTTGAGCAGGTTGAAATCATTTTATTTTGAGTGATCTTAGCGAGTCTTCCAGGTCTTTGATCAAAGCAGATTCGTTGTGTTTTCGGGCAAGTTCGAGAGCCTTAAGAAGAATCGAGCGGGCTTCTTCGGGTTTGCCGGCGGCGGCATAGGTTACCCCAAGAAGTTGCAGATGCCATGGGTCTGAGAATTCACTGGCTTCACAGCACTGCAGCGCTATCTGATTCAGCGATTCGGTGCTGGTCGCAATCTCCTGGGCGGCTATCATGCTGAAAATTTTGTTGGCGGATGGGCGGTGTTTGAAGCGGGTTAGGGCTTCGAGATAGTTGCCAAAAGCTTCTTCCTTGTTGCTTTGTTTCTCGTGGAGCAGACCCAGGCTGAAATATCCTTCGGGTTGTTGGGGAAATATGGTTATAGCCTGCTCGTAAGTTTGCCGCGCCATGTCGAGCTTGCCCAGTGCCGAGCATGCGTTGCCCGCCCCGATAATCGGTGAAATATCTCCTGGTGCGGCCAGTGATGCCATGCGGTAGTAAAATTCGGCGTCAGTGAATTTCTTCTGTTCGAAAAAAACATTCGCCAGATTATGCATTGCCGCCGGATAGGATGGCTCTATGGCGAGGGCGGCTCGATAGTGGCCGATTGCTGCATCTGGTTTGCCAGTGCGAACTGCTGAAAGACCGAGATTGAAATGAGCTTCGGCAAAATTCGGGGCAAGTTTTATGGCTCGGGTAAAAAGTTCTACCGCTTTGTCATACTGCCCTGAATTTTGAAAAACCGTGCCGAGATTGTTTATTACATCAATGTCAAAAGGATTTTTTTCAAGTGAACGATTAAAATAAGCTTTTGCTTCTTCCGGGTTGCCAGTTGAAATATACATTTGTGCCAGTCTTGCAGCCAGTCTTGCACTTTCAGGAAAAAGCTCAATAGCTTGGGTTGTCTGGTGAATTGAATCGGCCAGGTTAAAATTAATGCGAATTTCATTCAATTGATCGATTAAATGCTGCCTTGTCTGCTGGTTGCTGAATTGCCGGTTGAGAGGACTGACCCCGGCTGCCGCCATCGCCTGAGTGAGATGAAAAATTCGGTCGTTATCTGTAAATCCCATTAACTCACAGATTTCTTTGAATTCCGGGAAAATCCTGCCTGAAGAATTCGCATCGATGATTTTTACTATTTCATCGAAAAGATAGCGGGCGGCAAGATAGTGACCGGTTTCGGTCAGGTGGACGTGGTCGTAAACCAGGTCAATGCCGGCTAAACCAGATTTGCCGGCTTCTGCAAATTTTGCGCTCAGATCAATAAACAAGGCTTTTGCCCCTTCTGCGGCCTGCCGCGAGGCAATATTGAAAGATGCGGAAGCTCTGACTTTAAAACAGTCGAGGTTCAAGGCTTTATCAAAGCTTTCTCGCGCTTCGGCCAACTTGCCCAGATTCAATCTGGCATGAGCAACCAGCCAGTTTGCCAGCGCGTGCGTTGCCAAACTCGATGAATTGGCGTTAAAGGTCTGCTCAATTTGATCCCATTCTTTCTCTCGATATAGGTCGCCCATAATAGTAACAATTTTTTCAAAATCTTCACCGGCACTTTTCGAGCTGAACGGAGAACAATCAATGGCGTTGACCGGTACTGAACAAACAATTGTTTTAACCGAATTTTCTTTTAAAATCTGCAAAGTATCATCAAGATTAAGACGCCAGTTTTCTTCTGTCTGCTGAATGGCAGGGTTGCCAGGCTCGATATTGATATGGCTGAACATGTCAAGGCCGCGCCAGCCGGCAATGCTCTCGCTCGAAGCATTGACGCTTTTTAATATCTGTACCATGCGCAGTGATGAAGCAAAAATTCCGAGCTTTGCCATGTTACGGCTTCTTTGGCCACTGAAGATGGAGCCTGGCCCGTAGGGCCCGATGAATTCATTGTGCCCGGCGTATACGATTACCAGGTCGGGTTGATAATTTACAATCTCTGCGGCAATTTCCCTGATTACCCAACTGTTGATCGCCGGGATTCCCGTATTGATAACTTCAATTTTCTTTTCGGGATACTGCCTCTGCAAAGCGGCCTGCAGCATGCGGGCAAATGAAAAATCGGCGAGAAATTCACCACGCGCTGCCGATTCGCCAAGAATAAAAACCCTGAAGGCATTCGGGCTTTTATTGACCGGGAAAAATTCGGCGAGCGGCTTTCTCGCAAGATTACCCGGAAAAAAACGTACGGCAGCAAGAAAGTTGGCCCGCCAGACCGGGGTGCCATCAGAAAGCTGATCCTGAATGAAAAAAGAGGTCGGTTCTCCGGGAGCCAGAATTCTCAAAGAAACTTCCAATAATGACAGCAGAATGACTGGAGCTGCGAAAATCAGAAAGAAAAGAAGTAGAAGCTTTTTTTTCAGGCTGAATTCCTTTTCACTGTTCATCAGAAAATCGTGTACATGAAAGTGCCGACTGCGGATGACTGTGCCAGAGTCAGCAGAATTCCAAGAATCAACAGTGCAATCACAATTGGAATCAGCAGCCATTCTTTTCTTTTGACTAAAAATCCCAGCAGTTCAACAATGGTTGAGGCTTTTGAATTATTATCGACGTTATTCATTCAGGCTCCTGTCAAAACTGGTTCTTCAGGTTCGAACCGGCTTTATCTTCGGGAAGCTCCCGGTAAGAAGAGGCATCTGGATCAAAATGCAGCTTCAACGGGTCGCGGCCAAAAATTTTCAAAACCAATGATACAGGAACTATGGCGGCAAAGTACAGTACTGAAAGAATAATTCTTGTGTTAAGCCAGCCAAGCGCGTGTCCGATTACCTGCCAGACCCTGAATGGAAGCTCAAGAAGCGGTGGGAAAAAAATCGCCGGAGCAATCAGTGCAGTGCTGATAACAGCTGCCCATGCCCTGATTGTCTCACCCATGAATAAGGGGTAAAGCGCGATCAGCCCAAAAACGACGCCGGCTGAAAGGCCGAAAGTTCGCAGTTCGGCTGGATTCAGAGATTTTTTTTCTTCATTATTCATGGGTTAATCCGGAGCAAATTCTTCAAGCCCGATTTTTTCAATGATTTCGGGAGGCTGGTCTTCTTTGCATAAATAGTAGTTTTCCAATACCAGGCGATCGATTTCGGTTCGCATAAAACATTTGTAGGCATCGAGCGGGGTGCAGACGATGGGCTCACCACGAACGTTAAACGAAGTGTTGACAATTACGCCGCATCCGCTGCGTTTTTCAAATGCTTTTATCATGGCATGATATCGTGGATTGGTGTCGGCATGAACCGTTTGAATTCTTGCCGAGCCATCGACATGAGTAATCGCTGTTATGTCGGAGCGTTGAAGATTCAACAGTTTAAGCCCGGTATAGGTTCTTTCTTCTTCACTCAGCTCGATCATGTGTTCTGGCCTTACCTTGGCAGTCAGCAGCATGTACGGCGAATCAACGTCGAGTTCGAAATAATCACTGAGTCTTTCGCGCAGAACTGAAGGGGCAAATGGGCGAAATGATTCGCGAAACTTGATTTTCAAATTCATCACCGACTGCATTGTCTTTGACCTGGCATCACCAATGATGCTTCGTGAACCAAGAGCCCTGGGGCCAAACTCCATGCGGCCGGCAAACCAGCCGATGACCTTTTCATTTTCAAGATCTTCGCCGATCTGCTCAAAAAGAGTTTTATCTTCAATTTTTCTATAAGGTATCTTATTGCGCTCGAGAAAAGCTTTTATTTCATCATTATTGAATGCCGGGCCAAGATAGCAACCCGCCATACTGTCTTTTGCACTTACCGTTCTTTCATTTTTCAGGCTGCCATACCATACATCAAGAGCGGCACCCAGGGCTCCGCCCGCATCTCCCGCAGCCGGTTGTATCCAGAGATTTTTGAACGGGCCCTGGCGCTGCAACAGTCCGTTGGCAACACAATTCAGCGCAACTCCGCCGGCAAGGCAGAGATTTTCGTGGCCTGTTTCCCGGTGCATGGTGTTGGCAAGGCGCATGAAAACTTCTTCAGTCACTTCCTGAACCGATCGGGCAAGATCCATTTCCCGCTGGGTAACCGGGTCTTCGGGCGATCTTGGCGGAACCCCGCCGAACAATTCGTCAAAGTTACTGTTGGTCATGGTCAGGCCGGTGCAATAGTTGAAATACTTCATGTTCAGCCTGAAAGTGCCGTCTTCTTTTATGTCGATCAGGTGGTCAAGAATAGTCTGCCGATAAACCGGCTTGCCATAAGGAGCCAGGCCCATCAGCTTATATTCGCCGCTGTTGACCTTGAAGCCGGTATAATAAGTGAATGCCGAATATAGCAGGCCGAGAGAGTGGGGGAACCTAATTTCCCACAACTGATTCAACTTGTTTCCCTGGCCGATCCAGGCGGTGGTGGTTGACCATTCGCCAACGCCGTCGAGGCATAGAATTGCCGCATCGGCAAACGGAGACGGATAAAAAGCCGAAGCTGCGTGCGATCGGTGGTGTTCGTTGAACAGAATCTCGCCAGGCATGCCGCCGAATTTTTCGGCAAAAAGTCTGACAATCTCAGACTTCATGAAGAGTTTTTCCCTTATCCAGAGCGGAACTGCCTCGAAAAACGATCTCAGCCCACGCGGGGCGAAACTCAAATAAGTTTTTAACAGGCGCTCAAATTTAACAAAGGGCTTTTCATAGAAAACCACCTTGTCAATTTTTTCAATGCTGGTTTTTGCCTGATCGAGACAATATCGAAGGGCATTTTCAGGAAAAGCGCTGTCGTGCTTGATGCGGGTGAAGCGCTCTTCTTGCGCGGCGGCAATGATCTGACCGTCCTGCACCAGGCAGGCGGCCGAGTCGTGGTAATATGCCGAGATTCCCAGAATCTGCATTTTTTGCCTCGTCTGTTTTCTGTTTTATACCAGAAAACCCGATCACAATGCAAATTCTCTCAAAAGCCTGTCGAAACATCGAAATTTTCGGTGCGAAAATGGTCATTTGCGTTTTCGCTTAAAAAATTACATTGATGAACCGGGTCATCAAGCCGGGCTTGTTAACCCGTCCGACCGAACCGTTGCCGTCAAATTTTATCTGGGCGTCGGCGAGAAGTTTTGAGTTTACCGTGTTGCTGGCATCGATGTCGCGAGGTCGGGCCACGCCGCGAACTCGCATGATCTGATTTTCCCTGTTCACTCTGATCGACCGGCTGCCTTCAAGAAGCAGGTTGCCGTTCTGCATTACTTCGAGCACGGTAGCGGTAATAGTTCCAGTCAATTTTCCAGATCTGGTGGTGGTTCCCTGACCGTCAAATCCATTTTTGAATTCATTTTTTCCGATGAACTGATTAACTATTTTTTTGAAAAATGGTATCTGTGGAGCAGATTTGATTTCAGTAGTGCTGTCCTTCTGGGTTTGGGTGGTGGCCCTGGACTGGGCGTTTGATTCTTCAGAAATCACGATGGTGATAATGTCACCAGGTCTGAATTCGCGAGCGCCCTTGGCTGAATAAAGGTCATTGCCACCAAGCCAGAGAGACGCGGCTGAGGCAGAAAAGGCCGCAAACATAATGGCTATGGTTAAAACAAAAATTTTAATTCTTTGCATATTCAACCCGTCCTTTTTCAGTGATGACACCCTGAACTTTTTTCTGATTTTTCAAATTGATCAGATTGATCTGGTCGCCAACCTGACCGCCTTCCATTGCTCTGGCGGGAAAATTGAGATTGAGAGTGCCGTTGGCAAAATGGAATTCAACCTCTTCGCCTGGTTTTACCACCCAGTTTTCGCGATTGTTGCTGAAATTTGAAGTTTTGCGCGGAAGGTTCCCGTTTTTGGTTTTGCAGACATTTTCAGCGTCTTTTGCGAGATCGGTGCTGCGAAGAATGGTTCCGGCAGATTTGTAACGGGCCAGGTATTTTCCAACTACATCTTCGTAGCGCATTGGCAGATTGGCCTGCTCACTTTTGAGCTCTACCCGTTTTTTCCCGATCATTTCTGAAGATATGAGTTCTCCGGGTTTTGCCAATCTGGTTAATTCTGCGGCTTCAATTATTTTTACCACGCTGACCTGAACCAGTTGTCGAAACTTTCCGCCATCCGTTTCAGCAGTCAGTGAAAACAGTCTCATTCCCAGGCGATTGTCCGAGTTCGCGCTGAGAGCCCAACTCTGCAGATTTCCAGGGAGAATAATGTTGTTGGGAATCCTTGAGGTGTCAATTTCAATATTTGGGTTCTGATCCGGGTTACAGATTGTTTTAATCTTTGCGATTACGTCTGTGCTTTTGAGAAAAGCTCCCTGCCGCCTGATAACCACTTTTTTCGGCAAATCCAGTCTGCCGGACATTTTTCCCAATTTGTTGCGAAGTTCAGTCTCACTGATAACCAGTTCGCCAAGCGGATCTGGAATAACCCCAAGGTGAATATTGGCAAGTTCATTGCGAAATTCGCTGTTACAATCAGCTTTAATCAGGCAATCGGCTTTGATTTCGCTTTGACTTACCAGCGCCGAACTTTTTAAGGTGGCGCGGGCGGGGGAAGATGGTTCGCTGGTTGCAGCCTGGAGCTTGCCCGGTAATACCGCAAGAGTCAGAAGTATTACCGACGAGAGGATGGTTTTTCCGGTTGAATTAATCACTTGAAATTACCTTATCTTCGCAGGTTGTTGGCGATCTGCAGCATGGTGTCAGATGTCTGAATGGTTTTGGAGTTCGCTTCGTATGCCCTCTGGGCTACGATCATATTGACCATTTCTTCAACGACCTTGACGTTCGACATTTCGACGAACCCCTGAGCGATTTCACCGAATTCCTGACTTCCAGGAATACCTACTACCGGATCGCCTGAACTTCCGCTCGGTATCCAGAGGTTGCGGCCAATTGCTTTCAGACCCGCCGGGTTGATGAAGTCTGCAACTTCTATTTGACCAAGAATTTCCAGGTCTACCTGATTCGGCATCTTGGCCGCGATAATTCCGGAAGAAGTGATGTTGATGCCGATTGCTTCCTGTGGAATGGTAAAGCCCGGCAAAACGGTATAACCATCTGAGGTAACTACCTGGCCTTCGGCAGAAAGCTTCCAGGCACCATCACGGGTATAGGCGATGTCGCCGTTGGGCAGCTGAATCTGAAAGAAACCCCTGCCCTCGATAACCACATCCAGAGGCTGCTCGGTCTGCTGGAATTCGCCCTGGGTAAACATGCGCTGGGTCGCCACAGGTCTGACGCCGTGACCAAGCTGAATACCGACCGGATACTGGTTGCCCGTTGCAACCGGGGCACCTGGTTCGGCGATGGTCTGATACATGAGATCCTGAAAGTCAACTCTGCTTTTCTTGAACCCGGTCGTAGTGACGTTCGAAAGGTTGTTTGAAACAACTGCGATGTTTGTTTCCTGACCCTTCATGCCGGTCGCTGCCGACCATAATGAACGCATCATAGGCTTATTCCTCCGGATCTGTCAGCGTTACCGTCTGGTAGCGCCAACTGAGTTGACGGCCTTGTCTAACAGGCCATCGTGTGACTGTACAACTTTTGAATTTGCTTCATATGCTCTTGAAACTTCGATCATTTTCACCATTTCCTCGACCAGGCTGAAATTGGGCTTTTCCACGTATCCCTGTTTCACATTGCCAAGCGCCCTGGTCATTGCTCCGTAAGCCTGAACATATTTGTTGGCACCCTCTTTGCGCAGTGCTTTGCGGTCGGTTGCCCTGACCCTTGAAAGTCTGAATTGTGGCTCGCCATCGACAAGCACTCTACCGTCTTCGTCGATCATAACCTTTTGCTGATCATTAACCTGAACGCGCATAAAATTTACCTTCGGGTTCCCATCAGCATCGATAAGTTCTTCGCCTTCCGTCTCATTCATCGGTTCGCGCTCTGCCATAATGTAATCACCGCTCATGTTGGTTAAATAGCCTTCGTGGTCGATGTTCAAAATGCCGTCGCGTGAAAAGCGAAGGCCGTTGGGTCCCTGTACTACCAGAAATGCCTTTTCGTTTTCCAGCCCGATATCGAGATCATTGCCCGTGTATTCCATCTTTCCCATTTTGAAATCGGTGAACGATTCATCGAGAATGACGCCGGTGCCCAGCTCACCAATTTTGGGGAACTTGTATATCGGCCTGGGCGGGTAAAGTTTGCCGTCGTTTACCCGCCGCAGAACCATGGCAGGCAGTTCCTTGAAAATGCCCTGCTCGCGCTTGTAGCCTGCAGTGTCAACGTTGGCCAGATTGTTGGCTACCATGTCCTGCCTTATGACTTCGCACAACATCGATGAAGACGAAGTGTATAAGCCTCTGATCATTGGGTTTTCCTTTCATGGCGGCAGATGCCGATCATTGCAAGAATTTCGTGCCCGATGGGGTTGTTGCCGAAAGCCAGTTCCTGAGCCAGATGAGCATGCAGGCATTTAACTCCTTTGATGTCAAAACTGCCGGCAATCGTGGTTTCTGAAAGAATAGTCAGAATCGATTCAGGAACTTCCTCAGCCATTATTTCTTCAGCCATTCTGACCCTGATCTGAATGATTTCACTGCAGCCTTTTGTGAAACTTTCACGAAGGTTTTCGTCGCTTGCCAGTTTTTCCGAGAACTGTCTGATCAGACCTTTTTCTTCGAGATGTGCCACTTTCAGTTTTAATTCAGGGCATACCAGCCAGAGAAAAGTCGGAAAAGGTTTCCAGCGCCCGTCTTCAACGAAAACCGGGTCTGCCAGCAGAACCTGGGGCGAACCATCGCAACACCTGGTTTTAATCGAAAACGGTGTGCGCGGCTCGCGCCCGAGCAATTCAATTGCCCTGGCTCGTTCTTGTTCGGTTATCTGGATTCGTTCTGCCAAAATATCCACCTTCCCCTAAACGAATTATCGGCAATAGCGACAATAAGCTTTAGGGAAAAAAGTTAATTTTTTATTGATCAGAAAAAACATCGACATTCTGCGCCATCGACCTGAGTAATTTCTGGCAGAAAAAATGCAGCTGCGGTAAAATTCAAAGAAACATTGGTGGAGCATTTATGACTCTAAGGTATCTGACCGCAGGTGAATCGCATGGTCCCGCGCTGGTCGGCATTCTCGACGGCATGCCGGCCGGCGTTGAAATCTGCGAAGACGATTTTACCAGGCTGATGCGGCGTCGCTGGTCGGGATATGGCCGTGGTCAAAGGCGCGATATTGAAAAAGACCAGGTCGAAGTGCTCTCTGGCATTGTTGCCGGAAAAACTACGGGCAGCCCGATCAGTCTGCTTATCCGCAATCAGGATTTCGACTCGAACAAAAGCACCATGGCACCATTTGGCCGAACTTCATCGCGCAGCAAAATAACGGTGCCTTTACCCGGCCATGCCGACTTTGCCGGGGCGGTTAAGTTTGGCTTCGACGACTGCCGGTTGATCAGAGAGCGGGCATCGGCGCGTGAGACCGCTATGCGTGTTGCCCTTTCGGTACCGGCGCGCAATCTGCTGCAGGCCCTTGATATCAGTTTCACCTGCCTTGTCGAATCGGTGGGGGGTATTGCTGCAGCCATCGATTACAATCAGGACCCGGAAATACTTGCCGCCGCCACCGCTGAAAATTTTGAAGAATTTCTTACCCCCGATTCTTCTGTTTGTGATAAGTGGAAAGAGCTGATCGACCGCTGTGCCTCTGAAGGCAAAAGTCTGGGTGGAACTGCAGCCGTAATTTTCTGGAATCTGCCTGTGGGGCTTGGTTGCCATACTCAGGCTGATCTGCGCCTCGATGCGATTATTGCCGGTCTGATAATGAGTATTCCGGCAGTTAAAAGTGTGGAAATTGGTTGCTTTCGCGAACCTGGTCGGCAGATTGGTGCAGGAGGCGATGCTCTGCATTACCAGGATGGCCGGGGCTTTTTCCATTCAACCAATTCAGCCGGGGGCATTGAAGGGGGAATGACAAACGCAGAGCCGCTGGTGGTGCGCTTTCATGTTAAGCCATTGCCTGGGGGAACGCGGGTTGAATCGGTAAATCTTGAAACCCTTGCGCCTGAGTTTCCCGCATTCTATCGCTCAGATACTCAGATTATGCCCGCCGCTGCTCTGGTTGCTGAATCTATGGTTGCCATCGAAATTGCATCTCAGCTGTTGAAAATGACAGGGGGAGCCGATTTCGATACGATTTCCGAGCGCTTCGCCAGCGAGCGTTTAATGAAAAAAGGCGGATAAAAAAAGCCACCCTTGCGGGTGGCTGTTTTTTATGGTTTTGTCGGAGGTTAGAAAGAAGTGTCGAACGCGTTATCGAAAGAGTCGTCGATGGTGCCGGCCGGCTGAGCTGGAGCGGAGACCGGAGCAGCATTTGCCATGGGATCCATGCCTGTTTCGGGAACCAGTGAGGTCGGAGCCGATGATTCGATGCTCTGAGCGATGATGTGCGGAGTGATGAGGATAATCAGTTCCTGTGATGAGCCAGATTTACCCTTGAAGGTGAACAGTGATTTCAATATCGGGATGTTACCCAGCAACGGAATCTTGTTGTTTTCTTTACCTTCTTCATCTCTGATCAGGCCGCCGATGAGAATTTCTTCGCCATCGCGCACACGCACGGTAGTTTTGGCAGAGCGGGTGCCGATTACCGGATACATGTTGTTGTTTGACCATGATTCTACGAATGATACTTCGGGTTCGGCATCTACTGTAATGTAGCCGTCATCGTTGATGCGCGGGGTAATTTTCAGTTTGATACCGGTATCTTTTTCTTTCGGGGGCTGGTCGGCGCCGCCGGGGTAGATAACCTTGGTGCCTACTACGATGTTGGCTTCCTGGCCATTAACAGCAGAAATCTTCGGGTTGCTCAGAACCTTGGTTTCGTTGCGCTTTTCAAGCGCTGCGAAAGTGGCTTTGAACAGAAGGTTTTCGCGATAGAAGTCGCCGAGGCCGAACAGTTCGCCCTGCTGACCGGTAAACGGTTCCTGATACAGACTAGAATTTGGATTAGCAGCAAAGTATTCTTTGGTAGAGAGAACTGGCAGGCTGTCAAATGTGTTGTAAGCTTGTTCCTGGCCAGTTTTACCTGTCCATTTAAAACCAATGCTCTTCGAAGCGTCGGTTTTGACTTCAACGATCTTGGCTTCCATCATAACCTGATGAACTGGTGTGTCGATAGTTTCAATCAATTTTTTAACTTCATCGAGAAGATCTTTGCCACCAGAAACGATTACCGCATTGATGCGTTCATCGGTGGCAACCTTAACGTCTTTTTTGATGGTTGAAGAAATGATTTTGCTGACATCAGCCGCTTTTGCATACTGCAGTCTCTTGGTAATGGTGAGACCTTTTTCAAATGCTTCGACGAGCTTCTTTTCGTCAGCCAGAATCCATGTGTTACCAATTTTTCTGACGGCAAAACCATTGGTTTTGGCAATCAGGTTCATTGCTTCTTCATAGTACACGTCGGTCAGTTTAACGGTAACCTGGCCGCGAACACTCTTTTCTGCAATGATGTTGGTTCCCGACTGCTGGGCAATAACCTTGATGATCTGTTGAATATCAGTATTCTTGAAATCAAGGGTAATGTTATCTTCTGCCCTGAGAGCCGATGGTAACAGGAGAGCGACTGCAATAGCCGCAAACAACAGTATGATGCCACTTTTCTTCCTGGTGTAACCCGTGGAATTCATTCTTCTATACCTCCGAACGGGAATGTCCGACAAACTGTGATTTAGATAGATGCCTTTTTGGGTCTATCAGAAAGACTATCGACAAACTTTGTTGATTCATCCAGTAACAATTTCACTTTTTTAAAAATTCTTTCTGATCGTTTGAAAATACGATCAAATCATCATTTCCCTTTTGGTGGGAAGCACGAAGGAATGACTTTTTCGAAAGTTGCTTTGATCGATACCCGTTCTTTTTCAAGCTCGATGGCAAAGCTTTTGAAGCCCGCGATCATTACACAAACCAGAGTTGCCAGGCCCCATACTGTCCAGAAAAGGTTTCGTTTCATAAAATTCTCCTGTTAAAGTTTCTCCCAGGACGAGAATAAAAAAAGCTGCATCTTTAGCCTTCCTTAAAGACTGCGGATACAGCCGTTTTTCTTGTTTATTCCGTTTTTTCAAGCGTTTGCTTGAAGATTATTTTTGGGGTTCGTCGCCTTCAGCCTCAATTTTAAAGGTGTGACGTCGCTGTTCTTTATTCGAGTAAACCACTACGCGGTCGGTGAGAATGTCAACAACTTTGAATTTGCCATCAACAACCATGTCCTTGGTCAGCGTGTATTCCTCATTCTCGAATTTAACTACCGCAAGGCGACAGCTGTCATTGCCCACAATGCCCGAAACATACAACTTGATCGGCTTGATTGGTGGCGGTTTGGGCTTGCTATCATCAGGATTGGATACTGGTTTTACGGTGCGAACGGGCGGAAGTATTACTTTCTTTTCAACCAGTGGTCGAAAGGGATCTTTTTTGGGGTTTTCGGCAGCGAAGGTGAATTTGTTGGCGATTGCTTCGACCTGCTCAGATTCACTCATTTTTGGTGATTCCATTCCGGCTGCATCACCACCCACGGCAGAAGGATCTTCAGCAATTGCTCCATCGCCACCAGCAGCAGCGGGATCTGCGGGAGATTCGGTAACGGCTGAATCGCTGCCAAGGTCGTCCAGGCCGCCGAATTCATCCAGGTCATCCTGGGAAAAGCCTCGGGGGGTCGCAAGCAGGATCATGGCCAGACAGATCAACCCGAGTTTCTTGAACGAATTAAGGCTTGTCATTGTCTTCCTCCTGATTACAGGCCACTGCCCATAATATATACCTTGGCACTCAATACCACGCTCAAGAGCGGGCTTTTGGTGGCTCGGTCAACTTCTGCTGAAACAGAAACGTTCATTGAACCGGCAGCAAGATTGATGATCTTGCGCTTTTCCATGACGGTCAGGAAACTGCCGATGCTTTTGAACGGACCTTGAACCGAGATTTCGATCGGCAGTTCAGACCACTCTTCAGCTCTTACCAGCGGTGAAATTCTGATGTCCTGGAATTTGATGTCAAATTTGTTGGAGATCGTTTCGGTTGAATCAAGAAGCTTGGGAACAACGGTATTGAGCTGGTTTGATTCGGTCTGCAGTTTGTTCTTCTGCTCAGTCAGCTTCGATATATCAGCTTTCAGCTCTTCCATTTCTTTATCGATGTTTTTCAGTTCTTCAATCTGATTTCTCTTGTCGTCGATTTCCTTGATCAGATCAGCTTTTTCTTTTTCAAGTGGTTCGAGGTAGTTCATCCAGAACAGGAACCCTGCACCGACGGCAATTACCAGAAGGACAACCGTTACTGCGGCAAAGTTATTCATTAATATCCCTCCAGGTTCTTTTCGCCAAGATCACGCTTGACGCGGCAGTTGATTTCAAATCGCCACACCGGTTTCTTTTCATAAACGTTTTTGGCGGCGCTGTTAAGAAAGACTTCTTCAAAGTGTTCATGGCCCTGAATCTGCTGAATGAACTGCTGAATACCCTGGGTCAGCCTGGCACCCTTCTGTTCGCCATCGCCATCTTCACTGCATGAATATCCTGCAATCTGCACCCGCCGGTCTGAATCAACGCGAAGGTTGGTTATCCATACCGTTTTTTCAGGCACGACACTGGTCAGATCACTGAAAACCTGAGACCATTGAAGCAGAGTAGCACCAGAAAGCTGCTTGAGGCGGTTGATCTGGGTTGTAATCTGACTTTTCTGTTGGCGAAGAGAATCTTTAATATCCAGTTTTGACTGCCCGCGTGCGATTTCATCTTTCAGATCTGCAAGCTCTTTTTTGATTTCATCGTTCCAGCCTTCGATATACATGGTGCCGGCATAGAATCCACCACCGATACCTATCAGGCCGAGAATAAAGAAGATTGCAGCGAAGGGAATCTGAATAGGCTTGCGCCGTTTTACCGTTAATAGATTAATTCGAATCATTTAATCTTCCACCACCCCTCTAAGTGCGAGCCCAATTGCAACGGTAAACTGCTGCAGTTTGTCGTAAAGCTCGTCTGGTTCAGGGGCTGTTACTGCAATTCCCTCAAGAGGGTTGCCCATGTAAACGTCAACTCCCAGTTCGTTGCTCAGGAAGGTGTTGAAGCTCTTGAGGTTAGAGCTGCCGCCTGAAAGAATGATGCGATGAATCAGAGGTTCGCGTGACTGGGCCTTGAAATAGTCGAAAGATCTTCTGATTTCTGAGGCAAGGTCGTCAACTGTGGTTTTAACAACGTCGGCAATTTCATTGCCCCCGCCATCGCCCATACTGACTTCCGCTTCTTCGATCTTGATCGATTCGGCCTGCTCAAATTCCTGTTTCATCACGTCTTTGATCATGTCGGTAATGTTGTTGCCGGCAATGGGAATGTTACGGGTGAACATCAAAATACCGGCTTTAAGAACCGAAATATTAGTGGTTCTGGCACCGGCATCGATTATTGCCACGACTTCCCCGCCTTCCTGTGAGCTGGCTGACTGCATGTAGGAATTCTCAAGCGCATTGATTGCTGCGATGGTATCGACGTCGATTATTTCAGCTGAGATGCCGGCACCTTTAAGAACATCGGTGTAGGAACCGACCAGATCTTTCTGGGCGACGACCAGAAGAATGGAATACTTTCCGCCACCTTCTTCCTCTTCGTCAACGGTGTTGAGAACCGCATGGGTAATGCTGACTTCGTCGATTGCATAAGGAACGTACTGCTCTGCTTCAATTCTCACGGTTTGTTCAAGTTCTTCGGGTGACATGATCGGCAGCTTGGTAAAGCGCATGATCACGTTCTGCCCGGAAATTGATGCAAAGCTTCGTTCCGGTTTGATTTTTTTTGTTTTTAACAGATCCTTGATGACCGCTGCAACTGATTGTGGGTCGCCTACCGAGCCTTCCACCATTGCATCTGGTGGTAGGGACAGCATGCCGTAATTAATCAGCTCAGGACCAGAAGGAGTCTTTTTGAGCTGGACAATTTTTACGGCAGAAGTACCAATGTCGATACCAACGGCCGTGTTGCTTGCCCCAAAGGTGAACATGCCCATACGCTCTTTCCTCCAATTCAGTCCGGAAGTTCATTCCGTTAATGCTGACAATTTATAGAATGTCAGTTTTCTATCGACTCATTTTAACTCAATGTTAAGGCTATTTTTTTCATTTTACTTCATTTTTTTTCGGCTTTTCAGTAGCCAAGTTGTCTAAGGGCAACGTTGGAATAATAAAACGGCAATATCTGGCGATAGGACCAATTGCGTTTTCCAAGCTCAATCGCTCCTGACTGGCAAAGCCCAACCTGATGACCATAGCCCCTGCCAAAAATTTCAATTTTTTCGATTTGGCCACTGGCGCTGGATCTGGTCATTTCATTGCGGCTGAGCAAAACCGAATCGGCAGGCTCAATTTCGCTGATCTGGCGGCACACAACCGTTTGCCAGCCTGTTTCGGGGCGAGTCACTCTTTTCAGCCCTTTAGCCGTTTGAATGATCAGCTGAGCCGGGCCGTCGGTTGCAGTTTCGCCCATACCGGCAAGAACTATCTGTACTCTGTCATTATCCGGTTCAGACTCCGGTTTGATCACGGCGGCTGCAGAAATAACGGCTTTTACGTTCTTGCGGTTTCCAAGGGTGAAAGTGGTGCTTTTTAGATCGAAAAGGCGGCGAAAAGTAGTTCCCTTGACTGAAAATTCACCCTTGTCAGTAACAAGAAAAACCTTGTCAACCCTATCCATAAGCCCGGGAGATTCGTAGCCTAAATCAATCAGATGATTGAAATGAATGTTTTCTTTTGCCATTGCCGATTTGAATTCATTGAGATTAAGTGTTTTAACCCAGCGAAAATGGGCGCTATCTTTGCAGAAAGGACATATGACCCGTCTGAGATAACTACACGCCGTGCCACCGAAAACCTTGTCGTTATCAGAGGTCATTCCGCCGCAGGTTGCATGGTAAAGTGCTTGAATTGGCTTTCCCTCAGATATCATTATGATTCCACGGGTGCCGTCAACCGCTTTGTTTATGCTTTCCCGTTCCGCCAAAATTCCCTGATATACCTGGCAATGGGTTGAATCACATACATCTGCTCCCTCACTGCCATGCTTTCCCCGGTTAGCATAGGCATAAGTTCTTGCTATAACCGTCTGAGCCTTCAGTGATTCGGCAGGAGACATGGAACCCATTTCGCTGCCAACTACACCCCTGAGATAATCTTCGATGCCAACATGATTTACCGCTATTGCCCCGGTATTGGTAAATTTTACCAGCATGCGGCCGCGGTAAATTTTGCCATTTAAAGTCACCTGATTTTTCCTGCCGGCAAATGTAAGGGTTTCGTTCAGGTGCTCCACCCTCTTTTTTCGCTTGCCTGAGCCAATTGCCCAGGTGAAGCCGCTTTTTCCCCTGATAGTTCTGATTTTGCGGCCCTTGTGATTAAGAATTTCACCGCCACCCGGCAGTGCAATGCTGATTTTCTGATGCATGCCGCCGATTTTCACCCGTAGAATCGGCTCCGATTCTCTGAGTTTTCCCTGCGCCGCTGAAACAGCTGCTGCGATGAATACCGCCATGATAATGGCAAGTTTCACCACATTTTTCAGAAAACTCAGTTGTTTTGCACGCTTTTTCAAATTTTTTTTCCTCATTATGCTTTTACTGGTTTTAACGAAGACTTTCGGATACGGATTTAGAAAAAATTCAGGGGCGGTAAGGCATGTTTTTTGTCATTTTTGTAGCGGTCAAACTCGCTGAATATGCAACCGCAGTATTTTTGCTTATAAAGCTCATGGGTTCTTGCAACCTCGTGGGTATTTCTGAAACCGGGTCGGAAGTCGCAGTAGAAAAACTCGGTGCCGAACTCCCGGGCGGTTTTAGTGCCCACTTCTTTGATCAATTCATGCTGCTGATAAGGTGAAACCAGCAAGGTTGTGGTAAATGCCCGGTAATTGAGTCTGGCCGCAGTGCGGGCCGCATCTTCAAAGCGCATGCGGTAACATTGGGCGCAGCGTTCCTCGCCATGTTTTCCATTCAGCTTTTGTAGAAAATACTCAAGCCCATATTCAACCGGGCCGTAAATTGCTTTTAAATCAAGAGCAGCACAAAGCTTGCCGAATGAAAGCAGGCGCTCGCGATATTCGAGATAGGGGTGAATGTTGGGGTTGAACCAGAATGCCTCAACGCTTTCATTCCCGACATTCTGTTTGAGAATATCAATAGACCCGCCCAGGCATGGGCCGCAGCAGCTATGTAGCAGAATAGTCATGGATCAGACCTCCCGGTCATGGTTCCAGATAAAGTCCAGATCCTGGCCTTATCAACCCTGACTTTTACATAAGACCCGATCAGGCTGGCTGGCCCCACAAAATCTATGACCCTGCCAGACCTTGTTTTGCCCGCCACATTACTGTCCTTTCTTGCTGAAACCGTATCTACCAGTACTTCGAATTCCTGGTGCAGAAGTTTCTGGCTTTCTTCCAGGCTTATATTGTTCTGAAGGCTTATCAGGCGAGATAGGCGTTCTTTGCGTATTTCTTCGGGTATCTGGTCTGGCAGGCTTGCTGCTTTAGTTCCCTCGCGGGGGGAATAATAATACATAAAAGCGGATTCGTAGCGGATTCTTCTGATCAGATCGAGGGTCTGTTCAAAATCCTCTTCGGTCTCACCCGGGAACCCACAAATGATGTCGGTGCTCAGGCAGACATTTCTGACATGAGTCCGAACCTGATTGATCAGCTCAAGATAACGCTCACGGCTGTAGCCCCTTTTCATTGCTTTCAAAATTTTATTTGAACCCGACTGAACCGGCAGATGATACTGCTCGCAAACCTTGCTGAGGGCTGAAATTCGTTTAATTGCGTTTTCCGAAAAATCACGCGGATGCGAAGTCATGAAACGCACCCATCTGATGCCATCTATTTTTTCGATTTCTTCGAGCAGCTGTGCAAAGCCTTCGCTGAGGCCAATATCTTTGCCATAGACGTTGACATTCTGACCAAGAACCGTAATCTCAGTTACACCACGGGAAGCCAGATCTTTCACGAAATCAGTGAGCTCTTCTAACGGGCGACTGATTTCCGGGCCACGCACATAGGGAACGATGCAGTATGAACAGAAATTTGTACAGCCACGCACGATGTTGACCATCGCAGAGAAAGGCCGTTCAAGAATTATTCCATCGGCCGATTCGCCATCAAAAGAGCCTTTGCCGGTAAAATTACCAAGGGTTTTTTCGTTGCGGGCCCGCTGCAGTAAAAGCGGCAGCTGCTCGATATCGTTGGGGCCGAAAACCAGATCGGTCAGGGGAAGCAGTTCGAGCATTTCTCCTTGCCGGTTCTGTGCCATGCAACCCGCAATGCCGATCAACAAATCGGGGCGCTTTTTCTTCTCATTTACCAATCCCTGAACTCTGCCGATCAGCCGCTGTTCTGCGTGTTGCCTGACACAGCAGGTATTGAAAAGAATCAGACTCGCTTCTTCTTCCTTCCGGGTTTCTTCATAGCCCAGGCGAGCGAGAATTCCGTGAATGCGCTGTGCATCAGCCAGATTCATCTGGCAGCCAAAAGTGGTCAGCATATATTTTAACTTGTTTTTTTCCATAGGCCATTATTCTATCACTAACACCCCGCCGATTAAAAGAGGCTTTGATCATTCAAATGAATGTTTCTGGCATGGAAAAAACACGGTGAATTCCTGGCTTGAATTTCAGAGACAGCTGTTTGAATAAAAAACCAGCCACAGGCCGCCGGGGGCAGCACTGTGGCTGGTTTTCAGGGGGGGCTATTTCAACTTTTTCGCAGAGAATTGAAAAAGTCGCTGAGGTCAGCCATTGCAGTGAAGGTGTCTGCGAGTGCTTCTTCGATACGCTTCTGGGCTTGCGTGTTGGGTTTAATGTGTTTTTTCATAATTGCATGAATCTGGCTTCTATATCAGGTCTTTTTCGGCATATTCTCGACCATTTCGATGTTGCCCGGGCCAATAGTGTGAATGCCGGTAATCTGGTCGGCTTCGGTGTCGTCGGTGCCGCAGCCGGTGGTCAGAAATGGAAGCAGCATAAGTGCTCCTGCAGCGATAAGCCAAACGATTTTTTTGAAGTTCACGAACTTACTCCTTTGATCTGAGCATTTGCCATGCTTATCGACCAGCTTGATGTTTTTTTTAACGTTTTTTTCAAAATATTTTCAGGGGGGCTGTTCCATAGGAACCGGTTTTACAAATTTGTCATGCCCCGACTTGATCGGGGCTCTCAAGATCGGTCTTATACCAATAATATTTATTCAGTAAAGATTTTTCAACCTTGCGCCCGGAAAATAATGCAGCAGAATCTGCTGAAAGGTCTTGCCTTTCAGTGCCATACTCTGGGCGCCGGTCTGACACATCCCAACTCCATGACCCCAGCCTGCCCCGGCAAATTCTGCGCCGTTGATCAAGCCTTTTTCATCACGCTTCCAGTTTACTACAAAACAGGAGCTGCGCAGCATGCCAAAAAGCTTGCGAATCGCCAGCTCTTTCATGATCGTTTTTTCACCCTTTTCGCCGGTACAGGTGAGGCTGATAATGCGACCGGAAATATCCCTGGTATAATTGCCTATATTACTGATTCTTCCTATCTCCAGCGAATCTTCGACTTTATGCCAGTCTTTGCCGGAAATTTCCTTGGTCCAGCGGAATTTATCTGCGCCTTCGATTCCTGAAATCGAGCACCAGCAGGGTGGGGGGTTGCGAATGTAATCTTCAACCTGCTTTTCATCGGTGAGATTTAGTCTGGTCGGCTCGATGGTATCTGGAACTCCCTGCAGGTGCGGGTCCATCTTCGATGTCCAGATATTCTGGTTGGCCGAGCTGTGACCACCACAATTGGCGCTGTAAACCGCGTCCAGCACTTTGTTCTCGTGATTGAGCATCACCATTCCCCAGGTGTTGCGAATCGAGTTATAAATGTAATCATCACAGCTTTGGATGCCTTTATATACCTGACAATGCTGCTCAGAGCAAAAATCATAACCTTCGTTGAAGTGCCGCGTTCCCATTTTCGACAGCATCTCACCACGGGCAGCGGTCGCCTGTGCCTGCAAAGCTGCCGGAGCCGCGCTTGCCGAAATTTCTGACGGAACTATTCCAACCAGCAGAGATTCAAGATCGGTGTGTTCAATGCAGTCCAGGCAGTTTTCTGACCCAAAACGAATCTGAACTCTCGACTTGTATGTGCGATCCGCAAATCCATGCCAGCTGAAGCCTTTTGCATGCTCTGCCTGCAAAAGCCTGACCCCGGCTTTTCCTTCAAGTTGAAGCTCGGCAAAATTGAATGAGACCGGCTTTCCGGCAACTGTCAGCTTCAAAGTTCCATGCGCCGGTTCGATTGTTTCCGTAAAAACCCAGCTCGAAATATTGCGCGATGCAAGCTGGTCCTGCATTTTCTTTGCTTCGGCTTCATCAAAAAAAGTGGCAACGCCGATGAAAACCAGGCGATTGTCAGGATACCCGGCCTGAGGTTCGCGTCCTACCATAAAACCATGCGTTTTGAATCCCATCTTTATGAATTTATCCATGGTTTCGTCGATTTCTTTCTGATTATCAGCCGATGCTGAGCCAACCATCAGATGGAATTTTCTTGAAGCTTTCTGTTTGAGCGTTCCTGTGATGCGGCATTTTTTGCCAGCAGGAATGCTGCCGCTTCTGTTGTTTGACAGCCATCGTCCGCCCTGTGGAAGAACGAAATCAACGGTTTTCTGATACTGGGCAACCCTTATTCGGACTTTTGGTGCGCCAATCTGTTCGGCAAAAGAAGAAATCCCAAAATTTAAAAATGCAATTAAAACCATAAATTTAAACAGCAATCTATTCATGGTCAGTGTCTCCTAATGCTTTATAAAGAACCCCTTCGGCTTCTTCAAGTTTTTTCCGTGCCATATCCGCGGGTAGATCGGTTCTTGCCATGAGAATGGCGAGTTTGACACTTCCTTCTGCTTCGGCGAGCTTTGCTTCTGCAACGTAATTTGGAACCCGACCACCCTCCATAACTATTCGCAAAGCTCTTTTGCGCAGCTTAATGTTGGTAGCCATGAGGTCGATCATCAGATTTTCATAAACTTTGCCGATTTTTACCATGCTCAGCGAAGAAATCATGTTTAATACCATTTTGCAGACGGTGCCGCTTTTCAACCGGGTGGAACCGGTTATCACTTCCGGACCGACTGCCGGATTGATTAAAACATCCACATCAGGAAGATTGCCATACGGGTTGCAGCACAACAAAACTGTTTTGATCTTCTTCTGTCGGGCAAATTCAAGGGCACCGGCCACATAAGGAGTGGTTCCTGATGCTGTGATGCCGATAACCAGGTCGTTGCTGCATGCCTTAACTTTTTCAAGGTCCTGCCGACCCATGTCGCGGCTGTCCTCTGCCCCTTCAACGGCCTGGGTAACTGCTCTCTCACCGCCGGCAATCAAGGCGATTACCCGATCAGGAGCTACGCCAAATGTGGGTGGACATTCTGAAGCATCAAGAATGCCCAGTCTTCCGGAAGTTCCGGCACCAATGTAAATAAGGCGGCCGTTTCTTTTCAACGACAACGTGGCCAGTTCAACAGCCTGGGCAATATTCTCGGATACTGCTTCAAGGGCTTTTACTATGACTCGATCTTCTTCGATGAACATTTTAACTGCCTGTCTTGTCGATACCCGGTCAATATACATTGTTCTGGGATTTCTGGTTTCGGTCAGCGGCAGCTTCTGATCCTGAGGTTTGCTTTCCTGATTCATGCTGTTTTTTCCTTATTCGCTATGGAATTAAAAATCTTTTTGATTTCTTCGTTTTCTTTGGCAAAATAAACCATGGGCCCCCATACTGGTTTGAAAATCGGTTTTTTCAAAATAATCGGCAGGCCTTCACGGTTGATCTGGTCTGATACGAGTTTGCGGAATAAAGGCCAGCTTTCCCACAGCCCGCCACACCCTGAAAGGGGTATGGTCTCAACAGGTCTGAGCTTTTCAATCCAAAGTTTTAATTGTCTGATTAAAAATTTTATTGAAGTATCGATCAGATTCATGGCAAAATCGTCTGATTCTTCATAACAGCTGGTGAGTACTCCTGCAAACTGTCCGAGTTTGTTCTGCTGATTTGGTGCCTGATAAAGTTCAGCAAGAATTTTCAGCAGGTCGGGCGGATAATGCTGCCGGCAGAATTCCTCTGCAATTGCCTGACGATGGCTCTCTCCTTCAAGATGCTCCAGAACCGATTTGAGAACCTGCCGCCCCCAGAAAGCACCCGAAGGCATTTCATCCAGAAGATAACCCCAGCCGCCACGACGTTCACTCAGACCGTTAAGCTCCAAATAGAGCAGAGAACCGGTTCCATTGATTGAAAGAAAGCCCTCCTGGCCCCCCAGCACCGCCGCATGGTTGGCAACATAATCGGGAATCAGATGGCATTCAGAGCCTGGCATTCCAAAAGCCGAAAACCGGTTTTTTACCCTGGTGGACGCTTTTTCGTCTGATCCGCCCGCTGCTCCGATCAGCCAGATTAACTGCGAATTTTCCACATCAGGAAAGTTCTCTCTAATCTGGGAACAGATTTTATCAAGTCCGGCTTCTGAAATAGTTCTGATATTAACGGCTGCGGTTCGGAAATTCTTCAATTCACCTCTTTCATCGACTTGAACCGCACGAAAACCGGTGCCTCCCCAGTCAACGCTGATCAGGCTTTTCACTTTACCGCTCCCTGCCGCATTCCTTCAAGCATATAGCGTGAGAAGAAAAGAAACACCAGAACCATTGGGATTGCTGCAAGAGTCGCACCGGCCATCAACAGCCCGAAATCCATCAATTGCTGATCCTGCAGCGTTGATAATCCGACGGTAAGAGTGTAAAACTTTTCAGTATTCAGAGTTACCAGGGGCCAGAGAAAAGAGTTCCACTCGGAGATGAAAATGAAAATTCCGGAAGTCGCCAGAATCGGCATCGATAAAGGAAAGTAAATGTGGCGAAAAATCTGAAAATCACTGGCTCCATCCATCATCGCCGCCTGAGCAAGGGAGGGAGGGATTGAATCCATATATTGCCGCACCATGTAAATACCAAAAGGCGCAGCCATGGCCGGAAGAATTACTGCCCATAAACTGTCGATCAGGTTCCATTTTGACATGAAAAGAAACATGGGCAGCATGACGATCTGCCCGGGAACCATCATTGCCGCAAGCAGAACCCAGAAAAGCTTTTCGCGCCCCCTGAACCGGCCCGCAGAAAAACCGAAAGCCGCCAGTGAATTGAAAATAGTCTGCGAAATCGTTACTGCTGCCGCGATCAGAAAAGAGTTGACCGACCAGCGCAGAATGTTGCCTGCCGAAAGCAGAACCTGAAAGTTTTCCAGAGAAAAACTGTCATAGCGCGGGGGACTTGCTGATAATGCATCAGAAGAAACAAAAGCGGTGAAAATCATCCAGATCAGCGGGCCGGCAGTGGGTACGAGGCCGAGAACCAGAACGAAAAGAGCTGCTTTTTCGGCAGAGTTGTATTTTTTCATCCGAGATACTCCACTTCATGATTGGTCAGCCTGCGCTGAATGATTGTGATTATCAGAATGGTGGCAAACAGCAGTAACGCCATTGCAGCCGAAAGGCCAAAATCAAAATCTCTGAAAGCCGATGTATAAACCCGATGAACGACAACTTCGGTGGATATGCCCGGTCCCCCGTCAGTAAGCATCATTACCTGGGCAAAAACCTGTAAAGAGGCAATTGCGCCAGTAATCAGCAGAAAACTCGTCGTGCCGCGCAGCAGCGGCACGGTGATGTGCCACCATTTTTCAAACGAAGTGGCCCCTTCCAGTTCCGCTGATTCATACAATGAATCAGGAATATTGGCCATCGAAGCCAGATAAATCAGCATCGAACCCCCGGGCGATTTGAATACCCCGGTGGCAATTACTGACCAGAATGCAATTCCCGGGTCAGAAAGCCATCCCATCGGTGATAGATGCAGCCAGCGCAGCATCGTGTTGGCAAGCCCGACCTCGGTGTTGAAGATCCAGCGCCAGACCATGGTTAGAACTACCACAGAGGCAACACCGGGCAGATAATATGCGCCCTTGAAAAAAGATTTGGCCTTGCCATGCAGGCTGTAGATAAGACTTGCCACAATTAACGCGGTCAGGGTATTGGCCGGAACGACGACAACGCTGTAAAGAACCGTGTTGTAACAGGCTTTGACGAATTTAGGGTCAGATAGAGCCTGGGTGAAGTTCTGCAGAGTGAAACCACCAACTTCGCCGATACGGTAATTTCTAAATGCGATAATGAAAGCGTCTGCCAGCGGATAAAACAAAAATATGCCGATTATTGAAATTGCTGGAACGATCATGATCAGATGAGCCTGTCCACTGAACAGCGCAAAGAAAAGAGAAAGAATGGCGAGAATCAGCACGATTCTGCCAAACAGGCTTCCCTTGCTGATATCATCTTTTATCGAGCCAGATTCGGCTTCCAGTATGCGATCAACCATCAGCCCCGCTTTTTGCATGGCGGTTTCTACGGGTTCCTTGCCCATCAGGGTTTCTTGAATGCGGTATTCAATTTCTTCGTCGATCTGGGGCCAGCGACTGTCATTGAAAACTGCCCGTCCTTCACGCAGAATCGCAAGCGCGTTCGACATATGCAGGCGACCTTCGTAAATATTGCCGGCACTGTTTCTCGTGGGAAACTGGGCGTAATGAACCAGTGATCTCTGGTTCTCGCCAATGGTCAGAAAGCGTGCCAGTTTCATTGCCATTTTAACCCTTTCAGGGTCTTCATTCCTGAATACGTAAAGCCCTGAGATGGCAAGAAAGGCGGGATTTATCTGCCCTGGCTGCGCCGGAAAATGAACGACCGAGAAATTCATCGGAAACTTTTCGGTCAGAGCCTGAATGCCCCAAAGACCGAAGGCCCCTGCAGCAATTCGGTGTTCACGGCCAAAAGCTGTCCAGATGTCATTTGAAGTTCTTCCGCCTGAGTCGCTGGGAATGATACCATTCTTCTGTAGTTCAAGCAGCCATTTGAAACCCTGGTGTAGTTCGGCCCGGTTTCCGGCAAATTTTCCCTCTTTGTCGATAAAATCGCCGCCGAATCCCATGAGAAAAGGAAAATTGGCGGTTTCATTTTTCTGGAAATACAGGCCGAGCGGGTAGTATCCCTGATCGGTAAGACTTGGCAGAGCAGGGGAATCACCGGATCTCTGACTCAAAAAATTCTTTATTTGCTGCATTGCTGCAGTGAATTCGTCAATGGTCCAGCGCCCGTCAACCGGAAGCTGTGCGCCAGCTGAGGCGAAAAGATCGTTGTTGACGAAAAGCATTTGGCCACCCATGTACCATGGCCAGCCATAAACTTTACCCTTGACCCTGAACGCATCGAGGGCCGCGGGAAAGTAGTCGGCCCTGTCTTCCTCGCTGAGATACTCATCGATTGGGGCAATCATGTTTTCTTTGATGAAAAGCAACGGAATGGTTCCCGGTGCAATATCAGGGTAATTGCCGCCAAGGGCCGCTATTTTAAGCTTTTCCTGACCGCGTGACCAGGTAAGTTTCGTAAGTTCGACTTTCACACCAGGATTCTGCTGCTCAAATTCAGTAAGTTTGCGGGTCATCCAGACAAAGCGATCCACTTTTTCGCCTGGCTCAAGCCAACGCGGAAAATCCCAGATCTTCAGGGTCATCTCTGCAGAAATGCCGGCAATCGGCAACATCAGCATGCTCAGTATAAGCAGAAACATTCGTCTTCGTATTCCACAAAAAAAACTCACATTCATGAGTAAATCCTTGCTATTAAATTTTGTATGGTATAGAATACCCTTACAGTAAAGGTTCCACAAGGAAAAAAACAAAAAAGTGCGGAACAGGTTTTTTGCTGGAATCCCGCTCGATTATCTAAGATTAGCGAGAATGAATTATGGAGAAAACATTGGAACAGGTTATGGAACAGGTCAAAGCAGACCCGAAAAATCCGGAGTTGCTTAAAGAGCTCGGCAACCATTATTTTAAGGCCGAAAAATATGAAGAGGCGATAAAGCAGTATCAGACGGCTCTTGATATTGATCCGAATTTTTACAAGGCTCTTTACAACCTTGGAAACACCTATTACAAAATGGAGCAGTTCGAAAAGGCCGTCCATTACTGGCACGAAGCGATCAAGGTAAAACCTGATTTTGATCATGCCTACTTCAATCTGGGCTACCATCATTATCAGAAGGGCTTCATGCGCGAAGCTATCAGTGCTTTGAAGGAAGCTTCCAGAATCAACCCTGAAGCAGCCGATACTCATCATTACCTTGGACTTTCATATCACAACACCAATCAGCTTGAAAACGCGGTGGTAGAATTTATCGCAGCTATTAAGCTTGATCCCGATGATCCCGATTATCATTACAATCTGGCAAATACCAGCTATGACATGGGAAATTATCAGCGTGCTGCTGACGAGTGGGCCGCGACCCTTGAAATAAGGCCAAATGATAACAAGGCTCGCAATAACTATTGCGATGCTCTGTTGCAGTTAGGGCGTTATGATGAGGGTTTGCGCGAAATTGAAAAGGTTCTTGAAGTTGAGCCCGAGTATCCACCGGCTCTCTGCACCAAGGGCGAGTTGCTTGAAAAGCTCGGACAGGGCGACAAGTCAGTGGTATTGTTCAATCAGGTTTTAGAGCTGATCAAAGGCAATGAATCCTGGGAATTGTTGTATAAATATCTGCGCCAGAAGCTTGGAATCTGATTAACTGAACAAAAAAGGCTGCCCATAAGAGGCAGCCTTTTTTATAATTCATGCCGACTTTTTATCGGTTTTCTTTTTTATGAACCCTTGCGGATTAACCAGATAGTCATACAGAACTTCTTCTGCGCGATAGTGCTTTCCGGCATCCTGACCGTCGATTATTACTTTGCCATTCGTGAAAATTTCAATAAGCATTTAACCTCCTTACAACTAATGTTCTTATCAGGTCTTTCCTGCGGGTTGGGGATTGGATCTGGTCTCTTATTGATCTGAAGTATTTTCGCCGATTTCGCCTCCGTTTGTGCCTGGTTCTCCTGTTTCAGTCGATTCATCGACTGTTTCTGGATTTTCAATTTCATCTCCGGCCGCTGATTCTGAGCCGGACTCATATGGCAGTTCATCATCCTCTTCGGAAGGGATGTCTCCGGTCTGGCTCCGGTAAGTTCCAGAACTTTCAGAGGCATCAGGTTCTTCTGTTTCTGATAAATAACCAGAACCCACAGAAGTCTGCATTCTTATCACTTCGAGTTTGTTGTTAAGTTGTCGCTTAACCAGGTCCGCTAAGTCTTTTTCTTCAAGTCTTTTAAGAATTGCGATTTCTGCTTCGGCCCCTTTGCCCATTGTCGTCATGCAGTCTGTCCATAGAAGAAAGGCTTTTATCTGTTCTGGTTTTTCCTGTAAAACTGTTTCAAGAATTTTTGCCGAGGTTTCAGGATTGTTGTTGATGAAATAAATTTCTGCCAGTTTGACCGACAGGCGATGATCGTCGTGAACCTGATTTCTCGCGCTTTCAAGCAGCTCTGAAGCAATATAAGACCGGTTAATTGAAATCAGACTGTCAACGGTTTTTAGAAGCAGGTCGATATTCTGTGGATTAAATGGAATTTTAACTGCTTCGCTGCGCGCTTCTTTGACTTTTTCTTCATTTTCAGTTAAGACTGCAAGTCTGATAAGTTTTAGCAGAAGATTGGGCTGCATTTTTACCAGCTTATCGTATTTCAGGCGCTCAAGAACTTCCTGAGCCATTTCATCAAAGCTTTTACCCGTTTCATCTTTTCCTTCAGGAGTTTTTGATGTTCGTTCGACAAAGCCAAGCCAGGCATCGGTCCAGGCTTCATAAAGTCGTAAATCTTCGGGGTAAGCGCTTATCAGCTGGCGAGCCGACAGCATTGCCTTTTCTTCCTTCCCGGTTAATACGAGCAGGCGAACATATAAAACATTATCTTCTATCTGGCTGCCCGGTCGGCGGTTAATAAGGTTCATCGCTTTTTCATATTGTTTCTGTTCAATCAAAAATTCGATTAATTCGCGCTCTAGCTTTTCAGTATCTGAGCCTGAACGACTTTTCTCCTGGTTGATGAATTTTTCAAAAAGATCCGGTTCTTTTAAAGACACAATCAGGTTTTTCAGTTTACTTCTAACTGGCAAAGTGAGAAGACGTCGATCTGAAAGGCTCATTAGTTTTTCTACCGCAGTCTCGGGGGCATAACCGGCGCTGAACATGGCGTCAATAAAAGCTTTCAATTCCGCTTTGCTCTCACCTGAAGCCGATGTTTTCTGATACCGTTGCACGAGATTTTCAGCCCGATCCTGATCTTTGGCCATTGTTGCCGCATAAACGCCAAGAAAGAGAACATCCTGGTTCTCCGGCATTTCAGCCAGAATCTCATCGCAGATTGACAGAGCCTGAGAATAAGCTTCGCCAGTAATTGCGATCTGCAGATTATCCAGATATTTGCGCTGAAACTGACTCTGTTTGATTTCATTAAGCAACTTGCGGGCTTCAACCCCATATTTCATGTCGTTTTCGACTCTTGAAAGAAATTTCCGGGCGTTGGCAAAATCTTTCTTGTCAAAGGCAAACCAGCCTGCATAAAATGTTGCCCCGGCATGGCGAGGGTTAAGTTTAAGTACTCGTTTGATATCTTCTTTGCTGTCTTTGAGGCGACCCTGCTGAACTGCGGCTTCAAGTTTCTTGAATAGTCGGTTTTCAATGCTTTCTTCGCGTGCTTTTACGGTTACATTGCTCAGCGAAAGGCCCGCAAGGCAAATCGAAGCCGTTAGAAAAAGCATTTTTACGCCTTTTTTATTCAGCATTTTTTCTTGCCTCCGGTATATCTACTGCAATGTGGCGAGGTCTCATATCCTGATGGAAAATGTCACTAAGCTCGGCCTCGGCCATCTGAGCCAGCGAGTTTCTTTTTCCGGTTAACAGAATATGTTCCAGATGTGCTCTCGCTTCACCAAAACGCTCATGTCGTCGGTAAAGCAGGGCAAGATTGTAGCGGGCGGGAAGATGGTCGGCCAGAGAAACTGCTGCCAGATATTCCTGCTCTGCCAGCATGTCCCAATCGGTAGCGTCACCGGGCAACCCTTCAAGACCTCTTTTTTCATAACACCAGGCCAGAAGAAATCTCGCTTCTTCTTCTGCCGGACGCAGCCGCAATGCTTTTCTGAATGCCAGAATCGCCTGCTCATATTCGCGTCGGTTTATATAATTCCTGCCACGCCTCAGCCAGGTTGAATAGCTTACTCCTGAATTATTGAGCAGCCCGTTGGCCCGAGATTCGGCTTTGCGGCCATTGATTGGCGCAATTGGAGCAGTTACGGTTTTTACAAAACCGTCTCCGGCCATGAATGCATGGCCCATTGGCCAGAAAAGGCCGATTGTGGCTACGGTTAACAGCAGGTTTTTTCTTTTCATAAATATTCTCTTTAATACCAGTCGGCACTTTGCTGACCATTAATGAAACATTTATGAAAAAAATCGCGAGTTCTTTTTATTCCTCTAAATAATAGACGCCATCTGGCTTAGCGAGATAAATTGTCTTGTCGTCCTTATCGGTGGCTACATCATTTACTCTGCTGTGTTCGCCCAAAAAAGATTTGTCTGTATGTCGATAGATATGCAATCCGCCATTTTCGGTGCCGATCCACAGGCCTTTGGCCATGGTGTTCTTGACCGTAACTCCGTCTCCCATAAGTTCCCGCTTTTTGGTTTCGAAGCCAGAGAAGCGACCCCGCATTTCATCAACTTTCGCCTGAGTGGCAAAACAGTTGTTCGAATTGCGGTCGACGTAATCCTGAAAATCCTGTTGCAGCTGATTGTATTCGTTGAGCAGGTGCTGATACTCAGGACTGTCTTCTGCCGAAATGCCGTTTGAATCTTCGATGAGCAGGCCGTTACTCCATCCGGCAAGCAGCATTTCGCCATGACGATCACCGATGTGATTTCATTGCCGGGCAAACCGTTCAGACGATTATGAACCTGAAAATAACCGGTACGAATCCCTGGTTGGGGGATCTCAAGGGTCGGAAAATGCTGCACCCCTGGCTCGGGATCACAACAAAATGCCGCATTCGCGATCAGAAAAAGAAAAAGCACCAGGTGCTTTTTCTTGATCCGCATGTTAGAAGATCATGTCTTCCATTGCTTCGTCGAGCATGGCACGGGCTTCCGAATCAACGATGTCTTTTGCAAAAGTAATTTCAGAAACCAGCAACTGGCGTGCAGTTTCAAAAAGGGCCTTGTCTTTGGTACCAAGAGGTTTGATCATGCTGCGTCTGAAAAGCAGTCGATAAACTCTGGCAACCTGAACCAGATCACCGCTCTGAATTTTTTCAAGATAATCGCGGTAGCGCTGATGAAAACTTTTGCTTTCTTCTTCTTCTTCTTCGGTAAACGATTCACTCAGTGAAGAGAAAATAGTGTCGATGTTATCGTCGTGGTTAATGGTGCGAAGCCCGACCTTTTCGGCCATATCTATCGGAACCATTACCGAACCCAGGTCACTATAAGGAAAATCGATAACGTAATAGCTCAAGAGTTTTCCCCGCACCTGCCTTTGATCAATTTTTTTAAGAATCCCGGCTCCATGGATTGGGTGCACGATGGGGGAACCAATTTCGAAACTATACATTAATAGACTCCTGAATAAAAAATTTCAGTCAGAGAACGATGAATAAAAAAGCCGGATCGACCCATGTTTTCATGGATCAATCCGGCTTTTTCAACTATAACCTTTCCAATTCTAACAATATGGTCAAGCTTACTTGCCTTTGGCGGGAGCAGCAGCGGGAGTTGCGGCAGCAGGTGCTGCCGGGGCAGCAGCGCCAGCGGCGGCGGTGCCAGCAGCGGCGGCTGCAGGAGCGCCTTCTTCAACTTCATCTTTAATCTGAGAAATCTGACACAGAGCGATCTTCTGGTTGGTTACAACCTTGAAATTGCCTGCTTTGATGTCAGAAACGTGCAGAGACTGACCGGCATCGAGATCGGTGACGTCGAGCTGGATAACCTGGGGGATTTTGTCGGGCAGACATTCAATTCTTACCTGTTTGCACATTGTGGTGAATATGCCGCCAGATTTTCTGCCAATCGGAGTGCCGGTAAATTCAAGATCTACTTCAACTCTGATCGGAACATTCTTCTGGATTGCCTGAAAATCGATGTGAGTATAAGCATGGCTGATTGCATCTTTCTGCTTGTCGCGCACAATTACTTCACGAGATTCAGCTCCGCCCAGCTTGAGCTGGATGATTGAATTGCGGTTACATTTTGAGTAAACTTTTTCAAATTCAGTTCTTGATAAAGCAATGTGAACCGGGGTAAAATCCTTGCCATAAATAACACCAGGGATCTGGTTCTTTGCTCTAAGCTTCTTTGAGTCGCCTTTGCCGACTTTGTTTCTTACTTCAGCGTTTACAATAAACTCTGCCATAGAAAACTCCTTTGATAAATTGGTCTGCTGATTATAGCATCAAACTGCCGGCAAGTCAATTTTCGGCGCTCCGTCCTCACTGATACGGGTTTGAAAGGAAGTAATTATGTCTGACCACTTCAGGGAAATGGAAGCTGCGATTCGTCTGAGCCGACTGCCAGGGGTCGGAGCCGCGTCTTTTGCCGCGATGTTAAAAAAACACCCTGTTCCATCAGAAGCTCTTAATGAATTCTTTGATGGAAAAAGCCGGCCATCGGCAACCCGCAGTCTGCTCAAGGCGGCAACTTCAGCAGGTATTGAGAGCACTCTCGAGAAGCTTGCCGCTTCAGAAATTTTTGGTTTCTATCTGGGTGGCCCAGGCTATCCGCAGCATCTGGCCGATCTTTCTGAGCCTCCGCCAGTTCTTTTTTCTACTTCTCCAAAGGTTGCCCAGCCACTTGCGGCAGTGGTCGGAGCCCGTCAGGCCGATGAATCATGTCGGTCAGTAGTGAACTCGGCAGTCAAAAGCCTTACAGAGGCCGGGTATTTTATTATCAGTGGTGGTGCCATCGGAATTGATAGCATGGCCCATCTTGCCGCTCTCGAACTTGATAACCCAACCTGGGCCGTTTTTGGCTCAGGAATTGATGTGTATTATCCCGAATCTAATTCCCCAATGTTTGATCGCATAAGACAAAATGGCGGTCTTCTATCTGAACTTCTCTGCGGGGCAACGCCAAGGCAAAGCTTTTTCCCCACGAGAAATAGAATCATAGCAGCCATGGCTTCTGTCGTTGTGGTCGTTCAGGCCGGGCCAAACAGCGGTTCTCTTATAACTGCCCGCTGGGCCCGCCGTCTTAAACGCCGTCTGCTGGTAATGCAGCCTCCATCATTGCAGAAAAAAGACTGGGAAGGCAACATTTCTCTGATCGAAGCTGGCGCCGAAGCTTTCACCGACAATATTGTTCTTTAATTTGCTGCAGCTTTTTTTACCTGCTCGATTAAATCGAGAGTTTTCAGGCGATTATTGCTGTTGCAGCTTTTGATAATTGCTTCCAGCTCGCCAAGCTGCTCAAGAAACGGCTGTCGCCCCGATTCAGCCTCGCCCTCGAAGTAATTAATCAGTGAATTGGGCATGCTTTCCATCGAGACCCTGATGGTTTCAACGGCATTTTCTACAAAACGACCGGATGGGTAGCCTTTCAGATATTCAGCTTCAGATAAAGAAAGTACCGTCAAAAGCGCAGTCGGGTCTCCTTCTGTTTCGCCTGGTAATTGCTGCTTGGCCGCTTCCCAGGAGATCAGATCGCCAACCTCGCTACCGGGGTACAATTTTGCCAGATCCCAGAATATTTTAGGAGAAATAAAATATTGCCCCGCGCATTCATGATAATAAATCAGATCTTTTCTGCTTTTTAAAACCGGGTGGCTGTCATCGCTGCCTTTACCCATTGCTGACAAAGTGTTAAGTATCAGTTGAAGACTTTGAAGCTCTGCAAGTTTTGAATAGGCCTGATCATCAGGGTTGGCTGCAAGCTTGCACAGTTTCTGGCAGAAGTTATATAGTTGCTCAGCCTCTTCGATTGGCCGACCAAACTGTCCAAGGCGCGACATGGCCAGTGATGCGGCCGCCGAAAACCGCTGTTCGGCAAGGCATTTTTCTGTCAGACCACCAAAGATCCAGCCTTCGTTGCTATTCTCGTCACGGATTTTATACCAGAAATCATCTTTACCAACCAAAGACTGCTTTTGGGTTCCCACCTCAAGTATCTCGGCCCAGGTGCCAATGGGAAGGGTGGCTACCACCTTTGCTCCCGTATTTCCCTCGGATCTGATGCGAACATTGGCCCCTGAAACCAGCAGATGTGTAGGTTCATCAGCGAATCCTACAGTTGCACAAAAAAACAAAACCAGCAAAAACAAAAGCTTTTTCATGATTATCCTTTCATCAGCTCCTTTTTTTAAATGAAAAAATATTTAAAAATTTTATTTATAAAATTTCAGGTATAAAAACGGGGCTGCAGCAAGAGGTTTGTCTTACCGCAGCCCCGGATTTTTTTACCGTCAGTGGTCGTGTCCGCAACCAGAGCAGCTTGAACAGCAACCGCTGCTGCAAGAAGGCATTTCGGAAGCATCTTTGATATCCATGAGTTCGAGTTCAAAGTGCAGAACTTTGCCGGCCAGCGGATGATTCATATCAAGAGTTACGGTTTCATTATTGAAATCTCTAATGGTCGCCATAGTTCTTTCACCGTTTTCCAGCTGAAGTGCAAGCTGAAGATCGATTTCGGGTTCGAAATCATCGCCAAAACTGCTGCGCTTGGTGGTAATGATCTGGTCTTCAGAGTATTCACCGTAAGCTTCTTCAGGAGCTATGACGATCAATTTTTTTTCACCGATTCTCATTCCCATAATTGCCGTGTCAAAACCTTGAATAATTTCGCCATGCCCGAGAATAAAGCATAATGGGTCACGGTTTTCGCTTGAATCAAAAACTTCACCCGAATCAAATTTGCCGGTATAGTGTACAAACACCAGATCTCCAGATTTCGCAGTTGCCATTTCCTGCTCTCCTTTTTTGCCTTGAGGCAATATTTGCAGGAAAAACCTGCCCTGACAGATTATTATTTTTTTTTCGGCAAGTCAAGCTCATATTCTGCAATCATGATTCGAATTCTGCCTCAACAGCATAAAAAATCAAATGCCTATTTTATTGGAATAAGTGCCGCCTCGCCCTGAAAAATAGGTGCAGAGGGCGGAGCGACGTGAGTGCAATCATATTCAAGACCAAGAGCATTTTGTTCTTTCAGAAGTTTAACTTTGCCGCTCTTTTCTTTGTTTTCCTTATCCCATTCCCGGTGAATCCATTCATAGATTTTATAGGGTTCACACAGCTTTAAAACTCTATGTGGTTCATTTTCTCTGGCCCATCTGCCGATTTTCAAGGCTTTCAATACTGAAACTTTTTTGCCGGTAAGTGGCCCGCCAATCAGATCCTGGGGAATTCTGACCTGTATCGGCCATTTCTTTTCCCAGACCGGGTGCATTAAGCCGGCAACTTCGAGAAAGGCAACGCCGAAAGCGCTGCATCCTGCGCCCTTACCTTCCCGAGGCAGATTAAGGCCATTGTAAATGTTGCCATAGCCGCGTTTTCGGTATTCATTCAAATAAGTTTTTAAACGGTCATAATTGGCATCATTCAATTTAAACTTAATAAAGGCAATTCGCCCTGATTTTGCCCGATCAGGAATTTCTGCCAGGAGTTTCACAGTAGGTTCAAGCGCGCCCTTGATATCAGCAAAAAGTATTCCGAGGCCATAGCCTTCTTTCAATACCATGTTTTCCATGCCCGCGTCTTTGGTCGGAGCACTTCCAGTCAGCAGAAACTCATCGCGTTTTTCATGACGCAGGCCGATAAAAACATGGCCGATGGCGTGTTTGGCATTTACGTGTTGAAAATTCATTATTTAATCCGACTTCTCAAGCGGTATTCCGTGTTTTTTCATCCATTTCCAGACTGCGGTGCGACTTACTCCGAGAGTACGCCCCGCTTCCGCCTTGTTCCAGCCACAGCAGGAAAGAAGTTCGCTGAGCTTTCCCGGCGATTGAAGAATTTGATGTGACTGCTCAGGCGGCAATGACCGAGGAGCCCTTTCAGAAACCGTTACCATCGGTGGATCTTCTGAAAATTCTGCCGGCAGGTCGTGAATACCAATTTGGTCAGATTGGCAAACGACAAAAGCATATTCAATGGCATTTTCTAGTTCACGAACATTGCCTGGCCACGAGTAGGTTCGAAGAATCTGCATCGCTTCACGGCTGATGCCCTTGATAAGCCTTCCTGTGCTCGCGCTGAATTTGTTAACGAAGTGTCTGGCAAGCATTGGTATATCGTCGGTGCGCTCGCGCAGCGGTGGAATGAAAATGGGAAAAACCCTTAGCCTGTAGTAAAGATCTTCTCGAAACCTGCCTTCACGAACTTCCCGATGAAGATCCTTATTGGTTGCGGCAACTACTCTCACATTAACTTTCAGCGTGGTTTCGCCGCCCAGCCTCTCAAATTCCCCAGACTGTAGCACCCGCAACAGTTTGACCTGCATGGCAGGGCTTACATCACCAATTTCATCCAGAAAAATCGTTCCATGGTCAGCGGCTTCAAATCTTCCCGTCCTTTTTTTTATGGCGCCGGTAAAAGAACCCTTTTCATGGCCAAAAAGTTCACTTTCAAGCAGAGTTTCGGGAATTGCTCCGCAATTTACCTTGATCAAGGGCTGGTTTTTTCGCGGGGAAAGCTGATGAATGGCTGACGCAACCAGTTCTTTGCCGGTGCCGCTTTCACCAAGCACCATAACCGATGCTTCGCTTTCTGCAGCCAGGCCGGCTAGTCTGAAAACCTTCTGCATCTGCGGGCTTTTTCCAGTGATCCCTTGAAAATTCGACTCGGAAGAAATTTTGGTTGCCATCGCCTGAATCTGCTGTTTCAAGCTTATTAGTGGTCTGATATCGGTCAGGGTTTGCAGAACACCCAGACGAGTGCCTGATTTATCCTGAAGTCGCCGGGCATTGACCATGATTGGAACACGCTCGCCATTTTTTGCAACCATCATGCATTCGCAGCGGTTGATGCAGTTTGGTGCCGAACCATTGCCGGTATCTTCGAGCAGTCTGCTTATCTGTGCTGAACCGATACATTCCGGGGCCCTTAACCGTTCGGTCGTATGGCCAAGAACTTCATCCTGGGTGTACCCGGTCATTTCCACCATCGCTTTGTTCCATAGCCTGATTTTACCTGTCTGGTCGAGAAGTATGGCACCTTCGGCCATGGTTTCGAGAAGAAGCTCAGCGGATATTTTCTCAAGAAAAACTGCCCTGGTCATGCTTTTTGTTACTCGTGGTTGCGATTTGCGTTTATTGTAACGTTACCATGTTGCGATTGATTGCGCAACCAAAACGACCCTATATTCACCTGAACCAATTCTGCAATTGTCTTGCCAGGTAATCGTGCTGGCATGTAACTTGCTTACAAATTAGCAAAATTAAAACTCATGAGGTTAACCATGACAGTTGAAAACGGTGTTAGAATTATGGCAGGTTGCATGATTCTCTTAAGTCTGTATCTGACCTGGTTTGTCAGCCCAAAATGGGTCTGGTTGACAGTGTTTGTCGCGCTGAATCTTATTCAGTCAGCATTTACCGGGCTGTGTCCCGCCGTGTTCTTTCTGAAAAAACTTGGATTTAAAGATTGCAAGTGCTGACTGGCGAACTTACTCCTGGTTAGAAAATTTTTCGGCGCCGGTGACAATACGGCGCCTTTCCATTTTTCTGATAGTAATCCTGGTGGTAATCTTCTGCCGGCCAGAACTTTGAAGCAGCAATAAGAAGGGTGGCGACCTTGTGTCCCTTCTGTTTCAATTCTTCAATGATTTTCTCTGACTCAGCCTTCTGTTGGTCATCGATGTAAAAAACCGCTGAACGGTATTGCGGGCCAATATCCGGGCCCTGACCATCTTCCTGAGAAAAATCATGAATTTCGAAAAACAGCCTGGCTAGATGGTCAAAGCTGGTTTTAGCCGGATCAAAGCTTGTCTCGACTGCCTCAAAATGTCCGGTGGTGCCGGTACAGACCAGTTTATAGCCGGGATTGTCAACGGTTCCGCCAATGTACCCTGAAACTGCCGATTTAACCCCGTCTACTTGCTGCATCAGGTGTTCTACGCCCCAGAAACAGCCCCCGGCAAAAATAGCTCTCTGCAAAACCGGCGCTACAGCTGAATTATCTTCAGCAGGAATAAATTTCATCGAAACCGAGTTTACGCAATGCCTAGTGTTTTTGGAAGTAAAGCCTTCGCCTTCAAATACATGCCCAAGATGGCCTCCGCAATTGTTGCAGACAATTTCAACCCGATGCCCATCAGGGTCGGGGATGCGCTTGACTGCCCCAGGAATCTCATCGTCGAAAGAAGGCCAGCCGCAACCTGATTCAAACTTGTCTTCCGAACGGTAAAGAGGCTTGTCGCACCTTCTGCAGATGTATGTCCCCTTGGCTTTGTTTTTCAGGAGTTCACCCGTAAACGGTCTTTCCGTACCTTTTTTGATGATTACATATTCTTCGGCCGACGTTAACTGATTGTATTTTTGGTCCATTACCGGTTCTCCTTGCAAAAGTCTTATGAAAACTAGCACCAGAAATATGCTTGAAGCAACTGTAAATTTTTTCATCGCTTGTCTCCATTTTAGTATTTTCTTTAACTTTACGGATTACAGAAAAAATATGCGTAGGGGCCAGCCACCGCGCCTGCCCGATTTAAATCGCAGCAATACGAACAAATTAAATTTGATTGGCATCAGATGATGTTTTGTATTGCGGTTTAAAGACGGGAGTCTTTTTCTCAATTAAAAATGAGCTTTGATTTGGGTTGTTGGAGTACCATCAGCAATGGCTAATAATGCTTTTTTCAGCTTCCCTTCTTTGGTTATTGAAATGCGGAGAATCACCCCAACCACCAAAACCCACGGTTTCACCAATGCTTTCAATTCTTCTGGTCAGGCAATCTCTGCACATCGAGGCGCTTTCGTCGGTGCAGGGCTTGTTTTCGTAGAGCTTATAGCCCTCACGATACCTGGTGTCGGTAGCATTGGGCATAATTACATTCGCACCGGTCTGCAGGCCAAGCTCGCGCCCATTATGCTTCAAAGCCTGCAGGGCAGTAGTTGCTGCAATATTTACATCGCTTAAAACCAGTCTGGTGATTGCAATCATTTTCAGACCCAGTTCGAGCAGTTCTTCTTCGGGGCGCTGCCATTGCTCGCGCATTTTTGCCAGCGGGGTTTGGGAATGATATAGAAATGGCCCCATTCTGATCATATCCACATCCATATTTTTGAATAACAGAACGTCATCGGCAAGATGGCTGAGTGTTTGCATTGGCAGGCCGATCATGACGCCGGTTCCAACCTGATACCCGACCCAGCTCGCCATTAGTGCGGCGCTTGATCTCTTTGATCACTCTTTCAACCATATCCGACAAAAGCCGCATCACTGCGCTCACCAGATTGAAGAACTGCACTTCCATACCTGGCTTTCCAGCACCAGACAGCCGAATCGATAATTTCCTGACCCGACAGGCTGCCTCAAATAAATGTTTGACATCTTCGGGGTTGCCAAGGCTAAGCAGAGATTGAATCTCATCATGACTCAAATCGCCATGTTCTTCAGCTTTTATAAGTAAGTTTTCAATGCCCATGCCCGCCTCCAATCTTTTTGAAATCTCGACCAAACCAAACCTTGATTTATTGTGAAAAAAAGCTCAATACTATTATGATAATGTACTTCGCCAAAAAGTCAAAGAAAATTGCTACTTATTTAGTGCTTTTGTTGCCCGGCAATTTTAAACGGCCATTGAGCCCATGCAATGGGTTGGATGCGCAGGATATGCCGATGCCGAGCCGCCTGAAAATTCATCGCGACTCGGCAAAATGACCGTTGAGAAAAAATCTATCTGCGTTTTTTGGGTGGTTTCTTGCCCGTAACTTTTTCGCGAACTTTGTCTTTGCCTTTTTTATCCTTGCGCATTGCCTTGCCGGTGAAGAATTTCTTTTTAGCCGGAGCTTTTGCAGGCTGCTGATCCTGTTCAGGCTTTTCTCTTTTCCGGGCTGGTCTTGAACCAGTATCGGGGCTGATCTGCATTTGTTTCTGGCAGATAACGGCAGTTTTGAGTTTTTCAATCATTTGTTCAGGAAAATCTTCCGGAAGATCGACGGTGCTGAAATCATTGAACAGTTTGATTTTGCCGATATGCCTGCTTGAAATGCCGGTTTCTCCAGCAATTGCGCCGACTATGTGGCCTGGCAGAACCCCATGGCTTTTTCCCACTTCAATTCGGTAACGCAGCATTCCTACTTCATTGGCAGCTTCGTCAAGCTCTCTTCTTGGTTTTGGCCGACTTTCATAATTATCGGCTTTCGACCGTGAAAATTCCTGAGTTTTTTTGCTTCGGCCCTTTTCTTCGGCAAGCAGAAGCTGGCGATTGCCCTGTAAAATACAGGCAACTGCCGCAGCCGCTGAAAGCGAGTCAATTTCATGTTCGCGGCAGAATTCTTCAATCATATTTTTGAAAAAATTGAACTTGTCTGAACTCATTGCATTTTTAAGATTCTGTTTGAAAATAGCAACTCTTTTTTTATTGATTGCCGCCGCTGAAGGAAGCTGCATCGGCTCGATCGGCTGACGGGTAGTTTTTTCTATCAGCCGTAGAATTCTTTTCTCTCTTGGCGACAGGAATAGAATTGCCTCGCCGCTGCGCCCGGCACGACCGGTTCTGCCAATACGGTGGACATAGGTTTCGGGGTCGAACGGAGCGCCGAAATTTACTACATGGCTGATTCTTTCAACATCGAGACCACGGGCTGCAACATCGGTTGCGATTATGATATTGAGTTTGCCAGATTTTACCTGCTCGATGATTCTTTCGCGCTGAATCTGAGGGATATCGCCATTGAGGGGGGCTGCCCCGTAGCCTCTATCCTGCATTTTTTCAGCAATTTCAACCGTATCCATTTTGGTTCTGGCAAAAATCAGAATGGCATCGTAGGGCTCCGATTCGAGCACCAGGGCCAGAGCATCGGTTTTCTTCTCGAGCCCGGCGGCGATCAGGTAGCGTTGTCTGGTTTATTCGTTGCCTGATGACTTTCTTTATCGTTCGCTAAGCCCGCCTTGCGGGTCGAAGCGCCCGTTAATAAAGCCGATACGAATGCATTATTGGTAGCTGGACTGAATACAGAATACCATTAAACTGTATTTTTGTCACCTTATACGGATCGCAGAAGAAATATTCGCAGGGGCTGACCTCCGCATCGGCCCGTCTCAGATATTTGCTATACTTGTTAATTTGATTGGTATTAAATGCTTAACCCAAGTTTGCCAATGGTATGCTTGTAACCAGCATGAAATCATGGGATCT
>DYKG01000069.1 GCA_020722725.1 Candidatus Methylomirabilis sp.
CCCGACGAAACCATTGCCGGAAGCTGCACCAATCCGCATACCGAGAATTGCTGTAAAAGGCATTCAGCGTTTGCTTATCTGCCAAAAAAATGATATAAGAATAGCTATGAGTACCTTTCGCAAAGCTGTTTTCATTCTTGGTTTTATTTGTTTTACTCTCTTCGGATTTCTAGCCGGCCTGAAGTTTTCATCACGAAATGTTCGACCGGTTGAGACCAGGAGAATGGAAAACTGCCTCAATCTCTACCAGGATTATCGACAAAATCAGAACCAGAAAGAGTTAGCTTTGAAACTTGCCACAATGAACCTCACCCCTGAAGATTTTCAGAAAATTATCGATAGGTTTATCTATTATCGCACCAGAAAATCTTCTATTGATCAGGCAATGAAGCTTTTGCAGGCATTTCGCATGGGTTATGATATAAAGCCGGTTGAGGTCGTTGAGGTTTCCGGGTTTGCTTCTGAATCTTTTCGTCTTGATGCTGAAGTGCTGGCAGTTTTTGAGGCCAATCCTGATTTGATTCGTAAAGCCTTTGAAGGATAAAAAATGAAAAATAAAAAAGAAAAACAAGGGAATAGCCAGAACCCTGAACTGGATAATGTTGTTACAAAACCGACAGATAACTGTGAAAATGATATTCTTTCTGAAAAAACTGCTGATTCAAATAGCCTGGGGCAAGAAGTTGATGAAAACGAGCATCGGGAAATCCACAGGCCCGGTTTTTTCGGCTTGATTTCGAGTGTATGGAAAGGTCTCCTTTTTCGCCAGTTTTTCCAGAAGATTTTTTCTTTGCTTTTTGCCTTAGCGGTTTTTGGGGCATTTTATTTTTACCTTAACACCCACAGGCAAATCATGACCTACATGGGTATCATGCTGCTGATGGTCATTGTTTATGCCGAAATTCTCATAATCAGAGATCATTTGTGGGTAATTGAGGGAAGCATGCGCGAATCAAGAAAATGGCGCGATGTTTTTTTCAATCAGACCAATCTGAGACGCCAGAGAATCAGAAAAATTCTTGTAATGATCTTTGCTCTGGGAGTTTTTTCATATGTTTATATGAAATCAATCACTAGTTACCCAGGAAATACGCCTGTTCTGTCATTCTTTGGAATTATCCTTATGATTACCATTCTTTACTATGAAGTCCTCACTATTAGAGATGAAGTATTAATTATGCTGCAATCAATTCAGGTAAACCAGGTTGAAATTGAAAAAAAAACAGAAAGCCAGCACGAAAAGTTTTTAAAAGAAAATGACGCAAAATCTGAAAAAAAGGTTTCCTGACTTGAAGAAAATTGTTCAGTCTTTTCTTTTATCTATTTTTATCTTTTCTTATTCAGTCACATTGGCTCAGGCAAATATCGTAGCTTCCGGCAGCTTCTTTTTCAAGCCGCTGAAAATGCGCAGCTTTGAATTGCTTGCGTCTGAAAGCATTCTCCCTGGCCTTGGAACCATTTCAGTCCTTCCCGATACGATTTTTCCGCTTGCAACTTCCTCGCGCCTGATCATCGGGAGCACAAGTATAACTCTTTACCCGGGCGCCATGCTTAAAATCAATGCAGGCCTTTTCCAGCCCCTCTCAGGAAGATTTTTGATCAACAATGAAAATGAGGCGTCAGATCATGTTGCATTTGGCAATCGCCGGTTTATGGCCAGATTTTATACCGGAGAATATCTGCTTGAGATAACCCCGCGCAACACAGTCTGGATAGCCATGCGCAAATCTGGCGAAGGCTGGGTGAAAGATTTTGAGCGCCGGATTATTGAATTTCAACCTGGTACTGAAGTAGAGATTCCGCCCTTTTCATCGACCGTAGTTAAAGAAACTATCAGTTCAAGATGGGAAAAAGCCCCTGAAATGGCTGTCGTTAGAGAAGTTGCGGCAGTTTTTTCCAAGACCCTGCCGAAAGATGATTTGGCCTCTGAAACAGGTCAGATTGCTTCAGAAACTGAAACCGCAGAAGAAGTTAAAGATTCAGACAATGCCGATGAGGAAACGGAAATCGCCTCTGAACCTCATGAATTAAGTGAACCTGCTTCTGTTTCATTGCCGCTGGATTAGTAGATGAATTTCTTAAAGGCGAAATCATTTCGCCTTTGCCCAATATTTGCCGATTAACTGATTAACATCACATTGAGGTTAATCAAATGATCTTCTTCTGGGTGCTGATGCTGGTCACCCTTTTCGTTCTGGCAAAGGAGGCTCACAGTGGCTAAAAAACTCTTTTTGTTTCTTCTGGCAACCATGTTCTGGACATTCACCCTGGCCGGTTGCAGCGCTATTTAATTCATTTCTAAAAATAAAACGGTCTTCGCCAGGCCAGATTCGACCTGCGAAAACCGTTTTTTTATCTTCCTTTAGTAACCTTTGCCGCCACTCTTTTCATTGCGGACAATTGCTACTGATGCGCTGGCACCGATACGTGTGGCGCCCACCTGAATCATGCGCTGAGCCGTTTCATTGTCTCTTATGCCGCCGCTGGCTTTTACACCCATGTTCGGGCCAACGGTCTGGCGCATCAGGCAGATATCTTCGAGGGTTGCGCCACCGGTGCTGAAACCCGTCGAGGTTTTTACGAAATCCGCTCCGGCAAGTTTTGACAATTCGCAGGCTTTTACTTTTTCTTCGTCATTGAGCAGCGAAGTTTCAAGAATAACCTTTACCGTGTTACCATTAGCCGCTTCAACCACTCTCGCGATGTCATTTTTTACCAGTTCGTAGTCTTTCGACTTGAGAGCCCCAACGTTGATTACCATGTCAATTTCGGTTGCGCCATTGGCAATTGCATCACGGGTCTCCATGGCTTTAACGAAGGTAGAGGTGGCACCCAGCGGGAATCCGATTACCGTGCAGACTTTTACCGGCGAACCACGCAGAAGTTGGGCTGAAAGAGCAACATTAGCGGGATTAACGCAGACTGAGGCAAAGCTGTTTTCTCTCGCTTCTTCACAGAGCTTGATGATTTCATCTCTGGTGGCGTTGGCCTTTAACAAGGTGTGATCAATATATCTGGCCAGTTCGTGCCCGGGAATCGGTGCTTCAAGACCCTTTTCAACACGGTTTGCGCCTGCTTCGATAACCTCTTTAACTTTGTTGGCGCAGAAGGAAACGCAGCTGCCATAAGACTTGGAGCAGTTTTCAGGGCTGCAGGCGTCGGCAATTTTTGCCGGCTGAGCTTTGATGGGGGCCGGAGCAGCTACGGTAGCGGTCCTGGCAGGCGTGCATGAGGTGCAGCTGGCACAATTGCCGGCAGCACAGTCAGAACACTTATGCGAAGGAGTAACCTGCATGCCTGGTATTCTCTGAAATGTTACGCCCATTGATTCAAGCTCGCGCCTGAAACTGTCGATTTTTTTCGCAACGCCACCGGGATAATAGCGGTTGGCATCAATTATCGATTCATCGGCGATTGTAACTTTGACGCCGTCAATAAGCGCCTGAGTCAGAACTATGGTTGCAAAGCTGTCTGCCATCAGGTTCGCGGCCTTAGACAGACTGTTGATCGACATTGCCGGAACAATAAGGTGGTCAACCCCTTCCAGGGCTTTTTGTGGTGCTGAGTTTTTCGAATGGATCAGCTGGTAATTTTTGCCCAGACTTTCACCGCCAAAGTTGTCATAAACATATGAAGAAATGATGAGTTTGCCATTGTTTGGAAGAATCGCCTTTACCTGGTCAATGACCTGGCTTATAACCTTGAAATTGGCGGTTAAAAGCACTGCTGACCTGGCGGTTATCGTACTGGCACCACCCACCGGGCTCAGCCTGGGTGGCGGCGTGTAGCTCGATCCACGGTTTGCCGATTCCGATTTAAGTTTCAACATTACTTCTTTGGCAATTTGTTCAACAATCGCTTCCATTTTTTACCTCCGGCCGCTTTCAGGCGGCATTGGCCTTGTCATATATTTTGCGTTCATCAGCATCGATGCTGTCGATAATCGCAATGATTGCGGCATCCACTGGCGATTCCTCGGTGCCGAGCAGGTCATTTACGGCACTGCCTTCTTTCATGATCAGGACTAACTCTCCGACGTCGGAACCCATGAAATCTATAGCGAGAATCTCTGAGCCCTTGTTTTTCAATTGAAGATTTACCGGTTGCACCAGCAGCAGTGGGAGACTTGTATAAGAATCGTGTTTAATCGTCGAAACGACCTTTTTAACAACTCTGCAGATGTCCATGTTCAGTCCTCTATGCCGTCAATGATGCCAAGAATAGTCGCATCAGCCGGCGGGCGGGTTTTTATGAACGGAAAAGATGCTTCAGATCCGCCGCAGAGAAAAACGGTCTCGCCATTTCCTGCCCCGACTGAATCGCAGGCAACGAAAGGCTTGCCTTTGGGATTGCCGTTGCCGTCAATCTTTGTTACCAGCAGCAGCTTTAATCCTTTTAAAAGCGGATCTTTGCAGGTGCAGACAGCTTTGCCGATTACCTTTCCAAGATACATTAATCCCTCGCTCTAAGCTCAATATTCCCTGTGAATCTACCAGAAAAACAGAGGCGGTGCAACTTTAAATTGAAAATTACCGCCAGGCGAATTTCGTTGAATTACGTTGTTGTGCCCGATGCGCAAACTTGCTATAATCCTGCTCATTAAAACCATGAACAGGCGGCAATATGAAAAGATATCAGAACATTTTATGGGACTGGAACGGTACTTTGCTTGACGACGTCGATGAATGCATTGAAATAATTAACGTCAGTCTTGCAAATCGCAAGCTGAAAACCATCGACCGAACCCAATATCTTGAAAAATTCCAGTTTCCCGTAAAAAAATATTACGAAGAAATCGGTTTCAATTTTTCGCTTGAATCATTTGAAAAAGTTGGCCGTGAATACATCGATGCCTATGCTACCAGAATGTTTGAATGCCGCCTGCATGATTCTGCTGTCGAGATTCTGCAGAGGCTCAGTCTCGCAGGCAAAAAACAGTATATTCTTTCAGCCCTTAACCATGCCGCTTTGCAGAAATGCATCGGTGAGTTCGGACTTGCCCGATTTTTCGAAGAGGCACGGGGGCTCGATGACCACTATGCCCACAGCAAAGTTGAACTGGGGCGAACATTGATGGCAGATCTTGGCATTGCATGTGATTCTGCGGTTCTGATCGGCGATACCCTTCATGATTACGAGGTGGCACAGGATCTCGGAATAGATTGCATTCTCATTGCAGCCGGACACAACTCAAGAAAACGTCTCGACCAATGTGACACAAAAATTTTCGCCGATCTTCGCGAGTTGAACGCAAAGATCGGCGAAATTCTGTAAAGTCGGTTAAAATCAGGTAAATCAGGCGTAAACGTCGACGCGGCTGCCGAGAGTTTTAGGGGCAGGGCGGGCTTTTTGCTCAATGGCCTGCTCGCGCTTTTCTTCCGGTGCCATTTTTGCGTACGATTTCGCTTCCCGGTTGTGCTGAGCCGGCTCGGACGGTCTCGATCTCAGAACCGAAGTGTCTGCTATTTTTTCCATATGTTTGCCACCTGTTTCAGATCATTTTTAATATAAATGTAAGCAATTATTGGCAATATTGCAATATCAGACCGAATTTATTTGAGGCCCGCGACAAAATGTCTGATCAGCCCGGCGGTTGAAGAGTCGTGGTGACTTAAATCAACTTTTTTCCCGGCTGCAAGCTCGTTCTCTTCTTTCAAAATTGTTTTTGCCAGCACTTTGCCAAGTTCGACACCCCACTGATCGAAGCTGTTGATGCGCCATATAATACCCTGAACGAAGATTTTCATCTCATAAAGGGCGATAAGCCAGCCAAGATTGTAAGGCGTCAGTTTTTTGATCAAAATCGAAGTCGATGGCCGGTTTCCTGTGAACACTTTGTGAGGAATAAGCATGCGAAGCTGATCTTCTGCCAGGCCTTCTGCCCTGAGATCGGCCTCTGCTTCCGCCGCGCTTTTCCCTTTCATCAGGGCTTCAGTCTGGGCGAAATAGTTGGCCATCAGCTTGAAATGATGGTCGCCGACCGGATTATGGGTTTGAATGACTCCGATAAAATCAGTGGGAATCATCTTGGTTCCCTGGTGAATCAGCTGATAGAAAGCATGTTGCCCGTTGGTTCCAGGCTCGCCCCAGATAATCGGCCCGGTCTGATATTCGACCTTATTGCCTTCCCGGTCAACGTATTTTCCGTTGCTCTCCATGTCGCCCTGCTGAAAATAGGCCGCGAAACGATGCAGATACTGGTCATAAGGCAGAATTGCCAGGCTGTCGGCCTTGAAAAAGTTGTTGTACCAGATGCCCAGAAGAGCCATAATTACCGGAGCATTCTTTTCCAGCGGGGCTTCGGCAAAATGGCGGTCAAGGTTGTGGGCACCGCTTAGAAGTTCTTCGAATCGCTTGAAACCAACCGCAACCGCGATTGAAAGGCCGATGGCCGACCATGATGAATAGCGGCCTCCAACCCAGTTCCAGAATTCAAACATATTTTTAGAATCGATGCCGAATTTTTCAACCTCTGCCTTGTTGGTTGACAGGGCAACAAAGTGGAAAGCAACCGCTTTTTCATCTTTAAGCTGGTCTAACAGCCATTTGCGGGCAGTCAGCGCATTGGTCATCGTTTCCTGGGTGGTAAAGGTTTTTGACGCAACGATGAACAGGGTTTCATCAGCTGGCAGATCCCTGGTTTTCTCCACAAAATCTGTGCCGTCTACGTTAGAGACAAACTTTACTTCGGGGCCGTCGGCATAGTGTTTCAGCGCTTCGGTTATCATCGCCGGCCCCAGATCAGAGCCGCCGATACCAATATTTACCACATACTTAATCGGCTTGCCGGTAAACCCTTTCCATGCCTCGCTGCGGACTTTTTCTGAGAAATCTCTAATTTTTTCCAGAACCCGATTAACTTCCGGCATTACATTTTTGCCATCCACCATTACCGGTTTGTTGCTGCGATTGCGCAAAGCGCTGTGCAGAACGGCTCGTCCTTCAGTCCAGTTGATCTTTTTGCCGCTGAACATTGCTTCGGCTGCCTCTTTTACCCCAGACGCCCGAGCCAGATCGAACAGCTTTTTCATGGTTTCATCGCTGGCAATATGTTTTGAATAATCGATGAGAAAATCTTCTACTTCAAGATGAAAACGCGCAAATCTTTGTGAGTCGGCCGCAAAAAGGTCGACCATCCGGGCTGTTTTCATCTGTTCGTCATAATGCTGCTGGAGAGCCATCCATTCGCAGGTTTCGGTTAATTTTTTGCCTGCCCCGATTTCATTGTCTATTGTCGAATTAAAAAGTTTCATGATTTCCTCCATAGAGTTGTTGCAAAAGGCTTTTTCATTATTCTCGGCAATCCAGTACCATTCAAAAGGTATTGGCCGTGGCGAATGAAAGCTCGATTGTGATTGTTCATAAGTGTTATACCCCAAGACCACTGGTAAATTCAAGCCTGTCTGATAATGCGTCAACAGCTGGTATTGAAATGTCCTGAATCGAAGATATAATGCATTATCAGGTCTAATGCTATTTTGAAGGAATAATCAATGAAGTATCTTGTCCTTTGCGCCAGCCTGCTTTGCTTTTCTTTTTCGTTCGTCTTTGCCGCCGGTGCTCCTGAAATCCATGAGGCAATTCTCATTGGCGACCTGCCTGAAGTTAAAAAAAGCCTTGCAGATGACCCTGCTCAGCTGAACGTTCCTGATTCAACCAGGAACGACAAGGTTCCCTTGCTTACTGCTGTTGCTTCTGGCTATAAAAACATTGTTGCTTACCTGATCGACCAGGGAGCTGATGTCAACATGAGACATAAAGGAAAGGGGATTTCGCCTCTGGAACTGGCAACCTTGATTAGAAATCAATCTATGGCTGCTCTGCTCCTTGAAAAAGGGGCAAAAATCAATGGTGATGAAAATGACCCGGGGCCTTCAACTCCGCTGATGAATGCCATCGCATCCGGAAACTATGCGCTGGTAAAATTTCTCGTCGAAAAAGGCGCTGATGTCAACCTCAGGAGTAAGGATGATTCAATCAGATTCGGCTGGGGCGATTTTTTCAATCACCTGGTCGAAAAGGGAATAGACTTCAACGTCGAGCTGAAGAAAGGGCAAACCCCGCTTGAAGTTGCAAAGGAAAACCAGGACAGAATAATTGATTTCCTTGTAGAAAAAGGTGCAAAGTGATTTTCCAGACGCTTCGATCATTATTAGCCATTAAAAGCGCTGCAAAATTGGCTGAAACCAACCAGCTGATTTTTGTGGTATAATCAATCGCTAAAGTGAAAATCATTGCACTAGAAGCATTGCTTTAAGGAGTTTTACATATATGCAGAAGATAGTTGCCGCGGCTGTTCAGTTCTCAGTCGAACCCATGGCGGTTGAACGCAACATGAACCGTGCCTATGAGCTGATTTCAGAATGCCACATGGCTTCTAAAGCCAATTTGATTGTTCTGCCAGAAAGCGTCACCACCGGTTTTACGCCCAAAGGCAAAGCCGAAGACCTCTGGGATGCCGTCGATACCATTCCGGGAAAACTCACTGACCGGGTTGTCGCCTGGGCAAAAGAATTTAACTGCTATATATGTTTCCCCACCTATGAACGCGGTGAAAAAAGAAACATCGTTTATAACAGTGCCGCATTGATCGGGCCTGAAGGCCTGGTCGGGGTTTATCGCAAAACCCACCCGTTCCCCACCGAACGCCTTGAAGGCGGCGGCTGGACAACCCCTGGTTTGCATTCAGCATGCTTCGATACTGCAATTGGCAAAATCGGAATTGTTATCTGCTACGATGGCGACTTTCCTGAACTGGCAAGGGTAACCGCCCTCAAGGGTGCTGAGGTGATCTGTCGCCCTTCGGCTTTTATGCGCACCTTCGACCACTGGGAACTAACCAACCGTGCCCGTGCCTATGATAACCACGTTTACTGGGTCGCCACCAACAGCGTCGGGCCAGATGCCAGCGGGGCCTACTTTTTCGGGTCATCGATGATCGTTCATCCATCGGGCGTTAAACTCTCTCAGGCCAGAGCCTGTGATGAATACGTCTGGGCCAGCCTCGACCCCGATCCAATAAGAACCGTGGTTCCCAATGCTTCGACCCCGCAGATTTTTGACCATATTGAAGATCGAAATGTCGTGTCTTATGCCGGCATTCTTGAACACGGTCGCAGTTCATTCGAACCCGCCCGCCGCATTCCTTATACCCGCTGGAGATAATCATGGGACCACTTAAAGACCTGAAAGTAATTGATCTGACCAGAGTTCTGGCCGGGCCGTTCTGCGCCATGATGCTCGCCGACCTGGGTGCTGAAGTTATTAAAATCGAACGCCCTGAAACCGGCGATGATTCAAGAGCCTTTGGTCCTCATCAGAACGGCGAAAGCGCTTATTTTATGAGCATCAACCGTGGCAAAAAGAGCATAACCCTCGATCTCAAAGCTGAAAAAGGTAAAGAGGTTTTTCTGCGGCTGATTAAAGACGCCGACATTCTCGTAGAAAATTTCAAACCCGGGGTCATGAAAAAGCTTGGTCTTGGCTATGATTCTTTGAAAGAAATAAACCCGAAGCTGATTTATTGCGCCTCTTCAGGATTCGGCCAGACCGGCCCCTATAGTTCGCGACCTGCCTATGACCTGATCATCCAGGGAATGGGCGGCCTGATGAGCATTACTGGCCCGGATGATTCTACTCCCACCAAAGTTGGCAGCTCCATCGCCGATATTTTTGCCGGGGTTTTCTCAACGATTGGAATTCTTGGAGCCCTCCATCATCGCCATCTTACCGGAAGCGGCCAAATGGTTGACGTTGCCATGCTCGATTGCATGGTCGCCATTCTTGAAAACGCTGTCGCCAGATATACTGTGACCGGGAATGACCCTGTTCCTATCGGCAATCGCCACCCGTCTATCGCACCATTTACTTCGGTAAAAACTTCAAATGGATATATAAATATCGCCTGTGGCAATGATCAGCTCTGGAAAAAGTTCTGTGAAGTCATCTGCCGAAACGAACTGGCAGAAGACCCGCGCTATCTTACCAATGCCGATCGCTGCCAGCACATGGACGATCTGATTCCTGCAATCAACGATACGGTAGGCGAAAATACCACCGAATTCTGGCTTGAAAAGCTCGAAGCAGCCCATGTTCCCGCTGGCCCGATCAATAAAGTCAGCGATGTTCTTAAAGACCCCCATGTGCTGGCCAGAAACATGATGGTCGAGCTCATGCACCCCGTGGCCGGTAAAATCAAAATTCCAGGTACACCGATAAAATTTTCTGAAACCCAGGCTGAGGTTAAAACTCCTGCCCCGGTCTTAGGGCAGCACACTCGTGAGATACTCGCAAAAATCGGTTATTCTTCCGACGAAATTGAGAATCTGGTTAATCAAAAAATAGTTTGAAATGTTCGTCCGTGACGGTTGCTGAGCCTCTGCAAGAGGCCGAAGTAACCGGGTTGGTATAAGTGTTTTTGTCATGCCGGTCATTTCGACCTGCTTCGCGGGCTCAACTCACAATTTTTTCCCACGTTTGGCCAGGATCTGAAGCGGGACCGTGCCTGGGTGCTGCGTATCCTCTGGGACTCAGATAACAGCCTATCCTACGCGTTACACGTGGGTTGGTTCCTGCGAATTTTTCTTCTTTGATCCGTGTTATATGCATCTGTCTGAAATTTTGTCTATCTGATACTAAAGAAAAAAATGCGCATGGCATTTGCAGTGGACTTTCGCACTTTTTAGCATAACCCAGTACCGGAAAAGGCCGATCTTCG
>DYKG01000070.1 GCA_020722725.1 Candidatus Methylomirabilis sp.
AATCAGACTAACTATGTATGAAAACCCGCTTCTGTACGTATACCGAGAATTGCTGTGTTGAGAAATGCCTGTTGAAATACCGATGGCGATAGAGTAAATTAACGATCTGTATGAAATTCTCCATTAAAACCATTGATCGCTACATTCTGCAGGAACTGCTCGAGCCTTTCCTGTTCGGAATGGCCTTTTTCGTTGCAATTTGGCTGATAGACCTGATGATGTCACTGATCAACCTGATTTTTGCCAAAGGGGTTCCGGTTTCGGTAGTTTCCCTGTTTTTTATCTACAGCCTGCCCCCCACCCTGGTAATAAGTTTTCCCATGGCTCTTCTGTTATCAAACCTGGTAGCATTTGGCAGACTATCTTCTGATTCAGAAATAACCTCGCTAAAAGCGGGAGGTTTCAGTTTTACCCGCATCGTTACACCAGCCATTGTTGCTGGCCTGTTTATTACCGGTCTGACTTTTCTTTTCAATGAGAAACTGGTTCCCATCGCAAATGAAAAATTCACCCGGCTTTTTCGCCGCGAAGTAACTCTCAAGCGGCCACTTCCCAAGGTTGCCGAGAACCGCTTTTTTGAAGCAGGACCCGGGCGTAATTTCTTTGTTCGAAAATTCAATGAAGAAACCCGTGACATGTTTGGTGTTGTTATGTATGAAGGGCAGCCAAAGGGCTTTCCCCGGGTAATCGAAGCAGAAAAGGCGAGAATCGAAGGCGGAGTATGCTATTTCTGGAACGGGCGCATTTCAGATATTCATCGAAGCGGTGAAGACAAGAATTATACCTATTTTGATCGTCTTGAATACCCGATCGACACGCATTACGTAAACCCTGACCACATACCTGACCAGAAGAATGCCAGAACCATGGGCATTCTTGAATTGTATTATTTCATTCAAGACCAGGTCGCCAAAGGAATTTCAGACAAAGTCATAATTCAGCACTGGATCGAGCTCTGGTCAAAAACTTCGATTCCTTTTGCCAGCATGATTTTTGTTCTGATCGGCGCGCCGCTGGGTTCTCAGACAACCCGATCAGGAACGGGAATCGGCATCGGCATGTCGGTGGTAATAATTTTCATTTATTACGTTCTTTTTGCAGCAGGCAAGGCTTTCGCTAATGGCGGGCTGCTGCCGCCATTTCTCGGGGTATGGTTTCCGAATTTTGTCATCGGCCTGATCGGAATCTGGCTGATATTTAAATCAAAGGCATGAAGCAGGTTTAATAAGAAGGAGACAAGCATTTTGAAAAAGCAGCTGATATCATTGATTCACCAGAAGCTGGCGCCATTGATGGCTGGTTATGGCATTCAGGAATTTGACTTTATTGATGTTCAGGTGCCCCCTGACCGCAGCAAAGGCGACTTCTCGATGAATGCGGCAATGAAACTGGCAAAAGCTGCCAAGTGCCCACCCATTAAGCTTGCCCAGGAAATGCTTGCTATTCTCAACGAAGAGAAAAGCTGGTTCAGCAAAGTCGAGATTGCCGGGCCTGGTTTCATCAATATGTATCTTCACGACGATGTCATTTCAGCCAATTTCAACCAGATTTCCGCATTGCCTGACCTCGGCCTTAAAGGCGGGCAACAAAATGAAACTACAGTGATTGATTATTCAAGTGTAAATATCGCCAAACAGATGCACGTAGGGCATCTGCGGTCGACTATTATCGGCGATGTTCTGGCCAGGGTAATCGAAGCACTTGGCAACCGGGTGATTCGCCAGAACCATCTCGGCGACTGGGGTTTGCCGATGGCCATGGTGCTTTTCAAAGCTGTCCCGATACTGAGGAAAGCTGAGAGGGAAAATGTTCCCGCCGAAAACCTTTTACCCCTCAGTCGCCTGGAAGAGCTTTACAAAGAAGCTACGGCTGAATGTAAAAATGATGAGGAAACGGCAAAACAATGCCACGAACTGCTGGTCAGGCTTCAGCAGGGAGACCCTCAGCTGCTTTCCGACTGGAAAAAGATCACCAGAATTTCCATGATTGAAGTTTATCGAATTTATCGCCTTCTCGACGTTAAACTCAACGAAGAGAACGAATGTGGCGAAAGCTTCTACCGAGACATGCTTGCAGAAACGGTAAAAGAAATCGAAAAATCAGGAAAGCTGGTTGAATCGCAGGGTGCGCGATGCGTTTTTCTTGATGAATTTGTCAGCAAAGAAGGCAATCCTTTGCCGGTAATCGTGCAGAAATCAGATGGCGCTTTCAACTATGGCACCTTCGATCTGGCCGCCCTGCGCTATCGAACCCACCGCCTCAAAGCGCACCGTATTGTTTACGTTACCGATGCAAGACAGGTGCTTCATTTCAAACAGGTTTTCGCCACTGCAAGAATCTGTGGCATTCTCGCCGATGAAACGGTTGCCCTCGAGCATGTCCCATTCGGGTCCATTCTCGGAGAAGACAATAAGCCCCTCAAAACCAGAAGCGGCGAAAATGTTAAACTCTCAGAGCTGCTCGATGAGGCAATCGACAAAGCCTTTCAGGTTGTCACCGAAAAAAATGCCGGTCTGACCGAAGAATATCGCCACGAAGTGGCAAAAATGGTGGGAATTGGCGCAGTCAAATATGCCGATCTTTCGCAGAACCGTAACAATGATTATGTCTTTTCATTTGATCGCATGCTCGCTCTCAATGGCAATACCGCGCCTTATCTACAGTATGCCCATGCCCGAATCTGTTCGATTTTTCGCAAAGCCGGCATCGATCCTGGCAATTTTGTTGAAAAGGCACGGGTCAGCGCCGCTGCTGAGCGAGATCTGATGGTCAAAATTCTTGAGTTTACTCAGACGGTGGAACAGGTAGCGGCTGAATTGCGGCCGCATATTCTGTGCAATTATCTTTATGAGCTGGCAACCGCTTTTTCGACTTTTTACGACCGATGCCCGGTGCTTGCCGCCGAAAGCGAAGAACTTAAAACTTCAAGACTGGCCCTTTGCAATACGACAAGAAAAACTCTGGCCAAAGGACTTGAACTGCTTGGGATTACTGCGCCAAGGGAGATGTAATGATGGTTCACTGTCCGCACTGTTCTTCTGACTCAGTATCCGGGAGATATTGTGGCCGCTGTGGTCAGCCGGTTGATTTGCCGGTTAAAGCAGAGGCAATTCCGACCATTTCCCTGAAAAATCCCGGAGATGTAGATATAGAAAAGCTTGAAACGGAACTGAAAAAAAATCCGGATCAGCCACAGGCATACATTAATCTTGCACGGGGCCAGCTTGAGATTGGGAAACATGAGCAGGCATATTCGACTTTTCGCGCCGGTCGCACCATAGCGCCAGACCATCTACCATTGTTGAAAACTGGCGGCGAAATTCTCGAAGCCCTGAATCGTCGTGAGGAAGCAATAGAGATTCTCGAACGGGTGGTAAAAAAGGATTCGGACGATGTAGATTCGGCCTTGCGGTTGACCAGTCTGCTCTACGATACCGGACAGCGCCAGAACGCATTGCGACATCTGAAAAGCCTTGAACAGAGGGCCAAGGATCGACCGGAAATTTTGATAAAAATCGCGCAAATACACCTTAGCCTTGGCAATGCGGCCGAGGCTCAGAATTCATTGAGTCAATACCGCGACATTGCCGGCAACACGAAAGAAATGTTCATTCTCATGGGGCAAACCATGCTCTCACGCAAGTTCTATGACGGAGCGGTCAAAAATTTCCGGGAAGCGATAAAATTTTTTCCTGATGACGCTCAAATGCGCCTTGGACTTGGCAAAGCCTATCTGGGAATGGGCGAAAAGGGTCAGGCTCTGCTTGAATTTGAGCAGGGTCTCAATAAATCTCCGGGCCACATAGAGACTCTGGTAGAGCTTGGCAAACTGCAAAATGCCATGGGAATGGAAGACCAGGCCGATATAACTTTTGAAAAAATTGAAAAATCAAAATCGACTAATGGCGAAAGTTTTCTTGAACTGGCCCGCCATTTTATCGACCGTAACAACCTTAACCGCGCCCTGAAGTATTTGAAAACAGCCCATGAGCTCAGCCCTTATCATGTCTCGATTCTCCAGGAACTTGCTCAGACCTACGAAAGAATAAAAGATTTTTCGCAGGCAACCAGAGTTTATGAAGAAACTCTGCAGACTTCGCCCAAAGCATTGTGGGCTCATGAAGGCATAATTCGCTGCGCCGGCATCATCAACAATTTCAAGCTGAAAGCCATTTCTCAGCGAAAACTGATCGAAACTTCCCCCACCGCAGAGTTGTGGTGCGACCTGGGCGAAACTCTGATCAGGCTGGGCGATTTTGATAAAGCCCAAAACGCTTTTGAACAGGCGGCAAGACTTGATCCTACCTGCGTCAGAGCATATCAGGCTCCTGAACTTATAAAACTTGAAAGAGCCAGGGCTGAAGGTGAAAAGCTGGCAAAACAGGCCGAAGAAGCCTTGCAGAAGAAATTTTATCTTACCGCAGCAGAAAGACTTGAGAAAGCTCTCGAAATGGTTCCAGGGGAGGTCGCATGGGTAAAACTGCTGGCCGAGGTTTCGATGAAAACTGCCGAAATCGAAAGAGCATCAACCCTGCTGGCCAAAGTCAGAACAGCTCAATCATCTGATTATCAGACCGGTTATAATCTCGCCCGGGCTTACGAATTCGAAAATAAAATTCAGCTGGCAATCGAACTATTGAACTCGGTCACCAAAGATAACCCGCTTGAACTCGACGCCCACATCATGCTGCTGCGCCTTAAAGGCAGCCAGTTGCGGGGAAGCAGAGTAGAGCTGGACATGTTCGATGCCATGCTGAGAAACATCGAGCTTGAAATGGCGCATCTGCGCAAAGAATCACCGGTGCCAATGCTGGTAAAAGGCTACGCGTCCATCATTTTCAGTTTCCGCTCGAGGCTTCAATCAGAGGGGCTTAACAAAGCCGAAGCTTGTTTCAATGAAGCCATCGCCCGGTTCGGTGAAAGTGAAAAGGCGGTTGCCGGCCTGGCAGCGGTAGAAAGAGCCAGAGGCAACACTGAAAAGGCGATCGAACATACCCGAAACCTCATCAGGCTTTCATCTGACCCGCGAAAACTCTACGTTCTTGCACGACTTCACGAAAACTTTCAGCAATATGGTGAAGCCAGAAAATGCTATTCATCGCTATCGAATCTTTTTCCCGAAAATGGGCTTTACCGGCAGAAAGTAATTGCGATGACCGCTGAGCTGACCAAACAGAGCAGCAAAAATGAATTGATGAACCTGCTTTCCGACAACATTCAAAATCTGCAGGGAAAACCCGACCAGGTCTGGCTGCTTTTTGAATCGGCGCTAGCTCAGCAATACCTGGCAGAGTTTTCCACCCAGAAAGACGAATGGGTAAAAAAATCGTTGCTTAACTGGCACAAAGCGGTCAATCATTCCCAGGCCAATCATTGGATACGTTGGGGTGCTGCTGAAGCCCAGTTTCTTTTCCTGAAAAATGTGGAAAAACAGCGGGCAGCCGCCAACAATCTGAAGGCCTGCGAAAAAATCATGCGTGATATGCCCGACCAGAGCCTGGCATATCGTGCGGTCGGGCAATGCTACCTGGCTTTCGGGGATTTAACCAATACCGACAAAGCTTTGAAATACCTTGAGAAAGCCTGGTTTCTATCTGAAGAATACAGTGAAACCGGAATTCTCATGGCAAAAACCGCGAAAGAACTTGGCCGGTCAGTCCTACTAGACGCGGTAGGTTATAACATGATAGTATTAGAACCCGAACTCGCGCAAAGCGTCTTTCAGTTGTAAAGATCAGCTGAGGAAACGGTAAATACTTGGATATAAGAATAAAAAATCTGCTGGAAAACTTGCCAGCCAATTTGACTCACCTGAAAATGCAGGTTCAGGGGAGTTCTGAGACTCTTTCGCTGATCAGAAGAGTCATAGCCGCAAGTGTACAACACCTGCGGCTTAGTAACGCATTGCTCAACGACATTAAACTTGCCACTACCGAGGCCTGTACAAATGTTATCAAGCATGCTTACAAATTCGACGAGTCGATGTCTTTTGAGCTTGAAATCAAAACCAGCGACAAAATTTTTGCAGTCGAAGTCTTTTATGAAGATCCGGGGTTCGTACCTGAAAACATACCGGTTCCTGATCTCAATGAAATAAAAGAAGGCGGCCTTGGCGTTTTCATCATTCGCAATATCATGGATCATGTGGATTATAAGACTGATCAGCAGTCTGGCAAGGTTAAGCTGCTGATGGTAAAGATTCTCGACAAGCTTACCAGTGACGGAGGCCAAAGTGAAGATTGACAGATTAAGAGACGAAAGCAAAAAACTGAAAGTTTTTTCGATTGAGGGCGAGCTTGATGTCCATCATGTAAAAAACCTTAAATCAGAAATACTTGAAGAGCTTGAACCCGCCGGCTGGATCTATGAATTGAACATGGATAAGGTTACCTACCTTGATAGTTCAGGTCTGGGCATGCTGGTCTATTTGAAAAAAGAAATCAGCAAGCATGAAGGCCGGCTGGTAATATCAAATCTCCACGAGCCGGTACGCAATGTTTTTTCTCTTACCAAGCTCGATAGTTTCTTTGAAATAACCTGAAATCAGAGTAAAAAATGCCAGAAAAAGTTGCAGCAAATACAATTAATCGCGGAATGCTGATCACCTTCGAAGGTCCTGAAGGCAGCGGCAAAACAACACAAATTAAGCTGCTGCAGCAATTTTTTGCTGAAAAGGGTAAAGAAGTTATCATCACCAGGGAACCGGGCGGAACTGTGGCCGGAGACAAGATTCGCAGCGTCCTTCTGGATAAGGAGAACGGGAATCTTGAGCCTGAAACCGAGCTTTTTCTTATGCTGGCACAGCGCACCGAACATCTTAAAAAAGTAATTGAACCCGCAGTTAGAGCGGGAAAAATAGTTCTATGTGATCGTTATTTTGATTCAAGTATGGCTTATCAGGGCTTTGGCAGAGGCCTTGATCCGGCTCTCATTACCCAGACCCACCAGAGTTTTCTCTGCGGCTTTCTTCCAGATTACACGATTCTGCTGTTGATCGAGCCAGAACAAGGCCTGGAACGCGCCCGACACGGTGGAAGAAAGCAACTCGACCGTATGGAATCGCAGGCTCTGGATTTTCATCGAAAGGTTTTCATGGGCTACAAAAAGCTCGCCGAGTCAGAACCTGATCGATTTCTTCCGATTGAGGCCGCTGGCGATCCATCGAGTATTTCGGCTCAGATCCATAATGAATTGAATTCACGCATGCGAGGGAACTGATTGAACCGGGGCAAAATGAACATTGCAATTAAGCTCGACCTGCTGATTTTCATGGTCTGTACAGTAGTTTTCGGGCTTGCAGCTCTTGCTGGCCAGCCAGTTACCCTGCCAGTGTTCATTTTTACTGTTCTGGCAGTCATTGCTACCGTTCATTTTACCCTTTCCCGTAAGGTTCTTTACCCTTTGCGCCAGTTCATCGAGATAGCTGACAAGGTAGCAGATGGCAATGTATCTGATGGCCTAAATGACCTGAAAATAAGTGAACTTGAAGAAGTTCAGGGCAGTTTTACCAAGATCGTCGGAAATTTGATTGAATCACGCATGGTGATTGAAGATTACATACGGGCCATCGGAGAAATGAACAAAGAGCTCGAGAAAAAGGTCGATTCGCTGTCAGTGTTGTATTCAGCCAGTCAGAATATGGGTGGCAGCCTGAATGTAGACACTTTGATCAGAAACCTGATTAACACGTTCACCGATCGACTTGCCATCAGCGGCGCTGCAATAATGCTTTATAACGACAAGAGTGACCTGGTTAGCATTAAAGATCTTCTGGGCATTTCTCCTGAGTTGTTTGCCCGTTTCAGATTTTATTCAGACAACCAGATTCTCGTGAATATTTTCGACGAAAAAGGCTTCTGGAAACCCTCTGAACAAGAACAAAACCTGATGGTGGCAGAGTTCGAGACAAATGAAGTGAGAGCGTTGAAATTGTTCATGCCAATGCGAATTAAAGATCACTTCGTGGGTCTGGTGGTTCTTTCCGGCAAAAAAGACAAGACCGATTTCACCGAACCAGAAATTCAGCTGATGCAGGCAATTGTCGGTCTGGCAAGCACTTCGATCAACAATGCCATGCTGTTTGAACATTCTGAAACCACGAAAAACGAGCTCGACCACAAGGTTTTCAATCTGATGACCCTGCAGCAGTCCGGCAAAGTTCTGAGTTCCACCCTTGATCTGAAAGAGCTTATAAATATTTCGATCGACATGTTTCTTGAAACGGTATGGTCAAACAAGGGCATTCTCATGCTGTTTTCCGATGACCGACCAGAGCTTGAAGTTAAGGCATTCAAAGGCATGAGTCATGAAGAAGTTCTCGAATTAAAAAAGGATGCTGCTGAAACCTGGGCAATGACGACAATCGAGAAGGAAAAACGCCCAATTCTGGCGCAAGAACTTGGCACCAGGAGCTCCTATCAAAGTTACTCCACGGTCAATCGCAATCTTCCTTTCGCCGTTTACATTCCGATGCTGAAAGAAGGCGAATTGTACGGCGTAGTTAAAGTCGGGCCCAAAATAAACGGCGAATCTTTTACCGAAAACGACCTGGAATTCTTTTCCACCCTGTCTTCTCAGGCGGTTATCGCGTTCGAGAATGCCCGCCTTTACTCGCTGGCAATCACCGACTCGATTACCAAACTTTATGTCCATCGCTATTTTCAGCTGCGACTTGATGAAGAAGTTGCACGCAGCCGGCGCTACAATTCAACAATTTCACTTCTGATGTGCGACATCGATCATTTTAAATTGATCAACGATAACTACGGTCACCAGCAGGGCGACTTGATACTGAAAGAAATCAGCAAAATTCTGCGTAAAAACGTGCGCAATACAGATATTGCCGCCCGTTACGGTGGCGAAGAATTTGCGATCATTCTTCCCGAAACGACGCAGGCCGATGCCAAGATCGTTGCAGAAAGAATCAGACGAGATGTCAGCCAGTGTGAATTCCCCTCGATCATTCCCGGCCAGCCACCGCTGAAGTGCTCAATTTCTATCGGCGTTGCCGGGTTTCCGCTCAATGCAGACAGCAAGGATCAGCTGATTCAGAAAGCCGACAGCTCTTTGTATAGAGCCAAGGATATGGGTCGCAACAAAGTCATTCTCTGCGGAACAGACTGAATTTATGCCGGTTAAAATCAGCAACAACAGCATTGAATCAAGAAAAACGCCGGGACAAAAACTGACCGGAACCGGCCGCAATGAAGAAAAGCATTTTGTCGGCAAGATGAAAGAAGCCCGTGTTCAGCTGTTGAGCAATGATCTTGATGAGCTGGCAAAGATTGCCAAATCCAGGGGTGAAGCCTTTTTTAAAGGGCCTGAAGAGGGCCTTCTCAATTCGTATAAAGATTCTATTCGTCAGTTTCTGACAAAACTGACCCGGGACTTTCTTTCTCTCAAGGAAGAATTCGGCGCCCCTCACGATGGAGAACAAAAAGTTTTTCAGCTTGTAAATTCTATTGAATCAGAAGTAGAATCATTGACCAGAGAAACGTTGACGCAGAATAAATCAGTAACTCTGCTTGCCAGTCTCGACGATGTCAGAGGTCTGGTTCTGGATATCATGGGATGATATGGAAAACGGCTCGCCTTTACAGCTAATTATTGTTACCGGCCTTTCAGGCGCCGGCAAAGCCACGGCAACTCATTTTTTCGAGGATGCCGGTTATTTCTGCATGGATAATGTTCCACCGGCACTTCTGCCCAAATTCATCAGCATTTGCCAGGAATCAGGCGGGCGGCTTTCGAAAATTGCAGTAGTAATAGATGCCCGCGGTGGCAGTTTTTTCAAAGATTTGTTTGAAGCGGTTGACGAAGTCAAGCGTCTCGGAGCTCGGGTTAAGGTACTTTATCTTGAAGCCTCTGAAGATTCGCTTATTCGAAGATTTTCAGAAACTCGCCGCAAGCATCCGTTAAACACTGGAACAGAACGAATTATCGACAATATTAGGCAGGAACGCGATCTGCTCGAAGAAACCAGATCCCGCGCCGATTTCATTCTAGACACTACCTCCCGCAATGGTCGAGAACTTCAAGATGAAATCAGAAGGATTCTGCAGGAACATATCAGCACTCAGACGATGTCGGTGGTTTTCGTCAGCTTTGGTTTCAAACACGGAATTCCCATTGATTGCGACCTGGTTTTCGATGTTCGTTTTCTGCCCAATCCTTATTATAATCCACAGCTAAAAACCTTGACCGGCCTGAGTCCAGAGGTAAATGAATTTGTTTTTGCTTCGTCAACCGCCAAAGAATTTGCTGAAAAGTTGAAGGATTTCGTTTCTTTTCTTATTCCTCAGTTTCTTAACGAACCTAAAACAAGAATTCAGATAGGAATAGGCTGTACCGGTGGAAGGCATCGCTCAGTTGCTTTTGCCGAGTTTCTTTTCAAAAACATCAAGCATCCGAATATTGTTTCTTCACGGGTACACAGGGATCTGGGCCGTTAATCACGGTTATCCGGCCATTCCAGAAAAAATTTTCGAAGCTTTTCTGACAGGCATCATATGATCGGGTTTTTCTGCAGCAATTCTCGGTGAGCGATAAAAACATGTATTGATCAAAGATTTCATCGTTTT
>DYKG01000071.1 GCA_020722725.1 Candidatus Methylomirabilis sp.
TGAATTCTTTTACGAGGCGGTTAAACTGTAGTGTTTCTGATCCATTTCGCATTCCGGAAGTAAAGCACAATTTGAATGTTAGTACAAGAGTAGCTGAAAATGGCATTGAGAGATGTAAATCAAACTAACTATGTGTGAAAACCCGCTTCTGTACGTATACCGAGAATTGCTGATCGATTTCGTCGGTTGATCTACAAAAATTAAGCAAATTTTTGATGGTTTTTTTACAGTTTTACGATCTCAAAAAGTTAAAACTAAGATTTAAAAGCAATTTGGCTGGTTGGCACGATTAATGAGCATATCCCACTATTTTCCAGTTCAGGAGTGGTCATTTGATGACCGGTTTCACCAATTTTCATACGTACTGTCCATCTCAAAACGTTTTATCCTCTTGTACTTGGCCTTGCGAAAGGTTATCATTGATGATATCTTTCGCCAGGAGGTATCCAATGGCACGATGCGATGACCTTTCCGATGAGCAACGGAACTTTTTTCAGCCTTTGTTTTCTCGGGCTTACGACCCTGAACTTCGGGGTCCCGGTATGCCGCCAGCCAGTTTTTGCACCGTGATGAATACCATCCTTCGGGTTTTGTTTAATGGGGCGAAGTGGAACGCAGTTCCCTTGGGAATTCAGTGGTCTCCCCTATGCAAGGCACATCGATCGTTTCAAAATTGAACGAAGTCATGCCTGGCTCCAAAAACGTTTTCGAAGGATTGACATAAAATGGGAAAGCCGACGGAAGTATTGGGTTGGATTTGTTTGCTTGGCACTAATTTTTTCATGGGTACCAGTCATATTGCAAACTCTGAGTTCATGATAATCAATGGAAGTGCAGATAGTGGTATTTATTCATGAATCTTTCCGGATGGATTTGCATGAGCGATAATAATAATCAATTCAAGCCAGCGCCGAATCAACAGAAGCTGGAAATGTTGGGTTCTTTGATTTCTGGCATAGCTCATGAAATTAATACACCTTTGCATTACCTGGGAACCAATCTTACCTTTTTAAAATCGGCATTTAAAGATTTGCTCGATCTGGTAAATGAATACCAGGCTATTCTGGCAGAACTCGAAAATGAAGGGAAAATCCCGCCCGATGCTTTGTGCCGAATGAAAAATACTGAGATTGAAGCCAATCCTGGTTACCTGAAAGGCGAGATTTCACAGGCTCTACAGGAATCTGAAGAGGGAATTGCCATGGCTTCCGGTCTGGTTCTTGCTATGAAGGATTTTTCATACCCTGGCCCACGAAATTTCAGCCTGGTTGATGTGAATCAGTGCGTCGACACGGTTTATAAGATTTCCCGTTTTGCCTGGAAAAAGGAAGCGGATTTTGAGCTGAATCTTGCCGGGGATCTGCCATATCTTCTTGCATCACGCGATGAGCTGCATCAGGTTTTGATAAATATCATCGTTAATGCTTCGCAGGCAATCAGAGAAAAGCGCAATGCCGGCGGCTATGATCGTGGTCAAATAAATGTTTCAACTCGTTCAGAAAATAATCAGATTGTCATTGAAGTGGCTAATGACGGCCCTATAATTGCACCTGAGATTCTGAACAGAATTTTTGAACCGCATTTTACCACCAAACCAGCCGGTCAGGGAACCGGTCTGGGCCTGAGTCTGGTAAAAAAAGTCGTCGAGAAGGAGCATGGCGGTAAAATTGATGTGATTTCAAATGCTGAAACCGGTACGGTTTTCAGGGTTTATCTGCCGCACCGCCAATCAGCCGAAATACAGGAGTAACCGATCATGAAAGCATACAGCATCGTTTTTGCTGATCCCGATAAAAACATGCACGACGGGCATCGTCGCCTGATCAGGGCTTTGCGCCCTGAATGGTCGGTTGCTTTCGCTTTGACCGGCCGTGAGGCAATGAATAAAATCAATTCGCTGCGCCCGCATGCCGTGGTTGCCGAGCTTGAAATGGAACTGGAAAATGGCGGCGACCTTTTTAAAACGGTGCAGAAAGTTTACCCTGAAATTATTCGCATCGTTCTTTCGGGAGAGCCTGATGGCAGTTCTGAAGCGGTTTTGCGAGCCACTCAATCGGCCCATCGTTTTCTTGCCAAACCTTTCAAGGGCGAGCAGCTGATCGAGCAGATAGAAAAGGCGGCTGACCTGCGCCGCTTTTTGCGAAACCCTGAATTGGTCGAGGTAGTTGGCGGAATTCCCTATCTGCCCAGTTTGCCAGGGTTGTATCATGAACTTATGGCAGCGGTTGAATCACCGTTGATTTCGCTGCAGCAGATCGGCGATATTATTGCCCGCGACGTATCGATGACCACCAGAATTCTGCATCTGGTCAATTCTGCATTTTTCGGGCTTCCCAGACAGGTGACCAATCCGCAGACAGCCGTAGTTCTGCTTGGAATCAATGTTATCAAAGCCCTGGTCTGCTATGTGAAGCTGTTTTTTGCGGCACCCGACAACATTATTCCCGGGCTTTCCATCGATCGACTGTGGGCCCACAGTTCGATGGCAGCACAGGTTGCCAAGCAGATTGCCGCCGATCTGAAAGCATCGCCCCAGGCACAGGAAGAAGCTTTTCTTGCAGGAATGCTGCATGATATAGGAAAATTGCTGTTGCTTGAGCATCCGAGATATTATCACCGGGTTTTGAATTCAATTTCTGATAATGATGAAAAATCTTTTTCAGATGCAGAATATCAGGTGTTTTCCACTTCTCACGCCGAGGCCGGGGCTTACCTGCTCGGTCTATGGGGATTACCCGACACTGTTGTGGAAGCGGTGGCCTGCCATCATCGGCCCGATCGTCTGCAGTTCGTGAACTCGCCGGTTCTGATCGCAACCCATCTCGCCAATGTCTTGCTCTGTAAGGCCGATAAAGAGCCGGTAAGTATCAACCAGGTAATTTATAATCTGCCAGAGGTCAAAAGAATGTTTGAAACATGGCAGAAAAAAGCAGCTCAGCTGTTACAGGAAAGCCGCAAATGAAGCCAAAAATTCTTCTGGTTGATGACGAACCCAACATCATTGCTTCTTATGCCCGCGGCCTGAGAAAAAACTGGGATCTGGCGACTGCCATGAGCGGTGAAGAAGGCTTGAAAATTATTTCAGAAAATGGGCCTTTCAACATAATCGTTTCTGATTTTAACATGCCACGCATGGATGGGGTTGCATTTCTTACCCGCACCCTTGAGATTGCTCCCGAAAGTATCCGCATGATATTGACCGGCGAGGGCGATTTTCATATCGCCACCAAAGCGGTTAATGAGGGCAACATTTTTCGCTTTCTTACCAAACCCTGTTCCCTCGATCAGCTTGAGACGGCTTTGAGGGCGGCCTGGCGTCAGTTTCAGCTTACTCAGGTTGAAAAGGAAGCACGTCAGCAGGAGCTGATTATAGCAGGTGAAATTCAAAAAAATCTGCTTTTCGAAGCGGCTCCGGTTTCGATGAAATTTTTTGAAGCAGCGGCGGTTTCGGTGCCGTCAAAGAGCGTTGATGGCGATTTTATTGATTTTTTTCAGATTTCTTCAACCAGGCTCGATGTGGCGGTCGGCGATGTAATGGGCAAGGGCCTGCATGCGGCAATGGTAGGTGCCGGTGCGAGAAACACTTTGAACCGGGTTCTGTGGCAACTTGGGCTTGAAGATAAAAACCAGGTAAGGCCCGATGGAATTGTTAGAAAGTTTTCAGAAGCCATTATTCCTGGTCTCGAGCAGGTTCAGAAATTTCTGACTCTGGTTTATGCAAGTTTTGACTATGAAAAAAAATGTATGACCTGGGTAGATGCCGGGCACACACCAATTCTGTGGTATTCATGCGTTGCCCGCGAATGGGCCGACTTGAAGGGCGAAAATTCTCCGGTCGGGTTGCCTTCGATCCGAGATTTCGTCGAAAAAACCGTTGAATTTGCCGTGGGCGATCTTTTTTTGTTTTATTCAGACGGGTTGCCTGACGGTCGAAATGGAGCCGGTAAGTTTTACGGCGACAAGGCTTTGATTGATTGTTTGAATTCTTCGTTGTATCTTTCTCCAGAATTCCTGGTGAAAGCTCTGGTTGAGGATAATGCCAGATTTGTCGGCAAAGCTGACCTGATCGATGATTTGACTGTTGTTGCAATAAAAATTCTTTGAAAATGCGTCTTACAAGGCAGAAGTTTTTTCAGTTGCAAAAATCTGCATCTGAAACAAATCATGCTGTTATACGGATCGCAGAAAATATATTCGCAGGAGCCGACCTCCGTGTCGGCCCGCTTTAAATCGTAGTGTCACGAACGAATTAAGTATAAATGGTATTACAAAATCGGTTGCCTGTTAAGGCGTCAGGATATATTCTTGATGCTAATCGAACAAAGGAATGATTTATGAACGAAAATTCAACGGCCCGGGAGTCCTTGCCCAGAAGCGGCAATCCCTGGCTTTTTGTACCATCTTTGTTTTTTCTTGAAGGAATTCCATACTTCATCGTCAGCACTGTTTCAGTAACGATGTTCAAGCGCATGGGCATATCCAATGCCGAAATCGGTCTCTGGACCAGCCTGATCACCTGGCCATGGATTATAAAAATGCTATGGGGCCCGCTGGTTGAATCAACCTCAACCAAAAGAAAATGGATACTCGGCACCCAGATTCTTGCAGCAATAGTAATGCTGTGCGTTTCCATGACGATAACCGTTGAAAATTTTCTTACTCCGACCCTGATTGCCCTGACCATTCTCGCGTTTCTTTCGGCTACCCATGATATTGCAGCCGATGGTTTTTACATTCTGGCTCTTTCTCAGGAAGATCAGGCTTATTTTGTGGGAATACGCAGCACCGCCTATCGCATGGCCAATGTGTTTTGTAATGGTGGCCTAATCTACCTGGCCGGAACTTTTGAAGCTGCTCCGAATGCGGTAATTCCCATTGCCTGGAGGAATGTTCTGATCATTGCCGCTTTTGTTTATCTGATTTTTATGACTCTGGGCAACCTTGCCATGCCCAGGCCGCGCCAGGATGCGGACAAGAGCGAAACTTTTCCCTTTGCTGCCGCATTTTCCGAATATTTTTCCCAGGCAAAACTGCCAATCATTCTGGGTTTCATTCTTTTTTACCGCTTTGGTGAATCGATGGTGAGTAAGATGTCGAACCCATTTCTGATAGATACGATCGAAAAGGGTGGTATGGGGCTCACCACTTCTGAAGTCGGTTTTGTTACCGGTGTGGTTGGGGTTGTCGCCCTGACTCTAGGTGGCATTATCGGCGGCATGGTAATTTCAAAATTTGGTATAAAACGCTCTCTCTGGCCCATGGTGCTTGCGATGAACGTGCCCAACCTTCTTTACATATGGGCGGCGACGGTTCAGCCTGAAAAAATCTGGGTAACCATTATCGTTGGCTGCGACCAGTTCGGCTATGGATTCGGGTTCGCCGCTTACATGGTTTACCTCATGTTCATCACTCAGGATTCGAAATATCCCACCGCCCATTACGCGATCTCTACCGGTCTGATGGCTTTTGGAGCCATGGGGGCGGGCATCACCAGCGGTTATGTTCAGCAATATACGGGGTATGCTGGCTTTTTCATGGCAACCCTGGTCTGCGCCGCTCCTGGCGTGCTGCTTCTGCCGTTTCTGCCTCTTGAAAAAGAAGATCTGCATATCGCTCCGGTCGATATTGACTGATTTAAATGAAAATTTGGAAAAAGTAAGCAATGAAACTGATCACTTTTTCGGGGCCGCCTTCATCGGGTAAGACCTCGGTTATTCTGCAGTCCATCGATGCCCTTGAAGTGCCGGTTACCGAGATTGGGGTAGTCAAGTTCGATTGTTTGACTTCATTTGACCAGGGCCGCTACCAGAGCAAAGGTGTCAAAGTCGTAACCGGATTTTCGGGTAAACTTTGCCCCGACCACTTCTTTGTCAGTAATATCGAAGCGGCGGTCGAATGGGGCGTTAAATCGGGTTTCAAAATTCTGATTACCGAAAGCGCCGGCCTGTGTAATCGCTGTTCGCCATATATTCAGGGAATTCTTTCGGTCTGTGTCATCGATAATCTGGCCGGAGTCAATACCCCGCGCAAGATAGGCCCGATGCTGAAAATGGCAGACATTGTCGTGGTTACCAGGGGTGACGTGGTTTCTCAGGCCGAACGCGAAGTTTTCGCATTCAACATTCGTCAGGTTAATACTGGCGCCAGAATAATCTTCGTTAATGGCATCACCGGTCAGGGGGCTTTGCTGCTGGCGAAAAACCTTTGGCATGCGAAAGAAGTTGACGGGTTGCACGAACAGCGGCTAAGATTTACCACCCCGGCGGCAGTCTGCTCTTATTGTACTGGGGAAATGCGTATCGGGTCTGAGTATCAGCTTGGAACCATGAAAAAAATGGAGTTTAAAACCGATTGAGCCGGCGAAATTTTCTCGAAATTGCGGTGTCGCAGCCTCTTTCTCAGATCAGGGCGGAGTTTCCGGTCTGTGAAGATTTTTTTCTCAATCTTCGCATCGAAAATATTGACTGGAGCCTTACGCTGTTAAATGCCCTGGATAAGGTTGATAAAGAAGTTATCAACGAGTTTGGACTCGATCGCGAGATGATTTTCAGGGAATTCGTGGCTTTTCTCGATGCCTTTGGCCATGTTTCGGCAACTGCAGCTGAAATTAAATCACTAACTGTCATTGGCGGTCACGACAAGAGCGGCAATGCAGAAATCGACAGTTTTTGCGTTGCAGTCGGAGAAATAATCTGCATTGTCGGCCCCACCGGAGCCGGAAAAAGCCGACTGCTTGGCGACATCGAATGTCTTGCCGATGGCGATACCCCTACCGGTAGAAGAATTTTAATCGATGGTGAAATGGTCTCTGACCAGCGGCGGTTTGACATGGAAGGCAAGCTGGTTGCCCAGTTATCACAGAACATGAATTTCGTCATGGATCTGACCGTCGAAGAGTTCCTGCGAATGCATGCCGGCAGCAGATTTATCGATGATGCTGAAGATTCAATCAAACGTTGTTTTGAGTGTGCCAATCAGTTGACCGGGGAAAAATTCATGATGGATACCAGGGTAACCCAGCTGAGCGGCGGTCAGTCGCGAGCCTTGATGATCGCAGATACGGCCTGCATGAGTTCTTCCCCCATCGTGCTGATTGATGAAATAGAGAATGCCGGCATTGATCGTCGTCAGGCAATCAGGCTTCTGGCGCGAAAAGAAAAAATTGTCTTCGTCTCTACCCATGATCCGCTGCTGGCTTTAAGTGGCGACCGAAGAATCGTGATTAAAAATGGGGGAGTGGTTTCGGTAATCGAAACTTCTGAAAGCGAAAAGAGATGTCTCGATGAAATTGAGAAGCTCGACACAACCCTTTTCAGATTGCGCAGTTGTCTTCGCAATGGTGGAATTATCGATATGGATATGCTGAAAGGATAATAGCACATGTGGGAAATCTTTGACCGTCTGATTGAAGGAATTCCGTCGGACTGGGTCGCGGAAGAAGTGGTAAGGGGCAGTTCTTATTCTTTTGTTCGCAGTCACGGTTCAATCGGCATCGCCGAGCATCGTGTCTATGACTATCGCATGCCTGTCTTTAACCGGAATATGGAAGGTCTGCCCCTAATAGAAATTGCAGGCTGCATCAAATCATGGAATTTTTACGAGGCATCGATCGGTCTGGCTGCCATCAATGCCTATTATAATCACATCGAAACCGCCAGGGCTGCCGGGGTGCCCATTCAGGATTCGCTGCACGTAGAAGACCGGATTTATGATCCCTTCATCATGGCTCAGAATGAAGTGCGTGGAAAAAAGGTAACGGTGATCGGTCATTTTCCCTATATTTCTACGCTTTTGCAGCCAATCTGCGAGATTAGCATCGTAACCGGCGAGATACCCCAGGAAGGTGATTTCCCCCTTTCTGCGACCGATTATCTGTTGCCAGAAAGCGATTATGTTTTCATCGGCAGCTCGAGCCTTATCGATAAAACTCTGCCCAGATATTTGAAACTGTCGGCAAAAGCGGTAAAAAGGGTGCTGGTGGGCCCGTCGACCACGCTTGCACCAGCACTTTTCGATTTTGGTGTCGATGATTTGTCAGGATTTGTGGTTAAAGACGTCGATCGGGCAGTTCGGCTGGTCAAAGGTGCCGAGAATGGCAAAATTTTCTCGACCGGGCAGAAGGTTGCATTTAAGAAAAAGCTCTGATAATGCAAGATTTTCAAGAGTAAGAAACTTTTTTTATTTTCTAAATAAAAAAGCCAAAAACCGGACTTTTGATTGTTGAGATTATGAAAAACCACATCGACACAACCGAAATTCTGAAAGTTTATCGCGAGAATCCGAAAAAAGGATTCGAGTTGATTTACAAGAACTACTCAGGCCCGGTTTTTCGTTATCTCAGAAATTCGTTCAACCTCAGTCGTGAAGAAGCTGAAGATATATTGCAGAACGTTTTTCTGCCCTGGGTAAAAGAGCCTGAAAAGCTTTTTGCAGTTGAGAATCTGTCGGCATATCTGTTTACCAGTGCCAGAAATGCTGCTCTTAAATTGAAAAATACCGGCAGAACTTCAGAAATGACGGTTGAACCGACAGGAAACAGTCATGATGAAAGAATTGAGACCGGTCTGGTAATTGACCGGGCGTTGAATGAGCTTCCCGTTGATACCTGGACGGTTTCATGCAGTTGTGGTGCCGACCCCGATGCACCGCCGAAAGAAGAGCCAGAACCAGCTAAGGAAGAAAACCCTGAGCTGTTGGCAAAGGCAAAGGAATACCAGAAATCTGGAAAATTCGACAAGGACAAAAAAGAATTTTACGAATATTTCGACAAGATTCTCGCCCTCGACATTTTCGACAAAGAGCTGGTTCAAAAGGTAAAAGTTCTGCAGGAAGATTATGAAAGCCGCGATAATCTGCTGATCAAAACTTCGGCACCAAACTTTGAAAAAATCTTTGAAAAACAGTTTAAGATGCAGATTGATATTGAAGAACTGATCAAATAATTGTTTTAATTAAAAAATTGCCCGGTTGCATGCCCTGCGAAAGGGTGCAGCCGGGCGATTTTGTTGGTTACTGTTTCAGGAATTGGGCTTGTTTTTCAGAATGTCTTTTGCTTCCTTATAAAGCTGGTTGCGCTCATTCTTTATCAGTATGCCGACGTCGAAGGCTGTCATTTCCAACTTTCTGCCGAGTTTCTTGAGCATCTGCAGTTCGTCTTCGGTTACCCGACCATCGGCCAGGGCAACTCTTGCAAGCTGTTGCATCAATGCTCTGCCTGGCTCGGTCACGCTGGTGTCGATCACATGGTCTACCGGGTTGGGGAAACTCTTGACCTCATTGACCAGGTTTTCAAGTTTTTTCGGGCTGATTGTCATTCTCTGGGCGAGAGCGCTGATTATTTCCATTTCCCGTGGGGCAATATTGCCGTCAGCCAGCATCATGGCCACTGTATAGCGCAGAATTTCCACGGAAGAAACTTCAGAAGCATCACCAGGTTGAACTGCCGTTGTTTCAGCCGACTGCTGTTTCTGGGAAGTAATGGCAGCAACTAGTTGATCGGAACGGCTGGTAATCGCATCGAGAACCCATTCTATTTTGCCGTCGTTCATCACTGCACCGCAATACTGGCATTCATTGGCGGCACCGGTCTGTTCTGGAGCGCCGCATGAAGGACAGTGGGCACTGGCGAGCGAAGATTCGAGTTTTGTTTGCGCGCCGTGCTTTCTGGTCAAAATGAATACACTCTTTTGATTAACCGGGCTTGATGCCATTTTAAATGAGCGGTCACGGCCGATGGTCGTTTGCCAGCCGCTCCAGACTACTTCGACGGCAGCTGAATCTTCGGGTTCTTTCAGACTGAAGCCCAGAAGGTTGATTGCTCCCACAGCGCATTGGGTAAAAATCTGACGCTGGCCTGCCTGATCAGGTTTCAGCCGGGCTGCAAGATTGTCGCAAAATTCATTTTTTGCCATTTTCCGCAGAAATTCAATTTTTCCGGTGCGATCGGTTTCGATTTTGCGCCAGAAGATGACTGAGGTGCGCTCGATCAGGTGTTGTCGGTTAAATACAGGATCCTGTTTTGCAAGAATATCAAGGCCAGGAATGAATGCCGGCTGTCGAATTGCCCACTCGCATGCCTGGGTAATATTTACGAGAACTCAGTCATGTTCACCCGACCGCAGCAAAGCATTGCAAACATCGCATTTAGAGTGGACTTTCGCACTTTTTAGCATAACCCAGTACCGGAAAAGGCCGATCTTCG
>DYKG01000072.1 GCA_020722725.1 Candidatus Methylomirabilis sp.
ATCAAAACCGTTATTGGAGGTAAAAAGCCCGGTTGACCGAGAATTACTGGTTTTTCTGAAACTCAGTTGCAATACTCGGTAAATTTGTTATATTATGGGATCAGGGAGAGTGTTTGTGTTTAAGCATCCGTACAAAAGGGTTCTACTGATGCTGGCAACTATTTTTTTGCCGGCGCTTTGTGCTGTTGCACAACAGGATCTCAAGTTAAACCTGAAAAATAAAACCCGCAGTAAGTTTGTTCCCGCCCCAAGGTCAGGAGAGTTCAAGCTATCACTTGATTCCCAACTGCTTGAAACCAATCTTGCCGCCCTTGGAATCGATGGTCGGAATATAACTTCCATCGCAGCTCCCACTCTTGACCTCAAACGTTTCAATCTAGTTGAGGGATTTACGCCTGAAGTTTACAACGATAATTCAGCCAACGAAGAACGCAGGTTTTCTTCGACGCTGACCCTTACCACCGGTTATTCTGATCTGTCCGTAGAAGACCCTGAGTTGAACAGACTTAGAATAGAAAAACAGCTTGGCAAATTTAAAATCCTTGGTGAGATTGAGCAGCAAAGAATAACAAGAATTCCGCTCCCGGAAAAATCTCCCGGTTTCAGTGCCAATGCAAATACCGCATTAACGCGGGCATCAATCGTCAATTCAGACCTGGCCGACAGCAGTACCCAGAACAAAACCTCAGCACTGGCTTCGCGTTATTATCTTGAAGCTATTTACAATTTTAAGCCCACAGTCCAGGGAAAGCTATCTTATCGCAGGTCTATGATCGACACCATCGAATCAGAAGAAGAGCTTCAGTTCGAGGGAATTGTCGAAGCCAACCGCAATATAATGATCAAAGCCGGGTACAATAACGAAACCCGCCCTGAGGTGAATGAGCCGAAAGCTACCAAAGACAGCAAGGTCTGGACCGAATTCATTCTCAAGTTCTGATGAAGATAACTGAAATCAGAATTCAATTGATTCGGCATTCCAAAACAAAATTGCGGGCTTTTGCCGAGATAACCCTTGACAGTAAGCTTGTGATAAAGGATTTTCAGATTTTTCAGTCTGACCGGGGTCCATGGGTGGGCATGCCCAGTCGAAAAATGCCTGATGGCAGCTGGCGCGAACTGGTTTTTGCAATCAGCACCGAGTTACAGGAAACTATATCAGGCACTATCCTAAGAGCCTACCAGGACGAGATGAACAAACCAGAGAACTATCTGAATCAAGTTTGAAACAAAAGCAGAGTTGCAACCAAAGCCAATTTATGTTATTTTCACCAGACCAGAATAATGGGGTGTAGCCAAGTGGTAAGGCACCTGCCTTTGGAGCAGGCATCCGTAGGTTCGAATCCTCCCACCCCAGTATCTTTAAAGCCCGCTGACAAAGCGGGCTTCCTTATTTCTAAACATATTTCAGAACCGAAAAATTCTTAAGGTTGTTCTGTAAATACCGGGTAAACTTGTGTATAATGGCGGGGTAAAATTTTGGGGAGGCTACCAATGACCGCACAAATTCACACCCTGATCCTTGCAGCCGGCAAAGGCACGCGAATGAAATCAGAACTTCCCAAAGTCGTACACCCGATTCTCGGCAAGCCCATGGTTTCTTACGTCATCGATGCTGCAAAAGCCGTCGGGTCAGAGAAAACCATTGTTATTACCGGGTTTAAAAGTGAACTGGTTAGACACACCCTGACAAATGAACAGGTAGAGTTTGTTGAACAGCCACAGCAACTTGGAACAGGCCATGCAGTTCAGTGCTATGCCCGGACCAGCCCTTCCCGCCCCAACCATTTAATGGTAGTTTGTGGTGACACACCGCTGATTTCTCAGCAGACTCTCAAACAAATGATTGAATTGCATCTGCAACAGCGTCCGGCAATCACCATGATGACTCTTGAAATGTCAGACCCGGGCAATTATGGCAGAATAATACGACGTGATGGCAAGGTAGTAGCAATTCGCGAGGCCAAAGACTGCACAAAAGAAGAATTGAAAATAACCGAAGTCAATCTGGCTGTTTATCTTTTTGATACCGATTTTCTCTTCTCCAATATTTTCAAGCTGAACAGCAAAAACAGTCAGAATGAATTTTATCTGACAGACCTGGTTGAAATGGCTGAGAAACAGGGCTTAAAAGTGCAGGCAGTGATTGAAAAAGATGAATCTTCAACTCTGGGGATCAACAGCAGGCAACATCTGGCCCAGGTCGGAGCCATACTTCAGAGCAAGATTCTCGACTATCATATGACCAGGGGGGTTACGATTGTTAATCCTGCACAGACGTTGATCGGTCCTGACTGCGAGATTGCCCCCGACACAACCATCTGGCCAGGTTGCATAATTACCGGTCGATGTCGAATTGACACGAACTGTGAAATCGGGCCAAACACAGTAGTCTTCGAATCTGATATTGGTGCAAACAGTAAAATTCAATGTTGCATTGTAGAAAAAGCCACAATTCCTGCCGGAAAAACTCCGGCGCCCTACTCAAAAATCGTCTCTGGTTCAAGCTTTTGACTTAACGGAGTAAATAGATGCAAAGCAATTCAAAGGTCAAGATTTTTTCAGGACAGGCTAATCAGGCCCTTTTCAGCGAAATCTGCCGCTACCTTTTCACCCCTGAGGGCAACATTCTACACACTTCTTTTGCCGACGGTGAGCTTTACTGTCGCATCGAAGAATCGGTAAGAGGCTGCGACACTTTTATCATTCAACCAACCTGCTACCCGGTTAATGAAAACCTGATGAAACTGCTGATAACCATAGATGCCCTGAAAAGAGCATCGGCAGACAATGTCACCGCTGTAATTCCATATTTTGGCTATTCCAGACAGGAAAAGAAAAGCACCGGACGCGAACCAATAACCGCCAAACTTGTTTCAAATTTAATTGTAAAAGCGGGAGCAATGAGGGTTATGACAATTGACATGCATGACCCCGCCCTTCAGGGCTTCTTTGATATTCCCGTAGACCATCTTTCAGCAGGCCGAATTCTGGCAGAGCATTTTTTAGATCGTGATCTCACAGATCATGTTGTTGTTTCGCCTGATACCGGCGGCGTTTTGCGGGCTCGACAATTTGGCAAAAAACTGGGGCTGCCGATGGCAATCATCGATAAACGAAGACCTGAAGCCAATAAAGCTGTGGTAATGAACGTAATCGGTGAAGTCGCAGGCAAGCATTGCATAATTTTCGACGATATTATCGACACCGCCGGAACACTGGTTACAGTAGCCGAAACACTTGTCCAGAGCGGTGCAAAATCTGTGGTTGCGTGCTGTACTCATGCAATTCTTTCTGATCCGGCAAGTGAAAGAATTCCAAATTCTCCGGTCAATGAGATAATCTGCACGAATTCTGTTCCGCTTTCTGCTGAAAAGCAGAAAAGTTGTAAATTAACCGTGCTTTCTCTCGCTCCATTGATTGGCGAGGCAATTAGAAGAATTTACGAAAAGCGCTCAGTAAGCGAGCTCTTTTTATAATTTAGAGGTGTTGTGATGAAAAAACTTGTAAGAATTGGCGCAGCTTTGCTGGCCTGTACATTACCCGCAATGATACTTTCAGGGTGCGGTGGAAAACCGAAAAAGAAAGACAACCCGGTTGCCAGCGAAACCAAAATTGAATCAGCTGATCAGAATGAATTCGGCGACTGGAAAGAAAACACCGAAATCAGGGCGGCAATTGAAAACGGCGAATTTGAAAAGGCAAAAGAAAGCATCGGTCGGCGTCTGCAATCAAAGCCCAAAGATGCCAGAGCCCATTTTCTCATGGGTCAGTGCCTGCTGGGTGAAAAGAACTTCAATAAAGCCCGCCGAAGTTTTGAGACTGCGGTTAATTTAGATCCTGAAAACCGTAATTTTAAGATAGAACTTGGTCGCTGCCATATTGAAATGGGAGACGACCTGCTGGCACAGGATATGCCTTCAGAGGCAGTCGAACAATTTAAGCAGGCACTTGAATTTGATTTTCAAAAAAGCCAGACCGAAGAAAAACTTGCGGTTGCCTACGAAAAATCAGCCGACGATTTAACCAGAAGAGGCAACAACAGTGATGCCGAGAAACTTCTGCGCGAAGCCGCACTTCTTCTTCCCGAGCAACAGATACTGAAAGTCAGACTTGCCAGGCTTTTAACCGAAAGCGACCGATTGATGGAAGCCGAACGCCTGCTCAAAGGTTTGACTGAAAGTTATCCTGATTACGAACCTGGTTTAATCGCTTATGCACAGTTGCTTTACCGCATGGGAGAAGTAAAATCAGCCTCGTCAATCCTGGGCAAAGCGCTTGAAATCGCGCCAGCCGACCCTGATGCCCTGTCCCTGAAAGCTGTTTTGAGCGAAGACATCCCGGTAGTTAAGCCTCCTGCTCCTGAGCAGATGACCCCTGACCTTGCCAGATCCACACTGATCGAACTTGAAAAAGATCGACGATATCTCGAACAGAAGAACATTCTAAACAGTCTGATCAAAAAATTCCCCGGTGAAAACTGGGCATTACTAAAATTGAGCGAATTGGATGAAAAGCTGGAACTATACGACCAGGCACTTGAAAATGTAAAAAGTTATTTAAATGAAATGCCAGACTGCCCGCAGGGTAATTTCCAGCTCGCGAGAATTCTTCAGAATAAAGGGCAACTTGAAGATGCACTTAATATTTTGAATCGTCTTTCTTCAGGTTTTTCAGACCAGGAATCACTGCTTAACGAGATGGGACAAGTGTATGCAAAGATGGGACGATTCGAAGAAGCTCGCGCGGCGTGGAATCGCGCCATTAGTTCTGATCCTGAAAATGCAACCGGTCTGTTCAATCTTGGCCAATTGGCAATGGAAACCGGTGATCACGACGGGGCCCGGCCTCTGTTGGAAAAAGCAGTAAAGATTGAGCCTTTCAATGCCAAATTCAGATATTTTGCCGGGTTGAATCTTATGCAAAGTGGCCTTAAAGAGCAGGCACATTCGTTCTGGGCGTCTTCTCAGGATTATCTGCCTGCGGAAGATCCCTATTCAAAAAGAATCAGCAACGCACTGGGCAACCAATCGGCCGCTGTTCAAACAACGAATTCAGCAGACTCAGCGATGCCGGCGGTGGATACACCATCTTCGGTTATTGAAGAAGCTCCTGAGGATCCTCAGGATCCTGATTACAGCATGGCACTTGAAAGTGCAAGAAGTGGGCAGTTCAATGATGCAATAGCCGGATTCAAAAAAGTGATTGAAAAAGACCCAACCAGCTTCAACGCTCTGATGAATCTTGGAAAAGTTTATTCTGTATCAGGAGATGCGGCACAGGCCTGCGCTCTCTATCTTAAAGCACTCAAACTTTCACCCAAAAACATCCATGCCCTTAAAGCCCTGGCTAATGCCTATTCCGAAATAGGCATGCACAGTTTTGCAGCAGAAATTACCAGCCAGGCGCAAGTTTCGCACCCGGGTGAAACAGAAGGATTTCCGGCATACAAAACAGGTTCGGCTGCGATAAAAAACAGCCCCAGAGCCTTTAAACCTCTGATTAAGGCTTTCATCAATGAGAAGCTGATTCAGGAAGCTCAGGCAATCATGCAAAGCGGAGTTGCTGAAGAAAACCCGACCGCAGAAATGCTGCTGCTACAGGGCGAGGTCTACAAAGAACTCGGGCAATATGAATCAGCTCTTGAAAGCTATCGCAAAGCCCTTGAACTTGAACCCCAGAATCCTGCTCCCTTCGTAAAGACAGGCGATCTGCTGGTTGCAGCAGGGCAGTTCACCAATGCCATAACCGAATATAAAAAAGCCCTTAAGGCACAATTTATCGATCCTGACACCATGTTTATAATTGTTGACCGCTTCAAACAACTGGGCAGAGAAGCAGATGCCCGGAAAGTTATTGGGCGCCTGCGCGGCATGAACCTCAATCAAAGCCAGATCAGCAAGCTTGAAGCCCGCATGAACAATTAATTTTTTTAGGAGAACACTCATGACACCTAAGGAATCAACCCTGACCAGTCTCGACGATTCAATCGAAGAATTAAAAAAATCAATTGAAAGCATAAATGATCCAAAACTTAAAAAAGAGCTTGAGAAAACTTTAAGTAATCTCGTCAAAGCCCGCGGAAAAATGAATCCGTGCAAACCCATGGGCAGCATTTATTTTGCCTTAATTCCTTTTATCATTATTTTCGTAATGATTGGTGGATATTACTTTGCCAGAAGAGAACGTGTCTTGCTGAAATGAGAACATACGTTTTTGGGCCGGTGCCTTCACGAAGACTGGGAATATCTCTGGGCGTAGATCTTACGCCAACTAAAACCTGTTCTTACGACTGTATCTATTGCCAGCTTTCCAGAACCAGATTTCATACGGCAAAGCGTGACCGATTTTGCCCGCCCCATGATGTAGTAAAAGAATTACGTGAGGTTCTGGGCGAAATTGCCACCCCTGACTGGATAACCTTTTCAGGGACTGGTGAACCCACCTTGAATATCGACATGGGTTTCATCATTGCCGAGTTGAAAAAAATCACTCAGGCACCAGTCTGCGTCATTACCAATTCATCTTTGATTCATCTTGAAGAAGTCAGAAATGACCTGCTGCTTGCCAACCGAATCCTCCCTACTCTTACCACAGTCAGGCAGAGCACTTTTGCGCGAATTCACCGACCCGCGCCTGGCATCGAACTGAATGACTCTTTAACCGGCCTTAAATTATTCAGTGAAGTATTTTCGGGCACAATCGAGATCGAAATCTTCGTCATTCCTGGTATTAACGATTCAGACGAAGAAATCCAGGGGCTTCATGATTTTATTGAAACCATGCCCCGAATTTCTTCAATCTACCTCAATACTTCGGTGAGAGCACCGCTCGAAAACGAAGTAGCCACCGCTGATCAAGGCCGATTAGATCGATTCAGAGAAAAACTCAACCTGAAAATACCAGTCAGTACTGTTTTCGAACATAACCTGATACCCCCCCGACCGGCTAACTGGAACAGAAAAAATGCCGGTGACGAAATACTGAAACTTCTTTTAAGACACCCTTGCAATCATGAACAGATTTGCCAGGTTCTTGGAATCGAGTCAGACAGATTAACCACAATTATTGAACAACTTTTGCATGAAAATCAGATCATGAAGCAGGCAAACGGCGATTATCGTCTTCTCGACTGATTTATAGTCTGGCGTTTATTTCAATGGTTTCAGCTGCTGCATAAACATTCTTTTTAAAAACCTCGCGATTCTGACCCAGAACTTTGATTTCATGATAGCCACAAAACTCAGGTTTCAGAATAACCTCTCCCTGATCGGTAGCGACAATCGCCCCATCATTCAGCTGAACTCGAAAGGTTTTTATTTCTTCACCGGTTTTCCTGGAAAAAGCCTTGATCAGAATACGACTTTTAACCGGTCGAAGCTTGATACGCAACGTATTCTTCTGCAAAAAATTACGTTTAAATTTTAAAGAATGATAACCCGGCGCAGAAACTATAATTCCTATTTCTCCATCATGATTTGCAAGACCTGCAACCTTTATTTCCCCATAGGAATCTGCGGCGCAGGCCTGAGAATTGATACCCACAAAAGCATCCTTAACCGGGTTGCCCGTTAGCGCGTCCTCAACGACAATTCTAAGCTCACCCGAAGCGGGTTCAATTTTTAGCAATTGTTTAACTCTTTCCAGAATCTCCTGACCGGCAAAATCACCTGCTCTGGCATTAGCAGAAAAAATAGAATAGCTGCTGCCAAGATTACGGTAAAAAAGGTTTCTGCCAAATCCAACACTAAGAGCCAGTCGTGCGGTAACCTGATTTTCTGGCGCGTTGGCCTGCAAAACCTGCCATGCTCTGTGCAGATAGTGTAAAACTTCATGATTTCTCAAAGGCAAAGATGGTCTAAACTCATTTTGCGGAAAACCGTTCATTACTCTGAGAGAGGTAACAATTCGTATTTTTTCCATTTCACTTTCAGAAAGGTCGGCAAAGATTCTGGTTTCTGCATTAAGGTCAGGCAAAGTTGTTTCCAGGATCTGATTTATCATTACCCCAAGATCATAACGAGATACCAGGTTTTTAAAAGAATGATTGAATGCAGACAGACCGGTTAAAACAATTATTAGAATAAGAGCCAGCAGGAATTTTTTCAATTTCATGATCTGGCTCCATATATCCACCAGAACTTTCCGTTCTGCTCGATTCTTCCGCCGATTTCTGCAGCGATTGCCTTTAAAGCATCAATAGGACTTGCCGCTTCAAGATTGATACTGATAGTCTCCGGAATATCCTGAGAGAACCTTAGGTCAATTCCTGCTTTTGCTGCAAGTTCAAGCATCAGGGGTAGCGATGGTACTTCTTGCAGGCTCAAACTAACCGGCGAAAACCGTTCCTCTTTTGGACTGAATAAAGTTTCAGAAGAACGATGGCGAATGCCAGCTATTTCTTTAACTTCAGAAAAGATAATTCGATAACCTTCTTTGCCCGGTCGTACAGATTTCAAGCCGCCATTGCGCGGGAAAACCCGCAAACCGGTAACCGGAGCCTTTCCCGAGTAACTGAAAAGATAGCCCAGACTTACAAATTTTCCGCTTAAAGCCTCTTTAAGAAGTTCAGAACTGGCTTTCAGACCAATAAAATCAATTCTTACTGCCGAGTTTTCTTTTTCAATCTCGATTACCGGCTCAACCTTACAATTTGTTTTTACCAGAATTTCTGTCTGGCCATTATTTGATACCATTTCAATTCCAGTTAGAGCTGGTTCCGGCGATAAGGTTATAAAACCATTTAAAACAAAAAGCATAAAAGCAAAAACGGTGAAAAGAATTTTATTTTTCAACTTTTGACCTCATAAAAATTGCTTCTATCGTTCTAAACACGTTGAATCTGGTCAGATCCCAAAATTGCGGTTCTTCAATTTCCCTGATAAAACCATTTTTTCCGGTTATCTCAGCCAGCCTGAATACCCGATCCCTGAACATTTCACCGGTAACGACAGTCCCTTTTACCAGCAGTTGATCCTGAATTGAACAGCGATTAAAACGCATTGCCGACAGAAAAGCCTGGTTAAATTCATCAACACTGATATATTCATAAGGCGAAAACTGTTGCCGGGCGCGAAGTCTGATGCCATCAAATGCAATTAGATTGCGGCATTCAGAGTAAGCCTGATGATCGATCGGGATATCCTCAAAAAGATGATCATCTGCATGAAGAGGGCTGGAAGACTTCAGAACCGATATGGTCAGTAGAAAAGTCACAAAAAAACCAGCGGAAGCCGCGACCAAAATCTGTTTTAATGGTAGAGATGATCGGTCATCGACAAAACGGGTGCCGCATTTTCCACAGAATTTTGCCGAAGCAGGGCTGTATCCACCGCATTGGTCGCAGTGAACCCGCAGAAAAACAAGCCTCAGCAATTTTTCATGCCATTGCATAATCATATTCTCCTATTATTATCGGCGTTGGTTCTGCAAAAGATGACTATTCATTTCCAGAAATGCTGAAGCAGAAATATAAACACACCATGTACCTCGCAAAGCAGCAATTCTCGGTATACGTACAGAAGCGGGTTTTTACACATAGTTAGTTTGATTTACATCTCTCAATGCCATTTTCAGCTACTCT
>DYKG01000028.1 GCA_020722725.1 Candidatus Methylomirabilis sp.
GATGCCTTTGGCTGGTTCAAACATTGTGGGTACGCAACAATTTGAAATACTATAAATACCGGATAGCACAAACGATCCCGACGAAACCATTGCCGGAAGCTGCACCAATCCGCATACCGATAATTGCTGAAACCCTGACGTGGTACTTGATTTTCTGTGGTGAAAGAATTAGATTAAACTACTTCACATTACAGAAAGGCCACCTATGTCACAACAGATCGAAGCAATCAAAGGACTGTTCAGCGAACTGTTCGCGAAACTTATGGCCTTTTCTCTCGAAGAAGAATTTATCAGTTTCCTGGGTGAATCTCTTGAAATTTTCTACAATCTCCAGGAAGGCGAAGAATACGAATTCGACCCCTCTGAAGAGTTTCTTTTCTTAAGCTGGTTTCTGCTCGATGATGAAGACCTCGAAGGCCGGGCCCTGATCGACGAATTCTTAAGACGCACCGGCGACGAACTCAGTCTACAGGAAATGCAGATTTGCAAAGCCCTGAAAGAGACCCATCTGACCCTGCTGGTGGTAAAAGACTCGATTCCAGGCAAATCTCTGCATTTGAAAGATTTGTTTCTCGGCGAAGAATTTGACGTCGAAGAATCAGTTGGCTCAGAAAACGCGCTCCCGGGAACCATCTTGTTTACAAGAGTTCTGCGCCTTGGCGACATAAGATTTCTGGTGGGTGCCGGGGTTTTTCTCGATGCCGGTGTTACCGAACCGCTGACCAAGTTCATTACTGATCAGTATAAAGAAGAATGCGAAGGCGGTCGTCACATGAGCTTCAAAGAATTTCTCAAGCATAACGGCGAACTGATCAACTGGTGGATCAGAGCCTATGAAAAGGGCGAACCCCTGCGGCTTGAAGATGAAGACCCCGATGACGGTGACGACGAGGATCAGAACTGATCAGGGTCCGTAGCGCCCCATCTGCACGCCATTTTCACCACTGGTTAGACAGGGCGAATCACTGGCATAGCCTGTTGCCTGCGTCTGCAGCTGATAATCAAACGGAATTCCACCGATAAACAACGGGTCGGCCTCAAGGTTTGCTGTCCCGGTTCCACTGGTGCCGTTAAACGAATAGGTGTAATTGTAAAGGTCGTTGAAGCTGACGGTTGGGGTTGCCAGCGGCTGGGTCTGGTTGATGCCGTAGATGGCCTTGGTCGAGCCCGTATAGGCAATGATGTTGTTCTTGATTATCGGATTGCCGAAATCGACCTGAACCCCGATCAGACAATCGACGGTGTTGTGCTCGAAATAATCGTTGCCAAGCAGTGCTGCACCTGTCTGGTTATCAATGAACAGATTGTTACGAATATTTGAATTTGAAGAAACCAGACCGATATTGCAGTCTCTGATCGTATTGTAACGAACATTCAAAGCTGTTGACAGGCCAAGGTTCAGCCCGATACCGCACAAACCGAATTCGCAGTTTTCAATCGAAGGAGTTGCCCCTTCGCTGACTACGCCCTGATCAGCAAACATGACGGTCGCATAGCGCAGCATGTTTTCGGCTTCGGTAGTCGCCTGATACTTGATTCCACCCCAATTTGCCCGGGTCGGAAATGATTCGGCGGAAGTAAACACAATTTTACGGGTTGGCTCTCCTACTGCGAGCAGGCTGCCCTGCACGATCATTTCAGTCATCGAGGCACCGTTCACATCGGGTAGCGAATCGGTTCGGGTGAAGCGCACTTCAACCCCTGGTTCGACGGTAAGAGTCACCCCGCCCCTGATGCGAATATCCCCCTGAATGATGTAAGGGCTTTCGGCAACCCGCCAGGTGCGGTTTTCGGTAAGCATGCCCGGTGTTACTACCGAAAGGGTAGTTGTTGGCATGCTTTCGTTTCCGGCGGTATCAACCGCTTTCAGGTAGTAATAATACTTGGTCGCGATCTTGAGACCTTCATCCTGATAAGTGGTGCTGCCTGTTTGTGAGCTGATCGGGTTGGCATTGACCTTCGAAAATGCACTGCTGCTCGATTCCGAACGATACAGATTGTAACCTGCAAGGTCTGCTTCGGTATTGCTGTTCCAGGTCAGAACGATGCGTTCCATTTCAGTGGGAGCGTTGATCGCGAACGAAACCGGCATTCCAGGGGCATCGCCGGATGGGGTGTTGAACTGGTAATCAGAAGAAACTCCCTCATTTCTTTCAAAATCAAGCGACCGCACTCTGAAATGGTAGGTGTGGCCGGGCAGCAGCCCGCTCAGAGTAACCCGATGGTCGGTCACCATCGCCGGGTCTGAGGCGAGATTGCTGTATGGGTCGAGGCCAATGGGTCCCTGAGCATAATCGACGTTTGAATCAGATGATTCGTTGGTTTTCCAGGTGATGATCGCTGAATTCTCGGTCAGGCTCTGCACCATGACTTCGGTTATAACCGGCGGCAGGCCGTCGATAACCGAGAAGGTCAGGTCAGCCCCTTCAAGAGTGGCACCGCGAGGAATCTCGACGATTTTTACCACTGATTTTTCTTCATAGGTGGCAACCAGCTTTTTCTGGCCCGGTTCCACATCGTTAATGGCATAACGCCCCAGTTCATCGGTAAGAACAGAATGGTTGCCGCCGTAGATTTCAACCCGGGATTTGTATAAAACCTTGCCGTTCGAGTCATAAACCTTGCCGGTAACATTGCCTTTTACCGCACTGGACGTTTTCAGGCAGCCCGTGGCGCTGATCAGCAGAATCACTGCAACGATCATGGCGATCAGTCGCATGCTCTGCCTGGCTTTTCCAGGGCGCCCGCCCATTTTCGATGTCATACCTGCCTCCACCTTAATTCAACAGGAAATCAACTACTTTTCCCATCTGGTCAATGGTTGTGTTTTCCCATGACGGGTTCAGTTCTTTTGCATGATCAATCTGATGCTGGGCTTTTTCGTCTTCACCTACCGCAGCAAAGGCGTAAGCCAGCATTGCATGTGCTTCGGCATTGCTGACACCGGTGTTGCGACGGGGAGTGTAAACGAAGTTTTCGTTTTCTTTGCCCAGCTGTTTGTAGAGAAGATCTACCACCATTTCCATGTCGGCTTTTGAAGCCATCTGCAGATATGCTGCAGCCAGGCCTACTTTTGCATCATCCGACCAGTCGACCGCCTTGGTGAACCAGGGCATGCCGTCTTTCAACTGACCCATTTTGGCTTTTGCCCAGCCGATACCGTTGTTGGCCTGCGCCTTTTCATCGTCGGTCGGGTTGTCGTTCAGAACCAGGTTGAACTGGGCGATACCGCTTTCATACTGACCTTTATCAATGTAACCCCAGCCCGCATCGTTGAATGCATTGCCGCGAACGATCGGGGTTCCAATATCCTGTGAATAGCTTCCGGTTCCTTCACCGTTTACACCGCCAGTGCATCCGGTCAGGCCGAGAAGAAGAGGTATTGCGAGCAGAACTGCTGTAAGACGTTTCTTTGCCATTGCTTTTCTCTCCTTGTTCAAACTAGCGCATTACCGCGAATTTGCCGCGTTTCTTGAAACTCTGACCATTTTTGGTGATTTCAAGCTTGTAAAAGTAAACCCCGTTTGCCACTATCTTGCCACCGTCATTGCGCAGGTCCCATCGCAGGCGCCCCTGCTTGGCATTGGCAAAGTCGAAGGTGTCGTGCTGTGCCACCTTGTGCCCGGCCACATCGTAGATTTTCAACAGAACTCTTTCAGCGGTCTGATTGAAGTTGTAGTTGAAATACATGCTGTTGCCGGTCGCCGGGTTCGGGTAGGGCATGAACTCATCGATGGCGAACTGGCCGGTAGTGGTGACCCAGAAACTGCTTCTGAGTTCGTTACCTGACAGGTCATGACCTTCGATTCTGATTTCATGCTTACCTTTCTTCATCGGCAGGCGGGGCTTATATTTGAAGCTGCCGTCGGCGGCGAGGTTTAAGCCGTTGATTGCAACATCATCGATGAACATTTTGAATGATTCTTTCTTCAGACCTGAACCCAGATCGACGATGCGACCGCTGAATTCAGGTGTCGAACCTTCCACTTCCTCCATATTGGCAGGAATCTGGTCGCGCAGTGATGGTGCAGCCATGTCGGCCAGCAGTGCCAGCCTGCCCATGCCGGTCAGCTGGGCTGAGAATTCACCATTGTTGAGCTTGCCACCCTGGTAAACCCAGGCGCCATCGCTGCCAAGGCGGTAGAGGCCGACCTTTTCCGCGGGAACGCTGAGCTTGAGATCTTTTACATCGGCGGTATAAAGCAGGCATTTGCGCAGCTTCAGACTGGCCGGGCCAACTTCGTCGAGAGCCATTACCGGAACCAGTTCCTGGCCGTTTTTGCCGGTAACTACCGTATTTGGCAGCACGCTTGCTCTGATTTCATTGCTGAACGGCGAGTCGAGGTTCTGGCGATCGAGCAGATAGATGGGACTGGGCACCATTGCTGAATTTTCTGCGGCTTTCAGGCTTGCTTTTCCTGAAACTGAAGTGATGTTCAGTCTGGTGTCTTTATTCAGCTCGGCAACCGTAAATTCTACCGAATCATAACCGGTCATACCGAACAGGTCGGTGCCTGATACGTCGATGTAGGCCTTGCCCGGGCTGGTTATGTCGATTTTGTAAGAGCCGGCGTAATATTTTTCCTTCAGGAAATTCATAACTACCGGGGTTCTCAATGAATTCTGCTGCACTGTGCAGGTCGGAGGAGCCTGCAGAGCTTCAGAACCCTTGGTGATGATCATGATTTCAAATTCATTGGCCGGGTTCGAAAAGATCTTGGTGGTGAATGCCGGGCCGGTATTGATTACCACGCTGTGGGTGCTGTCAACTGCCATGATGTTGCCGGCCAGGTCGCGGGCATTCTCGATGGTGATGATCGCATTGCCGTCATAAAGAGCGCTGCTGTTTTTCGGAACCACCGTGGTGCCGATCCAAGTGTCTTCTTTAAAGCTGGTCAGTTCAATGTTCATTACCTGACCGCCGTTTGAGGTCATCTTGACGCTCGGTGGAACGGTAGTATCGACCAGTTCGCTGAATCTGATAGTGAAGGTCACCATGCCGGTGCTGATTTTGTTGGCAGAGCTGGGTGCCGGCTGAACTTCAACGACAATCGGCTTGACCGTATCGACGGTAAATCTTCTGGTGGTCGAAAATTCGCTGATGTTATAGCCGTCAACGCATGTTTCGATGGCTGCCACACGCCAGTAATAAGTTCCATCTTTCGGAACTGAGAATGAGTTTTCGGTCATTACGGTAACCTGGCCTACCAGTTCGGTATAGCCCGGGTTGGTCTGCTGGTTCAGAATGTTGTTGAACGATGAATCGTCGGCAATTTGCAGCAGATAATGATCGGCATCGGTAGATGCAGCCCACTTGAACAGCTGGCCACGCTTATTGGTATAAACATCGGGCAGCGGAACGATCATTTCAGGAGGCTTGGGCGGAGTGCGGTCAACCACGAAGGTAACCTGAGTGTTTGCTGAAGGGTTGTTACCAAGGTCGACCGCTCTTACGTCAAGGTTGTAAGTGCCGTCGGCGCGACCGGTGATGTCGAATGAAGTGGTGAAGCTTGCCGGGTTTTTGGGCAGGCCTGAAACCGGGAAGGAAGTGAATGCGCTTCCGTTTTCAGACCACTGAATGCTGTTGATCATTACACGAGCATCGGTGCCGTTGTCGCGGGCTGAGCCCTCAATGGTCACCGAATTTTTGCAATACTTGTTAGCTGAAGAGGTCGGCTTGGCAATTGTGGGATTCGACGGTGCCAGGTAGTCGAACAGCAGTGTATAAGAAGCTTGTGAAGAGTTGGGTATTACCTGACCATCATTGACGTTATCCTGGATGTTTATGGTGACGTCAATCTGAGATGCCCCGGCCTGGGTATTGGCCGGTACTGCAGGTCTCGACTGAACCAGACTGTTTCCCGAAGAATGCGCAGGGCCCGATAACACGCCATCCATGGTATAGGTGAATGAGCTGGTTGTGAAATTCACTCCCGAGCCCTGGCCGTTATACCAGTTGGGATCGCCGGGAATCTGGACGGTGGCGAAGTTGAAGCCTACTGGAGGCTGACCGTTATCCATGTTGCCTTTATACTGAATGATATCTTTCGGAGCGTCTGATACCGAGATACTGATTTCAGACTGTTCAAGACCGAACCAGGTTGGTGATGCAACCTTCAAATCGACCGCCGGAGTAAATGAAGTAATTACCGGGGGAACGCAGTCATAGTTGAAGTATGCTCTCTGAGCAGTTCCGACGTTGCCGAGCACATCATAGGGAACGACAGTGATGTCATAGCGACCGTCTCCTGCCTGGTTTTTAGGTAAGGTGGCGGTGGTGCCGTAAAGATCCCATACTACTGCGGTAGTTGATGCGTTAGCTTTCTGAACCCCCACGATATTGCCGTTATAGCGCACTTCTATAGTCGATCTGGTAAAGTCTGCCTTTGCATCATTGATAATACCCCATACTTCGTCGGCTGCTAGCGCAATCTGGGTTTCATTGGCGATTACCTGGTTTGCCGGGCTGAAGGTAACGGTAGCAGGCGCTTCGGTATCGATGATCAGCTGTCTGGTGCTGCTGGCACCGACGTTGCCGCCCTTGTCTACCGGGGTGACCTTAACCGTATAGGTGCCATTTACTGTCAGCTGCGGGAAATCGAAATAGATGGTGTCGCTGCCATTGTTGGAATAGTTACCAGGAATCTGGCTGCTGGTCTCATCATGAATCAGGGTGAATTCAAATTTCGGGTCGGTGAATGCAATACCTGAATTGCCGCCATCGGCAATTACCGCTACCAGGCGGGTTACCGCACTGGCGATAACCGGGGGCTGGCCGCCATTCATTTCGTTGATGTCAGCCGCGGCGTTTCCCACGCTGATTTTAGTTACCGAAGGAACTTCGCGGTCGATCAGAACGATGCGATAGGTTTTTGTGCGGAAACTTTCAACGTTTGCCTGTGGTTTGGCGCGGTCGCCTGCCATTACCCAGAGTTTGTAGCGCCCCGGATTCAGTGTCGATGCATCCCAGTTGGTGTTCCATGGAGAAGGCGATGCAGCCTGAATTGGCACGGTTCTTGATGCAAGGCCGGTGCCGTCGAAATTTTCCCATACCAGTTCAACGTATTCGATACCTGAACCAGCGTCAGTGACGGTGCCACTAAGGGGAACCGGAGTGCCGGCGCTTGAAACGTAGATAGTGTCTTCGCTGTCAAAAGTCGAAACCGGAGGAGTTGAATCGATGTTGAAAGCGTTGGATTCGTTGTATTCGGTCATCACATTGCCGGCCGCATCTTTTGCCCCGGAAACCCTGAATGAGGCCATGCCGTCATAAGAAGGGCCGCCGTTGGTCGGAATGGAAATGGTGCCAAGGAAAGTATTGGAAGCGACCCACGAACCGGCGCTGTTACTGATGATGCCACCGCCAACCGATTGAACGGTAACGGTCGGATTCTGACTCTGATCCATGTCTTCACCAAAGCGCAGCTGAATGTTATAGGTGCCGGCTCCGAGCATGTAACCTGGGTCAAGCGGAATAGAGTAAGATGCCATATAGGGCTGACGTGAAATGAACACGCCGGTTATGCCGGTAGCAGCGTTGTCGCGGGTAACCGTTACCCGGTTGGAAAGTCCCGACTGGTTGCCTGCAGGCAGGGTTGCGTCGAGGGCAACGACGTAAAACTGGTTCATCCCGTTAACAAGCGGAATTCCTGAAATGGTGTAAGAACCATCGGCTGCTGCATTGGCGGGAGAGCCGACCGCGGCACCGTTCATGTCATAGGCCTGAACTTTAACCGGAGTTGACTGCACGGTTCCAGATTCTACCGCACCAACACCGGTTAGAGATATTGAACTTGCACTGGTCGGAGTGGTCGGCTGATTCAAAACCGGAGTTGCCGGCTTAGTGCGGTCAACTTTTACGACGTAGGGAGCGGATTCGGTCGAGAAGTTGCCGAGAGCGTCATAGCCGCGCATGGTGTAGGTATGCTCGCCTTCGGTTACATTGCTGATGGTTGCTGACCAGTTTGAACCACTTATTGAACCAGTGGTAACCACTGAACCACCTTCAAGAATTTCTACCGGTCTGGTGTTAACCATGGTCGAAGAAGTGTTACCGGTCAGAGTGATGTTATTGGCATTGGTCGGATTACCGGGTGTTACGCCGGTAATAGCACCAGCGCCGGGTCCTGTTGCGTTGACTGTGATCATCTGATTGGTGGTGCCGGCATTCGCGCCGGAGGCCGGTTCAGAAACATCGCGGCCGGTGGCGGTGATTGTGTAATTGCCACTGGTCGCACTGGTGAGGGTTATTGTAAAAAGGAAGCTCTGGCCGGTGGTCGGATTGGTGCCATCGGCAACTACACTTGCGCCAAGGGTATTTGGTGAAACGGTAATGTCCGGGGCAGAGATCATTTCGTTGCTGCCGACCTGAATTCTGATTTCATTACTGCCTGCGTTATTTGAAAAAGTACTGCCATTCAGTGTCATGGTTATGGTTGGAGCAACGAGGTCAACTTCAACAGCTGCCGGAGTGTTGCTGTTGGAAACCGCTACCGCGTTGGGAACCGAAGACTCAAGAACCGAAACTGAAAAGGTTTTGCTGCCGTGCCCTAAAACAGCGCCTGAAATGACCATACTGGCAGTGGTGCCAGATGTCGCTTCTGTCCCAAGTGTGTTGCTGCCATTTTTGAAGCTGGCTGAATATGGGGGAGTATCGCCTGACCAGGAAGCCGAGAGGGTTACCTGGCCGGAGCCATTTATTTTGGTAGTGCCGCCTGATGAATCGACCTGCAATGAAACGTTGGAAATATCGGCCAGCGCAGGGCTGTGCGCTCCCAGCAAAATCAAGAGTATAATCAGTATAACTCCTGGAAATGCACTGTAACATTGAAGGATTCCAGCATTCGTCTGCCTCATATTTGTCTCCTGTTATTTTCTGCAAACCGGGCACGGCCTGACAGTATTTCTCACCTTTCTTTTCGACATCAAAGTTAATAAACTTGACATAAAAAATCCATTTTGGCACAATCCCTACAGGTAAATTTTCGTTAAACTGCTTTTCTGTTCTATTTTAAAGCCAGGAAAAATTTTAAAAAATTATGCACAATATTTTTTGGCGCACCGGCCTTTTTTTCATCTGTGCCCTGTGCCTTCTATTTTTTACCGGATGTGGTGGCACTTCTTCAACAACCAGTCTGACAAGTTCTGGCACCGCAAATGGCGATCTCGACAATGGCCGGATACAGGGCACGATTGTCGCCAGTTCAACCGGAAACATTCTCGTCGGTGCAATCGTTGAAACCTGGCAGGCTCAGGCTATAACCGGCTCAGACGGTCGTTATCTGCTTGGCCCGATTCCACCGGGAGACTACCGGGTGGTTGCGCGAGCCAGTGGTTACAGCCCAATCGTGAAAGATGGAGTAAGAGTTCTCGCCGGAAAAATTACCGAAAATCAGAATTTCTCCCTTTCAACTGCAGCGGCAAGCTATGACCCGGAATTCGCCATTGTCGCCCTTTTGCCTTCGCTTGGCACCGATGGCGACCAGATAAGCATCTTCTGCCGCGGCTGTGGAACCCGGGCCGGCAAGGTCACGTTTAACGGCAAAGAAGCCCGGATTATCGACTGGAATTCTCTCAAAGACGACAAAATCACGGTTGTCGTGCCTGCTAAAGTAGAAACCGGGCCGGTCAAGGTTATTATCGACGGGCAGAGTTCGAAAGAAACCCAGTCGCGGATTTTTACCGCCAGGCCGGTGATAATCAGCGCTCAACCTTCAATAGCCCGTGGCGGCCAGACCATTACTCTTTATGGGCGTAATTTCAACCTGATTTCTCAATTCAACAAAGTGCGGCTCGTCGATGCCATGTGCACCACCGTTGCCGTGCCAAATGAGAAAACCATGCAGATTCAGTTGCCACAGGTCGCAAAGACCGGCACTCTGTCGATTCGCATTGAGAGCAATGAATATCAGCTCGATGGATTCAGTTCGGTGGTAATAACCATTACCCCACAGCTGATTCACCTTTCACCGAAACGCTCAGTTCCTGGCGTTCCGCTTACCGTTTATGGCTACAATTTCGGTGCAGACAAAAACATCGTTAAGGTTCTTTTTGGCGGCCACACAATAACTCCCGACAAATTCCTGAACTTTTCCGACAATCGTTTGAGCTTCAATGTTCCCGACAATTCCATTTTGCCGCCCGACAAAACAGCAGAAGTGATCGTTCAGGTCAATGAATCTAAAAGCAATGGCCTGATTTATACCGCCTACAATACGATAAACAACACTCTCGCCGACTACGGAATTTACGATTTTACCACGGTATCAACTGGAGGCACTCTGCATCTGGCTAAACTCAAGCCCACAGAAAGAATTGTTTTTCTCAGTGTTCTTTCAGGCGATGGTGCCCTTGACCTGGCTGGTGACTATGCCTATAGTCTTTCGGCTTTTATGGGTGGAAATTTCGATCAGGTGCCTGATCTGCCCGCTGCAAGCGTAAAAGAAAAGCCGGTGCATGAGCCCGATCTGTCGGTTCGCTGTTCCAATCTGCCGGTAAGAATAAGACCTGACGTCAGAGCATCACTGGCCGAACCGGCTTCTCCGACTCTTGAAGTCTATCTACGTGATTTTACCGCACCCGAACCCTTCAATTCGACCAATGACATTCTCGCTACCGGCACCATTAAAGCCACCGACAGCGTTTCCATCGTCTATGTTGATGTAACTGCCGCTGGCATCGATGAAAATCGGGCAAAAGAGATAAACGAACGTTTTAAAGGTATTTATCAAACTATCGCTACCGCCTGCACCGATGGAATCAGCGACCCGCCCGAAGGCAACATTGATGCACAGAAACGCATTGCTTTGTTCGTTTCGCCGACGCTTAACGAAACTTCAGGGGCCGAACAGGTTGCTTCATACTTTGATGTGCGCGATAAAGATCCGGCAGCCACTAACTCTGCCGGCACCGAAATTCTTTATCTTAACAGTGAGACATACGCTGACAACAAGAACGACTTTTACGGTGGTCTTGCCCAGACCCTGTCGTTTATGATTTATTTCAATCAAAAGGGAAACATGGGAACCGACTGGCAAAGCATGGGCCTTTCAACATTCGCCCGTCAGGCTGCCGGCTATGGCTTCAATCAGGGCGATACCCGTTCATTAAACTGGGTTTCGCAATATCTGCAGTATTCAGAAGTAGTTTCATTGAACCATTGGCCCACTTCACCGCAATACTACAACTACGGCATGGTTTTTCTTTTTACCCAGTATCTTTTTGACCGCTGCAGCGGATATAACGCCATCAAAGTTCTTGAGAAAAAAGACGGCTCCTTCCTTGGACTGGTCGATGTTGACAACAACATTATCAGGGCTGGCCTGGCAAATCCTTCATCTTTGAGCATTCGCGAATTTTTCCACGACTTCTGTCTGGCATTGTTTTGCGACGATCTGGGTCTATCTACCGGATTGCCGGGTTACAATGCCGACAAGCACCAGTTCAAGAACATTCAGCTGCGCGGTAAGTTTTCTGGTGTCGATGGTCTGCGTGGGCTCAGCTACGGCGAAAATCCCGTTTACAGCAATCCGCTGGGCATTAAGGGCTATGGCTGTCGTATGGTCGAATACCCGCAGGGAAACTGGGGCGACATCGAAGTCACGATTAATTCGACCCCAACTACCGGCGATTTCCGCACTTGGGTAATCTTCTACTCTACCGAATAATCACGGCGCCGAAGATTTTTTTATGGATCACAGAATAAATATTCGATAGGGGTTGGTCGCCGCGCCGACCTGCTTGCAGACTCAGCCGATATTGTAGGCTTTCATTTTATACTGCAGGGTGCCACGTTTTATACCGAGCATCTGGGAGCATTTTGACTGGTTGCCTTCAGCTACTTTGAGCAGGCGCAGAATCAGCTCTTTTTCAATTTGAGCAACCACATCATCAAGGGTTTTTCCCTCATTGATCTGGTCTTCCAGCCAGTCAAACATGCCGGTGGCCGTTTCGGGGGCAAAACCCAGTCTGATTTCTTCAGGCAGATTTTCCAGATCGATCATGTTACCTTTGACAAAAACTGAAGCCCCTTCAATAATATTCTGCAATTGCCTGACATTGCCCGGCCATTTGTAGTTTTTCATGGCGGTCATGGCTTTCGGGGTCAGGCCTTTAATTTCTCGACCGGCTTTTGCCGAGGCAAGTTTGACGAAATGCTCGATCAACAGCTGAATATCTTCGGGCCTTTCATGCAATGGCGCAAGCTGAATGTTCACCACATTGATGCGGTAATACAGGTCTTCTCTGAACTGCTTTTTCTCGATCAGTTCTTTGAGATCCTTGTGGGTTGCGGCAATGATTCTGACATCGACTTTGAGGGGTTTTGAACCGCCAAGTCGCTCTACTTCGCGCTCCTGGATGACACGCAACACCTTGGCCTGAGTATTGAGAGCCATATCACCAATTTCATCGAGAAAAATTGTGCCCCCACTGGCAATTTCGAATTTTCCACGCTTTCGCGCAATTGCACCGGTGAACGCTCCTTTTTCATAGCCGAAAAGTTCACTTTCAATCAGGTTTTCTGGCAATGCTGCACAATTTAGGGTTACAAATGGTCCGCTTGCCCGGTTGCTTTTGCGTTGAATCGCTTCCGCAACCAGCTCTTTCCCGGTTCCTGATTCGCCCTGAATCAGCACGGTTATATCACTTTTCGCGACCTGCTCGATTTTTTCCTTGACCAGCCGGGTAGCGTTTGACTCACCGATAATCCGATCCTGTTCGGGCTCTACCAGAAAACGTTCTTCAAGGCTTTTCTTTTCAAATGCAAGATTGAATCGCTCGCAGGCTTTGGCGACGATAACCCGCATTTCCTCAATGTCAAAGGGTTTGGAAAAATAGTCGTAGGCCCCCTGCTTCATTGCTTCGATTGCCAGTTTTTCTGAACCGTAGGCGGTCATTAGAATGAAGACCACATCGGGGTCGAGCTGTTTTACCTGTGCCAGAAACTCCATACCGTTCATACCAGGCATGTTGTAGTCAGAAATGATTACCTGAAAAGCTCCCGGTTCCATTAATTTCAATGCTGAATCAGGGTTTTCAGCAGTTTTTACCTGGTATCCCTCTTTTTTGAGTGCGGCTGAAAGGCTGAATAGAATCGATTTTTCATCATCAACGATTAGAATGTTGTGGGATTTGAACAGCATATTCGGTTAACCTTCCTGTTTACTTGGCAAATAAAAGGTGAATGTCGTTCCCTTGCCGGCCTCGCTTTTAACTTCGATCTTTCCACCATGCAGGTCAATGATTTTCTTGACTATAGCAAGCCCGAGGCCAGTACCTCTCTGCTTGGTCGTAAAAAACGGTTCGAAAACTTTTCTGCAGACTTCTTCGGGCATGCCGGCACCGCTGTCCTCTACTGCAAAGGCGGTCCATGGGCTTTCGGTTTCTTTCACTGCCCTGATTGAAATGGTGCCGCCATTTCCCATTGCCTGCATGCCGTTAAAAATCAGATTCAAGAATACCTGTTTAATCTTTTCGGCGTCAACGTAAACCTGAAGATTCTCATCAAATTCTGCCTTGAGAATAACCCGGTTACGCTCTGCTTCATGATTTACCAGCGCCAGAACCGGCTTGATCACATCTGAAAAAGCCTGCTGCCTGAATGATGAGCCCTCTGGTTTCGCATATTTGAGCAACTGTTCGACAACCCCGTTCAACCGGTTAACTTCAGAGACTATGACATCAATATATTCGCGGCGGGTGTCATCTTCCCCCGTCTCTTCCTGAAGCAGCTGACCGAGCGTTTTTATCGAAGCCAGCGGGTTCTTTATCTCATGGGCAACACTGGCTGAAAGCTGGCCAATTGAGCTGAGCTTGTCGGCATGATAGAGTTGCTGCTCAATGATCTTGCGCTGAGTAATGTTACTGAGGGTCAGAACAAAGCCGTAAGGCTTGCCCGCGTTGTCTCGCAGAACCGAGAAGCCACCCTGCAAAACCTTGATTCCTCCATGCTCACCCAGGTCAATCTCGATATCGAACTGACGGTCTGACTCTGAATAGGTTATCTCACGCAGGGCTTTTACCATTTCGGCTCGCGATTCAAGCTTGAGTTTCTTCAAAAAACGGTGCAAAGACAGCCCTTCAAGATCACCGTAGTATTCGCCAAGTTCTGCAATTGCCGATGTGTTTACCGTTTCGATGTAACCACTCATGTTCCAGGTCAGAACGCAGGTTTTGAGACTGCCAAGAATGTTTTGAATGTAATTGGCAAGTTTCTCGATGCGATCAATATAATGCTGTAGTCGGTCTCGATTGCTTTTCAGATTGCTGGCCATGCGGTTGAATGAACGTGCCAGATCGCCGAGTTCGTCGCCCGAGACAATATTGAATTTCTGGTCGAGATTGCCTTCCGCAATCAGGTTAGCCCCATCTCTTATTGCTCGAATTCTTGCGATGAGAACCCGTTCAGAAAATACGATGGTAAGCAGCAATGTAAGCAGCAGTGCCCAGCCGGTGACGCTGAGGTTCTGGCTGCGGGCCTGCTCTACCAGAGAAAGCATTTTTTTCTGGGAAACGGCAACGTAGATGATCAAAGGATCACCCTCCGTTGTCTTTTCGAAGGCCAGCCTTCCAACCGAAAAAACTTCTCCTTTCAGCACAAGGCGCATGATCATTTCACGGCTTTCGCTTTTACGAAAATGCTCTTTGACCATATCATCTCTGGCCCGGTCCTCGAGCGATGAAGCCACGATCTGTTCCCGAACCCCGAGTGAAACGTCTGCCTGAAGATTACGTGCCATTTTTTTCAGTCTGGTATCATCAAGCTTACGGCGAAGTGAAAGACGACCGATCAACTCGCCCATTTTCTGCACCGGCACCTCGGCGACCAGAAAAAGCCCTTCGTCGCCATATTGCAGTTCAACCTGGGCCAGATGCAATCTGGTGTCTTTAAGGTTGAACGGTGAAGACTGCGCTATTATGGGGCTGCTACTGCTGATAAGCTGTCCATTTTTCAAGAGCAGGCGCATATCATGAAAGCCGGTTTTGGAAATGAGCCTCTCAAGCTCCTGCTGCAGCAGATTCAGCAGGCTGTAAGTTGAGTAGTTTATAATTTTTTCCGATTCGGCATAGAGCATTGAATTGCTCAATAATGTGTTCTTTTCCGATTCCCAGTATGATTTTACCGACTCAGCCAGCTGCTCAAGCCGTTGTTGAAAGGTTTCCTGGGTTTTTTCGTAAATCAGCGCGGTTGATTTCTCGTTCATGATCAGAGCCAGGCTGGTAATCATGATAAACAGCAGAGATATAACCTTAAAACGCAACGAAACGTTCATTATCAGAAATCTCCAATGATCAGCTGATCGTAGGCCTCTGAAAAATCTCGCCTGAACCAGTCGCGCTTTTTTTCAATGCCCGCTTCAATTAATTCATATCCCTCCAGGGCGATTGTTTCTGACGCGGTTAAAGGCAGGTCAAAACCTTTTTCCAGCCAAAGATCAAGAGAAAGCCGGGGAAGCAGGCGGCGGTCATTCACTTTGAAAACTCCAATCCGGGCGTCACCAAAAAATCTCTTTACCTGTTCTGGAGCGCTAAGCCACTTTATTGGTACCCACATTGAAAAACAAACCGAATCGCCGGCAGTGAATACCTTGCATGCCAGCATCTGGTCTGCTTCTACTGAAAGAGGGTTTAACAGACCCTGTTCCATTGCCCGATAAAGCAGACGAATTGCCCCAGACTGCTGCCAGAAAGGCTTTTTTTCATATTTTCCCCTGGCGCTGCAATTAGAAAAGTTTTGACAGAAATTTAACAGGCTGTGTTTTGAAAAAAGGGATTCGAACCATGGAAAAAAGAACGGGTGTTTTTCTTTGTGTTGTAAAAGAGCCTTCCCGAATGATTCCGGGGTCAATTCATCTCCGATCAATTGCCATATACTTGAATGAAATACCATTACCCAGACAAGCTCAATTTTTACCGGCGATTTATTGTAATCCTGCAGTTTTTCAGGGATGATAAGCCCTTTTTCGATAAGAATCGCCTGAGGTTTTTGCTCTGGAATCTCTGCTGAATCAGGCTCAGCTGGCTGAAAAATCAGGGAAACGCCACGCCCGGTCTGTTCAGAAAGTTGGCGACGCACCATTTCCAGAACTTCTGGAACGAAGTCGATGCTGGCTATAAGAGTGGATTTAAGCTCTGCTTCGGGGCGCTCTTGAGCTATTAACGTCTGTAAATCCAAAATTACTGCGATTACCGCCAGAAGTAATGAAAAAAAGCCGGTTTTTAAGATGATCTGCATAGCATTTGCCTGAATTATATACTAAGTACAGGGTAAAATTCAGTGCAATTTCGTTGTAATAATTTTTTTTTAAGTTTTGCCGATACTACCAACATGAGAAAAAAAATTTCGCAGTTTAATAAAGTTCTGGCGCTGGCCGTTCTTCTGGTTTGTACGCTAAACCTGGCTTGGGCAACGTTGCTTACCGAGGATTCGGTTGCCGTTGACCCTGGAATGGCTGAGGCCGAACTTGATCTCGAAACTGAAGCGCAGATTCTCGACGAAAGCCTTGCTCAGGCAGCTATCTACTTCAGCCGGCCCCGCCTGGTCAGCCTGCTTGGCGGCCAACGAAAAATACTTCTTACGTTTGACGATGGTCCACACCCCAGAACAACTCCGCACATTCTCGACATTCTTAAAAAAAGAAACCTCAAGGCAATATTTTTCGTTTTGGGTCTGCAGGCTGAAAAATATCCCCAGATCCTTAAAAGAATAGCAGACGAAGGCCATGAAATCGGCAATCATTCATACAATCACAAAAACCTTGCCCAACTGGGTGAGGAAATGGTCAGACAGCAGATTGATCGAACAAATAGTATCGTTGAAAAAATTACTGGCAGAAAGCCCAGGTTTTTGAGACCACCTTACGGTGCTTTAAACAAACAATTGATCAGAATCTGCCAGAGTGAAAACATGAGCATCATGCTCTGGACCATTGACCCAAAAGACTGGCAGAATAAAAACGAAACCGAAATTCTGCGAAATCTATCGCGTCAACTTGGGCTGACAGGCAAATCTCACGGTGGTGCCGTTCTTCTTCATGATATTTACCCGGCCACGGTAAAAGCCCTTGATCCTTTTCTAGACCAGATTTCCATGCTCGATTATCAGGTGGCCGACGCCCATAATTTTGAAGGTTCTGAAACTGATTCTTTCTGGGCTTCGACCGAACCAGGGCTATTTAAAAATTCTCCATTCAAACGAAAATTTGATCCTGCGTTGAGTGGCAACAATGTTCTGGTTGAGATGCTGGTGAAAAAAGCGCCGGTGGAAATTTCTTCAATGGCCATGCTTAAAGCTAACCGAAACCATGAACTTCTTGTTTTTCTGGCTCACCACAGATTTGGTGTTAACTGATAATCAGCTTTTTACCTCGGGCTGATTGGGCTTTTCTTCTGCAACCTGAGCCGACCTGATATTCTGGTTTTGTTCAAAGCGCTGCTGCAATGAAATAACCCTGGCGCCGCCGCTGTATTCGAGAATCTCATAAATATTCAACATTTCATCAAGACCGCGTATTTGAACATTTTCACGTCTAACCGATTTTACTCCCTTGGGAAGCTGGTTGAATGTGGTTTCATCGACCAGAATTCTTGTGGAGAACTGCTTGTTTAGAGCTTCTAACCTTGAAGCGAGGTTGACGGTGCTGCCCATAACAGTGAATTCCTGTCTTCTGCTGGAACCAATGTTGCCGGCCAGCACGATGCCGGTTGCAATACCGATTCTTATGTCAAAAGTCTGTAAGTTTCTTGCAGACCAGTCATTCCGCAGATTGAAAAGCTCCTGAAACATCGCGTTGGCAGCTTCAACCGCATTCCGCCCGGGATATGGCAGGTCGCTCATTACGCCGAATCTCGCCATGATCGCATCGCCGATGAATTTATCAATCTCACCATGGTGATCAAGAATTATTTCAGTCATTCGTGAAAGATACTCGTTCATTAGTGAAACAACTTCTTTTGGCGAATACCTGGAGCTGAAACTGGTAAAGCCGGCGATATCACAAAACAAAATTGCCGCTTCCTTGTTAACCCCTCCCAGGTCAATGCTGTCTGGTTTCTTCATCAACGTCTCGACCAGTTCAGCCGAGCTGTAACGCGAAAAGATTTCTTTCAACTTTTTCTTTTCCGCAATTTCCTGCTCTGAAATTTTCTGAACCGAGGTCAGCTCTTCGCGTGTGGTAACGAAAATGTCGGCGTTGTTCAATGCACCACCAATAAAAGTGGGCAAAGCCGAAAAAAATCTCAATTCGTTCTCGTCAAGATCGGTGTGCCCATCAGCAAAAGCTTCAATATGAATGACTCCGAAGGACTTTTTGTGAGAACAGATAGGTATCGCCACCAGCGTATTGGAAACCGGTTTTCGGTCGATCAACTGGCGAATTTCAATGTCATTCATCGCCATTGCCCGGTAGAGCGTCTGTTGCCGCTTGATAGACTGGGTAAGAATATGGGCGTGCCCCAGTGGGATAAAGAGTATTTTTTTTATCTCTTCTGAATAGCCCGACCACCTGAATGGATAAAGCTCATTTTTGGCAGGATCAATAAGAAAAAGGATGTAGCGGTTGGCGCCGATATCTGTTTCGATCATCTCGATGATGGCTTTAAAAAGCTCGTCGGGGTTGAGAGTGTCAAGCAAATGTTTGACTTTGACAATAACCATCGAAAAACGCTGTCTAACCTGATCAAGTCGCTGATCCAGCAATGCCTGCTTTGCCATGTATTCGCTGCGAACCTTGCTTGCATAAGAATCTTCGATCTTTTTTCTTTTGGTTTGCTCGATTTTAAACTCTTCGCCAATCGCTTTTCTCGCCATGATAAATATTACTGTAAGAAGAGCTGTCACGAGAATCACAAGAATTGCCACAATTACCCATGGAATCGGCGAAGGGGGAATCACCAGGTTGAGTTTGTCTTCCTGAGCGAAAATTTCAGTTGCTGAAGCGAACATTAAAATCAGCAGAATGGCAATTTTCTGTGTTCGCTTCATGTTAAAAGGCAGACCTCTCAGTAACTCGGGCTCGAGTTAGTCTCTGAACCCACATTTGCTCTGAACTTGTGACTCTGAACAATTTTCAGGTTCTCGCCCATGTACCCTTTGGGAGGCTGCATGGTGATTGATATTTCAACCACAGTTCCGACAGCATCCGGATTCGGACCTGTAACAAATGTTTCATCAAAATCATGGGTTTTCATTACTGAGGTTGCTTTTATATCGACCTCTGTGACATCCTGGATTTTCGCGAGACTCTTCGATGAAGATTGCAGATCCAGGACTCTGGAGTTCTTTTTGAGAAAATAATTTTTATGGACGACAGAATGACTCGGCTTTGGACTGAATTTAAAATCAATTTTTGAACAGTTCCATGCCATTATATTGCCGTTATATACTGAATTTGGCGTAGGGTGAAATTTTATCGGTTTGATTTTTACATTTACATCTGGGTTTTCTACGAATGGGTCGGCCAGGTTGAGTTCATTGGTGGCTTCTTCCAGATGTTTGCGCATGAAAGACCAGAATATCTCCGATTCTGCAGTACGCTGCTGTTTCCACAGAGTGATTTTAAAGGAATCGTTGCTGCGGCTGTATAAATACATGAGAACGGTCACAAATCCGCTGAAAACAAGAATGGTGATGACCAGTTCAACTATGGTAAAGCCTTTATTCCCTTTATCAGTGTACAATTGTGACCTCAATCAGTTCCTCCAGAATTTTTTCTGAATTTCCGTATTTCCCTGAAGATCTTATCTGGATGTAATCTTTAACGTAGCCCTTGTTTTTTCGAGAAACCAGTTTGAATTCAACAACTTTGAATGAATGACGATTGTTAGCGTCTATCTGATCAATAGAGTTCATTCTCTGATTGATTTTGTCGGCCGGTGAACCGGGAACGTCTGAGTCAAAATCTTTATTCCAGATGTCTACAAAAGCGTTAAGTTTGTTAATCAGAAGGGAGTTACTTGGATCGGCGCGCAGTTTTTTCTCAATTTCATGCAGCTTGTAAAACTCAGAAGGCAATACGCGAAACTTATAGATCGCCAGCTGCATTGCCGCTTTTGCCGCCATCAAGGCCCTGGTCTGCTCAAACTGAACATTGTGACTGCCTTTGTGAAATCTGGTATTCATTACCAGAATCGTAACCAGGCCCAGAACAGCAACGCAAAACACCAGAACCACCGCGATGGCAATACCTCTTTTTTGCGCGATAATTTTATTCATCGGCTCATATCCGCTCTAAAAGACATAAGCTCCACATCTTTTGGTCCGCCATAATTAACCTTCAGCCTGATCATTATCAGGTCGTCACTGCAGGAATAGGTTGCAATCGCAGCGAGATCGTGAGACGGAGGCACTGGTGGGGGGTCTATGGGATATTTCAATTCCATTGCGTTTGGATGCGGGGTCAGAATGTCTTGGGCGATGAATACTTTTTCCACTTCGGCGGTGATGTTGTAAGTAACATTGCCGATTTTTACCGGCCCTGAATTACCGGTACTGCCGGCGAAGTTGAGACTGCCGGTAAGAACGCCTTCCGGGGTCCGAAAATCCAGAGGGAGACTGAAACTGGCTCCGGTCACCAGTTCAGAATATTGATGCGACATTAGTTTATTCATTGTTGCTTCGCTGATCTTCAGGGCAGTTTCCTGTTCAAGCTGGCGCGAGGCTGTTCCATAAAATTTGGAAAAAGAACCGATCACCGGCAGTACCGCCAGTGCCAGGATAACAATTGCCATCATAATTTCGACCAGAGTTACACCTGATCTTTTTGAGCGGTCTAGCCTCATTTCACTGACATCGACTTTCAAAATTATCGCACAGGTCATTCTAATTTTAACATAAAATATGACTATGTACGTAATCAGCCGGTTGTCAACGAAAAATGCACAGGCTGCTTCTGCATTGGGGCGAAATTATTATTGCATCAGTCGTGTTTTTCGTGTTGGCGCTCAAGAATTCGAATATTGGGGTTTTCGTTGGAAACTCTGATGAAAAGCTTAATTTTTCTGGTTAATCCAGCAAAATCGGTAGCGCATACTTCAATGAATGGAAATTTTCGGTCATGATAAAAGGAAACATTGCCACTGCCGCCCGGGGGGGTGGGTTCTCTGAAGACGACCCGCATTTCACTGGAAACTGCCCGCGTTTTGTCGATGACCATTTTTTGCGATACCGGGGGCAGCTGGTTGGGAATGCTAAGGTTGATTTCTCCACCGTTTATCCCGGTAGGCAGGGCCAGAATGGTGGTCAGCAGCTTACCGCTTTCGTCTTTGGTTGCCCACTTGACATTGTCGTCAGTCCAGACGCTGACCAGGTATTCCACGTCTTCCTGAAGCGGGCTTTCTAGAACTGCGGTAACTTCGCCCCCAATGCCGTTGCGCTTGCCAAAGGTATCGAGGTTGCCGATAATTGGTGCCCCGTTGATATCAGTGTCTGATTCTTTATAATCTTCGAGCCTGAAGCATTTCCTGATGAAATCCATGTCATCTTCATTTGCCGGAAATTTAATTCGATTCAACAGTCCTGCTTCTTCCGGTTCCATGACTGGAGATGGCAGGATCTCAAGGACTTTGAAAAACAGTGAAGCGGTTTTATCGACCAGATCATTGGTAAATACCGCCCCTGCTCCTCCTACGAAATCTTCATAATCTTTGGCATTGGCATCTGCCACTCCACTGTCTTTTTTATATTCCGAAGAAGTGAAAATTGGAAGTTCGAGTGGCTGAATAACCGGCGGAAACATGGTAGATTTGCCGTCTTTAACCGAAGTGAATTTGATGACAATATTTGGCAGATCGTTGTCGACGATGTTCAGCAGACCTGTTCCCCGTTTTTGATCGGGGTCGATCAATTTCGGATCTACTGAGAGGAGGCTGTCACCAAGTGGAAGGGTAAGTGGCCAGCCAAGAGCCGTAAGCGGTTCTCGGCCAAGATTAGCAAAGCCAGTCGGTGGTTTTTTCAGGCCATAGCAGCATTCGGGCTTGTCTTCGATGATGTGCGGGTCACCGGGGTTGAGCAGACCGTTTTTGTCCCAGGCGAAAATGCTGTATTGCATATAACCATGGCAGGAATTGGGCATGATTATGTATTGAGCGTCGGCATCCTTTTCAACTTCTCTAAATGGCTCCTCTTTTACCCATTCTGAATTGTTCATCCAGTCGGGGTCAGGATATGCGTCGATTTTGCCAAGACACAGGCAGGTGCCTACTTTTTTTGAATCGTTATCGACAATTTTTAGTCCCTCAATCTTATGCCAATCGCCGGTTTTTGCAGGTTTGTCCTTGCCAAGTTCAGGAAAATCGTCACCAACGCAGCCAATAATTCTTGGCGGAGTGCGGTCGCGAAAGGTCATGGAAAAAGTGATTCCACTTGATTTGTGTTCTATTGCACCGCCTGAGGTTATGGCTCCCATGATTTGGCTGGCAAGATTGGTGAAAACGTTGTTGGTCGGCTGATGATGCTCTTCTGGCTGGATTACAGGAAAAGGAGAAAAACGTGATTTTTTTTTCTTGATGCAGGGCGGATAATCGCACAAAGCACGATTAACATCGCAAGATTTTGCGTCAGGGTCAAAATCCAGCGGCGGAATTTTGGGCCAGTCACCCTTTAGGCAAAGGAAATATTCTTTCTTGTGGGGCTTGTTTCCGGGATCATAATCAATGGGAAAGTCGCTCAGGACCTTTACCTTCCAGACTCCCTCGTCCATGTAACCAGCCTCGGCATATAAATTACGTTTGAGAAAGACTCCGAAACCATGATCAAACAAAACACGGCCATCAGTTGAACTGATTTTGCTAAGCAGCGCTTTTCCGGTTTCATCTTTCACTGGTATGTTAAAGGCGTTTATGTCATAACGGGATATGGCAAGTTCTGAACCTGTCAATCTTGGACCAATGTTGGTTATTTTATCAACGTCTTCGTAAGACTCGACCGGGTTGCCGAAATCACTGGTAAACCCGCACTCGCTGATTATTCGCAATGACAAAGGATCAGCATCAGCATTGCCGACCAGAATCAGAAAAAAGCTCAGAACAACGAAAAATAACCTGATGATCTTCATGAATTTTCTCCTACCTGGGCGGCTACCAAATGCCACGCCATTCCCTCATAAGTTTCCAGATCCTGTACTTTACTATAGCCCGAAAGAATTTCCCGTTCAATCCTTTTCATGAATTTTGGATGCCAGCCCCGCGTATTTTTGGCCATTGAAGCAACTATTGAAGCATCGAAATCATGCTCAGAGTTTTCCTGGCCGAGTAATTTTCTGGTAAGTCCGAAGAAATAATAAGCCCGCCCGGCGATATAACCGTTCGAGAAACTGTAAGCAAGAAAACGTTGTGCACCTTCAATCTGGCCGACCCGAAACAGGCAGATGCCCGCATAATAGTTCAACCACGGGGTGTTCAGGCTGCGGGCAACTTCAATCAATAAAGGCAGATATTTTTCCGGGCCTGAGATCAGCATTGACAACAACAACTGGGTGCCCAGGTTGAACTTGCCTGGTGGAAAACGGGTTACCAGATGATCGAACCGGCAGTAGGCAATATAAATAATGACGGGTATGACCAGCATGACAACCATCAGAACAATGTATTCAAAAACATAAAATCTGAACATGCTGTGGTATTGAAAACTCAGGGTCTGGTAATTTTCACCGGTTTGGCTGTCTTTGGCAAACCCCATTGCCAGATCATAACGGTTCATGTCGTAATATAGTTCAGAAAAATAAGGGAAAAGAACCTTTCTCTGATCAGGGTAAATCGCAAAATAAGCCCAGAAATCGCGCTTTGCCTCCTGATGCTGATTAAGTTTCAAATGGGCCTTGGCTCGCAGCAGCAGAAATTCATGCCGGTCTGGTAATTCCTGGATCAACCGGTTGAGTGAATCGATGGAATCACGCATTTTCCCTTGCTGAAAAGCGGTTTCTGCTGAATCGATGAACTCTTGAATGCGATTAACGTGAAGAATCTTGTCTTTAAGCTCCAATGCAATTTTATTACCGGGTTCTCGTTTAAGAACCTGTTCAACCAGTTCAAGAGCTTTAACCCGGTCACCATTGTCGTAGAAACCCCGTGCGCGGTTCAGCAGCGAAATCGCTGAATAAAGGTCAATGTCGTGGGAACGCCCGCTGCTGGGATCTACAACTATACCCTTGTTAAGGTATTCATCAATCTGTTCGTTTATCTTTCTGACTTCAGCCAGTTTTTCTTTGCCAAAGCCATTGTCTGGAGATAAAACAAGCAGCTGCTTGAGGATTTTTTCGGCTTCCGGAACATTTTTGGCGTTAAGAAAAAATTCTGCCTGGCGCTGAAGTTCATCGGTTTTCTTTTTTATCGCCGTTTCAATTTCCTGGCCAGCCTGTTGAATATCAGCACTTTCAGGCTCGATTTTCCGGGCTCTGAGGTAGTAATCTCTTGCTTCGATGAGGCTTCCCCGGCTGAAAAATACCCGGGCTTTGCGTAAATACTCATTTGCCTGCGATGAAATGGACGCATATCCTGACCAGCTGCTGACCACAAACATGACCAGGAAAAATATCCTCACTGCGTTTCTGTACTTGGTGACAACCATATTCTTATTGTAGCACAGCGGAAAAAAAGATGTACCAAGACGGCAAAAAACACCTGGCACACAAAATGATCGTTAAAAAATCAATGATTCTTTGCGTGCCATTTCAAACTTAAACATTTCCCGGGTATTTGCGGCTTTGCATACAATTTCTGCGTTTGTCCGGCCTTTTTTGACTTTTGCGGTCAGCTTTGCTAGACTTGCTCACGTAAGTGCGGTGCGTTTTGGCACCAAAATAATCGCAGGAGGGTATTAATGCCACTCGTTACTTCGAAAGAACTTTTTGAAAAAGCCTACAAAGGCGGCTATGCTATTGGCGCCTTCAATGTTAACAACATGGAAATCGTTCAGGGTATTTTTGAAGCCGCGATCGAAGAAAAAGCGCCGCTGATTATTCAGGTCTCGGCCGGGGCAAGAAAATATGCCCGTCACGAATACCTGGTTCACCTGATTCAGGCATCGATGGAAATGGCAGAAGCTTCTGGCGTTTCTATTCCGGTAGTTTTGCATCTCGACCATGGCGATGACTTTGATATCTGCAAAAAATGCATTGATGGAGGATTCACTTCAGTAATGATTGATGCTTCAAAACATCCGTTTGAAGAAAACATCAGAATTACAAAAGAAGTTGTTAAATACGCCCATTCAAAAGGAATTACCGTTGAAGCCGAACTTGGAAAACTGGCTGGTGTGGAAGATGATGTCAAGGTTAGTGCAAAAGACGCAACCTACACCGACCCGAATGAAGCAAAAGAATTTGTTGCCCGCTCTGGTTGCGATTCTCTCGCTATAGCCATCGGAACCAGCCATGGTGCATATAAATTCAAGGGCGAACCCAGACTGGCTTTTGATCGTCTGGCAGAAATTCAGGCAAAGCTGCCAAATTTCCCGCTGGTTCTGCATGGCGCAAGCTCGGTGCCGGAAGACCTGGTAGAGGTGTGCAATAAATACGGTGCCAGGATTCCCGGATCTCGCGGCGTTCCCGAAGACATGATTGCCCAGGCATCAAAAACCGGTGTTTGCAAAATTAACGTGGATACCGATCTAAGACTGGCTTTAACCGGTCAGATCCGCAAGGTTTTCCACGAAAACCCTGAAGAATTTGACCCAAGAAAGTATCTTGGCCCGGCTCGCACTGCTATCAAAGAAGTTGTTAAACGCAAAATGCGCATTATGGGCTGCTCAGGCAAAGCCTGATCAGATTTTGATAATCTGTCAATCAGCCGCAGAGCGTTTTTATGCTCTGCGGCTTTTTAAAATTTATCGGTGAGAATGGTCATGATAAAAATTTTTGCTCTTCCGCTAATAATTTTCAGTCTGGTATTTCTGAGTTTTACTCTTGTAGGATGCGGAGGAGGCGGAGGGTCTTCAACAGCAGGGGTATCTCCGGCGGAAATCGAGGTCCAGGCAGTTCTGGATAGTGTGGTGGCTTCTGTGAAAGCCCAAAATGCTGATTCTGTCATGAATAATTTTGATACGAACCTGAAGTATTATCCGGTTTCGCCCGCTGTTGTTGGTGGTTACGAAGACTATAACCAGTTCCGCAATCGTTTGAATGACTTTTTTACCGGGGCTCAGGTTACCGACTGCAGTATAACTTCCGTGGGAATCGACGCAGGTATGGAATCGGTGGCGATGGCCAGAGGTGTTTTGAGTTGCACCTACAATGCAGCTGGAACGGTCAAAACCCTGCAGGAACAGATTGAAATGAAGCTTGAGCGGGTGTCAAAATGGGGCATATCTGAGATTTATGCTTATGATCAATCGGTTGGCCAGACAGGAATGAATTTCCCGCCCAAGCTCTGAAACTGAAAGGTTTGGTGGAAATGTACACCGAAATTCGTATGATCACCGAAGGGCGCTATCCCTGCCTTGAGATGAATGTCTCATTGCTGGCCTGGAATGAATGGATGCAGGACTCTCTGGCTAAAACAGCGGTCCGCGACAGGGTTATTGAAGAAGAAGGGAAAATACCTGTTTTCGCAAGTAAGGCCTTGGGTATATCATCAAAAGGTTTGAACCGAATAATTGTCGAGGTAACCGCATGACCATCAGGGCCATTGCAACCGTAAAAAGATTTCTTGAAGAAGACAAGATCAAATTCAGCGTCATTGATGAAGATGCTTTGGAGATATACATGCAGGCCAGAAACCTGACCATGCATCTGCTCATTTATCAGCACAACGGTCATCTGATTTTTCGCGTTCCCGGATTCATAAGAAATGTTGAGCTGAATCGCCTTGAAGTTCTTCAACTCATGCTAAAAATCATGAATGAAATTCTTGATATCAGATTTGAGATTTCACCTGACGGAAAAAGCCTTTCGGCCTGTTGTCATCATGTTATTGAAGACAATGACATTACCAGGGCGCAATTCGATCTTTTAATGATGATTATCATGCATGTGGTTGATGATGTTTACCCTCAGTTTCTACAGGCGGTCTATGCCGGCAGCGTTAAAACCCATGATTTTGCCCCGGTTACCCCGGTGGCTGAACAGCCGGTAGTTCGCCAGGAGGTTGAGCCGATAGAAGAGCCCGAAGAGGCTGAAGAAATCATTGAAGATGAAGATGAAAAAAAAGGTCTGAAAATTAACTGAAGTTTAATTGCACAGACCGAAGGAGACAGCTGATGAAAGCAATTCTGATCAAGGTTCTAACGGTTTTTTTCTTGTTATATACAGCTTTGGCCAGTCAGGCTGCGACCATACAGCTGCCTGAGTGGTACCGCCTGGAAGTGGCACTGAACTCGCCCCCGGTTTTGCATAAGGAACTCGAGGTAAACGTAAGTTTTCAATCACTTGTTGGAAATATTGAAGAAGCACTGGTGCGCCTCATCATTCCTGATGGCTGGACGGTGGATGCCGCTGAAAAGAAGATGAACAATGTAAAAGCTGGCAAGAGTTCAAATCTTACTTTTAAAATTACGCCTACCACCTATCTCAAACAGGGTTCAATCATTGCTGAAGCATCGATTAAGGTGCCGTTTGCCGACATTGAGGCCGAAATCAAAAAGCAGCATCCTGAGCAGGCAGAAGGAATGATCGAGGCATTGAAAAGCTGGCCGGCAGTTTCCAAACGTTACAATGAAATTTCATTTGCACTTATGGCCGAAGAAACTTTCTATCCACTCGGCCAGGGCATGTGGCTGAATTATGCCGACCAGATAAAAATTGCCGAAGGCTTTCGCGGCCCGGTTTATTTCGATGATGCGATCATTACTACCCATCAGGCGCAGACCGATGTTGAAATGTATGAAAAGCTGGTTAACTACAGCAAGGCTGATCCTGATCTTGAGAAAAAGCTTGCCGAATCAGGCGTAGATATTGAGCAGAAAAAAATCGATCAGCTCAATGGCCTTTATGTTCTGGCCACCCGCATGTTCATCGAAGGTAATGCCGAAGAAGCCTTGAACATGATCAATCGTTTTGAAACCGAAATTGCCGGATCGAAGCCGGATGTTATCGAGAATCTGGAAATTGCCGCATTCAACCTTAAGGGTCTGCTTTTCTGGCAGATGAACCAGAAAAGAATGGCAGAGGATTTTCTCAAAAAGGCTTTTTATCGAAACCGCAAAAATCCTCTGCAGCGATATGTTCTTAGAAATATCGGCCTGCTGATGCTGGTAAATGGCGAAAAATCCACGGCTCAGCAGATGCTTGACCTTGCGCTTACATTCAAGACTGGCTATACCCAGCTTGAAATCGAAAGCGCAAAGGCAAAAGCCCCCTGAATGGATCCGGTTAAAGAGTTTTTCGCCGATCTCAAATCGCCTGATCCCTCGATCAGGTTTTCGGTACTGTCGCGAATCGAGGACCTGGCCTGGGATGAGCAGCAGCAGGCTGCCCTGCGCAAGCTTATCGATGATGAAAAAGACCCTGGTATAAGGTTTCACATGCAGAAGGTTCTGGCTCGTCTCGACCAGTCAGATAAGGATTTTGCCACTGCTTCTGAAATCGATGCTCTGCTCAGGCAGGATACCCGTGATGAACTTGCCCTGGCGCTGATGCTGGAATCAGTAAAAAGAGCCGATGCCCATCTGATTACTTCAAGCCTGAGAAGAGTGGGCTGGCAAAATTTTTCTTCACAGCTGCTGCCCTCTGTTCTCAAGTTTCTGAAAAAATTTGGTTCTTTTGAAGACAGTCCGGCGATTGAAATGCTTTGTCGGCACCATGATCCCAGGGTTCTCAGTGCTGCCATCGAAGCTCTGGAAAAAATCGCTCCTGACAGTCTGAAGGCGCTGATCGTGCCACTGCTGGTCAATCCAAATTTTGGTATCAGGTCGCGGGCGGTAAGGCTTCTTCATCGCTGGGACCCCAATGAAGCTCTGCGTCATTTTGAATCGATGCTTTTTTCGCAGATTGAAAGTGAAAAGCAATCGGCCCTTTTTCACGCCTTTTTTTTTCCCTTTGATCAGATCGAAAAGCTCCTGCTGCGCTTCATTTCCGTCGAAAAGGATGCGGAGCTCATTAAAAAGGCCGGTTTGTTGTTCATGGCTAACCCGCATGGACAAAGCCCTGCCCGTCTTCTCGAAGTTCGCCAGGCCTGTGTCGGTGAAAAATTCAAACTGATCGACGGCATTCTAAAAGGGGTGCTGACTTCTCTTTATCAGGCTCGAATCGTTCAGGCAACCCCCGAACAGATGATGGAAATTCTGGAAAATCATTATCGGCAGAAGCGGTTGAAGCTGTTTGTCGAACGCTATTCAATCAGCCTGCATTCAGAAGACGTCGAACTTCGGTTTAAGGCAGCGGTTAAGCTTTGTGATCTGGTGCGATACAGGGTTCCAGAGGCTGTGGCTACGATCGAAGCCTATTTGAAGGGCGAAGAAAACTCTGAACTTAAAAACCGGGTCAGTGAATATCTTAAAGGGTGTCGGCCCGCCGATGAAACCGTGCAGATGCCTATTCCAGCAGCAGTTGAAGAGAAAAAACCTGCTGACCTGTTAAATTCAATCGATGCCGAAAATTTTGCCAGAGTTTTCACATATGCTCAGAGCAATTTTAAAGACCTGTCGGTTGATCATCAGATTTCCATGCTCAAAGCTATCGAGCAGTTTGGCCGAAAAAATCATGCTGAGCTCCCGGGCCGGGCGCTTAAGAGTGATAATTCCCAAGTGCTGGCGGCGGCCATCGACTGTTTGAGTAAGATAGATGCCGACGCGCTTTTGCCGTTCCTGCCCCAGCTGATTAAGCACAGCTCTGACGAAGTTCGGGAATCGGCGATCAGGGTTTTTGCGCTTTTCGATAAAGGGCAGGCGATTGCTCTGGTGGAAAAAATGATTTCATCGATCCAGCCGGTGCAGCGCAAGCATGCCATACTGTGCTGCGGTCACTTCGACTTTCAATCAGTGTCTCATCTGGTTTTGAAGGCGGTCAGAATAGAGGGCGATCCTGAAAATCAGCAGCAGCTCAAATCTCTATTACTGGCGAGTGCTGATGAAGAATTATTTTACAAGGTCTATGCCGATTTCAAGGCTTGCAATACCAGCAAAAAAGCTCTTTACGAAGAAATTTGCAACCGCATGGCTGATTTGATCAGCTCTGGCGAAAATCCCATCAACAAGCAGAAGCTTTATGAAATCGCCATACAAAAGCTTGAAGAAGAAGAAAAATGCAAGGCTCAGCGTGATGCCTATCGCCTTGAAAAGATTCAGGAGATTCGTCGAGATACTGAAAATAAGACAGAAGCCGACCATGGTCTGCTAAGATTTGCGTTGCTGGCATATTCTATTGGTGCGATAATAACTGCGGTTATCTGGTTTGGTTTTCTGGCACCCGATTCAAGAAAAACCAGCCGACCAGCTAAAAACCAGGTGAAAGCCGGCAAAACGGTGCGCGCTGTTGTCGTTAAGGGTAAAGTGATCGGTTTTGAGCCTGAAAAACGGGTGGTTATTGTGGAAAATTCCCTCGAAAACGGCAAAGTTTACCGGATATCTCTGAATTCCGAGTTTCCCAGCGTTCCTGAAACAGGCAGCAATTTCAGCGCTCAGGTCAAGCCGATCAAGTCTGGCCAGGAAGTTATTGCCGAAATTATTACCGCCTTCTAAGATTGACAACTGCTTAAAAGTTGCGGTAACATGCGGCTATGACAAACTTTTCACTAAAAACTGAAAAAAAAGACGGCATTTTTATTATTCGTTCGAATGGCTATCTCGATGAAAAAGGCGGTGCCATTCTTTTCGAAGCTTTGCAGAAAGCGCTTCCCGAAGGCTACCAGAAATACATTCTTGACCTGACTGAGTCACCGGTCATCAATTCCCAGGGAATCGCCCAGATTATCGAAATAAGCGAAATTATCGTTGATGAAAAAAGCGGTGAGCTTGCTTTCGTAGGTTTGAGCGAACTTACCAGCGGCGTTTTCAAAATGGTCGGCCTTCTTCAAATGGGTGAAGCCTACCCCTCTGAAGCAGACGCTATTGCAATCATGAGCAACTAGCAGAACCTTATCTGCTGGACGAATCGTAGAATGTACGTTATATTTGTAGTGGACTTAAATTGAAATGAAGGTGGACGCTATGATAGGAAAAACCATTACTTCTATCAACCATAGCAATCTGCTGAAAACTGACGAAGCCCGAGGAAAAAACCTTGATCGCCTTGCCAGCGGCAAACGAATAAATAAGGCCAGCGATGATCCGGCAGGCCTTGCTGTTGCCATGACCATGCAATCACAGAATCGCGGTCTGGTGATGCAGATTGCCAACCGCCAGGACGAAGTTTCCATGATGCAGACTGCTGAAGGGGCACTTGGTTCAATGAGTGCCATGCTACAACGTATGAATGAACTGTCGGTTCAGGCGGCCAACGGTACTCTGACCGGCGCTGACCGCAGTGCGGTTCAGCTCGAAATCGACCAGCTTCGGCAGCAGATCGACCAGACAGCCAATAACACCACTTATAATACCAGGCCGTTGCTTGACGGTTCTCTGCAGATTCAATTGCAGAACGGCCAGAATTTCAGTATTCCGGCAATGAACAGCTCGGCTTTGGGTGTCGACCAGGCAAATCTGACGACGGCTCAGGGGGCGAATACCGCCATGGATCAGATCTCTCAGGCGATCAACTCGGTAACTTCGCAGCGCAGCAGTATTGGCGCGGTGCAAAATGGCATTCAGTCTGAAATCAGAAATTTGACCACCGAGCTGGTCAATACCACTGCCGCACAGTCACGAGTTGAAGATGCCGATATGGCTGCAGAAATAATTGAAATGTTCAAAAATGAACTACAGTCGAAAGCTGCGATAAAAGCCTTTAAAATGCAGGATGAAAACCGCATTGCGGTCATGGATCTATTGGCCGACTGATTTTTAACTGGTGTAAAAGAACCGGTTGCTGAAATTAAATCAGCAGCCGGTTTTTTTATGCTTATATGGGACCGAGCCTTTTACTTAACCGTAATTTCGCCACATAAAATCGCCTCAACGGGGCTTCTCGCAGTATGGGAAACAGTACGGGAAAACACAAAAAGCAGTCATGGCGACCTATAAGGCAAATGTAAAAGACTTTGAAGATTCAAAGCTGCAGATCGGGAACTTCTGTCTTTGGGGCGGGTTTGGCGGTGACAGCTTTTTTAACTTCTTCAATGGTTTTTCCGGTTCCCATGCCCATGAATTTGCCTTGTTCATCGATCTCCCAGCTGCCCTGAACAGAGTTGGTGACGATGAAATGGTTTTCCTGTTTCTGCAGAAACAGCAGGTATTTTTTCCCTTCAGAAAACTTTACTCCGTCTTCAAATCCCGGAAAGGTCTTGATTTTTATTTTTTCACCGACTGGCAGTTCGCCTTTGAATACTTCGGTAATTTCCGCAAGGTTGGCGCATATATTAACGCCTTCCGGGGTTTTGCCGGTTTCTTTTACACCAATAAGTTTGGCAGATACCACCAGATCAGAGATGGCGGTAAGTTGTTCGATACTCAGCGTTTCAATCATGGCATACCCCCCCCCGGCAAAAGCGCTCAGCAGTAAGACAATCAATAGATTCTTCATTTTTTCCCTCCGCTTCGAGACTGGCAAAAACGTAAGTTTCACCTTGAGTTTAGCAAACTTTTGGCCTTGTTGGCAAAGGCGTTGACACAAACCCTCAAGGCTGCGATTATAATAATCCTGGTAAGTATAACACATTTTTTACCGAACAGGGATTGCCCAACCCGGAGGCTTTTATAAAACGCGGTTTTGCTATAATGTTTGCGCTGATTATCGGCACGGTTATGCTGATTCTTGCCGTGTCGCTTTTTTCTTTCGCAGGCCAGCAGCATACTGGAGTTCAAAACATTGTCAACGGTGAAATTTCCCATTTTCTCGCGGAAGCTGGCATTAATTCATGTATTGGCACAGTGCGAGAAGCCATTGCGGCAGATTTTACCGCTTCGGCAAAATCAAAACTTCGCGAGCTGCTGCTCAAACCAGGTGAAATAGAAGATGTCTGCATCAACGATCTGCTGGATGATACCTGGAACGTTGAATTAAAGCAGTTTGCCCGTGAAGTTGACGAAAAGGAGGCGGCCATCAGAGTTGAAGTTTGGCTGCGCGACTTTCATCTGAGCGAAACCAACGCCGGGCATTGGCATGACCCGGTAAGTAAAGAAGGTTGGCTGACCATTGAATCGCGGGGAAATTTCAAAAATTCCGAGCGAACTTTGACAGTCAAAAGAAAATTGAAGGTTGCCAGCGTTTTGCCGGGTCCGTTGAGCAAATTCACTCTATTTGTCAGTAACGCGTCAAGAAATGGAGAAGCGAGTTTTAATCTTATTCGCAACGATTATCGCGGTACGGTCAGCGATGGGGCCAAGCCCCTGGTCTGCTACAATCACGCAACCCCTGAAACCCCTTTGCAGAGTGAAGATTTTGGTGAGATTCTCAAACAGGAAAAAGCGGCTGATATCTGGAAATCGCGGGGCTGGATCTACCTTGGGCCAGGTAGGGTAAGACTGAATCTGACCTCGGGAGCAGGTGAGCTGGGGGAAATTTTTCATTTTTATGATGTCAGTAACAGCTTTCAGTTTACACCGATAAAATTTTTAACACCGTTAAATTCTTTGCCCGAGAAACTGCGGGGCTCGCTGCAAACCCCATGGGACTTGAGTTCTCAGGCAGTAAGGTCGGTAAGTTACGGTTTTTCGCACAGCTTTGTGCTCGACGGCTTTCATGATCGCAGCAACCGTCGCGAAACTGACGCGATGTATGAAGGCAACATTCTTTCTGAAGGTGAAAAGCAGCGTTATACCTCAAAATCTTCTATTCTTCACCTTTTCGGCGATGCGCGAAAGGGGTTTCAGTCACGAACTCTGGTGCTTGGCCCGGTAGTAGCCGCATTTCCGCGCTTTGCCAGCCTTGAGGTGATACCAGAAGAACCTGATGTTAAAGATATGTTCAGTGCAGTCAGTCCGCCGCCGCTTTATCTGGTTCCCTCGGTAAGCGAAAATAATTACAGCAATTCCCTTGAAATAGCCGACGTGCTCAAGCGCCAGTTCGGCGGCCCCCTGCTGAAATCCGGAATGATATGCAAGAACCACGGTGAATACAGCACCATCATGAGCCGAATTTCTGAACTGCCCTATGCCTTTTCCTACAATTCAATGCAGGATGTTTACAATGCTGTCCCCAACAGGGTTTTTCCGTCAGAAAACCAGATTTTGAAGCAAGATAACGGGAATGAGCTGATTATCGAGAATCAGGCCGGGCACCGTTTTTTCACCGGTCGGGTCATTCCTGATCAGGTTTGTCGAATGCTTGGCGGCCGGGTACAGATTGAGATCGATGAGATTGCCGATTTCTGGGAGCGTTTTGCCAATGACAAGGGTGAACTTGAGCTGAACCAGATTGTTCGAATAAAAAATCCGCGCAAGCTCGATTTTATTTTTCCGCCACCGGGAAAAGCAATTCCGATGCCGATTATCGGAGGGGGAATGGTTGTTCTCGATGAGGGCAATGTTATTCTGCGTGGTGCTACCTGTAGCGACCCTGCAGAAGCTCTAACACTGGTTGCGCCTGAGGCTGACTCGGTAAGCTTTTCCTCGGTGCAGCCGAACCACCTCAATCTGTTGGCGCCCAAGGCAGAATTGAGTTACAGCTCACGTATTGACCTTCTCGGAACCCTGTGCATCGCCTCGATTTTTGCCGATCACCGGTTTCAGGGCGGTGCTTTGCGTTTTCGCAATGCCCAGGATCCGATAAATGACTCTTATCTGAAATTTTACAAGATCCACCTTGAAGAACAGGATTCCTACTGGCATGAGTGAACGCAGCGGCCTGTCACTGGTTGAAATAATGGTCTCAATGGGCATTTTGAGCCTGATTCTGGTTCCAGTGTTTTTTACTTTTTCTTCGGGAAATCGCAACATGATGATTTCCGAGAATGAATTCAGGGCGCATACCGCTGCTCTTGAGATTATTGAGCAGCTCATTTCTCTACCGTTCAAGCACATTCCCGTCGGTATTTTCAATTCTGATGCAATCACCGGCAAAACCGACGACGATCTCGGAATCGTTCCGTTCAATGTTTCAGAAAATCCTGACTTCAAGCCCGAAGTAAAGATTTCTGAGATCAAAAAAAATGGCCGGCTGCGTTTCAAGAAAATCGAAGTGAAAATCGATTATCCGGCGGCAAAAACCGATAAACGTGAACGAAAATTCGTGCTCAAGACACTGGTGGCCAATGAAGAGAACAAATAAAGCCTTCACCCTTGTCGAAATCCTTGTGGTATGCGGGGTCAGTGCCCTTTTTCTCGCAATTGCCATCTCGGTTTTCAGCAACTTCCGTCAGGGTTATTCCCACAGTGAAAGCGGTGCGATACTGCTGCAGGATGCTGCCCTTTTTCTTGCCCAGCTGCGCAGCGATATGAATAATGCGGTTATCGACCCTGATCTGCCTGCCGAGCAAAGTCAGAATCAGTTCAACACTGAGCCCGGCCAGCTCAGATTCAAGATTTATGACAACCATGAAGGAAAAATTCTGCCAGTGGTTTATACGATCAGTTCGCGTGACTTGACCCGCCGGGTCGGTGCCGGGTCTGCCCGACATCTTATTCGGGGAAATGTTGCTTCAATCAGCTGGCAGAGCGAGATTGAGTCTTTTGCCGGCAAAGCCTCTGGAACAATCAGACTTGGTCTGAAACTTTCGGTTAATCTTGCCACTGAAAAAGAAAAAAATCGCCACTTCGTCGTATCTGCAAAAGTGTTTCCATCACGACTAAACCGACAAATGAACAGTCGCTAGCCCGATCCGGTATTTTTTTTGAAACAAATTCCGAGAAAATTTCGTATAATTTGAGTAAGCCAATGTACAGTGGAGGTCTAATATGAACAGGCGAACGATTCCAGGCCTTTTTCTTGTATTGTTTTTCCTGGCTTTTGCCATTGCCGGGTCAGCTCAGAGCGAAAGTTACCTCGATACAATTTATCAGGCGGGCAATCAGGGCTTGGCTGCTACTACCGATGAAGAAACAGTAAATTATGCCGGGGAAGGCGAACAAGACCCGGAAATTGTTGATGTTCCCGATCAAAAAGGCATTCCAGCGCAACAGGAAGCGTTGAATCGTCTGCAAAACGTTGTCAATAGCATTATGCGGATTCTGGCCGGCAAAATGTGTGGCACCCGCATTGTAATTGTTGTTATTCCCTGTGAAAAAATAGTGCCGAAACCCACTGGAACTTCGACCGGGACGAGCACATCCACTTCGACCTCCGCTTCGACTTCGACCTCAACCGGCACCTCGACTTCAACTTCAACCTCAACCAGCACATCGACCTCGACATCCACTTCGACAGGTCCCTCAACCGGCACCGGCACGTTGCCTAACGATGTTGAAGGCATGCGCAGATATATTCAGCAGAAATATAAAATTGCCTGTAGCGATGGTGACCGCGCCACCTGGAGCATTAACCAGATCAAGGCAGCCGAAGAAGCCTTTGCCAGCTTGCCAGCATTTTTCCGCGATGCCACTCAGCAGGTCTACCGAGATGGCCCCGCACCTTCCTTTGCGCCGCCTTCCGTTCTCGGTTATGTTATCGTTCCACAGCGCAAGGTTCATCTGATGGATCTGAGCACCAAGATGACCCAGGGACTTTATAATTCTCTTTCCGCAGCTTATGGCAGGCCGCCAACCAAAGAAGAGCAGATGTATGCTCTCAAGCGCAATTTCCAGGGAACAATGGTTCATGAAATGACCCATTGTTTCCAGAACACTTATCCGCAGATTTACGCGCAATGGAAGAGGACTTTCGACTGTGCATCAAGTCCGACCGGTTACGGAAAAACCCAGCCGGCAGAAGACATGGCTGAATCGGTAAGGGTTTACTGGTTAGGCGGCTCGATTAGAAACGGTAAGTTTTATTCTAATTCGGGGAATGTAATGGATCTTAAACGCTACGAATTTATTAAAACATATCTGATGAAGGGTAAGGAATTCCATTGAATCAGGAGTTGTTTATGAAAAAACTATTGCTGGTTCTGATTCTGTTGCTGGCTGCTGGTGGCACCATTATGGCCCAGAGTTCCAGCTATCTCGATAGTGTCTATCAGAGCCAGAATGTCCAGATGCAGGAAGACCAGAGCGAAGAGGCTGACCCAGTTGAAGCTCTGAAAAATGAGATTTATGAAACCTATCAGATTGAAATGATTGAAGATGCGGCGGTTAACCGCTGGACCAGGAGCTGGCTACAGGTGGTCAAATCGGTTCTTGCATCTCTTCCCCAGGAATTTCGCAGCGCTACCAGGATGATCACTCTTGATCCGACTTTCATGCCTTACGAAGTCAAATACAATGGATTTGGTGAACGAGATGGTGAGATTCTTATTGGTTACGGCGCAATTTACCCATCTGGTGTTTACCTGAACAAGTTCAAGGCCAAATACAACCGACTGCCCACTGAAAGCGAAAAACAGGCTCGTTTTAAATCGATTCTGGTCAGGGGCATGACTTACGCTTTTCAACAGGCAAATCCTGAAATTGCAAAAAAATGGGGTCAGGTCTATACTGCCGGCACCATAAACACCAGGCTTCATGGTCCGGGCCAGGACAAAAACATGATCGTTTCGCCGGTAATGAGCCTGGCGATGGTAGATATGGCTTTTTCCGTCGCCCTATACTGCTCGGCTGGGTCTGAATTGAAGAGTAAGGCCAGTGAGCGTTACAACTTCATCAGGGAAAATGTGATGGGCGGCAAGACGGTAAGCGGCTGGGGCAATGTTTCGGTTGACGACGACAGCGGCACCGGCAACAACGGTGGAGGAACGGTAGAAACCCCTGGGACCCGCCCGCCACCAGAGATTCCCGAAGGTGATTACATGCCGGTAGTTACCGAGGCTGATGTGGGCACTGCCGCAGCAACCATTCCCCAGGATCAGCAGAAAGCTCCCGAAGAGCTGAAAAGCGACATAGCAGAAGTATTTGAATTGATGCCGAAGTTCTTTTCCACCTGCACCGAAGCGATCGTTTATTACCCGACCACCGATACCGAAGCGGCTTTTTCATCTGAAGGCTTTATTTTCATCACCCAGAATTCATGGTTCGCCCCTTCTTTTGTTGCGCTTGACGCAGAAAGCCGCTCTAACCGGTTTAAAGCTTATCTGGTTGTTGAAATGACCAAGCGCTTTCTCTTTTTCCACCCTGAGGTGACGAAAAAGTGGAAAGAGACGTTCTCACCGAATCAGACCACTTTTGATACCTATGTCGATCTGTGTGAAGCAACTCTGTTCTACTTCCAGAATCCGCAATGGCTCAAAGACCTGAATGCCGAGCGCTACGACTTCATCAAATCTCAATTGATGAAAGGCGCCGAATTCGATTGATCAGCCTGATTTGAGCTTTCTAGCGAGCTGTTTTTTGGTTCCCGCGAATGCAATACCCCTGGCCGGGTCATCTGGCCAGGGGTGTTTTGGATATCGGCCTTTCAGTTCTGCAATCACGGTTTTATATCCGTTTTCCCAGAATGATTTGAGGTCGCTGGTGATCTGAACGGGGCGCTGTGCCGGCGAAAGAAGGTGAATGATCAGTTTTACCCGGCCTTTGCAAAGAGAGGGCGAATTCTGTAGACCAAAAACCTCCTGAATTTTTACTTTAAGAAAAGGTTCACCGCTTTCGGGATACTCGATTTTCAGGCAACTGCCCGATGGAACTGAGATTTTTTCGGGAACAAGTTCTTCAAACAATTGTTTAAAATTGTATGGTCGCGAAGAAAAATATGCGTCGAAAAGAGATACTTTTCTTAACTCTGAAAAACTGGTAAGGCCGATGCATAAATCTTCGATGTTGTTTTTGAACCATTCCTGGTTCAATGGCTCGAAACCTGTTTCGGGGCAATGCCGGGCAACCAGTTCGATTCGGTTGATGAATTGTTTGACCTGATCATTTTCAAGGTCAAATGCTGATTTAAAATCGGCAAAAGCCTGGCCGACCAGAATTTTAGAAGCCATTTCCTGTTCTTCCGGGCGCAGCCTGTCTTCGCTTTCAGCGAGAATGAGTTGTTTGTATCTCGTGATTTTTCTGGCCAGAACCGCTTTTTTTGCAGAAGAAAAAAAGATTTCGCGGTTGCTGCTGCAAAGGGGCTTTAGAACATAGAATACCGACTCCTCATCAATTTCACAATGCAGAAAAATCTGCCCGTCGTTACTGGTTTTTCTCAGCCTGGCATCAAGGTTAAGAGCGATAATATAGCGACTCGGGTTGTGCCCGGTAATGTTTAGGCCCTGGCCGGTGCAGATTTTATAGGCTGAGCTATCGTTGCGCTGCTGACAGAGTCGATCGGGAAAAGCGGCGAGCAGCGATTTTTTCAGCTGTTTCCACGATTCGGGGCCGGTTCTTTCGCTTCTGTTTGAGCCAAGCAGTAAATAAATCTGGCGGCCGGTTTTTTTTACCCGGTGCAGCTGCTGGTGGTCGATTAAATGTGGCTGAATGGTCGAGCGCCGGTCGAAAATCAGTTCGATGCGGCTGAAAAGGTCGGTGTCGAAGTTAGAATTGGTATGGCTGTCACGATTTTTTATGAAATCTCTTTCTGAAATAATTGCGGCTGCCATTGATGCAAGCTCAGGAATCCCATAATTATTGGCGAGGCTTAACATGCGAGCAAGTCTTGGGTGCACCGGCAACTGCATCATTTGTCGGCCTGTTTCAGTAATTCGGCCTTGTTCATCGATGGCCTGCAGTTGGGTTAACAGCTCCTGGGCATAGCTTATTGCAGCGGCTTTCGGGGCTTCAAACCACGCGAATTTATCAGGATCACAGATACCCCATCCAGCCAGTTCAAGCACCGTTCCTGAAAGGTCGATGCGATGAATTTCGGGAATGTCGAATTCGGGCAGAGCAGCATGTTCAGACTGGCTCCATAGGCGAAATGCGCGTCCGGACCTCAAACGTCCGGCTCGGCCGGCTCGCTGCCCGGCTGACGCTTTGCTGATTCTCTGCAATTCAAGGCTCTCAAGACCATTTTCCGGGTTAAGCTGATTTTTTCGGCAGTAGCCCGAATCTACAACGGTAGTAATTCCCTCAATGGTCAAAGAGGTTTCAGCAATATTAGTTGATAACACTATACGCGGCAATTTGCCTGGTTGCAGAATTTTCTGCTGTAGTTCAAGGTTTAATGAGCCATGCAGAGGCAGAATTTCATGGGATTTTATGTTTTCAGAAAGCTCGCGCTCAAAAAGTGAAATTTCGCCGGAGCCAGGAAGAAAGACAAGGTAACTTTCTTCGGGGGAGGATTTAACAAATATTTGTTTGAATAACTCGGCCATGGCGGCAAATTGATTGCGGCCCGGCGATACGGGAAGATATGTGATTTCGACAGGATGAAGGAATCCATCGGATTCTATAATTGGGCAATGATTTAGAAAGGTTGAAAGTTTTGAGCAGTCGATGGTTGCTGACATGACGAGAATTTTCAGGTCTGGCCTTACATCTTTTTGAATTTCACGACATAGTGCCAGACACAGGTCTGAATGAATGCTTCGTTCGTGAAACTCATCGAAAATAATCAGGCCGGTGTTTTCAAGAAACGGGTCGCTTTGAATTCGGCGGGTAAGTATGCCTTCAGTCATTACTTCAATTCTTGTTGATGTGGAAATGTTGCGACTGAAACGCACCTGATGGCCGATAAGGTCGCCTGGTCGTGTTTTGGTGAGATATGACATGCGTTGGGCAATGGCCATGGCGGCTACGCGCCTGGGTTGAAGCATCAAAATCTTTTTATCTGCCAGAAAAGATTGTTTGATCAGCTCAATGGGTACGACTGTTGATTTTCCCGCACCGGGAGCTGCAGATAAAACTGCATTGCCATGGTTTGAAAGTGCCTGGTAAAGTTCTGGCAGACATTGGTAAATGGGTAGGTTCATCAGCGCCAATTGTAAACCTGAAGAAGGTTGGCGTAATCATCTGTCCAGATTGAATAGGCATCTGATATCTTCATTGGCTGCCAGTTACCAAATATTTTGAGCATTTCGAGGCGTTCTTTATTTTTCGAGCCGGCTACCCAGAAAGATTTTGAAATCTGCTTTTCATCATACCAGTCGTATTTGATCGAGTAGTTTTTCGGGTCATCGAACCTCTCGAGACTGTGCATATCAAGCCGGGCAAAAATTCGGCTGATTACCGGGCTTAATTTAAAATAACGGTTTGAAATATGCAGAACCAGGATTCCATGTGGTTTGAGCTTGCTTAGATAAAGCTTGAACGCTTCAAGAGTCAGCAGATGAACTGGAACAGAATCAGAGCTGTACGCATCAAGAACGAGAAGATCATATTGCTGTGGCTTTGCCTGACGCAGTTTAACCCGGGCATCGCCGACGATAATTCTTGTTTTGGCCCTACTGCGGCTCAGATAGGTGAAATATTCAGGATTCGATGCAATGCTGACCACCATCGGGTCGATTTCGTAAAAGTCGAAGTTCTGCCAGGGCCTGCCATACCAGGCGAGAGTGCCGCATCCCAGGCCCACGATTCCCACATTTTTTGCCTGGCGATTGATCAGACCAAGTCTGAAAACATCACCGATCGGGCCTTCACGTGAGTAGTAAGAGAGAGGAAGCAGCGGTCTGATATCAACTTTGCGCTCAACTCCATGCAGGGTGGTTCCATGGCTGAGGCAGAAGAAAATATCAGCAACACCTTCGATCTTTAAATCAGGATCGCAGGTTGTTCCATCGGTTTGCAGCCTGGTAATTTTGTGAATGCCAAAAAAGCTGCGGTCGATTTTTACTATGCGGCTGTTGCCATGAAGATGCTGCATTGACAGTAGATTGCCGACCAGAAATAGAACTCCGGCTGCTTTGCGAAAACGGAAAAACAGGTGCACGATTATCATGACTGCGAGGGTGCCGATAAGACCAGGAAGGCTCATAAGAGTTTTGGCTGACATATCGCTGAACCAGGCAAAGGTCATGAGAACCAGCATGATAAGCGCAAAAACGAGAAATTCGCCGGCAACCGGAAATTCTTCGTCATTGTTACCGGCATAAGAAAAGGTTGAAGCAAGAACTGCGATTATAATAGTCAGCAGGTATTCGATCTGGGTGTTGAAAAAAGTGGGGGCGACAATGCCGTTAAAGAACCCGCCAAAAATGCCGCCAACTGACATCCAGACGTAGTATGAATTGAGCAGTGCCGGAGCCGGGCGATTGATGGCAAGTCTGCCGTGAAAGGCCATGCAGACGGTGAAGAGAAAATAAAGATGCAGCGGAATTACAAACCATGCTCTTTCATTTAATTTAAAAAAATACATGATTGAAATTAAAGCGGCCATTGGCAACATCTGGCGATCCCAGGCTATTTCTCTGAATCTGGGTGTGCCAGCAAAAACCAGAATGAACGAAATCAGATAAATGGCCAGCGGGAAGATCCAGAGCATTGGTCCTGAAGCAATGTCGGTGGCAATGTGGGTGGTGACTCCAAGCATGGCGCTGCAGGGAATGAACCCCCATAAAACCCAGAGAGACCAGGGTTTCCTGCTGAGAAATGAGTTTTGAAGTTTTTCTTCCTGAATGATTGCGCTGTTTTTTTTATCTTTTCCCTGCCATAAATACATGGCAGCCAGAAACACCAGAAGCATTTGAATCAGGTAAAGGCCTGACCAGATATGTTTGTGAGTGGTTAAGGTAAAGGCCGGCTCGAACAGGAATGGGTATACCAGCAGGGCGAGAAGACTGCCTGCATTACTGGCAGAATAGAGAAAATAGGGGTCTTCAGAATCTTTTTGACCAGACTGCGAATACCAGCGCTGAATCAATGGCGCATTGGCGGCAATGATGAAAAACAGAAAGCCAATTGATCCGGTCAGCCTGGCAAAAAGCCAGGAAACCGGGGTGATTGACGCCTGGTCGAGGCCGTTGAATTCGATGTCGAGGGGCAGGCTGAGCAGGCCCAGTGCCATCAGAAGCAGATGAATTACCGATTGTTTTTCGCAGCCCAGTTTCTTGATCGATTTTTCTGCATAAAGATAACCGGCCAGCAGAGCAGCCTGAAAAAACAGCATGCAGGTTGTCCAGACGGCCGGTGCACCACCAAGGGCCGGCAACAGTATCTTGCCGACCATTGGCTGAATGAGAAAGAGAAGAAATGAACCGACAAATATTGCCAGCCCGTATATGACAAGAATCAACTTCGGTTATTCCCTGACTATTTTCAGATGCAGCTCTTTGAGCTGTTTTTCGGTGACCTCAGAGGGCGCCTGCATCAGGAGATCCTGGGCGTTCTGATTCATCGGGAAAGCAATTACTTCGCGAATGTTGGGTTCATTGGCAAGCAGCATTACCATGCGGTCAACGCCGGGTGCAATGCCGCCGTGGGGCGGTGCGCCGAATTTGAAGGCTTTGATCATGCCGCCGAATTTTTCATCGACGACGCTTGAATCGTAGCCGGCAATTTCAAATGCTTTATACATAATATCGGGGCGGTGATTTCTGATGGCGCCAGAGCTTAATTCGACACCATTGCACACGATATCATACTGAAAAGCTTTGATGGAAAGCGGATCTTTGGTTAACAGCGCTTCCATGCCGCCCTGGGGCATCGAGAAAGGATTGTGGCTGAATTGAGTCTGCCCGGTTTCTTCATCTTTTTCAAACATCGGGAAATCGACGATCCAGCAAAAGCGGTAGCTGTCTTTTTCACGTAAATCAAGCAGGTCGGCCAGGTGAAGGCGAACTTTTCCAAGAATAACCGAGGCAACATCTTTGTTGTCGGCGATGATGAAGATTCCATGGCCGGTTTTGCTGCCCAGACGGTTTTTCAGTTCGGCTTTGGTTGCATCAGAAAGCGGTTTGGCAAGGCTTCCCCTGATTTCGCCGTCAGCGAAAATCAGCGACGCAAGGCCTTTTGCGCCAGCCTCTTTGGCAAAATCTTCGACATCTTTGAGGAATTTGCGTGATTTATCGGCAACGTTGGGAACGGTAAGTGCTCTAACCACTCCACCATTTTCAACTATTGATTTGAAAGCATTGAAATCCGAGGCGGCAAAAATATCAGAAACATCGGCGATTTCTGCGGCCAGCCGCAAATCTGGTTTGTCACAGCCGTATTTGAGCATTGCATCTTCGAAGGGAATTCTGGGGAAGGGAGGTTTGTTGACCTTCCAGTTTGAGAACTCGGTGAACAGGCCGTGCATAAGGTTTTCCATCGCAGCAAAAACGTCTTCCTGGGTGGCGAAAGACATTTCCACGTCGAGCTGGTAAAATTCACCGGGAGAGCGGTCGGCACGGGCGTCTTCGTCTCTGAAGCAGGGGGCGATCTGAAAATAGCGGTCAAACCCGGAAACCATCAGGAGCTGTTTGAACTGCTGCGGTGCCTGTGGCAGGGCGTAGAATTTACCCGGATAAAGCCGGCTGGGCACCAGGTAATCGCGGGCCCCTTCAGGGGAACTGCTGGTTAAAATGGGCGTTTGAAATTCTTGAAAGCCCATTTCGATCATGCGGCGGCGAATGCTGGCAATGATCTGTGAGCGGCGCAGAATATTGTGGTGCAGCTTTTCCCGGCGAAGGTCGAGAAAACGGTAAGCAAGCCTGGTGGTTTCGGGGGAATTGTCATCATCGGCAACCTGAAATGGCAAAATGTCGGCCATGCTCTGAAGAATAACCGCTTTTGCTTCCACTTCGATTTCGCCGGTGGGCATGTCACGATTGATATTATCACCACGGCTTCTTACAATGCCGTCAATGGTTACGACTGATTCAACTCTGATGCCATCGAGCTCTTTAAACGCCATGGTTCCAGGTTCGGCGATTACCTGGGTAATGCCGTAATTATCGCGCAGGGTTACGAAAAGAACGCCGCCAAGGTTGCGCTTGCGATGAATCCAGCCAGAAAGCCTGATTTCACTGTTAACGTCTTTGCCACGAAGTTCGCCACAGGTATGAGTACGGTATTTCTGCATCAGAGTAGTTTCCTTTGGTGTCTGAAATTTGTCTGCAGTTTAGCGCAAAGCAAGGCAAAGCGCAAGTTCGATGAGGCTTTCCATTCACCGAGAATTGCAGGTAATCACCCTGGAAATTTAAGACTTTTAAAAAAACGACCCTCCCGGCAGGGGAAGGCCTTAAGAGGTTGGAAGTTTGTGTTTACAGCGAATTTATGAGAAAATTCGTCGAATTCAAAGGGAGCTGATTTGATAATATAAAATATTACAACAAAAATCAATCCCTTGCAGAAAAAAAACAGCAATTCTCGGTATGCGGATTGGTGCAGCTTCCGGCAATGGTTTCGTCGGGATCGTTTGTGCTATCCGGTATTTAAGCAGAGTTTCGGGCCTCTGCCAGGATAGTTATTTAAAAGAGTTGTCCAGTCGGGCCATAATGC
>DYKG01000073.1 GCA_020722725.1 Candidatus Methylomirabilis sp.
CATGAACTCATCATAGAATCATTATCGAGGGCTGCCTAAATGTACGAAAGTCCACCTTATGAGAGGCCCCGAATTATTCATCGCTGTTTTTGATGTGCCGCGATAAAATAGTGGCATGACAAAATTTGAAAATTTCATTGAGCTTTTTATTGTTAAAACAGCAACCGGGCTTTGCGGCCCGGTTGCTGTGTACATCAAAACCCGAGTTAGAAGTTACTTGCCCGAAGGTGGCAACTTAACCCAGACTTGAAGCTTTGATTTCTCTTCAATTCTTACCAGAACATAGTCTTTATAGGTTTTTGAAGTATTTTCCTGCATAATTTTTTACCACCTGTCGGGGTTAGAGTAACTCGTATGTGTTGTATGCAAAATACATGCCAATACTCGTGGTGATTATCGGAATAAAAGTCTGTTTTGTTAATATTCTCTGTTGATATGCTTTTGCGGCGGAAAAACGTGCCCGCCTGACCTGATAAGGTTTTGCCGTTTTGAAAAAATTGCAAACCCATTGGTTGCGCCATTTTTATACAAAAGGTCAAAAAATGAACAGCTATAAGCCCGGTATTTCAAGCTCTTCTGATTCGGCTACTTCTGGTTTGGCGGTCTGAGCATACATCCATATCGCCAGAATGATTCCCGCCAGGCCAAACAATAGCCAGTTAATACCCAGATCGATAAAGACCTGACTTTCAACTTTTACATAAGGGGAAAAAGCAGCTTTTTCGACCCGGTTGAGCATTTTTACTTCATTGAAAACAATGGCTGATACGCCGACTCGCTGCAGTTCTCCGGTATAATCAATCTGACCTTCCGTGCCAAGAGCGTTAATCACAGCATTTTTTCCGGCATTAGTGGTTAGATCTTTATCTGACAGTAGAAAAAGCCAATATTGGGTTGAAGTGGCGCCCTCTGATAAAGACTTTTTTATCAGTGTTCCACTGAATTCACGGGCTAATGAGCGATATGATGAAATAAGAATCGAACCACTCAGCAGCAGTAGTAGCAGAGCAAACAATCGGATCTTGATTTTTCCTGATCTTGGATTAATATAATCACCTCATGAAATATAAATTAACCGAAAAAATGAGAAAAATGAAGAAATTTTTAATGTACCCTTACGGCTTGCATAAATAGATGGTATATTTAATGAGTAAGTTTGACATGGAGGGATTATCAATGAATAAGATACTTATCGGACTTCTTGCAGTTCTTATATTTGTTTCTGGCTCAGCTTTTGCAGGCTATCCTGGCTTTGGCCAGGTTGACACTGAAGACAAAGTTGTTGTTGGTCTTTTGTATTTGGTCTATTCAGATCTTCAAATGTGTCGCTCTTCAATGGCCAAGTCTATAATGGATAACGTTTCGGCAATTGGTCATCTGAACAACTCACAGTCGGCCCTCAGAAAAACTCCGGTTGACCCGGCGTACAATATGCTTGTGGGTGAAATTGACAAACGCATAAGCAAAATCAAATTTTACCTGGTCATGAATGAAAGACGTGCAGTTGAAGAAAGAATTGGCCAGCTGATGGTTATCATTAAGAATGTTCTGGGTGGAAATAACAATATGCCCGGTTATGGCAATAACTACGGCAACTTCAACAATAACGGTAGTTTCAGTAATCCTAACGGTTCTGGCTTTGTTCCTCCGGTAAGACCCGAAATTCCGGTTAATGGCGGCCAGAACCCTTCGATGCCGGTTTTCCCCTCTGGAGTTGTGCCGGTCAGATAATCTATAATTTCAAGGAATTGAGCAGCGGCGGGATAATGTCCCGCCGTTGTTTTTTTGACAACAATGAGCATTAAAATTGTATTAACCGGATTCATGGCAGCTGGAAAAAGTTTTGCCGCTGTTTGGCTAAGTCAAAAAACCGGTTGGCGAAGTTTCGATACTGACGATCAGGTGGAAAAGCGTGTGTGTACCGCAATAAGTGATATTTTCACACACTCAGGCGAGCAATTTTTTCGGAAAATCGAGCACGAAGTTTTTAAAGATCTGCTTGAAAACAATCGGGATGAAAATCTTATCATTGCTGCCGGCGGCGGCCTGATGCTACAGGAGCAGAACCGTTTAATTCTGAAAGATAGTCTGGTTGTTTTTCTCGACACTGATTTCAAGGTGATTTTGCGGCGCTTGAAGCATGAAAAGAAAAAGCGTCCGTTGATTGCCAGTCTTGATGAAATGGGCATCGAAACAATGTTCTGGCAGCGCCGCCAGAAATATCTTGATTATGCGGACCATGTAGTTGAAAATACTGAAAGTTTGTATGAACTGGTAAAAATATTAGTTGCAGGTAAAAAGAATGAATCTTAAAAGAGAAGCCATTGCATCAGAAGTTCTTCGACTGGTTGAGATAATGCAGAAGCTCCGCAGCCCTGAAGGCTGTTCATGGGATCGCAAGCAGACTCATCAGACTCTGGCAAAATATATAAAAGAAGAGTCAGATGAGGCAATCGAAGCTATTGAAAAGGGCGATGTACTTCATATGGTTGAAGAACTTGGTGATTTGCTGATGCTGATTGTTTTTAATGCTCAGATAGGCATGGAAAAAGGAACTTTCACTCTTGAAGATGTTGCCCGTGGAATAAGTGACAAGCTGGTATCGCGGCATCCCCATGTGTTTGGCGAGGCCGAGCGCGGAATGGACCCAGAGCAGGTTCTGGCGATGTGGGGCGAGTTGAAGGTTCAGGAAAAAGCCCATCGTGGCAAGGTTTCTTCGCGAATGAAAGAAGCCCTCAGGTTTCCCTCTGCCATCAGGCTAACCGAGAAAGTTCAGTCCGAAGCAGCTGTGGTCGGCTTTGACTTTCCCGACAGCTCAGAAGCGTTTAAAAAGGTGCGCGAAGAGGTCGATGAAGTCGGGGCTCATTTAAGCCAAGGCTCTGATGCTGATCAAAAGCTGGTGTCTGAAGAAGTGGGCGACCTGCTTTTTTCGATTATCAATCTAACCCGATTGCGTGGTATTGATACTGAAGAATGCCTGAGAAAAGCTTCTGAGAAATTTGTTGGCCGTTTTGAAAAAGTTGAAGAGATGGTAAACGGCGACTTTTCCGGTAAGACCCTGGCTGAACTTGACAAATACTGGGATCAGGTTAAAAAGCTCTGATCAGTTTGCCAGATTTTTTTTCATCTGTGCCAATTTATCGCGTCGTTCCGGGTCTTTCTCGATTTCAAGGCCCATGTTGATTTCTTTTCGCGCCCTGGCCATATCATTATTGTTGATTGCGATTTCGGCCAGAACCATCCTCGCCTCACCATTGTTGGGGTTTGCTTTCAGAGCCGCTTCTGCATCTGACTGGGCTCTTGAATAATCGCGCTCGTTCATATGCAAAGATGCCGACATTGATAAAGACTGGCTGTTGTTGGGGTTAACCTTCAGTGCCCGGTCAAGATATTCCCTGGCTTTGCGGTTCTGTTGCTGAAACATAAGAATTTTCGCCATCGAATAGTTTACTTCAAGAATGTTAGGATTCAGGCGAAGTGCATTTTCAAATAAACGTTTGGCATCTTCAACCGCACCGATACGGGCGAGCTGAAGCCCGGCTGAATACTGCGTGCGCAAATCATTAGGGTTAACCATGGCCTTTCTCAAAATCTGGTCGGCCTGAGTTTCATTGGCAAAATCTTTTTCGCCCGAATCGCCGCTGGCCTGCATCATAGCCTGCTGTTGCATCTGGCGTTGTCGTTCGAGACGGCTGAGATAACCCTGATAATCCCTTTCCTGGCGGTCGATCAGATCACACTCGCGAATAATTCTTTGCCCGTCAATTTCAAGCTGGGTTCCTTTTAGTGTGGTGAGCAGGTGTTGAATCTGGTCTCTGGCAACTTTGTGGTCGCCGTTTATGTAATTTACAAATGCGCTTAAAAACTTTTTGTCGGTATCTGAGCCATTTTTTTTGATCATCCGTTCGATGGCCTGCATAGTTCCTTTGTCGTCGCGTCCTAATAGTGTTCTGTCCATGGTGTAGGACGACCTGATAAAGCGCCAGGCCAGATCGATTCGACCTTCAGATTTTGCATCGATGGCAGCCTCGAAGAAAATGTGGGGCAACAGGGGGTTCAGTTTATGGTACTTTTCCAGGTCTGCCAGCGCCTGTTCAATGTTCTTCTGACGTTTGAGAATTCTGTAAGTGTAAAAATACGGTGTGCTGTTGGTCGCATCGATTTCAATGCAGGTTTTAAATCTTTTAAGTGACTCATTGAAATTTCCGGCTTCGTAAAACAGCACGCCAAGCCAGAAATTGTATTCGAAATTACCTTTATGGTAGCTGTCGCCATGGGTCACAAGCTTATCAATTCCCTTGATCTGCCCGGTATTCCTGATGATTTTGATCAGAGCAATAAAGCCCTCGGGCGATTCAGGATAGCGTTTGACCATTTCAGTGTTGTATTTAAACGCTGCCTTAGTGTTGTTTTCAAACATCGAAGTGCGCGACAGACCTTCATAAACCGCTTTCTGCATTTTCGGCGGAAGTTGTGCCTTGAGAAGATCTTCGTAGAGCATTCTTGCAACGTTTGTTCGACCGGTGATTTCGTAAAGATAGGCGAGAGAATAACCGTTTTCAGGCACCTTTCTCTGTTCAATGGCTTTTTCAAAGGCTATAATCGCATCATCGAACATCTTCAACGCGGCGTATGAATAGGCAAGCATTCTCTGGGTATCATAGTCGATGCTATTTCGATTGCCGCCAAGCAACTCAACTACTTTGGAAAATTCAGATTTTTCAAAAGCCGTGGCCGCATCGGCAAGATTGTTGGCAGAAGCAGGGGCATCAGTCGTTGGTTTTGTTGTAGTAACAGGCTTGGCCGGTTTTTTTCCGGCAAATGGATCAGCCAAAAAAATTGCCAGCGCAACTACTACAACTAACAAAATGATTGGTATTTTTATTCCGTCCACAGAAAAAATTTTAGCATAACAAGGGCGGGCAAACAACCTATTATGACGGTTAAAAAAAAAGGCTGTTCTACCGATATGAAAAAAATGGCGGGTGCTATTCAGTATGAAAGTTGAAATTAAGATGAGCGAAACCGAAAAAAGTCATGAAAACGTTGTTCAGTCCAGTGAAATTCTTTCACCCTCATGCGAAGTTGCGATTGATATTGGTCAAATTCTTGCTGCCAATCAGGCATTGCTGAAGAACATGGCGCGTCGCATGGAAAGCCTTGAAACCAAGCTCGGAGCCATGGAAAAGGCTTATGCCGAACAGACTCTGATGTTGTGCCGGCAGCAAAAGTCATTTGCCCTTCTTGAGGCGTCGAAACCCGACATCAAGCCATGGCAACCTGAGCAACCCAGCCTTGATAACCAGTATTTCAGCCGGTTTTCTTTCTTTGACCGCGTGTTTAGACCTTGGAAAATGCGGCGCGACAACCTGAACGACTGAAAACCCGCAGCGTCACCTGACCGCCTGATGAAGTTTTGTCGTGGAGTCGGAAGCAGAGAAAGTCAGATTGTCAGAAGAATCAATCTTCGTCGACGATGACGGTGTCTTTTACCTTTTCCAGGTCAAGGGTGCCGTTGAGAAAATCCTGGTAATGTTTGCAGGTTTCGCATTTTGAGTTGTTGTTGTAAATTTCCCAGCAGTATGTCATTTTATTTGCTCCTTCTTCAGGCGGCCCGGGCATGGCATGAAACATCAGGCTCAAAAATCACTTCTTCGCGCAGTTCGTCGTCGATATCAAAAGCGTTAATCAGCTCCAGGCGGAACGAAGGATCGATCCAGATCGCCCGTTTCCATGCCCTGACGGCCTGGTCAAGGTTTCCTGTGGTAGCAAGAGCCACACCAAGGTTATACTGAGCCTGCCCATGTTTTGGCCAACAGCTGACCGACTTTTGGTAAGCGGCTATTGCTTCGGAAGTCTTGCCTTCGGCTTCCAAAGCCAGAGCTTCGTCGAAGTGTTTCTGACCGCTATTTTTTGTCCAGAAGTTTTCAGATTGCATATCGAATTCTTTCATCGGCAAAAATCTGCTTTAACTTCATAGTCGAGGTATAATAACACAAGTTGCCTGAAAATGAAATGCTGGTGTAGAATTTTACCTCGATAAAATCTTCGTTTGATCACGATTTTTCAGGTAGAATTTGTTGGTTGGTTTTCGGCTAAATTATGTGTGGAGATCATTAGTATGTTAAGAAACTTTGAAACTTTTTACCCTCAAATTCCAGATTCTTGTTATATCGCTCCGAGCACTGAAATAATCGGCCGCGTAAAATTGGGTGAGAATGTCAGCGTCTGGCATGGAACCATGATCAGAGGCGACATTAACTGGATCGAGATCGGAAATAATACTAACATTCAGGAATCGACGGTAATTCATGTAGATTTCCCAAAAAATGATGACGGTTCAGGTTTTACCAAAATTGGCAATAACGTTACGATTGGTCATCGTGCTCTGATTCATGCCTGTAGCATCGGCGACAATTGCCTGATTGGAATGGGTGCAATAATTCTTTCAGGAGCAGTGGTTGGCGAGGGGAGCATCATTGCTGCCGGGGCCCTGGTTAAAGAAAATCAGATTGTGCCGCCAGGTTCATTGGTGGTTGGACTGCCTGGGCAGATTAAAAGCCCGGTGGGTGATGCGGGGCGGGAAAAGATTCTCGAATCGGCAAAACACTATATACAGATTGCTCAACGGCATAAAATTACCGGTCACACGTAACTTTTATGGCGGTTACCGGAGTTATCGGGCATACGGTTACACATGCGCCGCAGCCGGTGCATTTATCTCGATCTACCGCCGGAGGTTTTCCGGATTCGGTAAGGCTAATGGCCTTGAAAGTGCGGTCGCACATCAGATAACAGGCAGAGCATTCCTGACCATGCGAGTGCAGGCAGGTTGCGGGGTTTATTTTTGCCTGACCAATTCTGTCGTGAGGCGAACTCATGGCCAGGGCTCCGGTGGGGCAGGCATTAATACAGGGGAAATCACCACAGAAGCGGCAGAAAGATGTACCGGTTCTCAGGCACGGGGTTCCACGGTCGAAGGCATTTCCGTCAATGACGGGTTGCAGGGCGATAAATGGGCAGGCTCGAATGCAGGCACCGCATCGGCTGCAGCGACTCAGAAACTCGCTCTCGGGTAGATGCCCTGGGGGGCGAACCAGCTCAGGAAAAGCTTTTTCCAGAGCATCGAGTTCGTCGCCGAAAATTTCGTCAACGAATCCGAAGATATCCAGGCCGATTTGCTTAAGAAAGCCTGATCTTGATACTTTTTTTTCTGGTTTACTCATAATTTCTCGAAAAAAAGCGAACTCTGCGTAAAATTATAGCGTACGATCTTACAAAAACTGAAATAAACTCACAAGGAACATAAAAATGCTGTCTACTCCACGTGGAATCAGGCCCTACATCGCACTTTTCGGGCGCCGTAACGTTGGCAAATCATCTTTGATCAATGCGCTGGCAAATCAAAATATCGCTCTGGTGTCTGATACCGCTGGCATGACTACCGACCCGGTTTACAAGAATATGGAGCTGCTGCCATTTGGCCCGGTCGTTTTAATTGATACCGCCGGCCTGGATGACGTTCTGGGGTAAATGAGAATTGACGCCAGTCTTCAGGTGCTTGCCAAAACCGACCTTGCTCTGGTGGTTCTTTAGCCCCATGGCTTGATACCGATGCGATAGCGATTGTAGCAAAAGAGCGCGAGCTTCGCAGCGCCATCGATGCTCTTAAAGAACCTCCGGCTCTTGTGGTTACCGATTCTCAGGCTTTCATGAAAGTTGCCGCAGATGTCCCGCCCGGCTTGCCTTTTACCAGTTTTTCAGTTCTTTTTGCCCGTTATAAGGGCGATTTACCGGCTTATGTCGAAGGTATCAGGGCCTTGGAGAAAATCGGCGAAAGTGGAAAAATTCTTATTGCCGATTCATGTACTCATCATCAGATGGCCGATGATATTGGACGGGTCAAGATTCCGCGCTGGGTCAGGCAGAATTATGGCGGGTCGGTTCATTTTGATTTCTGTCAGGGGGTAGATTTTCCGGCCAATCTGGCAGGCTATGATCTGGTAGTCCATTGTGGTGGCTGCATGACCAATCGCCGGGAAATTCTGAACCGCATCGAAACCTGCCAACAGAAGGGTGTACCGATCACCAATTATGGAATTCTGATTACGCATCTGCATGGTGTTCTAGAAGAAGCAATCAGGCCTTTCGGCCTGACTGTTGAAGATTGATCGATTGTAGAATAAACTGCTCAGACTGTGGGTTTGGTATAGTCTCCCCATTTGATCAGCTGAAGGCCATAGGTTAGCCCGCCACCAAAGCCTACGAGAATTATATTGTCGCCTTTGCTGATTCGACCTTCGAGCAGGGCCTCGTGTAATGCCAGCGGAATCGAAGCCGCTACCGTGTTGCCATACCTCTGGATATTTACATAAAACTTTTCCATCGGGCAGTCGAAGCGTTTAGCGGCAGATTCAATGATCCTGATGTTGGCCTGATGCGGAACAATCAGAGAAATCTGGTCGAGGGTCATGTTATTGCGCTTAAGAACTTCTTCAATGATATCGCCAACAATTTTCGTCGAAAATTTGAATACTTCCTTGCCATTGATGGTGAGATAATGCTCACGGTTCTGAATGGCTTCAACCGTAGGTCGGTGCATAGACCCGCCATTTTTGATAATGATATATTCAGCCCCGCTGCCAATGGCGCCGAGAAGATTGTCGATAACCCCGGTTTCGTTATCTTTGGCAGGTGCGAAAACTGCGGCTCCGACCCCATCGCCGAAAAGAACGCATGAATTGCGGTCGTTGAAGTCTAGAATGCGGGTCGTTACGTCGCCACCAATAACCAGAACATTATTATAGGTGCCGGTTGCAACGAACTGGCTGGCGATTGTCGAACCATAAACAAAGCCGGAGCAGGCTGCCTGCATGTCGAATGCGCCGGCTCTGGTGCAGCCAAGAGCATTCTGAATCATGCAGGCCGTAGCCGGAACCTGGTAATCAGGGGTAAAGGTGGCAAAAATAATCAGATCAATTTCTTCCGGGGCAAGTCTGGCGTTGGCGACTGCCTGTCTGGCCGCTGGAAGTGAAAGTTGGAAAAGTGAATCCCCATCAGAAATGATCCTGCGCTCATGAATCCCAGTTCTGGTTTTTATCCATTCGTCAGAAGTGTCTACCATCCTGGCGAGATCGTCATTGGTAATAACCTTATCTGGCACGCTGAATCCAGTGCCGAGAATAACTGCTTTTCTTAAGGCTTTCATGTGACTCCTTCCTGTCTGGTAAAGCTGGTGTATAATACAGTAATACCGGTGCACAAGTCAAGAAAACTGTAAATGCTCTTTTGAACTGCATTTGCATAGGTTTATCAGGTGTCACAACCTTGTCAGCTTTTCTCCATGTATAACAAATTGTCCACGGTCTGACTTAACCGTCCCCTTGACACGAAAAAAGCCCGCCTGTTCTAGTGGACTTTCGTACATTTAGGCAGCCCTCGATAATGATTCTATGATGAGTTC
>DYKG01000029.1 GCA_020722725.1 Candidatus Methylomirabilis sp.
CCCGACGAAACCATTGCCGGAAGCTGCACCAATCCGCATACCGAGAATTGCTGTAGTGGTATAATGTTTCTTGAATGTCATGCAATACTTGAGCTAGAATTGTCAATCATTGAGAAGGGTATATCAGGGTATGGAAATGTCATCCGCAATCATTCAGCAAATTCTCACCGAGAATCTGACCAATGATGACATTCACGAGATTGTAAGCCGAGTTAAGGCCGGTGAGAGTGGCAACTATTCCGAAGCGCTTGCATCAATACTTGACCGGGTTGGCAGTTTACTCAATGTTTCTGAAAGACTGCTCGATAACCTGCTTTTGCTGCTGGTTGAAATAACCTCTGATATTGCCCATGCCGAGCGGGGCACTCTTTTCCTTGTAGATACAGAGACCGGAGAGCTTTTTTCACGGGTGGTTAAGGGGTCAGAAGTTGAAGAAATCAGATTCCCGATGAATCTCGGCATTGCCGGCACCGTTCTCGAGAACCAGGAAATATTGACCGTTGAAGATGCTTACTCTGACCAGCGTTTTAATTCAGATATTGACAAAAAGACCGGCTATCAGACGAAAAACCTGGTGTGTCTGCCGGTCAGGGTTAGCCCTGGCGGATCAGTTATCGGGGTTCTTGAACTGCTGAACCTGGCAAAATTGCCCCTTGATTCGGTTACCATGCAGGTTCTTGAGAAAGTTACCGCCAATTCGGGAAAAGTTCTGAAAAACGCTCATCAATTCGAGCAGATTCAGCAGGCCCGCGAAAATGAATCGCATCTTCTTGAGCTTGCATCGGTTATTTCATCAGAATTGCAGCTCAAACCTCTACTTGAAAAGATCATGGAAGCAGTTATCATGATTTTGAACTGTGACCGTGCTACGATCTTTCTGTATGACGAAAAAAACAATGAACTCTGGTCGCAGGTAGCTCTTGGCATGAACCAGGAAATCAGGATTCCCGCCAATCGTGGTATTGCCGGCGAAGTATTTTCAACAGGCTGTACCGTCAATATTCCCGATGCTTACAAAGATTCACGCTTCAACCAACAGATTGACCTGAAAACCGGGTATCGCACCCGCAATATTCTTTGTATGCCCCTGATCAACAAACATGGTGTTGCAATTGGCGTAACCCAGGTATTGAACAAGCGTGTTGGCGCTTTTAACCGGGCTGATGAGAAAAAACTGCGTAGCTTTTCTGCTCAGGCCTCAATTGCAATCGAAAATGCCAAGCTCTTCAATGAAGTGTTTAACATGAAGAACTACAGTGAAAGCATTCTGCGCAGTCTGTCCAATGGGGTTATCAGCGTTAACCATCTGCGAAAAATTGAAAAATGCAATGGTATAGCCTGTCGAATTCTCGGTGCCGACGAAAGCAATATTGTTGGCAGGTTTTCTGATATTACTTTTACCGGTGACAACCACTGGATTGTTGACAGCCTGCGCCGGGTAATTGCCACCAACGACTCAGACAGTTTTATCGATGCTGAAATTACCAACATGCAGGGCAAGAAGGTTTCAGTAAACATGTCGGTAGTGCCTCTGCGTAGCATTTCTGACGAACCGATGGGTGGTCTGCTTATAATGGAAGATTTGTCGATTGAAAAGCGCATGAAAGGCACTCTTGCTCGTTACATGACCAAAGAAATCGCCGATCAGCTGATGGACTCGGACGGAGCCGAGCTGGGTGGGCAGATTAAAGAGCTTTCGATACTTTTTTCCGATATCAGAAACTTTACCACCATTTCTGAGAAGCTTGGGCCGCAGGAAACCGTGGCGATGCTCAACGAATACTTCTCGACCATGGTTGATATCGTGTTTCATCATGGCGGTATTCTTGATAAATTCATTGGTGATGCCATGCTTGGGGTTTTCGGAGCGCCGTTTTCATCTGACGAAGATGCTGACAAGGCCGTCTGCACTGCGGTTGACATGATGAAAGCGCTCAAGCAGTTTAACGCCAATCGCATGCTTAAAAATCAACAGGTAATCAATATTGGAATCGGCATCGCCACTGATAACGTTCTGGTCGGCAATATCGGTTCGATTAAACGCATGGATTACACCGTAATCGGAGATGGGGTTAACCTGGCATCACGCCTTGAAGGCGCTACCAAGTTCTACCACGCCGACATTCTGATCAGCGAAAAGACCTGCGATTTACTGAAATACCGCTACTTTATCCGTGAGGTTGACCTGATAAGAGTTAAGGGCAAAACCCTGCCGGTTAAGGTCTTCGAAGTGCTTGACCATCATGATAAGCAGACATTCCCCGAGATGGAAAAGGTTATCAGGCTGACTCACCAGGGCATCGATCTTTATCGCCAGCAGCGCTGGCAGGAAGCAATCGACATATTCAACAGTGCAATTAGGCTCAACCACAAAGACGAGCTTTGCAAGATGTATGTGGTTCGCTGCAATTTTTTCATGGAAAATCCTCCGGATCCTGACTGGGACGGCGTATGGATAATGACCACCAAGTCCTGAAGCAGAAAATGGTTGTCGCAAAACTTGCCTTTGAATAACGAACAACAGAATCTGGTCAATGATCTGAAGGCTCCAATCAAGTCCTTCAGAATTTTTGCGCTTGAAGAAGCGATCAAGACCGGGGCTTCGCCAGAAGTTCTACAGATTCTACAGGAACTGAAACAGAGCGAATCTGACGAGGAATGTCTAAGCCTGATTAATTACGCCCTTTCATCGGTAGCTGAGCGTCTTGATGGCATTCAGAAAAAAGATCAGAAAAAGAAAAAAACGGATACGGATTTTCAAAGTTCATGGAAGAATGCCGATGATAACCAGAAAATGCGACTATTGTCGGAATTGCCGGCCCGTCTTCCTGCCGCCATAAAAGAAATTGGCCCAGGCCTTCTGGTTACAGAAAAATCCACGGTTATTGCTGCCAGAATCATCAGAATTTTTTGCCGAACCTGGCCTGAAGACCAGTTTCATCTGATTGCCAATCTGCTTACATCGGAAAGCCTCAGCTTAAGGCTTGCTTCGCTGCGCACCATAGTGCATATGAAACCTGAGCTTCTTCTGGAAGATCTGCCGAAACTGCTTTTTTCTGAAGATCCGCAGATAAAAGCTCTGGCGATAAGGGGGCTGGTGAAAATAGATAAAGAGGAAGCGCTCAACCATCTTCAGGCCTTGCTGCTTTCTTCAAATCTCTCTGACCGCCTTGCCGCCATTCAGAATTGTCCATTTCTGCCTTTTGAGATGGTTAAGCCCGTTCTGTTGAAATACTTTTCTGCCGAAAACCACCCTGATTTGCTGATTCGAGCCGGATGGATTCTGGAAATGAACCCCGATGTCCAGGTGCCTTTCAAGCTTTTTGAAATTGCTGAGCGTTCGCCTGCTAAAAAGGCAGAATTGGTAAGAAAGATTCTTAACGATGCAGTTAAGATTCTCGAAAAATCAGGCATTCTCGGCAATGATTTTCAACAATACACCCGCCAGCTTCAGCAATGGGTTAACCGGCGCAATGCTTTGCGTTTCGCCCAGAAAATGGCTCAACGGCTTGAAGCTCAAGAGATCCCACCAGAGCTCGATCAGCAGATAAGAAGCCGATTGAGTCAGGCCACAATACAGGAAGCCTTTGCAGACGCTTTGAATTGGCCAGTCTCGCCAACGGTAAAAGGTAGAATTTCAGCCTATCTTAAGGGTTGCCCCAAAGGAGCGGTTGAAAAAGCTAATCCGGAAGCTCAAATGTCGCAAAAAATTAAAACGCAGGATGCAAAACCGGTGGTGGATATTGTCGGCAAAACCACTGAGCCTCCGGCAGTAATCCTGAAAGGTAAACCTGACCATGAGCTGATTTCTTTTTTCTCGCAGATTGAAGATAATTCAATTAAAAATTTATTTGACGAAACTTTGAAAATGATTTCTGACCGCAATGTCAGCTCTGAAGTCAGAGTGGCCGCCCTGAACTCTCTGGTCAGACGAAAAATCAGCGGGGCAGAAGTGGTTGCCGAAAAACTGGTTACCAGCACCGATATTGCAATAGCTACCGCAGCTCTTGAATATCTTGGTGAAACCGACCCCGAAAGAGTTTTTCCCTATCTCGGGCAATGTCTTAAAGTGCCCGATGTCCGCATTAAATCGGTTGCTTTGGGGATCTTGAAAAATTACGATTTCAATCAGGCCGTATCGTCTCTGAGTGCCATGCTTAAAGCAAATGACCCTGAACAGCAGAGAATGGCTTTGAAGTGCATGGAACAGTTCGATTTTGCTCTGATTCGTGAACTGCTCACCGGATATCTGGAAAAATGCGACAATGAATCACTGCTTGAAGCCGGTCTTTGTTATTTTGCCGCCAACCCGGCTGCTGAAAATGCTTACTGTCTGTTTAAAATTGAGCAGGCCCAGTCAGGAAATGTGGCCAGGCACGCACAAAAGCTGCGGCAGGCCTGTTCCGAAAACTCCGTTGAATTGACCGCTATTGCTGTGTCTGCCGAAGCCCCCGGTGAAACCGAAGATACCCTCAAACAGCGCTATCAAAATGAACAGAAGCGCAAAAAAGAAGCCCGGCCTGCTTATGCATACCGCGAAAAAGACCCCGAACCTGCCGGAACCAGAGAAAACCTGCTCGCAATTTTGACCGCAATCAGGGAATTTGCTTCGGCGAAAAGCTCTTTCATTGCTTTTCTAATTCTTGTTTTTGTTGCTGGAGGGTTTTATACTTTATTTGTGCCATCGTCTCAGGTGAAGGAAGGTTCAACTACCGGAAACGCCATCAGAGCGGGGCAGTATCTGCGCGAGGGAACAGTGACCAGAACAAGCGGAACGGCAGTTGAATTTACCAGTGTTTCCGGTGAGAAATTCGTTTTTCACCCGGTTCGCGATGGCTATCGCATGCCCCCGCTGAGCAGTAAGCTCAGAGTTTCGCTGGTTCCGTTCCGCAAGGGGCCCGATGGAATTTTTCTCGCAAGGGTAAGAGCGATGCGCCAGATTGACAGCTTTTCTGCCCAGGACCAGGGCTCATGAAAACCGACAGGCAGACCGAAGATCTTTTTCTGATCGCAAAAATCAGGGCAGGCGATGTACCGGCTCTCGAACGTCTGGTTGATAAATACATTCCGCAATTGATCGGATTTTTTCGCTACTTGCGGGTTCCTGAGTTGATGGTGGATGATCTGGTTCAGGAAACCTTCGAACGGTTTCTGCGCCGTCTTGAAACCTACGACCAGGAAAAGAAATTTTCCGCATGGCTGCTGACGATTGGGCGCAATCTGTATTTTGACGAATGTCGTCGTCAGGTCAGGCAGAAAGATCATCAGGCCGATATAATGCCCGGTCATCAGGCAACTCCGGAAGAAGAAGTGGTGGTAAAGCAAAGCGCTTCTGAACTGCTTTCTACTTTGAATGATCAAGAGCGGTTTCTTGTAGATCTGCGAATCTTTCAGGGTCTTGCTTTTGCTGAAATTGCCGAATTGACCGGGGAGAACGATGCCACGATAAGGTCGCGGTTTTTTCGCCTGATGGGTCGTCTGCGCATTGCGACCCAGAAAACCACGGTGGCTGAATAAGGCAAAAAAAGCTGCCCGAAGGCAGCTTTCCAAGGATATAACTTAACCTACTCACTGTCGATGCTTGGGATTGTTTCAGAAGCATTCACTGCATCAGCCTGCATTTCTACAGAATCGCCGGCACTGAGAACTTTTTCCGAACCTTGATCGGGCTTGACTTTTACTCTGCCTTCGATAACCTTAACCACCGTTTTATGAGTGGTCGAATCGCATGAGAAAACGGTGCCCAGCACGAAGATCTGACCGTGCGGCGTGCTCGCGGTAAAGGTCTGTGGGTTCTTAACCACGCTGGCGGTCAGAAATCCTGAAGTGAGGTGAAAGCCCCGGGGGGCAATGGTAAGACGGGCTGGTCCTTCTACCTTCAGCGAAGACCCATCGGGAATGGTAATCGTTGCCTTTTCGCCAGGCTGCAAAGAAACCGGGTTGTCGAGAGAAACTTCTTTCTTCGCTTCGCCGTTAACTGAAATTTTGAAATTCTGCGTCAGCACTATTGGCAGACTGTTTCGCGGCTTGACCGGAACATCTTTGTTCAGCATCGGGAATGAAACGGAAAACGCCAGTATCAGGGCGGCAGCACCCAAAGCAAGCCTGAAAAACCAGCTCTGAAAGAAAGATACGGGCTTTTCATCAGCGTATTTTTCTTTCAGAATTGGAATCAGACGTTTCATCACCTGACCTTTAAGGGTCTGGTATTCGATGGCAGTTGCGGTCGGAAGCTCACTGATCGCCTGAATGGTGGCAAGAGTATGCCGGCACTGCCGGCATGCAGAAAGATGAGTCTGATTGGGGCCTTTTCCGCTAAGCGCCTGATCAAGCACATCTTCGCACTCTTTTGAGAGTTCCTGGCTGGTCATTTTAATTACCTGCTAAGCTGTCAGATTGTTATTTAAACAGATTTTTGATGGAACTTATTGCGTCTTCAAATTTGCCGAAAGCATCCTTGGTGTCATCGACAACTTTTTTGAGTGAATCAATGGTTCCTTTGGCAATATCACCGAATTTTTTGGCTTCGGCAATGACCGATTCAACATCTTTCTTTGAACCTTCGAAAAGAGACTTGGCTTCTTTTGAAGTGGGATCTTTTCTGATTTTTTCAAGGTTGTCTTTGATCTTTTTGATTCTATCGGTCAGAGCTTTTTTTTCATCATCGGTCATTTTCAGGCTTTTCAGCTGGCCGGCGATGCTTGATACGCCATCAGAAATTTTCCTGGTGCCATCGGCAACCACAGCTGCCTGCGCCTTGATTTCACTTTCAGTTGAAACCTCCGCTTCATTATCGTCTTTGTCTGCTGATGAGTCGCTTTTACCAGTTTCTTCCGGTTTAATCGTGATTTCGGCATCTTCATCGTCGGGAGAGTTGACGATGTCGCTGGTTGGAGCAGTGGTGTCAATATCTTCACCCGAGGAATCCTTGCCTGCATTTGCTATCGCGCTGGTGACTTCCTTGACCTGGTTACCAACATTGCCTATTTTATCAAAAACACTGCTGACTTTTCCGAAGCCATCCTGGATCTTTTCTGCTACCGGGGCGAAATCTTTAAAAATCTCCTTGCCCGCGTCAAGAATAGGGCTGACGAATTCTTTGGCTTTTCCGATGAAGTCTTTGGCGAAACTCAGGCCTTTGTCGATGAAACCGCTCAGTTTTCCGCCAATGTCCCCGATAACATTCTGCAGACCGCTGACTATCGAACCGATGTCGAAGTTACAACCGGTCAAGGTCATCGAAACGATGAGCATGAAAGTAACGAATAAAGAACCCCTAAGTGTTTTTGCAAACATACTTTTCCTCCTGTGTGGAAATTTCTTTCAATCAACTTACGTCGACTGAATTTTTTTTGTTGCAGAATTTAAAAAAAATTATCCGCCAGGCGACCTGAGTAAAGTATGCCAGTTGGGAACTGTTCTGAGCTGGTTCCACATCGAATGAAAATACTCTGGGTACACCACATCAAAAAAATCGGCCAGAATAACCCCGGTTACTTCATCGGAAATTTTTTCGCCGGGTGTATTCCCCTGCATTTCGCTTGGATGAACCGCGTCGAGAAGCTGTAGAGTGACGAAATAGTAATATTGGTTTTTTCCCTGGGGCTGCAGCATTATTGGCTTTATTTCAAAAAAGTTGACCCGGTTCGAAAGAATTCTTTTCGTCGTTTTTCCGCCGAATTTTTCTTCCCGGGTGAGCTTTAATGAAGGTTTTTCAGGGTCGCCGTTGTCTTCAACCGTATAAGTTATTTCTGAAAGATCACGGAAATTGATGCCCGAAGTCTGGCTGGTGAAGATTTCGCTCATCTTCTGATGGCTCGGGTAGCTTAAAAAATTATAGACATTTTTCGGCGGGGTTCCTGAGGTCTTCAAAACGTCATCGAAATTGAAAACCGAACTCAATGGCAGAGGAAAACATGCCATTTTCAGGTCGGCGTGTACCTGACGAATTACCCGGCGTGCTTCGAGGGTAGTGTCAATTCTCAACATCCCCTTTAAAGATGTCTGGGTGCCGGAACGCAAAACCATGAAAACAGGTCCCATTAGAAGAGCCATGCAGATCGCAACGATCATAATTTCTACCAGAGTAAAGCCTGAACGGATCTTCATTTTGGTCGCTCCATCACCAAAGATTCAAGAGTTACGGCTTTGCGGCTCATCCAGACGTCAACCTTGCTCTGGCCACGTGCTGCCACGGTCACCTTAATTTTGATTCCGTTCAAATCACCTGAGCTGATCGAAGTCAGCTCGATCTGTCTCTGAAATAGTCTGGCTTCGTTGGGATACTGCATATCTGACATGGCGTCGAAATCTATATCAACAAAAGAACCGACCGGATAGAGAGATGGCGGTGATGTATTGCCTTTAACAATATCGTTCAGGCAATCGTAGCCAAAGCCTCGAAAAATTTCAATGGGCTCGCGGGCCAGCGAAAACGCAAGAAATTCATAATAGGCATCCATGGAACCCTGATTTGAAGAGCGATTCATCCATAATACCGAAAGAATGGCGATTGACAGGAATGCCATAGCGATAACTATTTCAATTAATGAAAAGGCTCTTCTCTTATTCTTCATGTTCTACCATTTTCTGAAAACTTACCCAGCGCGAAATTGTTATCTGATACTGGTCTTCACTTGGCTTTAGCGCCGGGTCGTAGGTTATGGTGTGATTGACCCCTTCGGCCCACTGGTCCAGGCGTAGAAGATCTACTGCCAGTGCGCCTTTGAGCTTAAGTTGCTTTTTTGCTTTAATATGCCCTTCGCTATTGTTTTTACCAATGCTGACCAACGATGTTTCCAGTAATTGGTCAGTTTCTACGTTGATTGGGTAGCCTCGCGTCAGTAGAACGCATAAGGAGTTGGCGTCGGCCTTTTTAATTCCTGCTTTAATCGTTATGCCAGGAGCGATTAGAACCCCCTGGCCATATACCTTGACTTCGTGGCCATCGGCACCAATGGTGATTGGCTCGTTTATCTGTACTATTCCCCTGAGGTTGATGCGGTTCTGTTTAGGCTCAAGAATGCCGAAATCTTCTGCCATGGCAATGCTCAGCTTGCGCCTTGCCCACAGATTGGCGTGGGCATAGGGAATAGAGGCCGAACTTGAATCGGATGTGCTGCCAGGATTACGATAATAGTAAAACATCGGAGTTGGCAGCGGGGAGTTGGAGCCTTTGAGGTAGCGGTTATTCTCATCGATATCGATCAAAATTTCCGGATGGCTTACGGCAAAATTATCCCAGACGTATTTCAGGTTGATTACTGGATTATTAGCGGAAATTGCATTCATGTGCTCGTAATTGAAACAGGGATAGTGCTCTTTTTTCATTGAATTGACCGTATCTGCCGGAAAAGGAATGGTAAAACTCTTTTTTTTCTTTTTGCCCATCACCTTTTTTGATGCGGTTACCTCTATGTGGGCCGCAGAAAGGTCAACATAAAAATAACCGAAATGAAAAAACCTCTGTCTGATGTCGCCTTCCAGAATATCTGCCAGCATATTTACCGGTTCAATGTAGATACCGGGAAAAAAGGTCAATCCTTCCTTCCTGGTCAATTTGGCTTTTTTGCCGGCCATGGCCAGGTCACGATAGTCTTTCAGGTTTCCATCGGTCAGCGCTTCATCAGTGACCGGATATTTTTTGAATTCAAAATAGGCCTTGTGACCGACCATCTTGTATGACTCAAGTTTTGCACCTTCATCTTTGACCGCTTTTTCCACCTGCGCCCTTACCGAAGCATTGAAGGTTGGAAGTATTTCGAAAGTCTGGTTTGAATCGGCCTCGACAATTTTTTTCCTTTCTATCTGGCTGGGTATAAAATCTTTTCTGACAGTATTGATGTTTAAAAAGACAAAACCTCCAGGCCGGTTTCCCAGAAACACCTTGCCGCATTTATTGCTGGCGAGGCCAGTCTGATCGATGGTTAATTTCTGTTTTTCCGGGTTAAGGCTTATACTTGCATTTGACCCGGCCTCAAACTCTTTCTGGCCGTGTTTTATAAAAAGGGCATAATCGAGTACGTAGTTTTGGACGAATTCGGAACGCTGGCTGGAGTTATCTCTTTTAGTGACAATTGAAGCCACCTTGTAATCATGATGCCGGTAAATATTGCAGGCACCCTGGATCTGTTTTTCATAGGCGGGTTTGGGGGTGACCGAAACCTTTATTTCAAGGGTGCCGACGCCTTCTTTGCCGTAATATTGTGCTCCCTCTGAATCAGTATTGCGAAAATCTACGATGCGGGCAACTGCTTCGATATTGAACTTATCGCCGTTCTGTATAGAAGCTGCATGGGTTCTGGTCAGGTTGACGTCGATGGGCACGCCTTTCCCGGTGAGATTGTCGAGAGACGTTGATGAGCAGTCGATGCCGCCAGATCTGTCTTTCAGTTTTTTGAAAAGAGTGCTTGTGGGTTTGCCGGTTTCGTTGAATATAAGCAGAAAAGCTTCATCCATGGCAGCTTCAGCAAGCTGGCGAGCTATTTCCGATGCCTGAAAGCGAAATGCGGTTGACTGTGCCTGGCGCGAGGTGAAGTGAAACTGCAAGGCTAGAATACTGATGATCAGCATGACAAAAATGGCAGAAAACATCGCAATGCCCTTGTTATTAAGGTTTAAAGGTAACCAACGCTTGATCATCATTTCACCCCCATCCTTTTCAGTCTACTATCAATTGAATTTTCAGGCAACCATTGCTGCGCAACAACAAATGCTGGAAATTCTGAGTGAGGCATGCTAAATTTTTTCCAACCAATTACGTGAATGGAGATAGCAAATGACAGAGGGTAAAAAATATCGGCTGGTCACCCGCAGTGATTTTGATGGGCTGGTCTGTGCCGTATTGTTGAAAGAACTCGATATGATCGATGATATTAAATTTGTGCATCCAAAAGATATGCAGGATGGCAAAGTTGAGATTACTGACCGAGACATAACTACTAACCTGCCTTATGTTGCCGGTGCCCATATGGTTTTCGATCATCATCTGAGCGAAACCATCAGAAACGAAGGCAAACGCGACAATCACATCATCGATGCCAATGCTATGTCGGCTGCCAGAGTCGTTTACAGCTATTATGGCGGGAAAAAGCGTTTTCCGAAAGTCAGCGATGAAATGATGGAAGCTGTCGACAAGGCTGATGCTGCACAATATTCTCTGGATGAAATTCTTTACCCGAAAAAATGGGAACTGCTCAACTATCTCATGGATCCTCGCACCGGTCTGGGTCGTTTCAGAACATTCAGAATTTCAAATTATCAGCTGATGATGGATCTGATCGACTGTTGCCGCGATATGACCATCGAGCAGATTCTTGAACTGCCCGATGTAAAAGCAAGAGTCGATCTGTATTTTGAACAGGAAGAGCTGTTTAAAGACCAGTTGCGGCGTTGCTCGAAGGTTTACAAAAATCTTGTCGTGCTCGACCTGCGCGATGAAGAAACCATTCACGCCGGAAACCGCTTTATGATTTATGCTCTGTACCCCGAATGCAATATTTCGATTCACATTCTTTGGGGCTTTCAAAAGCAGAATACGGTTTTTGCCACCGGCAAATCGATTGTTAACCGCAGTTCAAAGACCAACATAGGCGAATTGATGCTCAAATATGGCGGTGGCGGACATCATGCTGCCGGCACCTGTCAGATCGACCACGACCGTGCGCCCGTTGTTCTGAAAGAATTGATCACTCAGATCAACAAAGACGGCTGAGTTTATCCGTAAGTTTATCCCAGGCGTCATACCAGTCGGTGGGGCGCATGAAATGTTGTGACTCGGGGTAGTTCAAATACTGAACCCGCTCCGGGTCATAATTTTTCTGAGCTTTAAGACGGGCAACAAGTTTTTCACTGCCTGAGCCGCTTACAACTTTGTCCTGGCCGGCGTTAACCATAAATAAACAAATATTTGATTCAATTTCTGCTGCATCAAGAGGCCCGCAAAGCTCAATTGCTGATTCAGGCATGCCATCAATGCGCTCAGGGCAGCGAAAGTCAGGCGAAGCAAGCATCGGAGCCATCAGATCAGGCAGAATTTTGCCTTTGAGCAATGCAAAAGTGCTGAATCCGCCCATTGAAATGCCAATTACCGCCACTTTCCTGCGTTGCCCCCGATAAAAGCTGACGAGGGCTGCAACTTCAGCAGCCTGCTGCAAAACGATTGACAGCATCATCAAATGCTTTTCAAATTTGCTTGAAACTCGATCCATAAGCTGAAGGTAGCCGTCGTCGCGTGAACCGTGATGTGGCGCATCGATTGCTACGGCGTGCAGTCCTGACGCTTTGAGGCGTTGAACCTCGGGAATCTGAACTTCTTTGCTTACCCCAAGCCCGTGTAACACTATTGCAACGCATTTTGAAGAAGGGCTGCCGGCAGAAATTGCCGGAAGAACAAGCCCCGGAACAGGAATGAGTGAAGTCGGCATCGGCATTTTCAGTGCTCTGGTTTCCAGGATGCGATTCGTTTTTTAAGTTCTTTAATCTGATTTGAATTGAGCTTGAGCTCAAGCTCCTGGCGCAGCCGTTTTGCATCTTTGTCACCGGTTTTTTCAGCAAGAGAATACCAGAAGTATGCTTCACTGATGCTGCGTTTGACCCCTTCACCATTTTCGTAAAGTGTCCCCAGGCTGAATTGGGCATTGGTATGATTGCGTTTCGCTGCTTTCAGATACCATTCTGCCGCTTTCTTTTGATCTTTGGGGAAGTGCATGCCGCAGTAATACATAAAGGCGATATTTACTTGTGCTTCGGCATCGCCCTGCTCGGCTGCGGGCAGGAAAATTTGTGATGCTTTGGCGAAATCACCACTCTGGTAAGCCTTGCCCGCGTCTTCCAGAGTTGGTTTTTTACCGCAGCAACCTGCATTAATCAGGCATACCGCCAGGAAACCAGCTGTTGCTGCCGTGCGAATAATATTTAACCAGGGTTTCATTTCTGTTCTCTTGAATCTTGATTTACATGAATTTAATGGTTTTTTCAAGATTTGTAAAGCTTGCACAAAGATTCAGTGATAATACGATTATGTTTATGGAAATGGACTTCGATGTGTTGTAAAATCTATGTTTGACCAACCAATCGGGGGGAATACGATGCTGCGTCGGTTTAAAATGCTGTTACCTTTGCTGTTCGCATTTGTGCTGACGATGCTGCCATTTCTTCTTCTTGAATACACACAGTTGCAGCGCCTGAAAGTTCAGAGGGAACGAGAACTTTATCTCTGGGAGCAGGAAGCGAATAACTATCTTCAGTTGTTTCTCAGTCTCTGGTCTTATGAATTTCAGCTCAATCGTCGCATGGTGGTTTTTCGTAAGCGTCAGGGCGACCTGATTCTTGACAGCAAAGATCAGGAAATTGCTTTTGAATCTCAGCTGAAAAAGCGTCTTCCCGGCGGCCTTATGCCAGAAATTGTTTACGCTGCCCGTCAGGACAAAAAAAGCGGGCTACTGAAAATGTTTTCCGGTGACTTTTTCTGCCGCAACCGACGACGAATTTTTCAAAACATTTTTGCGGCACTGCTTGCCCACGATCCCACGAATTTCAAGTCGAACGACCCTGGAGACCGTTATTCTCAAGGTGCTTTGGGTAAGGACATTACCATAGAATTTCTTGCGAGATTCCGCCGGGGCAAACTGAGCGGAGTTAAGCTCGATGGTAGGAATTATCTGCTTTTCTGGGATTATATCGAGGATAAAAATCAAAAGATTATTTATTTCTGTTTTTTCCAGAGAGAAAGGGTTTCCAGAGACGATTCAATCAGACAGGTTCAGAAAATTCTTTCCCGCCGGTTTCCCGATGTTCTCTCTGTAATGATCCCACTCGAAGAGGCAGATAAAAAATTAAAACCAATTTTTGAATGCAGGTTTTCATCGAAACAAAGAGCATTTATAGAAGATATTGTGTCCAGAACCATTTCTGAATCATCAAGGTCAGACCTCCTGCCGGTCGGAATCACGAAGGCCATTCAAGGCCAGTATCTTATGCGTGAATTCGTCGACTACCTTATGCCTTATGAAATACTTCTGGTTCGAAGCGAAAAGGCCAGCTTTTCATCAGACTTTGACGAATTCATTTTTTGTTTGCGGCTGGCGTTTTTTTCTTTGTGGGGCCTGGCTTTTATCAGAGTTTTTATTACTGCTATGCCACTTGGATTTAGCATCGCCAGCTGGCTTACCATGATTTTCATGATGATTGGTGTTTTGCCGCTGGTTGTTCTTTATATAGCCGGCTCATTTCATTTTGAATCATCAGCTTTTCGCCAGGAACAGCAATCTCTAAAAGAGATAATCAGGCAATTTGAGGACGCTGATGTTTCTGGTGAATCTATCATTGCTGATTATCGTGAATTCTGCCGAAAGCTTGAAAGCCGCCCATCGTGGAACCAGGCTTTGCGGCAATGGGATCGTTCCGTCTGGGAAAAAGAAGTGAAAAGCCTGCGCCCATTGTTTGAAACAGCGGGTTTGAGCTTTTCTGCCGTTTATATTTACCCTCCCCCTGAATCTGGACTTTCTCACTTTTATCACTCATTTAGTAAGGAGAACTCAGATCGCGATAAATCACTTTCAGAATTTTACAAAAACTGGGTAATGAAGGGCTATTTCAAGATTGCCCCTGAAACGACTCTGGGTAAAGATTACGAGATCCCATTCTTCTCTGGAGGCGAGGGCGATGAGATTGTCAGATTGTTTATGGGTAACCGCGCCGACAGTGACCTGGTTGATCTGGGGGGCCAGAAACAGTTTTTCTACCAGAATTACATTATTCAGAACCACAAGCCAAGAAACTGGTTCTTTCTCAGAGCCAATGTTCAGAAGTCCTATGAACGATACCTTTCCGAAAGAGTTGGTGATTGGAACAATGTTTTTTCAAATAAATTTTTTGCTCTTTCACGGATTGTTTATCCAGACCCGAAATTGCTTCTGCCACTTGAAAAAAAAGATGACAAAAAGCGAAAACTTATTCTTAAGCATGCCAGGGAAATGATTGATCTGGCAGCTTCGTCTAAAGCTCGGTTGTTCAAGCAGACTGAGCATCAGATTCTGGTGGTTTACCCCTGTAGAAAGACCGGCAATTTTGTTTTAACCGCTCTTATGGATTTTCGTGATATGCATATGCGGGTTTTTGACCAGGAAATGTTGCTGGGTATCGCCCTGATCTTTCTCTGCATTCCGGTTTTTTTTATTTCAAGATTCATTACCGTATATCTTGTGGTTCCGCTCAAACAGGTCGAGATTGGCTTGAAAAAAGTTGCGGAAGATGATTTCTCTGTGCCAGTCAGATTGAATCGGCAGGATGAAATCGGGAGGCTTTCTGATGCATTTGACAAGATGGTTGCAGGAATCATCGAACGTCAGAATCTTGGAAGATTTGTTTCGGCGGGTCTTGAAAAGAAAATTGCCCGCGAAACCATTCTCAGTGAAGAGCGCCTTGAAAAAAGCTTTGGTGCCGTACTCTGCTCTGATATCAGATCCTTTACCACTCTGAGTGAAACGTACCCGGTAAGAGAAATTGTGCAGATGTTGAATGATCATTTGATTAAAATGTCGAGTGTGGTTACCGAAAATGGTGGAATGATCGAGCAGTTTATCGGCGATGCAATTCTTGCGGTTTTTGTGGCCGAATCTGAAGAGACGGCTGCCGGGGCAGCAGTCAATGCGGCCATAGAAATGGAACAGGCTCATTCTTTGCTGGTTCGCAACAGAAAGCAGCAGGGGAAGTTTGAGTATCAAATTGGAATTGGAATTGAAGCGGGAAAAATGATTTCTGGCACGGTCAGGGCCGGTGAAAAAAACGAATATGTTCTGCTCGGACATTGCCGAACCCGGTCGGAAATTCTCGAAGGCTTGTCAAAGCTTGGCAGATTTTCAAAAATCGTTTGCTCTGATCACGTTCGCTCAATGCTTGATGAGTTCGAGTTTGCCATGCTTTCAGATAATCAGAATTGGGAGCTGGTGCTTAAGGAGCAGAAAAAATGAGACTGACGAAATGTCTGGTTTTATTGTTTTTTTTCGCGCTGGTTCTTTTTGCGGTATTAAAACTTGAATCTCAGATTACCAGGAACGAAGGGAATTTTGAAGACCGTCTGATGGCAGGTTTTCAAACGGTTAAAGAAATGCGCTTAAAGGCTAATCGAGATTATCAGATACAAAACTGGTTCAGTCGGTTTCGTGAAGAGTTAAGTGTTAACAGTGATTCATTTTTTCAAAATCCATGTGAGCCTGCTTATTTAATGGCCAATCTTCCTCCCCATACGCTTGCAGTGGCAAAGGCAGACAAAAATAATAAATTGATCGGTTTCGTAAACCTTTCAGGGGATTTTAGTGAAAGTCTCGTGCATTATTTTATCGATATGGCTGTAGAATTCAAAAAAGAATTTTCTGGTATTGGTATGAACCAGGAAAAAAAGGAAGAACTCAGGCTTTGTGATCAGTTGATTCAGCAGTTTCTCGATGTCCCGATGGCAAGAGTCGATATGATTATGTTGAGATCTTCCAGATTCTCGGTTTATACTTCCGAAAAAAAATCAATCTGGTTCTTCTGGGACCGCTTTCTCGATGACAAAGGCGAGAATATTTACGTTTTCAGTCGTATCGATATGACCGGAGTTGACGAAAAATTCAGCTTTCGTTCTTATCTGAGAAATTTTACGGATTCATCGCAAATTTGCGCTTTTTACGATGTCAAGAAAAATTCTTGCATTTCTCGGGCAGAATTCAAAAAATTGCTTGATTTGAAAGAGATTCATGCAATTGAAAGAGAATGCCGGAAAATTCATCGCGAACGAACAACTTCCAACAACTTTCGTGAAGAGGTATGTAAACTGCATTTGAAAAATCATCTGGTGTTAATCGGCCGGTTTATCGGTGATCCTGGCCTGTTCCCGGTTGTGGTTTTGCCTGAAAAATCTGATTGTTCCGTGCAGAAAAGCGCAAATCTTCCGGCATTCATTTTTATTTGCTGTCTGGTTTTACTTGTGGGCAATGTCAGTGTTTTCGGCCGGGGACCGGAAATGAAGGTTGGAACAGTTCTTGTCATGGCAATCATTTTTGTCATTCTGATGCCTTTTATGATGGGCAGATCAGTGTTCAAACTGATAATGCGCGAAGCTTATGAAAAAGAACGATTGAAAATTGAAAGAGATCTGCATCAGTCTTTAACCGGTATTGACAATAGTTTCAAAAGTGCCCAGGCAAACATGAAGGAACGCCTGGAAAACATTTTCAGAGACCGGAAGATTCTTGATAAAATCAGAAAGGATGAAGAGATAACTGATCTAAAGGAAATTGAAAATTCGGTATTGCTGGAAATTGCCCAAAGATTATTTGAAAAAGTATCCAGAGGCTTTGATTTTATTCCACTGAAATATCGAATTATAAATGCCATAATTATTAGCGGGCCAAACGAATATGTGCGCTATTTTAATAAATATCGTGGCTTTAAGATATTTTCAAGTGAAGCGGTCTTTTCCCGCGAGTCGCTGATAATTGTTCTGATGTTGATTCGTGATCAGTTATTCAGATTCAACCCCGCTTTAGAATTTGAACCTCTCCTTCTTCAGGCTTATGAGGCTGAAAGGAATAATCGAAAGCAGGTTATGGTTAGGGAAGAGGCCGCAGCTCGTCTCAAGAACTCACTTGGGCCGGATAAATATCATGAAGTAATGTTTAAAAATGCTTCTGTCGCAGCAGTGAAAAGCAGCTTTGGTGAGCTTTTTGCGGTGAATTTTCCGGTCTACTATCAAAGTAAAATCAGGTATTTTGTCAGCTGTGCCTGGGACGAATTTGCCTTTTGCCCAACCTTTCTGCGCCGGGCATTTATCTTGCGCCGAAAAAATGACGAAGAGGCAATTGCTGCCGGCAACCAAGGGTTTCTGCAGAGATTTGACCCGTCGAGATTTATTCATCGAAAACGCATGGTTTTAATGGCTTATGACGGATTCAGATTCGATTCCTTTTCATCGGAAGAACAAGAACCCCCGACCTTGAGCAATCTGGTAAAAAATACTCACCGCAGCAAACTGCTGTTGAGGCAGGAAACAACCGGAGAAAATGCCTCTATTTTCCAGGTTTATCCATGCCGAAACATTTCGGTTTACCTTATTGGTGCCCAGCAGGATATTACCCATCTGAAAAAAATCGAAAATCTACGCTCAGTTATGTTTTTTGGTGGCATCGTGTTTTTTCTCTTATTTGCTTTAGCTGCCGCCAAAAACCTCAGCAGTTCGTTTACCGGCCCGCTGCAGCACATACTGTGGGGATTGCAGAAAGTCGAACAAAATGACTACAGCGTCAGGCTCAAGGATTCGCGTGAAGACGAATTCGGTTCTATTTCCCGGGCGTTTAATTTTATGACCAGGCGCCTTCGTGAAAAGGATACTCTTGGTAAATTTGTCTCGGAATCGGTTAAAAAGCTGGCCGCCGATCCGGAATTGCTTAAAAAAGCCCTTGATGGCGCTGAAGAAGATGTAACCATCGTTTTTGCAAGTCTTGAGGGGTTTTCAAGACTTGCCCTGGAAGAGAGCGAACTTCAGGTTCAGAAACATCTTGAATTCAGCCTTGAAAGGTTTTTTAGTCTGGCCGCCGAACTTGGCGGAGAAGTCGATAAAGTTGTCGGCGAAAAAATTCTGATTGTTTTTCACCATAACCGCATGGGTAAAGAGCGCTCGGTTGCTTCGGCAGTAGAACTTGCCAGAAGAATTCTCAGCGAATTTTCCGGCAATGAAAGTTTGAAACCGGTTTTTGGAATAAATATGGGTCGGGTAATTTCTGGAATTATCGGGGCAGCCGAAGTAAAAATGGACCTTACCATAATTGGTGACCCCGTGAATGTTGCCGCCCGACTCTGTTCTCTCGCAGAAAGCGCGAATCGCCCGGTAGTAGTTTCTGGCCTGATAAAAGAATCGCTCGACCCGGGTCTTGCGATAGAAAAATTAGATATTGCCAGAGTCAAGGGCAAGCGACAGGAAGTCGATGTTTATAAACTTTCTATTTAAAACAAAAAATTATTTAAAACTTGCAATGCCGTAAAGCGGGCTGTGGTCAGAAAAGAATACCGCACTTTCGACTCGCCGACTGAAAATTGCTGAACCCGGTCGCGGATACAATAAAATGTGATCAGGTTTCCATTTGCGTTTCGGTGAACCGGCGGTCGGAAGACGATCTGGGTCCGAGCGAAAGATTTTTCCCGCGTATTCAATCATCTCTACTGGTCTTAAATTTAGATCCCCGGCCAGAATGGTTGGTTGATTGCTCGAAAAATCTACCATGTTTTTCAGAAAGGCCAGTTGCACCGGATTTCCTGTAGCATTATCAGATCAGGGTTAAGCGGCCGGATGGTTTCGGCAAAAACTTTAATTCTTTCTTCCTGTTGCTCTCCCATTGGCGGGGGAAACAGCATCAGATTTGCGGTAACTATTCTGATTCTTTCGTCGTCTCCACCGATTAAACACCTCAGGGGGTCTTCTCCACCAGAATGCGTGATACAAACCCGTTTTAAAAAAAATAACGGTTGAAAGCGCGGCCAAAAGCAGTTTTACGAAAACGTTCAAACAGCCGGTCGAATTTTCTAAAAAAAGACCGGTTCGAGGCTTTGATCTTGATTCCTTCTGCCTGAACCGAGGCGGCGAGCAATGCGATGCTGAAAAACAACGCCAGAAAGGGTTTAAATTTATTTCTAAAAATATTCATATTCATTAATTAAGGTAAATGTAATTGAAAACCCGAGAAAATTAAAGGAAAAAAGAAGAATATTGGTTTAAATGCTTAAAAAAGACGTTAAGACTAAAATTTTTCGCGTCGATAAACATATTAAGAGACTAAGACGATTCGGAAAGCCCGCCCTGCGGCCTGAAAAATAAGGAGCAAAAAATGAGGAGTGCAGACAGATCTATCTATTTCCCGGGGAAAAACTATCCGTTTCTGGTTGAACCTCTGATCAAGACGGTTCAACGTCCTGAAAACCGCCCGCTTACCACTTTCGGGCGCTGAGACCAGGGGAGGTGTCGATATGGCCATCAGCCATGTGACTACAAAAATGTATGACAGTATTGATGCGAAAGCCAGTAAAAAAGCTCCCTCAGCAAATGGATTTGATGTCCTGATCAACAAAAAGGTTGAAGAAAAGGGCAGAGACAGGGAAGTCTGTGTTGCATGCGTTCATTCACATGATACGGTTGAGAAGGCATCAGATGGTGAAAAAACTGTTGCAACTTCTGATTCGGCTGCAACCGAAAGGGTCACCCGGAACAAACCGGATGATTCAGTTGATATTGAAGAAAATGTTGCCCGTTCGTCGGCAGCATATCGCTTCAGCATCTTTATCAGAACCACATCCGACGTTTCTTCATTTGGGCAGACCATAGCCGACCGGTTTGTCGACGCAACGCGAGGTTTTGTTCAGGCTCTGCATCGTGATTCATCATCAGGAATCAATCTGTTCGATTCATATATGGGCTTGGCTCACCAGGCAGTGAGTAAGGGTGAAAGCCATACGGTCAGCTTCATCGACCAGATGATGCAGGCGGCAGACCAGGGATTGAAAGCGGTTACTGCTTCCATGAACTCTGCCAGCATGCTGGGCGGTTTGAATCTTTCGATGAACTCAGCGCTGCCTGGCACCAGTGCCGCCGATATCGCCGGAATCTATCTGCAGGATGCTGTAAGAACCGGCGCAATAAACAGTTCGGGGTCGGTCACCGTTAAGTCTGTCGGCACTTCAGGGCTGCAGTTGATCAAAAGCGAAGAACTGATGACCTCTCAGCCAGCCTTGACTTCAGCTCAACAAAGTTCACCGGCCGTAAAAAACAATATTCTGGAATATTTTCTACAGATGCTCGAGGGCATGACTCACAGCCACGGAATCGGCAATCGCCCCGAAAATACGGAAATTCACCTCAAGTTTGAAGTAGATGGGCGCGAGGTCAAATTGAATCAGTCTGACGTTATTGAAAAAATGCCTGACATTGAAGAGGCAGAGGATGTAGAAATAACAGCTTAAAGACAGATTGAAAGGGTCAGAGATCGAAAAAATAAAAGTGCAAACCTGCTACAGCACGCTGACATGAGGTTGGCGTGCCTTTTTTGTACAATTGGTTTTACAGCATCGGTGGCAGATTGTATTATACCTTACAGACTTTTTCTGGAGGTGGCATTGTGGCTGCTGAAATCGATAATGGTGTAAATCTGGAATTTAAAAAACTTTATAATCAGCGCTGGGGGCTGAATTATGGTGATACGGACCGCAAAGAAACCCCGGAATTCTGGAACGAGAGGGCAGCAGATTTTGCTGCCAAGGCCCATTCAGAAAAAGCCCGCCGCGAAAGCGAAGAATTTTTACAACGTTTCATCTGGAGTCATGAAGAAACAGTGCTTGATGTGGCCGCCGGCCCTGGAACTTTCGCTGTACCGCTGGCTCGAAGGGTTGCGTCGGTAACCGCCACCGATTTTTCAAGCGCAATGCTTGAACAGCTGCAGAGACAGGCAGAAGCAGAGAAAATCGACAATATAAGGGTTTGCCACGGTCGATGGCTTGAAATGCAGCTTGACGAAGTTTTTGATACGGTTCTGTGTTTGAACAGCCTCGGGGTAATTTCCACCGATGCCCGGCATCAGTCGCAACTGGAAATTGCGTTGAAAAAGCTTGCGCAATCCACCGGAAAAAGGTTGATTCTGCTGATTCCCCACGCCGATTCGCCATTGGAGCCAGAATTGCGTGGCAAACTTGGTCTTGAGCAGATTTCTCTTGAACGCCGTCGCATTGCCATTCTCTATTTTGCCATGATCGACTGCGGAATGCTGCCCAGTCTCAATATCATTCGGCGCCCGTTTCGCTGGACATTTGTGAGCCTTGAGGAAGCGGTCGACACTCTTCTTCTGAAGGCTGGAATTCAAAATACCGATGAAAAAAGGAAGGTGATGGCTGATTACCTGCAGAACCGCCTGGTTAAAGACGATTTCGGCAGGTATTCTCTGGCTTACGAGGTTTCTCAGGCTTTATTTGTCTGGGAAAAAAGTCAGATCACTTTTTGAAGAGCTTGGCAACTGCCTGTTTAACTTTATTTTCATCGGCAATAAATGGCAGAGTGACGTGGTAGCCAGGGTTGTTGCGATTAAATTGAGCGGTTACTTCTACCGCATTGTCGCAGCGGCCCCAGGCGCGTCTTGACACCCCGCACATTACATCCCAGGTCATCGACTGGCGAATGATTTCATCAACTCGGGCGCTGCCGTCGAGAACCAGGCCAAATCCGCCGTTTATCGCTTTTCCAATCCCGACTCCCCCTCCATTATGGAGAGAAATAAGGCTCATGCCACGGGCTGCGTTGCCTGCATAACAATGCAATGCCATTTCTGCCGTGATGTTGCTGCCGTCTTTGATATTGGCGGTTTCACGATAGGGAGAATCGGTGCCGCCGGTATCGTGGTGGTCGCGACCCAGCATTACCGGGCCGATTTCACCGTTACGCACCATTTCATTGAATTTCAGGGCAATCTTTACCCGGCCTTCAGTGTCCTGGTAAAGAATTCGCGCTTGAGTTCCCACTACCAGGCTGTTTTTTTCCGCATCTTTTATCCAGGCATAGTTGTCGCGATCCTGAGCCCGGCGTTCGGGGTCGATACAATTCATGGCAGCCTGATCGGTGCGGCGCAGATCTTCCTTTTTTCCGCTGAGGCATATCCAGCGGAAAGGCCCATAGCCGTAATCAAACAGCATTGGTCCCATAATGTCTTCGACATAAGAGGGAAAAATGAAGCCGTCACGTGGGTTTTCACCGTTAGCACAGATTTCTTTAACGCCTGCATCAAAAACCGAACGCATGAAGGCATTGCCGTAATCGAAAAAGTAGGTGCCGCGTTCACTGAGAGTTTTTATTGCTTTAAAATGATCTTTTAAAGACTGGTCGACCAGCTTTCTGAACTGCTGGGGCGCTTTGGCCAGCATTTCGGTGCGCTGCTCGAAAGTTAACCCTTTTGGGCAGTAACCTCCGTCATAAACTGCATGACACGATGTCTGGTCAGAAAGCAGTTCGATCTTGATGTTTTCTTTAACCGCATATTCGAGCAGATCGACAATGTTGCCGTGGAATGCGATTGAAGTGCTTTTTCGCTCAGCCATGAACTGTTGGGCAATCTGAAAAGCCTTTTCAGGAGTTACGGCAATCTGGGCAACCCAGCCCTGCTCATGTCTGGTTTTGATGCGTGAATAATCTACTTCGGCAACGATGCCGACACCATTGGCTATTTCAACTGCCTTGGGCTGTGCACCGCTCATTCCGCCGAGGCCCGATGACACGAAAAGATGCCCGCGCAGATCCTGGTCGGGGGCTATTCCAAGTTTCATGCGCCCGGCGTTGAGAATCGTATTGAAAGTGCCATGAACAATGCCCTGGGGGCCAATGTACATCCAGCCTCCGGCGGTCATCTGCCCGTAATTGGTGACACCAAGCTGCATCGCTCGATGCCATTCATTCTGATTGTCAAACATGCCGATCAGCAAGCCGTGACTCATAATAACCCGGGGAGCCGATGGATGCGATCTGAACAGGCCAAGAGGGTGCCCGGACATGACTACCAGAGTCTGGTCCTGGGTCATGATTTCAAGATATTTTTTGATCAGCCGATACTGCATCCAGTTTTGGCAGACCTGGCCGGTTTCTCCGTAGGTCACCAGCTCATAAGGGTAGAGAGCGATCTCGAAATCCAGGTTGTTGTCGATCATCACCTGAAAGGCTTTGCCTTCGATGCAGTTTCCCTTGTATTCGTCGATGGGGCGACCAAAAATTCTGCCTGCCGGCCTGAAACGGTAACCATAAATGCGACCTCTGGTTCGCAGTTCTTCAAGAAACTCAGGAATAAGCTGTTCATGCAGTTCTTGCGGAATGTAGCGCAGAGCATTTTTCAAAGCCGTTTCGGTTTCGCTCTGATTCAGGGTAAAACCACGATCAGGAGCTCTTCTGAACCCCGGAAGAAATTCTGGATACTCGGGTAGAACTGCATCTAGTTTGATTTTCATTGCCTGAGCAATGCTTTGATTGTCGATCATTTCATTCCCTCCGATATACGAGCTGATATTTTCTGGTAATATATAACTTTTACCCGGGTTTTTAAACATTATTGTTTTGTTTGATTAAAATCTGCAAACCTGCGCTAAAAGTGATAAAATTTTGCAAAAGAGGCTTTTGTGATAAACCGAACCTACCGCACATACCGACTTCAGGTCGTAGTATTCTTCTCCTTTCTGGCGCTGTTTTCTTTGATTGTAGCCGGAATCGTAATCTATGGCTATCGAAGCAATTCTGAAATTATGCTTAAATCTTCAGATGAATTGCTTTACCAGATCTCTGAAACGGTTATCAGGCAGACGGTCAATCATCTTGAACCGGCCGGGAAAACCGGTTATCTGCTGCGCCGCATGATCGAGCGGGGCAGCGCGGGCAGCCCTGAATTCGTTGAATCCATAAGTCTTGAAACTCTGGAAATTTACCCGCAGTTTTCTGCCGTTTATCTCGGTGACGAGGGTGGCAATTTTATCATGTCACATCGCCAGGAAAATGGAAATTTCTCGACCCGCATCATTTCAAGAACTTCTCAGCCGGTTGGCATGATCGAAGTTGAAAGAACGCCAGATGGTACCATAGTGGCAACCAGTTCTTCGTCTATTTTAAATTATGACCCCCGTGAAAGGCCGTGGTATGCCCTGGCAAAAGCCGAAGGAAAGGGAGTCTGGAGCCGGGAATACCGTTTGTTTACCGATCAGGTTCCGGGTATTACCAGTGCTCACCCGGTTTTCAGTGCTGAAGGTAATTTTATCGGCGCAGTTGGCATAGACTTTCGCCTTGGCGAGCTGTCAGAGTTTCTCAAGAGTCTGCGTATCGGTGAATCGGGCATCGCGTTCATTCTCGATAACGAAGGAAACATTCTGGCCTACCCTGAAAAATCGCCGTTGTTAAATGAAAATAAGAGTGTTCCTCGTTCACCAACCCTCGAGAATATCCGCACCGGCTGGCTAAAAGATGCAATCGAGCACTTTCTTAATCTGCGTGAACGCAAGTTCATTTTTAATCACGCGGGTGCAAGATACATCGCGGCATTCCGCCCTTTCCCGCAAAACTATGGCCGGGACTGGGATCTCGGCATCATTGTTCCGGAAGACGATTTTATCGGGCCGATTGCCCGCATCCATGAAACGACTCTGCTGTTCTCTTTCTGGCTGCTGATAATCGGAGGATTTTTGACTTCAGCCCTCTCCCGTGAACTGACTGAGCCCATAAAAAGCCTTACTATCGAAGCCGAAAAGATCAGAACCCTCAATTTTGAAGGTGAAATCGGGCTGAGGTCGCCAATATCTGAAATTCAGCTGATGGGCGAAGCGATGAACTCAATGAAAAAGGCTTTGAATGCCTTTAAGAAGTATGTTCCTTCAGAGATTGTACAAAATCTGGTTTCACGAAGTGACGAAGCCAGAATAGAAGCGCAATCTCAAGAGATAACCCTGATGTTTACCGATATACAGGCGTTTTCTTCGATTACCGAGAAAACTTCACCCCAGGAACTGATGGAACAGTTATCGCTGTATTTTGACGAACTAAGCGCAATTATTCATCGACGGGGTGGGTTGATCGACAAATATATCGGAGACTCGGTCATGGCGTTCTGGGGCGCTCCGCATCAGGATGATGCTCAGGCTGAAAAGGCCTGTTCTGCTGCATACGAAATTATGCTGGCGGTTGACCGGCTGAATCAGCGTTGGAAAAGCGAAAATCGCAGCCCGTTTATCACCAGAATCGGCATAAACACCGGGCAATCTCTAATCGGAAATTTCGGGTCGTCTGATCGTTTCAATTTTACCGCCATCGGCGATAATGTTAACCTGGCAAGTCGTCTTGAAGCTTTGAATAAAATCTATCTTTCAAGAATCATTGTGAGTGAGGCAACTCGAAACCGGGCCGGAAAAATCTTTGTGTTCAGACCTCTTGACCTTGTAACGGTCAGGGGTCGTGAGCAGACGGTCAGGATTTACCAGTTGCTTGGAAGAAACGATGACCCGGATGCGCAAGGGAATGCGCAGATTTCAGCAATGACCGAGAAAGCGCTGGAACTTTACCTGAACCGACAATGGCCTGAAGCTTATTCCGCATTTCAGCAGATTCTTGAAAAATTTAATGATGATTACATTGCTGAAATATATATGAATCGCTGTCGCGAATTGAATGACAACCCGCCTGGGCATAACTGGGATGGAGTTTTCAGGGTGCAGATCAAATAAATATTTTAATTTCGAAAATTTCCTGCTCGTTTTTGCTTTTGAATTTTTCTGTTTCAAATATTCCTTTAATTTCTAAATTAGTTTTGTAATCAAGCAGGATTTGAGAAATCTTCGCATGTTTACTTTGGCTTTCAAGCTGCTGAGCAGTTACCAGGGGTTGCCCGAAAATGGTCGCATCCAGTTTCCCATCACTTGAACCCACCAGGCCTGAAGTTACCTGGCCAGTCGCGATTCCGATACCATTGTTGATCAAAAACTGGTTTGATTGCTGCCTGGTTGAATTGAATCGATAAAGGGCCCGGCGCATTTCGACTGCTGCTGAGCAGGCTGAAGGGGATGACGGCATTTTGGCCGAGCCGATGAAAACCGCCTGAATGGCATCACCGATGATTTTATCAACATAACCACCGTGCCCTTCGATTATTCTGTTCATGATGGTAAGATACTCGTTAAGCATTTCTACCACCAGCTCTGCATCGTATTGCTCGGTAATCGTGGTGAAATTTCTGATGTCGGAAAAAAGCACCGAAGCTTCTACCATGCTGGCATTTCGATTAATCGCTTTCTGACTGCCTGAAACAGCTTCCATGGCTGACTTCGACACCAGACGGGACATTTTTTCTCTTTCAAGCATGGCCAGAGCCAGCCCATTAAAGCTGTTGGCAAGGCTGGAAAACTGGTCTCCGGTTTTCAGCTCCAGTTCCAACTGATAGTTTTCTTCTCCGAGATGCCTGATCATTCTCAGAAAAGGTGGAATCGGCAGCAGAAGCCATGCAGAAATTCCAGATGCGATGGCAAAGCAGCTTATCAGCGAAATCATAAGAAGTGGAATGGCAAGGGTAGAAGAATTGTCTGATTTCAGCTGAAAAACTTTTGCCAGAACAAATACTTCGCGATCAACCACATCGGTTACCAGCAGATGCGGTTGATCGGTGTCAAGATTGTTTATTACCGCACTGTTGGCGTTTGCATAAATACTGCTGGCAAGATCATAGTCGCGGTCAATAACGTAGCTGGTGCCGCCGGGAGAATAATGAATGCGGCCATTTATCGCCCTTTCTGAAAACGGACTGATCGGGTAGAAATCCAGCCGAATACGGTAGTTTCCAGCTTTCATGTCGGTTGGCAGAGCTTTTTGCTGCATGAGCCAGGCGATTCCATACAGTAGATGACCCTGATTGCTGATGCTGTTAAAGATGCCGGCCAGCCCATCGGGCTTTCTGATAAAGCTGATGTTTATCAGCTGATTTCTCACAATCGAGGTCGAATAATACGAAAAACCCTCATCGGAAAACAGTCGCCCGTAAAGTCGGTGGTCTGCTATCTGCTCAGTGAGCCCGGCGGCAATGTCGGCAGTCTGGGAAATTTTTGCCTGCTCAGCCTGTTTCAGTTTTTTGAATGCCCCAAATTTCAGCATCAGTCTCAATTCATCGCCCAGCAGCATTGGTCTGAGTTCTTCACCTTTGCCTTTGCTGCCGCCAGCTCGCATCTGTTCGCGACCTTTACTGTCGATCAGCAGAAAATTGTAATAGAGAAACCGCCTGATTAGAAAAGAGTTTCTCTCAGGCCCGATAATTTGTAAATATGATCGCCAATCCTCGTTTCTGGCGTTTTCGAAGCGAAAACAGAAAAAGCGCAGCAGCATCAGCTGTCTTAGTCTTTGCATTCTGAAGGCCTGCTCTGACTGCCAGATTTTTTGCCGGGCCAGATTCACTGCCTGGTCTATCTCGGTTTCTCTTTGCTGCTGCCGATACGAAATAAAAAGCCAGAAGCTGCCGCTGAGAGGCAGAAGATTTGCCAGAAAAAATGCAGCAATAGTGGTAATTTTCAAGCTTTTAATTCCGGTTCTTCGATAAAAAGAAAAAACTGAAACCGGAACAAGAAAAATGTATAGAAATGTGCACAGGTCGATCAGGCGTTTTTGCTGATGCAGTTTCTTTTTTTCACTTGAAAAATCATGTGAGAATTTTAAAACTGGCCGGGAATTTTGGCTGTACACAGTCTGAATATCAAACACATTTTTGAATCTGTACGGCAGATCAATTAAAAGATTGATTGAATCATGATTCTGGTAAAAGTATGGCAGTTTCATGTTTTTAGCGTAACCAAATGAAACCTGCCTGCCAAGCCTGCTATTTCTCAAGATCAGACTTTTCAATGCTGCTTTTGCAGGAATTTTGTTTTCAGAAAAAATCATTATCAGATATCGTTCTTTTTCTGAAAAACCGGGAAAACGAAAGGTTATCATGTTGATTCGGCAATTGGTTCTATGTGAAAAGGAACTGCTGAATCTGAAAAAGTCTGTGCTTAAAAGGTTTATGCTGCCAGTAAGTTTGTATAACTGCGGGTAATCTTCTCTTCGCATTGTAAGGTAAGTTGCTGGTTTCCCCTGTTGCGAAATGACAAAGCGCTGGTTCAGATAGACGGCAATGTTGGATAATTCCTTCTGCAATTTTGCCTCTTCAATTTCGTTGAGGTCAAATGAATGATTAGTCAGCGCCAGGCATTTGTGGTGGTCTTCATCAATATGAAAAATAACACCCGGAATCTGGCCAGTGTGGCTCATCATGAAACGGTTGAACCTTTCTAACTGCTCTTTAACCTGGCTTTTTTCTCTAAAATCAGGCAGGGCGATAATAAACGGGTCATTTAAAAATTTGTTCTGATGGCGTTTGTAAGTGAAATAATCATTAAAAGCGGTAGTATATCTCGGTAGTCTTACAAAATGTTGAAATACTCGCTCTGGAAACAGCAGGGTTTCTGTTTCGTCAGCACTGGCCATAAGCTCATGCCTGATCTGCCCTGTGTGACGTTCGAGTCTGGATTCAAGAGAATGTTTGAAAATATTGCTGCCGCTTATGGCTGGTAAAACTATTATCAGCAGCCATAAGAAAATAACTCCCACGTGGATTGAATTTTTCAGTCTGATTTTTATTACAGAGTTTTCAGCCATGGGTAATCACCCGATAAATCTTTTCGGCGAAGGTTTTGCCTTTGACTATCACTTCACCTTCTTCAATGGTCGATGATTCACATCGGACAAAAGTTGCATGATCCATGAAAATGCCAGATTCCGGAAGTTTATGAGTAAGAGACTCCAGTCTTGCAGCAAAATTTACCCGGTCGCCGATAACGGTAAAATCCTGCCGACTGTCGTTTGAGCCAATTCTCCCTGAGATAACAGTGCCCGTCGAAATTCCGATGCCTATCTTAATGGTCTGCAGCCCGTTTTTTCTGATGAAGCCTGAATTGAATTCTTCAAGCTTTTGCAGCATTTCCAGGGCGGCTTTTGCTGCTCTTTTTTCTGCCTGTTCGGCCCCGTCACTGGAAAAAACCGCCATAATCGCATCGCCGATATACTTGTCTATCTGCCCGCCATAATTTTTAATCGGCGCTTCCATTGAAGAAAAGAACTGGTTCAGCATATTGATAAGCATGTTGGGTTCCAAACTTTTTACCAGTGCGTTAAAATCCCTGATATGGCTGAAAAGAATCGTTTTTTCGACTCTCAGGCTGCGAAAAGAAGTCAGGTCATGGCTTTCTTTGCGTATTGCAGCAATTGCTTCTTCTGACATGAATCGCTCGAGGCGTCTGCGCTCATGATAGGCCATTTCCATGCGGTTGAATTCACTGGTAACCTGAGCGAGTTCGTTGGGAATCTGATTGTCGATAGAAACTCTATGGTCTTTTCCAAGGCTTTCAGAAGCCTTTATCAGAGCGTCGATTGATGTTATGAATAATGGCGAAACGACCGTTGAAATCAATGAAATGATTGAAAGAAAGTAGAGTGGGAAACCAATAATCAGCAGACTGGCATTTTCAAAAAGAAGCCTGCTCTGGTTAAATTCAAGGCTTGATATACCTATTAGCGGGTATCCGGAAATTTTTCGACCACAAACAGCTGTTTTAAATCCGTTTGAATGCGTAAAAATTTTGTTGAATTCTGAAATGCCTGAAGTAAGTGCATTGAGGGCCTCATTCTCATGCGAATTGAATGAATACCCCGCCGGCCAGCATTGACTGTAATTCAATCGACTGCCGGCCAGGTCGAAGGTTCCAACCAGACAGGTAGTCTGTTCACCATGCCCGAGTTCACGCCTGAAAAAATCAGTTTCACTGGTTGAACGGTTGATTATATGTGCCACAACCTCTTTTATGTCTTCAACGATAATCAGGTAGTTCTGCTTTTTAGAACCTTCCACAATTGAATTGAAGCGGAAAGTCAAGAACCTGAAGCTGCCTTCTTCTTTGCTGGTTGAGTATGAAAGCCCCTCATAGCTGATGAAGTTCTCAATATCCATTGGGTAAAGAAAGCCGGCTATCGATATGATTTTGCGGCCACCTTGTATTGATCCTATTCCTTTTTCAAGCGCAGAAGTGTCGGTATTGGATAGCTGGAAATACTTTAAAATGGTTGCCAGAGCAACTTCTCGCGAAAGCTTAAAACGCTCAACGGGAAAACTTGCTTCAACCCTTGACCAGTCAAATTTTTCAATAATAAGACCGTCGCTGCGAATCAAAGCCGCGCCAACTATGCTTTCACGATTAAGTTCAATCAGCTCTTTTTCGATTGCCTTCTCGTCTGATAAGGTGGCTATGTGGTTGACCCGTTTTCTCAAAAGTTCGGCAAGGTAGGTATCTTCAGATTTCATTTTCAATTCAAGCAATTTCAGATTCTGCTGTATTTCATGATGCTTAAGCGTCTGCTGCCGGCTTATTGTCTGGTATATATAATGCCAGGCACTGTAAAAAAAACTGGATGCGGGTAGAACGACAGCGGCAAAAATTGCGAGAAAAAGTTTGCCGCGGATATCGATGGGCAGAGCCGATTGTCTGATCGCAGCATGAATCAAAATGCTGCTGATGAACAGGAAAAAAATGGCGGACAGACTGAAAATGTTGTGCAGTCGATTATACTCTTCCATTACAATTTGGCCGCTGACCTGAAGGAATAAAGACCCGGCAGGATTTTTAAACTTGCCCTGCCGGAAAATATTTCTCAAGATATCTTTTCTTTGATGTGAACCGATTCTAAGCAGTTCATAGGGAACTGGCGTGAACAGACTTATTCTGCTTCTCTTCTGAAGCGAAAATGCCGAAAATTTTATCGGTCGCCAGACTATTTTTCTTGTAACTCCGGGGCCGGCATTTTTGCAGGCCTCAGACACAAGTTTTTCAACAGAAAAGCTTGATTCGCAGAACATGGCGTAATATGCAAAAACGCATTGGCCATCGGGCAGGGTAAAAAAACGTTTGATTGAAAAAATCTTGTCGCCGGTTCCCTTGTCGAGAAATGCTTCTTCAACCTCTTCCTGCTGATCGAGCATCGAGAAATAGGAACCGGAAATCGAACTGGAGAAATTCTGCAGTAGCCTGGTATTTATAGACTGATTGCTGTTGCCCGGGCCTTTTTGGGAACCAGACTGCTTTTGCATCATGATTTTTTTCATTAGGCTTCCGGCGGCCTTTTGCCCTGGCCTTGGAAACCAGGGGAAGTCTGCTTCATTGGTTATCATTTCAACTTCAGTCTGGTTGGCGCACAATAAAATGACCGGAGATGCCTTGAGAGTTTTCTGCATTGAATTTAACAGTGCTTTTGCAATGGTTTTCGGTTGTGAAAAGCTTGAAGAATCAGAAGGCTGAAGATTTGACGAACGGTTAGGCAGCCCGGAATTCGATTCAATGAAGTCGAGATTGCTGCTGATATGACTTTTTATCGAGCATTCCCGGTAAAATTTTCTTAGTTCTTCTGATAGATTGTGAATCAAACTGCTTTTTGCCGATTCGGCGTATTCGATTCGCAGACCGGTCAAAATCATTTTTCCGGCAAGCAAAGGCAGAATCAGGCCTAACAGCCAGATTGCCATTATTCGTGAGAAGGGTGGGGTGCCGACTTCAATCTTCAGGCGCGCAGTCGGCCTGTTGTGGTTCTGCAATCAGAGTTCCTCTTCTGCACCCGGATTTTTTACCGGTGGCAAGTTAAGATTGATTTCAGCCGGAGCTTTCTGGGCCGGATTTATGCCCTCAATCTCGCTGCGGTTTTTGAATAATTGATGAAGCTCGGGCTTTTCTTTGGCAACCAGGTCGGCGGGCTTTTTTCCCGCAATATTTCGGGCATAGGGGTCAGCGCCATTTTTCAGCAGACGCTCGATCATCAGCTTGTTTCCCTGAATTGCGGCAAGGTGCAGTGCGGTATTGCCCCTGGCGTCTTCAAGATTCACATCGCAGCCGTTTTGAATCAGAAACTCGACGATCTGTAGATTGTTGGCTTCTACTGCAATGTGCAGCGGGCCCTGTTGCATGCGGTTGATGGCAAATACATCGGCTCCGGCAGTGATAAGCAATGGTATCAGGCGATTTTGCCGGTTTCTGACTGCATGATGCAGAGCTGAACAGCCTGACATGTCTTTCAGGCTGGGGTTAGCCTTTTTTTCGATAATCTTTATTGCCAGCGCTTCGTCGTCGCTGATCGTCGCACAGATCAACGGCGATCTTTCGATTTTATCGGTCTGATTGATAAGCTTAACCCGGTCGAGAATGATTTCTGCTGCCGCACTTTTTTTATTGAGCAGGGCAAAGCACAGCAAAGGGGTGCCCGCTTTGCTTTTTACGTCAAAATCTGCGGAGTTGGCTTCCGACTCAAGTAAAGCCGTATCGTTTTGCAATACCGCTTCAAAAAGCTTCTGAGCCGGTCCCTCGGTTGAACTTTTAATTTCATCCAGCTGCGGAAGAGGCCAGCCATCATAAATGCCAAATTCACTTTTAAGCTGCCCCTGACTGAGATAGCCACCCTTGCTCTGCAGAAAGAGTGAAATATCGCGGTGGCGGTTGAAGGCGAAATCTCCCGGTGTCCAGCCACCACAGCCAGAGGCAGAAGGGTCGGCTCCATTTTCCAGCAGCAGCACAACAATGTCGAGATGCCCTTCCCGGGCGGCAATGTGAAGGGGCGTGTTGCCGGCAAAGTCTTTTTTTTCTGGATTAACTCCCTGCCTGAGTGATTCTTTCACAACTTTGAAAAAGCCATGGCGGGCTGCGGTGTGAATCGGTAAATTGTGCCCTTTGCTTCTGATTTTAAGGTCGGGATTATACCGCATCAGTAATTCAACGCATTCTGGCGAGTTGTAGAACAGAGCCAGCATCAGGGGGGTGTTGTTGCGCTTGTCGGTCTTGTCTGTTGACAAGCCCTTTTCGATGAGAACCGTGGCAAAGCCCGGCCGATTTATGGCTGCCGCAATATGCAGCAGATTTCGCCCGGTTTTGTGTTCTACGCTTGACAAGAAACCTGGCTCATCGAGCATTTTTATAAGCTGCTGGTCATCTAAATTTTTCAAGCGCTCCGACAGAGTTAAAATTTTTTTTGAACGAGGGCTTTCATATTTTTGCTCTGCGTCATTAACTTCGAAGAAAAGATTGATCAGCAATATTGCCAGGAAAACAAAAAGTTCAAGGCAGCTGTTGGAAGAATTGTTTTTTCCGGATCCGTGTTGTGCCATTGATTACCACCACAAAAATTCTATTCTGTTGAATTGTAACATATCGGCTGTTAGAATTTCTAAAAAGGCTTGCGAAAGGAACAAATAAAATGACACTTTTCCGCCAGGATCTCCTAAGAGCCGGACCACCGGCCGATATTTCAGTGCCAAGAAAAAAACATATGCTTTGCCTCAACGAAAGTCCGCTTGACCCCTATCGGTCAATCGATGAGGCTTTTCACGAAAATTTGCGCCAGGTTTCCCTCAACCGCTACTTCAGTCCGGTAACCGGTGAACTGAAAAAGGCGCTGGTCGATTATGTGGGGCATGGCGTGACCGGTAAAAACCTGCTATGGGGCAATGGGGCTGATGATATGCTGTTTGCCTGTTTTCTGGCGGTAAAAGAAGACAACCAGTCATTTGTTCTGACCCATGCGCCCTCATATTTTGATTACTCTACTTACAGTCGCGCTGCCGGTTTGAATATCAGATATCAGAATTTCAAACCTGATCTGAGCTTTGATGAAAAAGAATATATAGAAATTCTTAACTCCGCAGACTGTCGCCTTGGCGTTTTGTGTAATCCAAATAACCCTACCGGACATCTGCTATCAGATGACCAGATTCTTTTTATTCTCAACAATACAAAAAAGCCGGTAATCATCGATGAAACCTATTTTGAGTTTTCCGGAAAAACCTGGATTGACCGGATCAGAGATTTTTCACATCTCATCATTGTTCGCTCTTTTTCCAAGTCTTTTTCAGCTGCAGGTGTGCGCTTTGGATATCTGGTCAGTGCTCCTGAAAATGTTGAAGAGATCAGAAAAGTTCAGACGATTTTCAATACCAGTATTCTGGTTCAAACATTTGTTTTAACCATGTTGCTGAATCGTCAGATTTTTCTTGGTCAGGTTAGAGAAACTATCGCCCTTAAGCAGCAAATGTTCGCTGAAATGAAGAAAATTTCCGGGCTTAAAACCTGGGCAACCTTTACTAATTTTCAGACCTTCAGTATTGGCGAAAAATCGGCGGCATTGTTCGAACACTTGAAGAACAGCGACATTGCCATACGCGACGTCGGCGCTCATCCGATACTGAAAAATCATCTGCGGGTAAGTATCGGCAGCGCCGAACAGAATAACTGCTTTCTGGAAGCAGTAAAAGACTTTTTTGAAAAAAATCAGCCATGACTGTGGTGACGGTGCGGGCTTGATACAATTGGCCGACTCAACAGAGAAAGTGGTTCGCTTCCGCTTTGGCTCTGCCGGTTAAGCCTGCTGTGGCTTGACTTTTCCTGGCCGAGAGAGAATTGCAGTGCGGCGCTGGCTTCATCAGACTTTCTCCGGTTCGGGCATTTGGCCGCATTGCCGACGGTTTCAACCTTGATCATATTGGTGCCGCCGCTGCGGCCAACTGGAAGTCCGGCGACCATTACCACCGTGTCGCCATCGCTGATAATGCCGGTTTGTTGGCTGAGCCGGATTGATTCGCGATAAAGCTCTTCGATGCTGCTGAATTTTCCGCCCATGACCGGGGTAATGCCCCAGTTGATACTGAGCTGGTTGTAAAGCTTAAAATTAGAAACAACCGCAATAATGGGAATGCTTGGTCGCAGCCTGGACAGTGCCTGAGCTGTTTTTCCGCTTTCGGTGACGGTTATTATGGCCTGGGCACCCACATTGTAGGCGGTTGTAATGGCTGCATTGGTTACCGCACTGGTTTGGTCACTCAGCTGCTCAAAATTGTTGAATGCCGAATAAATGCGCTTGTAGTCGATTGCTTCTTCGGTGTTTCCCGCTACACGGTTGAGAAGTTTAACACACTCAATCGGGTATTTGCCGACCGAAGTTTCGCCTGAAAGCATCACGGCAGAAGTAAAATCATAAATTGCATTTGCCACGTCAGAAACTTCGGCGCGGGTGGGGCGGGGTGATTCGATCATGCTGTGCAGCATCTGAGTTGCGGTGATTACAGGTTTTCCGGCCATGTAACAGCGTCTTATAATTTCTTTCTGAACAATCGGAACTTCTTCGGGAAGCAGTTCAACCCCAAGATCGCCGCGCGCAACCATGATGCCATCAGCTACTTCGAGAATGCTGTCAAAATTAGCCAGGCCGGCATGATTCTCGATTTTTGCAATGACTTTGATGTTGGGTTTGCCTTCTACATCAAGAATCGCTTTTACCCGCCTGATCGTGTCTTCTGATTCAGCAAAAGAAACAGCAATAAAATCAAAATCATTTTCGGCGGCGTATCTTATATCATCACGATCTTTCGGTGTTGGGTTGGGCAGATTGAGATGAAGTCGCGGAACATTGACCCCGCGTCTTGACTTGATGCTGCCGTTATTCACTATTGTACATTCAACCGTCTGGTCATTTATAATGCGATCAACATGCAGCTGAATGAGCCCGTCATCGAGTAAAATAGAGTTGCCTGGTTCGAGCATTGATGGCAACTTGTCGTATGAAATGCTTAAAATTTCAGGAGTGCCTGTTACTTTTTCAGTGGTAATGGTTATTTTTTTACCAGCCTCAAGAAAAATCTTGTCGTTTTCAACTTCTCCGGCACGAATTTCCGGGCCTTTGGTGTCTAGCAGCAATGCGACAGGCTTTTTCATCTCTTCACGCAATTTTTTAATTCTTTCAACCCGGGTACCGTGCTCGACAAAATCACCATGTGAAAAATTCAGGCGCGCTACGTTCATTCCTGCGCCGATCAGGCTTCTAAGAACATTTTCCTCATCTGTTGCGGGTCCTAAGGTGACTAGAATTTTGGTTTTTCTCATATTATGGCGGCTTGTATAATTTAAGCGCTCCTTTCCTGGAATGCTGTGTCTTGCAAGCAAAAAATGTGCCATTGAAGCTGTTTAAAAAATACGCAGCCAGTGAAAAAATGCCGGGCCGGGCGAATGATGAAATTATTCTCGTTGCTTTATGACCATATTTTCAAGAGCAAGCCAACCCTGTAACTGCTTTTCGCTAAGACTGCAGCTGCCGGTTTTCAATTTGCGGTGCTTGACCGCCCGCAGCCAGCGCCTGGTTTGGCGGGGAAGCTGAATTTTCTGGTTTACTACCAGGCCGGTAATTTTCTGCTGCTGATGTGCTCTGATTACCCTGATTTTCTTCTTGTTGGGCCGATAGCCGGTTTCAAGCAGAATCATTCTTACAAAACTCAATGCTTGCGTAATTTTAAAGTGGTCGTCTTCGTCCAACGAAAAAGTAATATCATCGGCATATCTGGTGTAGTCTGCGCCAATCTGCGTGGCAAAAGCCCCAAGCCGGCAGTCGAGCCGGTAATTGATCAGATTGCTCAGTCTTGGGCTGGTCGGCGCACCCTGGGGCAATGACCCCTTGAAAGTGGTCAGCATCGTTAGAAGATCGGCGGTTTCATTGTTCCAGCCAAGTTTTTTGAAGAATGCAAACACCCGGTCTTCTTTAGTCGAAGAGAAAAAATCTCGAATGTCGATTTTGATCAGAACCTTTTTGCCAACATGTGGTTCGGCATTGTAAACGATCGATTCGCCGGGTTCGAAGCCGGTGCATGAGTAATGGGTCCGCAATCCGCCCAGCAGACGAATATTTATCAATCGCTGCATTTTCTTCAGCTCTGTTTCGGGAGCGCAAATCAGGCGCGGGTTTCCATTCCTTTTTCTTATAGCGAACTCACGGTAATTTACCGGTGTCATACGCAAATCTGATTCGGTTACCTTAAGATAGGCGCAAAGCTCTGCCAAGCCTTTTTCTCTTTTTCCGAAAAGCCAACTGAACAGACCCAGATGGTGCCTCCTGTCAGGCGTTTTTTAGAAGGGCGCGGATTACCGCGCCCATGCCCTGCCAAGACAATGTCTTGAGCCTCCTTCAGAGAAGTTCTAAAAGAGTCCGGCTGACGAAACATCAGCCTGTGCCGGTTATGGCATCGCCAGGGTGGGTTAATTATAACCCTTTTGTACTTTCAGGTCAAAACCATTAAAAATATTTTACTTTAAAACAAATGTTTGAATTACCCATTGGCCGCAGCCCACGATTACCCCAAGCACGCCACCCAGGCGTATTATCATTTCCATTTCACGGTCTGCAATCTTGTTGAAAATGCCTTCGAGCTTGTCGAGATTCATTTTGCTGATTTTTTCAAAAACGATTTCCTGAACCGAAATCTTTTCAGCAGCTTTATTTGCGGCTTTATCAAGCATCTCAGGCACCTGCCTCTTAAGAGCGTCTACCATCTGTCGTTCAAGAAAATCCATTATCTGGTTGATATGGGTGTTGGCAGTAACTTTGATCAGAGGAATCTTCTGGAGATAGCCATTGATGTAATCTGCCACTTTTTTTTGCGTTTCTTCACGGTTTTTTCGCATCTGTTCTTCGATTAGAGAGTCCAGATCAGCAGGATCGACACGCCTGATCAGTTCTTCGACGTTGATCAGTTCGCCTTCCACAATCTTGCCAAGACTTTTGGCAAGTTCAGCCTGGCGTTTCGGCAATAAGCCCTGAAATTCAAAAAACAGAAATTTAAATGGCTGTTTGGGATGAAAAAGCGCTTTGATAGCCAGCCAGTTGGTTGTCCAGCCGATAAAGCCTCCGAGAAGTGCTGAAATTGCCAGGCTCAGCCAGATGTTTTCATTCATGCTGCTTTTTCCCCGCCATAATGTTTTATTTATCTTACTGCAAAAACCCGATTTCTTTCAATTGCTTTTGTCTGTTAAAAAAAAACGCGTTGGTGTAAATTTTCAAGATATCTGCCGATAGTCGTGGCAACCGGACAAGGAGGTCTTGACCATGAGAATATGGGCTCTGATTATGGTTCTGCTTTCCTGCGTTGTCGGCTTTGTCTTGAGCTACGGCTACGCCTACTCGCAGATCTCAGAACTGTTGCTTACTTCGGCCGGGTCGGTTCAGACTACTGCGTTACCAGCTAAACGCTGAGTTTAAACCGGCAGGGCAGGGTTGAGTTTTCGATCCTGCCCTGTTCTGCTTTTTAGAATTTGTTTCTTTTTATATTGACGGCGCCGGGGTCGATTGTTATAATCCGTTCACTTATTTTTCCGGCATGGAGGATTCATGAACAAGCATTATTTCTTTACCTCTGAATCAGTTACCGAAGGGCATCCCGACAAGGTCTCCGACCAGATTTCCGATGCGGTGCTCGATGCTATTCTAACTAATGATCCCAAGGGCCGCGTTGCCTGCGAAACCGCAGTTACTACCGGTCTTGTTCTAGTTATGGGTGAAATTTCCACCAAATGTTATATTGATGTTCAGTCGATTGCCCGCCGGGTTCTGACCGAAATTGGCTATACCAATGCAGATTTTGGCATTGATGGAAAAAGCTGCGGAGTTCTGGTAGCTCTCGATGAACAGTCTCCCGATATCGCTCAGGGCGTCAACCATGCCAAAGACGGCGATGACAAAGACGAAGACCTCAACGTCGGCGCCGGCGACCAGGGTATGATGGTTGGGTTTGCCTGCAATGAAACTCCTGAACTGATGCCGGCACCAATTTTTTATGCCCATGGAATCTGCCGCAAACTCGCAGATGTTCGCAAATCCGGCGAAGTAAAATACCTTCGCCCCGATGGAAAAGCCCAGGTCACTATTGAATACAAAGACTGTAAAGTTGCAAGAGTCGATGCCGTAGTGCTTTCAACTCAGCATGATCCCGAAGCCACCCATGCCCAGATTACCGAAGACATGATCGAAAAGGTCATCAAAAAAGTGATTCCGGCCAATCTTATCGACGCCAATACCAAATTCTACGTCAATCCGACCGGCCGCTTCGTTGTTGGTGGACCGCAGGGCGATTCTGGCCTGACCGGCCGCAAAATCATCGTCGATACCTACGGTGGAATGGCCGCTCACGGCGGTGGTGCTTTCTCTGGCAAAGATCCGACCAAGGTTGACCGCTCTGGCGCATATATGGGCCGCTACGTTGCCAAGAACATCGTTGCTGCCGGCCTTGCTGACCGACTCGAAATTCAGATCGCCTATGCCATCGGTGTTGCCCGCCCGATGTCAGTTCACGTAAACACCTTTGGCACGGGTAAAGTTGCTCCGGAAAAGATCGAAGAAGTCATTCGCAAAGTTTTCGATCTGCGCCCGGGTGCCATCATCAAGAACCTCGGCCTGCGCCGCCCGATTTATCGTCAGACCGCTGCTTACGGTCATTTTGGCCGCAATGATCTCGACCTGCCCTGGGAAAAAACCGACAAGGTTGCCCAGATCAAAAAAGAAGCAGGCATCTGATAAACAGATAATTTTTCTTGAGTAAAAAAAAGAGCTCGACTCGACGTCGGGTTCTTTTTTTTGCATTGATTTAAACCCGGCAAAAAGTTAGAATAAGCCCTATATGGGTTCCAGAAGAACTATTCGTGGGGCCTGTGTGACCTGCAGGGTGTGCTAATGGCGGGTGACCGAGGATACAAAGCGCCCAGGCGCTCCCGCCTTAGATGGTTGTAATGTTTTTTTCTCGTTAGAATGGTATAGGTGCATGAGTTTGCATTTAAAAAGATTGTTCCGGGCTGGTTTGATTCTGATTATTTTGTCGCTTGGCCCGGTTTGTGCCGGTATTCCCAGAGTTCTGCCAGTTCTGGTTTATCATCATATTCAGAACCATGTTACTTCTGATGTTTCCTGTACTCCCGAGCAATTCGAGGCGCAGTTGAAAGCCATTCTGGCTGCTGGTTACACTCCGCTTACCATAGAGCAGACTGCCAGATTCCTGGCCGACGGCCTCGAAGACAAAATTGAAAAGCCGGTTCTGATAACTTTCGATGATGGCTATGAAAGTCTTTACACTTTTGCGTTTCCGGTTTCGCAAAAGCTCAAAATTCCCATGACCGTTTTTGTCATTACCTCTCGAATAGGCCGGCGTCTTCAGTTTGCTGAATATCTGCATGAAAATCAGATGGCTGAAATGTATCGCAGCGGCTTATGGGACTTCGGATCACATACCCATGACATGCATTCCGATAACCTGAGAATTTTCGATGCCTTCGGGCCGGTAAAAAACAACCCGGTAATCGATCTGATGACACGGGATCTTGCCATGTCCTCGTCACGAATTCAAGCAATCGTTGGTAAAAAACCCGAAGCTATTGCCTGGCCTTATGGAAAGTTCAATGGCTGCATTTCGACGATAGCCAGAAAAGCCGGGTTTAAACTGCATTTTACCAGTTGCAGTGGCTACAATGAAGTCGGGGCAAATCCTTTTTCGATTAAGCGTATTCCGGTTACATCACGTGATAATGCTTTTTCAGTCCTGAAAAAGATCAGTCGAATAAGATAAAACAAAATCCCCCGGATTCTTGATTTGAGTTTGAATCCAAGGGATGAATGTTTAAAAATTCAGGGAAATTATTTTTCAGGCTTTGCTGTATTCTTCATTTGCAGAATCTTCAGCACCTTCTTCATCGCCCGATTTTTTTTCGCGGCGCTCTTTTTCAAGAATGAAGGAACCCAGTGATTCCTGCATGGCTGCTACTGCTTTTACCGCATTATCAAGTTTGTCGACCTTGCCGGTAGATTTGGCAGTCGCAACGCTTTCATCAATCTGAGAAAGAACTTCTTTCAGATTGATTACCTTGTTGCGCAGACCCATGGTCATATCGTTCATGGCATCAGCAAGGTCTTTGAGCTCGTCTTTCGGTCTCAGCTTGGTAAAATGGGTAAGATCGCCTTCACCGATATTGCGAACTACCCGCTCCATACGGTACACCGGGCCGGCTATAGTATGCGTGACAAAAATACATATGAAGGCAACCACGAAAATGCTGATCAACTCAGCAATTATAACCCCAGGCAATAGTGCCTGTCCGAGCTGCTTGCTGTCTATCGGCAGTTTTGACTCTTCAACCAGTTTGTTTTCCAGCTTTTCTACTGAAAATCCATAAACCAGAGCCCCAACGATGTTGGCCACGATGATTACGATAAGAATGAAAATCGCGGTCAATCTGCTTTGAAAGCCGGGTTTGATAAAATACTTTTTCCGGCGGCGAATTTGAGACATGAGTTACCCTCCCTGAAAAACTTAATCCTAGATTATCACAGCTTAAACTCTGTTTCAACGTAATCAGTAAGATTACTGTCAATTTCCGGCTCAGAGCTCTCGCTTTGCTGGTTTTCGAAATCTTCAATCTCGTCGATCATGTCTGAAATGCTCTCTGATTCGTCGGGAAGAGGCTGCTCCGGTTGCGGGTCTTCCGCGTCCTGCCAGCTCAAATCCGCTTCGCAGTTCTCTTCCGATGAATAATCGTAATCGAGGAATTGGGCCATATCGATTACCGCGTTCTTATCGGGCCGGGTGCGCCTTTTGTCGAGCGGTTCCACTATCCCGCCAGGTGCACCGACCAGCAGATCGATTGCCGTTCCGTCAAGATCCGATATTCTGCCGCTGCCAGGTTTATCGATAGCCATGGCAATCACTGGAAAAGACAAAGCGATAACGGGCAACAGCAGTTTAATTTTTTTCATATTGATTCCTGTGAATTGAAGTCAAGTCACCTGCCATATCGGCAGATTATTCATTTTCAATAATCATGTTGCAGTTCGTTTTGCCATGATGAATCAATTGGAAAATACCCGCGCAATATTGTATAACCTTACCCATGCAGAATTATTGTTTCAGATATTTGTTTAAAATTGGAAAAACTTTTTCATACCGGATTCTGATTGCCGGCGCCGTTGAAGTTAAATCGCCAGTCGGCTGTTTTCGCAACCCGGTGGGCATCGAGATGCTGATTTCTCAGAAAATCGTTGCATACGAGGATGATCAGGCGGTTATTTCGGTTGTTATTGAAAAAGTCTCTTCAGAGACTCCCATCGCTCAAGACCAGTTGCCTCAGATCGGCAAAAAATCTTTGATGCGCATGGATCCATTGGGCCGGGTTTTCTGGGTTGATAGGCAGGCAGCATGGCAGGGGGCGGAATATTCAATGATGCGTTTTCCCGAAGAACCGATTTCACCGGGCAATCACTGGGATCAACAGGTGGAAGATGCCAGAGGCTGCGCTTCGCCGTTTTTCACCCGCTATACTTTTGCCGGTCTGAACGAAGAAAATGAGCGTGAGGCCGAATTTAGAACCGAACTTTTTGCCGGGCATCCTGATGATGCTCGAAGTCAAACTACTGGAAGAGGTCGTTTCTATTTTGATTTAGATGCCGGCTGGATAAGCTGCTGCGATAATATCATCGATTTTCAATTTTCCATTCCTTTCCCGGAAAATCCACAGGAAACCATCAGCACTAAAACCAGTCTGCAGATAGAAATGAAAAAACTATAATAGCAGTTTTTTACCACATGAAAAAAAATGCCGGGGTTTTAAAAAAATCATCTTGCATGAAAAACCGGTTTCTGCTAATATACTCCATGCCCGCTCGGGTGGTGAAATTGGCAGACACGTAAGATTCAGGTTCTTATGCCCGCAAGGGTGTGGGGGTTCAAGTCCCCCCTCGAGCACCGCTTTAAATCCGCTGTTGATGTGGGTTTTCAGATTGCAGAAAGTGCCGTGACATGTTTTATGACATGTTATGACATGACACTGAAAACAGCGGAGGTAGAAAACAGTGTCTTGGCTAGTTGCCCGCAAACGCAGAAAAAAAGTTGTTTCCTATGAATATCGGTGGAAAGAGCGCGGAATAGAAAAAAGCAAAAGCACTGGTACTAAAGACAAATCCATAGCCCTGAAAATAAAAAAGAAATGGGATGCTGCTCTAACCATCTACGGCCCCGGCGTTCTCGATGAGAAACAAAAACCGGTTGATATTTCCATTACGGCCCAGATCGAGCAATTCCTGAAGGAAAAACGGGTCGAAATTAAGGGCGGCACGGTTCGGCGATATGAATATCACGCCAGATACCTGCAGGATTTCTTCAAGGTTCGCCACATCAAATTTTTCGATGAACTGAGCGCGGCCCTGATGCGAGAGTATAAAACAGAGCGACTCGAAGCTGGTCGAAGTCAGAAAACCGTATTCGAGGAATTGGCTTTTTTTCGCAGCCTGATCCGCCGCCTGATCGAGGAAGAAACGATTGAAAAAGATCCGGTTCGGGCATGGCCAAAACTGCAAAAGAGAATTCCGGCAAAACCGGAAACCCTGGGATATTATAACGCCGAAGAAATTGGCAGAATCCTGGATTATTTCAAGGACAAAGAGATTTATGACTTTATGTTGGCAGCCTTTCTGACCGGGGCGCGACTTGGAGAACTGAAAAATCTCAGGGTCTGGGACATAGATATGACAGCCGGTATCATTCGGTTTACGAATGAAAAAACAGTTTCCAGTTACGGAAACGTTCATAAGTTCCTGCCGATCCACCAGGATCTGTTGCCGGTTCTGGTAAAACGAACGAAAAACGCGTTGCCGGCAGCGTGGCTATTTCCGGAGGTTCGCGCCAAGCATGATTCCTGGCCAAGAGTGCAGCTTGGATATGCCTGCCGAAACCTTGGGATTCAATACAAAAGATTCCATGGCACCAGACACAGCTTTGGTACGTTGATGCTCGAAACCGGGGCAACGATTACAGAGATCAGTCACGCTTTGGGACACACCAACCTGACCACCACACAGCGCTACAGTCACATGCGACCCGTCAGGCCGGAAAAGCTCAATCAGCTTAAGGTCATTCGACTCAACGACCCCGGGCGGGATGAAAAAACAGGATAATCGAAGAAGGCGAGCTGTGGCGGCCCGCTCTTTTTCTAACTCAGCCTTGAGAGCCTCGACCTTTTTTTCGAGGCCATCAATGTGGTCGGACACCTCGGGCGAAACCAGAAGATAGTCGCCAGGCGTCGAGGTTGGCAATGCGGTAAGGTGAGATTTTGGCCGGTCTTTAAAGGTCATTCCCGGCAACGTCCAACTTATTGGCATCTTAATTTCTCCCTCTATCTTTTAAAATCAATTGCAATAGAATGATTCCAGATCAGTCGGCCAGCAAGCCAGAAAAGGGACTCTTCGGCAAGTTCAAATCTGGCAAAATTTCCGCTTCCCCGATTAATTCACACGCATAACAAATTTAGCCTTTTTCATGGCCCCCCTGCCGATCTATTACCCTCAAGCACTTTGAGCACCTTTTTGAATTATAAGTAATCTTATTGTTCATTGGCGATTTAATGCCACACAGTGTTATCCAGCCATCTTTCATTTTTTTCCAGGCGTGCAAGAGACATTTTCCGCCATAAACCCTTTCCCAAAGGATGTCGTTCATCACTAACCACCTTTCCGCCGCACAACTGATTTTTCATAGGCCTCGATTTCCTGATAAAACTTTTCAAAGTCTTTTGTCCATGGAAGAACAGCTTGAAGTTGGTGATTCATTACATACTGTTTGCCGCAGTCCAGGCAAACAATCACGTCCGAATTCCCAAGCGGTAACGTTCGAATCTTCTTGAGCCGCTTGCATCCGATAAAAAAAATGGCTATGTTCGCATTAAAGTATGAAGTCTTCTCGCCCGAGCGCCACACGCAGGA
>DYKG01000074.1 GCA_020722725.1 Candidatus Methylomirabilis sp.
TTGCATCAAAACCGTTATTGGAGGTAAAAAGCCCGGTTGACCGAGAATTACTGGGCAAAAGACCCCATTGTGAGAGAGGTTACAGGAATGTTACAATTGTACATAAAGAGATATAGAGGTGGTTATGGATAATTATCGCTGGCCGAGAAATTCTACCCATTTTATAAGGCTCTTACTGGTTTTCATATTCTTGCTTTTTTTCGGCAGCAGTTGCCAGGTCTCGGCCTTGCAGCAGTTGATTGCCCCCGATCAGCCAGGCAATACTGCGAACTGGTTGGTTGACAACCAGATTGCAAGAGCATTTGCCATGACGAACTGGGCCTATGATGCGGGCACTGGCAACCCTGCCGGGTCTTTCTACGGTCGATATGTTTCTGGTGGAGGAAATAGAACCTCTGATGGAATTGTGCAGCAGACCTTCATTACCCCATCAGGCCAAGTCAATGCTTCAATGTATTTTGATCGATTCAAGGTCAGAGTTAATTCTATTGACTGGTTTCGCCTATATGGCCGGATTCTGGATTCTACCACCGCCGCTTATCCGAATGAAACGGGGTTTACGGTTTTTACCGAAGATATTAGCGGGAATTATGCTACGCCTGGTTGGCAAAACTCAGGCTGGACCACACCCGTTCTTCCAGAAGCCAACCGATCATACATAGTAAGAATTTACATGGACATTCGTGCTGATAGCGGTCGAACAACTGGGGCTTATCTTGATAACATTCAGTGCAATATCAGCCCGGCCAATCTTTCTGGAAGTCTGAACGGTGCGGCAAATGACCTGATTTGGGATGCCAGCGCAGGGGTGGCAACACTGGATCATTATAACATTTATCGCAGCACAACTTCTGGTGGGCCTTATGGTGCAGCCATCGGTACGAGTGGAAGCAACAGTTTTTCTGATGGGACTCCGCCCGCTGCAACCGTCGTTTACTACGTCGTCAGTGATGTTGATACCAACTCTCTTGAAGTCAGAGATGGAGCCGGGGCCGACGAAGATTTTTCCTTCAGCCCTGACGCGATTTCAATAAACTGGGATAGCCTGAGTGTGCCGGTTTTGCACTATGAAGTTGCTGTTGGAATTGCTCCCGGTGGTTCCACTATCGTCAACTGGACTGACATGGGGCTGTCAACCAGCGCCAACTTTACCGGTCTGACTCTTACTGACGGCACCATGTATTACTGCTCTGTCAGGCCGGTAGATATGGGTGGTTCGCCCATATCTACGGTTTTCAGCGACGGTTTTCAAACAACCATTTTAACTGCGATTACGGTAAGAGACGGTCTAAAGCCTGATATTAATTTTTCCTTTCTCGAAGACCGAGCCGAATGCAACTGGGATCACCCCACAAGTGAGCTGATTTGCTATGAAGTCGCGGTTGGAACCACAAAATACGGCACCGATGTCAAATCCTGGACCGATGTCGGTCACGCCAGAATTGCCCGGATTACGGGATTGAGTCTCGCATCGGGAACCAGATATTTTTCAACAGTGCGCGGCATAAATGCCTATGGTCAGGTCGGGGCTTACGGCGGTTCTGACGGCTTTGTGGCAATGCGTGACCAGGTGTTGGTAGATACAGCATCGCAAACTTATTTTCACAATGCCAGGGTCATGTAAATGATCGACTTCACTACTGATCCAGGCTCCATCAGGCCGATTCAAATGTCGAATGCCGGTGGAGTTAACAACTACTGGCGCTATAAGGTTAAGGTAACCGTGACCAACGCCGGGAATGCCATTGTAAATTCTCTTTATTTTTCAAAAGCTCCATTAGTCTTTGGTGCCAACAGCATTCCGGTTGGCAGCATTACTTTTGAAACTCTGCCGGCCATGCCATTGTCTCTTGATGTGGGTGACTCGGTTGTCGCAACGGTGACCGTTACTATTGGTAAGGTTCAGGGGGCATTTACCTATTTCGGAATCCAACGGATGTTTGAAGACGCCGACATTGATTCAATCTGGGATGCCGCCGAATTTTCAGATACCTTCGAACTGGTAATAAGTATTGGTGATAAGGTAATCTATGAGAACAATCCCGCTAACTCGGCCGTTGCGTTTGGCAATCGCAATGTAAGTGCAACTTATAATCAGGCGGTGACTGTCTATGCGGGCTCGGCAGTGCCGTTAAACCGGGTTAAATGGAAAGTTCTCGGAGCTTTTAAAGGAATCGATTACACTTTCCCGGTTGCCAGTCTGACCTTCACCCCTGCAACGGCCCAATACATCGATGGATTGAACAATCGAGTGTTTCAGGCAGTGGCAGAGGTTGGTTTCGTATCAGCAGGTCTGTATGTTGCAACCGCATCATTTTACGACGATGATAACGATGATGGAGTTGTAGATGTGGGCGAGGCTTCATGTTCTTTCAATCTATCTATGACGGTTAACCCGGTATATGCTATAGACCTGGTTCCGACCGAAGTAAATTTCGGTCAGATTGCTCAAGGTGCTTCGGTAAATAAGGAAATCATGTTCCAAAACAGCGGTAACATTCAGTTGAACAATTTCAGCTGGACTTTTTCAGCGTTAGACAAGGCTCCAGACCAGATTTTGCTGGCAAATTTGACCCATTCGCTTTCTTTTACCCCTGATCCCGTTTTGATGTGGGAATACGCCACTTCGACTGTTACTCTCTCGGTTGATGCCGCTCAACCTCCAGGTGTTTATGGCCCATCTGGTCCACAGACGATTCAAACAACTGATGGAACTGCTCCGACAGACTGGGCCAACTTTACCTGCGAAATTGTAACTACTGGTGCTCCGACTTTCCAGTTGGCTTCAGGCAGCCTTTCTCAGGAAATTGCCACCTTGTCGTTCTCGGCCACTGCGCCCGACAATCGCTACTTCATGTCAGCCTGGATCTGCCCGGGAACCGGTTCGGCCAACATTTCCTTCGTTACCTACAATGAGTTTGGCGAGGCGGTTGGTACCGTATCGGAGCAGATCGATTCTGCTGGAAACCTCACCAGCAGTGGTGCGCCAATGGCAGTTGCAGGCTCGGGTATTCTTGACAAAGTTCCCTATGAACACCCTGATCACCCGGGTGAAGACTTCTATTATTATCGCGTTTTTGTGGCGTTTGATTACACCTTTAGTCAGGTTACGGCCAGTAATACCCGAATTATTCTAGGTAATACCAGCAGTCCGGATGCTCCAAAAAACCGAGTCTGGTTTGACGGAGTTCAATTGGAGCGCCGGCGCGATCGAAGTCAGGCGAGACCAAGCGCCTTCCATTCGATCAGAACCATCTGTTCGCCAACGTCGAAACAGACGCTAACAGGAGAAGACCACCACAATGAATGGTAAAATTAATTCAAATAAAAATTTGATTGTTCTGGCGGTTGTATTTCTGTTGGTTTTAACGCTGGCAAGCGCAGCAATTGCCAGGAAAAAACCGCCAAAAATATTGAAAACCAAAGATTCTGAGTTGGAAAAAAATCAGGTCTATCAGGATGTTCCTTTAACCACTTTTTCTGCCGGGGCACCTGATAATGCCTATATTCTTTCAGGTTGGATCTGTCCGGTAAGCGGCAGCGCCAGACTTGCGCTGGTTACCTACAAAGGTGGCGGCAAAATTGATGATTCTGCCGGGGTTGAAATCGCTTCGAACAGCGATTTAACTTTGCTTGGGTTTGCTTCTGATGTTGGCATCGCCAATGCCAGAGAGTTCAATCATCCCGGTTATCCGGGTGCCGGTTTCAGGTATTACCGGGTGTTTGCCAGGTTTAACTTTTCTGCTGTTTCGTCTATTAAAGCTGCCAGAATAGTTTTGCAGAACACCAGCAATGAAACTGCTTCTTGTTCTGTATGGTTTGATGGTATAAAATTAGAGAAGGCTCTCAAACCAGATCAGGAATATCCGACCAGTTACCATTCAATTGGTAATCTGTTGTCATCAGAATTCGTTGACACTCTTGAAGGAGGTCCGCAGTATTATGAATGGTAAATTGCCCGTTAACAACAAAAAGGGTGCTCTGATGCTTATGCTGCTGGTGGTAATCGTCATTGGCGGCATTGTGGCCCTGCGCATGCTGCCGCAGGAAGACGTAATTGCCAGGCGTGAAAAAGAAGAAAACCTGTATGAAAATCTGAGTCAGATACGTGAAGCATTTGACCTTGAGTGCCAGGCCAGCGATACTTCTTGGAATCCTTTTCCAGATTATGATGGAGACGGTAAAATTACCAGGTTTGATATCGCAAGCAGCTTGATTCGTCTTGCCTCTGATGGTTATCTGAGAGATGGAAGCTTTATAACTCCGACTTCACTTGTAGCTACTGGTATCTCGGATCCGACGGTTCCGAATTACCTGTGGGGCTCCTCCGATGAAAAATATTGGCAAGTCTCAGCTAATTTGGCTTCAAATACCAGTTTTGAACTTGAAGATCCGTCAGACCCAACTTTGATTGCTTCGTGGACCAAGGCGCCGGATACTGAAGCAGCAACGGTAACACAGTATCTTGATGACCCCGTCCTTGACGATTATCCGCATCAGAACAAGCTCGGAGCCCCACTGCAGGGCGGTGGAACCTCGCTGATGATAGTTAAATGAATATTTAAATTGCCTGTTTTACGGTTTCTGCATTCTTTCAAATATTTTGCCAGCCCAGTCACGGGCAATCCTGCCGCCTTCATTGCCCCGGAAATGTATGCCATCGCCGCCGTTGTCGGGGTAGTGGGTGTAGGGGCGAGAATCAATGAAACTGCCATATTTTTCAGCTTCGGCTTTCAGATTATCATATAACCTGGTCTGTTTTTCGGTCGGCTTTTTATCGGCCCGACCGTTTGGGGGACCAACCCAGACAATCTGACAGCCTGCTTTTTTTGCAATGTCGCAGACCGATTTCACCTGCGATCTGATTGCTTCTGGTGAAGCGCCAATCATGTTCGCACCAAGAGAAAAAACGATTATTCCGGGTTTGAAGTCTTTGATCAGTTTATTTAAATTCGGGGTTGAACGAGGAGTGCGCCAGTCAGCCGGTTGATCGATGCGACCCTGTTCGTCTTTGGCAAAATATCCTGATTTACCGACAGTTTCATTGAGATACCACGATGGCGATGATCCTGAAACACCAACGGTTGTGATTGCTGCTCCGGTACTACGCATAAGATCATCCATGGCCTTGCCATAAATTCCACAGGTGTGAGAATCGCCGATATGCAGAACTCTGCTATCTGGGGTTATCAGTGGCCCGCCGGTTCCGTTTGAATTTTCATTGCCGGAAACTGAAGTCGAAGTAGTGGGTTTAGTTTCTGAGTTGCTCATTTTTTTATCGGTTTTATTTGTTTGTGGAGTGCTTTGAGTAATACGAATCACAGAAGAAATACTCGTAGGGGCCGACCTCCGTGTCGGCCCGCTTTAAATCGTAGTGTCACGAACGAATTAAATATAAATGGTATAACATCTCGTGATGCCTCTAAGGCTACCAAGTCACAGAGTTGCTTTTACAAGATATCCTTTGAGAGCGGGGTTCTTAAAAGAAATCGGACGAATACGATTTCTTTTAAAATGCCATAAAACAAAAAAACCGCTGTATCAGCGGTTTTTTTGTTCCGGTGGAGCTGATCGGGATCGAACCGACGGCCTTTTGAATGCCATTCAAACGCGCTCCCAACTGCGCCACAGCCCCATTTGGTAATAGTAAGTCTACCATAGGACTACCAACAAGTCAACAAATTAATCAACTTTTGTTTCGCGCAGCATTTTTGCGGCATCTTCAGGTGGAGTGGGGTTGATGTAAAACCCTGAACCCCATTCAAACCCTGCTATTTTTGTCAGCTTTGGAATGATCTCGATATGCCAGTGATAGAAATCCTTATAAGAATCAGAACAGGGCGAGGTATGAATGACGAAGTTGAATGGCTGGCCCGGAAGCAAAGACTGCATTTTTGTCAGAGCAGTCTGTAATGCTTTGGCGAGACTTCCAACCATGTGGTTTTCAATCAATTCAAATGACGATTCGTGATGCTTGGGAGTTATTTCCATTTCAAACGGAAATCGGGCGGCGAAGGGACAGAACACAATAAACTGGTCATCTTCGTAAACCACCCTTGAACCTTCTTTTGCTTCCTGCTTGATGATATCGCAAAACAGGCAGCGATCATGATAATGGTAATACTCGCGGGCGCCTTCCAGTTCTTCTTCAATGCGCTTGGGTATGATCGGGGTCGCAACAATATGTGAATGGGAATGGGAAAAGTTTGAAACGCCTTTGCCACTATTTTTAACGATCATGAAATGCTTGAATCTCGGGTTCTTTTTTATCTCGAGCAGGCGTTGTTTATAGGCCCAGATAACTTCTCTGACCTGTTCAAGACTCGCATTCTGCAGGCCAATGTCGTGGCGGGGTGTTTCTATCACAACTTCATGCACGCCGATTGAATTCATGGCGTCGAACATCCCGATACCTTCTCGGCCTGAATCACCTTCCGGAGCGAGAATGGGCGAACGGTCGGGAACTATTCTTACCCACCAGCCCTTAGAGTTGGCGGCGGTGCCAGAGGTTCTGAAGGCAAGGGTTTCTCTTGGCGTCAGATGCTCATTTCCTTCACAGAACGGGCAGGTTTTAGGATCATCGGCGGTTTCTTCTATTTTTTTAAAATCTGAGGGGCGTTTGCCTCGCTCGGGAGATATGATTACCCATTGTTTCAAAACCGGATCTTTTCTAAGTTGCGGCACTGATAAAACTCCTGACTATTCTGAACCGTTTTTCAAAAGGAATTTCGTTGCATTTTCAGGGGGAACGGGATTGATGTAAAACCCGGAACCCCATTCAAAACCCGCAACCTTGGTGAGTCGCGGCATAATTTCGATGTGCCAGTGAAAGTAATCAGAGCACAGTTCCCCGCAGGGGGAAGTATGGATTACGTAATTGAATGGCGGATTATTGAGGGTTTTAACCAGTCTTCTCAGAGTGCCACGCATAATGTCAGCAAGAGCTTCGGCTTCATTATTGTCGATATCACCGAATGAATCTTTGTGCTCTTTTGGCGCAATCCAGGTTTCAAATGGAAAGCGGGAGGCAAAAGGGGAAAAAGCGACGAACTGTTCGTTTTCGTGAATAATTCGCTCGCCAGAACTTAGCTCCTGGCGGATGATATCGCAGAAAACACAGCGTTCTTTGTAGTAATAATAACGCTTTGCTCCTTCAACTTCTTCCATGGCCCTTTTGGGGATTATGGGAGTGGCGATAAGCTGAGAATGCGGGTGATCCAGGCTGGCGCCGGCGGCGGGGCCATGGTTCTTGAAAATTAATATATAGCGGAACCGCCGGTCTCTTTTCAGATCGCGGTAACGATCAGCATAAGTGCGGATAATCCGGGAAATCTGGTCGCGACTGTAGTTGTGAAAACCGTCTTCGTGCCCGGGAGATTCAATGATGACTTCATGGGCGCCAATGCCATTCATCATGTCGTAAACCCCGATTCCGGTACGATCCAGATCGCCCTCGATCTGCAACGCAGGAAAGCGGTTGGGGATAACTCTGACTTCCCATCCTGGTTGATTTGGCAGGGTTTCCGGGCTGCGGTATGACATGACCTCATTTGGTGTCATGGATTCATTGCCAGGGCAGAACGGGCATTTGTTGCTTTGTCTTGGCGGGTTATCCACTTTGAAGTCGCCAGGGCCTTTAGCCTCTTCATGCAAAATTATTACCCAGCGCTTGGTTACCGGATCTTTTCTCAGCTGTGGCATTTCGAGTTTCCCTTCCCGTGGCTATGTCTCATTTTCTCATATTATACATCATGATTGCAGACTGTTCAAATGGTTTAATTATTGAGGTACAAACTGACCGTGCCTAATCTTTGCACGATGTTCAAAGTTTACCGTAGATTGTCTTTCCGATGCACCAGAATCTGTTTAAGAAGATGAAAAACGCTGGAAACAAAATGTGGTTGACAACAAACTTAAGCTTGGTTAATCTATTACGAAATGGCAATGGTGTACTCTTTGGAATACAAAGTGACTTTAATGTAGAGGTATAACCGTGGGACGAAAGAGAACTTGCGAACTTCCTTTCTGTAAAGGAGTTGTTGAGGGCACCCGGAACAAGCGGCGATGCGATAAGGATAGAAATATTCATCTGCATCAGGTGATTTCCAGGAATGTTCGGAAAATCATGAAATATATTGAGTCAAAAGAAGATTTGACTGCCAATGATGTTAATCGTGACCTTTTCAAGAGCAAACTTGATAAAAACGAAAAGGGATCGATGTATCGTCTTTTCCAGGCAATGGTTCGCGAAGGCTATCTGCTTGAGAAAGGCAAAAGAGGCGGGCTGAAGGTTTACTCATTTTCGGGCACTCATTCCGTCGATGATGAGATGGTCGAGGAAACAGCTGCAGCGCCGCAGTTCGCTGAGCCTCAGCAGGCACCGGTTGCGCAAAAGCCCAGGCAACTCAGTCCAGAAGAAATTCTCCTGGGCAAACTCAGAGAATTCGTTCACCTGAAGAGTGGCCAATGGAACCATGAAGACTGGCTCTGGCTGATCAATCGACAGGATATTCGAGAATATGGGTTGTCAGAATCTGATATTGGCAGAATCCTGGAAGAAGAAAAGACCAGATACTGGGTTCAGCGCAATAACTACTGAAGAACGAGGTCTTTTTGCAACAAAGAACCGGCCTGTTCGCCGGTTTTTTGTTGTACAGAAAAAGGCAGATAAAAAATAAAACGGCTGTTTAAGCCGTTTTATTCGAATAATCCTCAGGCATTGAGTCGAAGAAAGTTATTCTTCATCCTCGTCTTCGTAATCATCATCATCTTCTTCGAAGTCGTCGAAATCTTCAAAATCTTCTTCTTCTCCGAGTTCTTCTTCCTCTTCAACATCTTCATCTTCTACGAAGTCGTCTTCGTCGTCTTCGTAATCGTCATCATCATCATCATCTTCTTCTTCTTCAAATTCTTCATCGTCAAATTCTTCATCGTCTTCGAAGTCTTCTTCAACATCTTCTTCGTCGTCTAGATCATCTTCTTCTTCATCATCTTCTATATAATCATCGTCGTCGAAATCGTCGAAATCTTCTTCGTCGTCCAGGTCTTCTTCGTCCTCATCGTCAAGGTCATCCCAGTCAGTCTGGGCTGCGAAAATTCTGATTTCTTCCTGTTCAAACATCTGTGGCATGACGATAACCCCTTTCTGTCTTCAAGCGCTTGATTGATAATCTTAATTTAGATTTGAATGCAATATAGGCATAGTTGTAAATACCTGTCAACAAAAAAAGAAAAAAAAGACAAAGAAATGTCAGGGCTTTAAAAGGCAAAAACTGAAAAAACCTTTCTGTTGAGGAGTTGTGCGTTTTTCCATTCACACCAGGGTACCCAGCAATTCTCGGTATACGTACAGAAGCGGGTTTTCACACATAGTTAGTTTGA
>DYKG01000030.1 GCA_020722725.1 Candidatus Methylomirabilis sp.
AATTAAGATCCCATGATTTCATGCTGGTTACAAGCATACCATTGGCAAACTTGGGCTAAGAGTATTGTCCCCATTTTTTAAAAAAATCACTATTTTTGAAACAATTTTTCCCAGCAGGCATAATTTGTATTTTTGGGCTTCAGATTCCGAGCAATCGATTCCCTTTTCACAAAAATGGGAATTTCAGGCTTTGAAATAAAAATTTACATGGTTAGAATGTAGTTGGATTAAGCTTATCTAATAAAAGTGTTTTGCCCGGCTATCTTGAAAAGATATTTGCCATACTGGGTTTTCTGGCAAGATTCCGCGCTTTTGATGAGCTTTGCTTTGTCAATGTACTTCATTTTATAGGCGATTTCTTCGATACAGGCGATCTTTAAGCCCTGTCGTTTTTCGATTACCTGAATGAAATTGCTTGCTTCGAGAAGGTTTTCGTGAGTTCCAGTATCCAGCCAGGCGTAACCTCGGCCCAGAAGTTCCACGAAAAGTCTTTGTTGTTTCAAAAATTCCTGGTTGATCGAAGTAATCTCCAGTTCGCCTCTTCCAGAAGGCTTAATCTGAAATGCTATGTTAACCACGTCATTAGGGTAAAAATAAAGACCGATTACTGCAAAGTTGCTTTTTGGCTCAATGGGCTTTTCTTCAATGGAAATAACCCTTTGCGCATCATCGAATTTTACAACACCGTAATTTTCAGGGTCGTTGACGTAATACCCGAATACAACTGCTTTGCGCTCATCAGCAACGGTTTTTTTGCTCCGGGAAAGCATGTTGATCAAGCTTTCACCGTAAATAAGATTGTCGCCAAGAATCAGGCAAACATTGTCGTTGCCGATAAAATTTTTGCCAATCAGAAAAGCCTCGGCAATACCTTTCGGCTCGGGCTGCTCGGCATAGGAAATATTTAACCCGAGATTGGAGCCATCGGAAAAAATCTCTGAAAATCTGGAAAGGTCTTGCGGAGTGGTAATTATCAAAATATCCCTGATACCGGCAAGCATGAGAACAGACAGCGGATAATAGATCAGCGGTTTGTCGTAAACCGGCAGTAATTGCTTGATGCAGCCTCTGGTAACGGGATAGAGCCTGGTTCCAGTGCCACCCGCCAGAATAATTCCTTTCATTTCTCCCATTGGTTTATCACCTCGCAGACCTTGAGTATATCTTCTTTCTGGTGAAAAAAAGAAATGGGCAGACTTAAAATTGTCTGGTGAATTTCCTCGCTTATCGGATATTCGCCGGAAATTATTCCACTCATGGCTTTTTGCCGGTGCGGAGGCAGGGGATAGTGAATTTCGGTTTTGATTCCTTTTTCGAGCAGATACGCTCTAAGCTCATCGCGACGCTGGTGTCTTATCGGGAAAATATGGTAAACATCAAAAAAATCAGGGTGGACATCTGGTAAAATAAAATTTTTATTTAAATTTGCGAGGTAAATTCTGGCCAGCAATCTTTTATGATCGTTGATTTCATCAAGGCTTCTGAGCTTGATGGAAAGAAATGCCGCCTGGATTTCGTCTAGTCTTGAGTTGAATCCAGGATATTCATTGTAATATTTGATTTTTGAGCCGTAATTTCTCAGATATCTTAATTTGTCAGCCAGGTCAGTGTCATTGGTGATTATAGCGCCCGCATCACCGAGCGCTCCGAGGTTTTTTGTGGGATAAAAGCTGAAGCAGCCTATACCGAAAGTTCCGGCCTTTTTGCCTTTGAATTTTGCGCCGTGAGCCTGGGCCACATCTTCAATCAGAACGAGATTGTATTTGTTTGCAACCGCGACAATTTTTTCCATGTCACAGCATTTGCCGTAAAGGTGAACTACAATTATGGCTCTGGTTCTGTCGTTTATTTTTTCTTCAATCAATGCGGGATTGATATTGTAAGAGTTAATGTCTGGTTCGATAAGAACCGGTTTCAAACCATTTCTTGCTATTGCCAGGATGGTTGCAATGTAGGTGTTGGCAGGTACGATCACCTCGCTTCCGCTGGGGAAGTTCATTGCATCGAGGGCTAAAATAAGTGCATCTAGACCAGAGGCCAACCCCACGCAATGCTCTGCTCCGCAGAAATTGGCAAAAGCAGTTTCGAAGTTTTTAACCTCATTACCGAGTATGTACCAGCCTGAATCGAGAAATTCGGCAAATTTTTTTTTGAATTCTTCAAAAAATGGGGCATTGGCCTGTTTAAGATTTTCGTATTCAATCATGGATAAGGCTCATCAATGTAGTCGTTGACATCATAAAATTCAGAAGCGCAGACAAGAAGAATGGAATTTTTCGAAAACTTGTCAATGGTGTGCCAGTCTTGAGGTTCTAGAATAAGACATTTCTGCGGGGTATCGAGCATCACTGTGTTTTCTGAAACGCCATTGTTAATATAAATTTCACAACTGCCATTGAGGCAGATAAGGGCCTGTGTCGTTTTTCTGTGTCTGTGCCCGCCTCTTTTTCGGGAAACATGGTATATGAAATATACCCTTCTGATGTCAAAGGGGAGAACTTTTTCTATTACCGTCAGGCTGCCGGTATCGTTGGTAAATTCGGGAAGCTGGATCAGTTTTGCCATTTTATCTTCCTAAGAGGGTTTCCTTTCTATAGATATTATAACTGCCTTCAATCAATCTTTTCAAATTTCGGTAAAAAATCAGCAGGCCTGATGGTTGTTGGGTTGCACCGTGAAAGTCGTAGCCTTGGTTAAGCATCTTAACTCGATTTGCAATTGCTTCAAGATGCCTTATATATGGAATATAAAGATTGGCAATTTCATGTTTTCTCAATTTATATCGACCAAGTTCGATCTTGCCGTTGGTAAAGAATTTCAGGTCATGGAAATGATAAAAAATCAATTTGAATGAAGGGTCAGTAAGGTCGCAATTTTGTATGTTCCAGGGTGCTATTGCACCACCGGGATTTTTCATTACGTGAACCCCTGCAAATCTTTGCGGCCAGTCGTCAAGATACTTTTGGTCACCGAATTTTCCGTCTTCAACCCTGGCGAAGCACCAGTCGATGCACGCGTTTTTCCACCATTTCAACGCCTTCATGCCGATTTCATCATTTTTAAAGACCATGAATTGAACGCAGAAAATACCTGCATTTATTGAACATTCATAGGCTTTTGAATATTTGTGCTCGGTTAAAAGAATTGAATTCTCTGCAATTTCGTCGATGAGAACTCCTGGGTTTGAATAAAAATAAAGGTCTGCATCGACATACGTGCAGTGGTCGAGTTTGAAATTTTCAATTGAATATTCAATTGTAGAAGAAGTACATGTCCAGCAGTATTCCCCCGCACTTCTTGATGGCTTTACCCGCAGTAGCTCGGGGCTTTCGAATTCAGACAATGAAATGACCGTAACTGAATCGAGATTCATTTTCTTCAAAATTTCGCAGCACCGTTGATCGAATGCAAAAAGATACAGATGAAAAGAGGGGCAGTGTTTTTTCAACGACTCATACATTGCCAGGCCGCGAGTCAGATAATTGCTGTTGAATAAAGTGCAGAAATTATACATCGTGAATCTTTCTTACGAGGACGACATTGTCGAGATAAAGCTCTTCATTTGCCGGCAGAATTCTGCTCCAGATAAGTCCGGCAATGGTAACCGGACAAATAAAAAACATGGTGAAAAACATGTTTACTATTGTTTTTTGCGGTTGGATAATTTTGAAAAGATAAGCACCCATCAGTTGAAATATGGCCTCAATCCCGGAACAGCTTTTTCTGGTTTCGACCATTTCAAAGCCAGATTGCTGAAAAATATGTTTTAAACCAAAAATTGAATATCTGGCAAAATCGTATGGTTGTTCGTGTTCGTCCCATACGAATGGTACGCTTAAAAGAAACAGCCCATCTTTTTTGAGAACTCGATTTGCCTCTTTTAAAAAGGAATAGGGGTTAAAAACGTGTTCAAGAACCTGATTGGAAAGCAGGCAATCAAATTCATTACCGGCAAAAGGAAAAGCTTTGCCGTCATAAAAAAAGTCTGCCTTCTTATATGCGCGGTTTTCTGGTGTATCAAGCTCAAGACCGATGTATTCATCTGCTTCGATAAAGGCCTGATAGGGTTTTTGGCCACAGCCAATATCGAGAACTTTTCCGTAAAGTCTTTTTATCAGAGGTAAAATATTCTGATTCAATCGTCTGCGTGCAAGATAAAATGGGTTAATCGCAATTCCCGCAATGCCGGGGTTGTGCTGCTGACGATTGTAGGCGATTTTAGCGCTTGAATACAAATCATTTATCATGTTCAAAGACCATGCCTTTCAAGCCTGCATTGAATTTTGACAAAGCGGTAATTTCGAAGCAGGGATAGTCGAATTTAAGTTTGTAACCAAGACCGGCAAGAAAACTCAACATCTTTGATTCACTTAATATCCAGGCTGGGTAAGATTGTTGATAAATTCCATCTGGGTTTATCTGATTCACAATCAGATCAGATTCAGAATCTGAAAAGTAGGTTCGGTCAAAAATTATAAGACCAGGCTTTAGATTGCAGATTTCCGACATAACTTCAAATGGATTTTCAATATATTGAATTACGCTGGCAAGCAGAATTGTGTCCGGCATGAAATGAGATGCCAACTCTTTAACATTTGAATGGAAAGAAAGAATATCATTCGAAAAATTTTCCTTGCCGCATTTAACAAAATGGGGTTGTTCTACAATTCCCCATCTGAGCCCTTTTAAATCTTTCAGAAATTCTAAATTTTGAAAAAAAGAGCTGCCTAATGAACCACCAAAATCAAGAACCTTGAGTTGCCCATTGTTTTTGGCCGCCATCCATGTAAGAGCTGTTAAGACAGGCCAATCATAAGATTTTTCCTGAAAAACCACCGAATCTCTTTCGAAAGTGCCTTTTCCATTTTTAACCAACATGGCGGCATCAAAAACTTTTTTAAGAATTTCGGGGTCATCGTAACCCTGCGCATTTGATTCGGCCGAACTCCAATTCGAAAATGGATCGGAAAAGCTTATTCCATTCACCTTTCTGACCTTGCGAATCAATTCCGGCAAAATTGGTGGAATAAGCTTTTTCAAAAATGAATAGTCGGATTTTTTCATTTATTTTTAATTAAATATTTTAATCTGTTTTTAACAAGTTTTTTCAATTGAATCAACCTTTCGTGCAATCTCTTGTAGAAAGGTAATCTTATTGACCTGAAAAAGAATTCGAATTTTTTTCTGGCAAAATGATTTTCACAAACATCGATATTTGAAAAGCTTGATTCATTCTGTATTTTATTTTTGAAAATTGACGTAGTGCTACAGTTGGTACCGGATGAATCAAGTCCGATGTTTTGCAGAAAAGGCTTGCCCGGGTATAGACAGAGCATATCGTTAAGAAAGGCCGAAATATACCAACGAATGGCCCATGAATCGGAGACCCCGTAAACTTGATTGATCAACATTCTGGAAAAATCATAGCTGTTGTTAAAATTGGCATCTTTTTCAAGATTAAGCTTACGAAGCTCTGATAAAAGCTTTTTCCCATCCGATTCATAAAATTTCCATGCTCTTTTCCAGGTTGCCCATCCCCAACAGTCTGCCCCCTTCAAAAAAAAATAGTCAGGAAGACCATCTATGGGGTAAACCCATGCGTGTATGCATGCCACTTTTGGGTTTTCAGCATAAGTCTCAAGAGCCTGGTTCATGTATGTCAGAAAAAATGGGTTGGTAACCATGTCGTCTTCTAAAACTATAACCCGGCCAAATCGATCAATGATTTCAGAAACTCCGCTAACTATCGATTTCGATAAACCATTGTTTCTTTCTTTCTCTACAAATTCAATGCCTTTGAAACCTGAAATGCTTCGTGTAATACTTCTTACTTCATTAACTTTTGTTGTATCACCAGCGTTTTTGGGCCCGTCAGAAAAGATAAAGAGGTTGGTGTTTTCTGCCAACAGGTTTTTCTTCAGGGCATCGAGAGTTTGTTGCGTGTGCCAGGGGCGATTGTAAGTAAATAAAGCAACAGGAGCAGGTGTCACGGTTTTTTTGCCTCAACATAAAGTGTCTCCCAGGATCGGTCTGGCGTGTCGATTTGCAGCTTTGCATCATGAGAACACATTGAAGCCATTTCCTCTGCTTCGATAAAACCAGCAGATAGAAGGGAATTTACCAGTTCGACATTGTTCCACACCGATTGGTATCCATGTTCTTGAGTCAAACTGGAAAAAGCCTCACAACCATTTTGAAACCTTTTTGAAAACTCATCACAAGTTTTTCCCTGAAGCTCATTGCGATAAAATTGAATGTACTTATTCAGGTCAGGTACTCCTATTCTGATGTAGGCTCCGGATTTCATTACGCGAAATAGCTCTCTGAATAAATTATCTGACTGTTCTTTTTTCAGGTGCTCTATTGTGTGTTCACAATAAACACCCGAGAAAACATTGGCTTCGCAGTGATGGGGGTATCGCAGGTCTAATTGCCATTGAAGGTTATGATCTGGCCTGTTCCAGAATTTAAAGAAATAAAAATCGGCATTGATATAACCCGAAAGAATGTTGCCGCCACACCCGAGATTAAGGTAATTTTCCGAAGAAAAAAGTCTTGGGATTGGCTTGAGCACTTTTCGTCCAATCAAACTTTTCAATTCAAAAATTATTGAATTGCTTAAATCACTTAGATTTCCCATTTCTCATCCCGGGTTAAGGCAACATAATTCTGGTAAGCAAAAACTTCCATGATTGTAGGATTGTATTCTTTAATCATTAATAGACCATCGGGCATCAATCTGGCAAGAATGTATTTTTCTGAAAGAAGATCATAAAAGTCCTTGAAAAAAACACGGTTGAAAACATTCAACTGGGTGAATTCGAATTGCAGAGCCCTGATTTTTCCATTTTCAAGGCATTTTTTAGCCCCATTCAAAACTTTCAATTCGTTTCCTTCTACATCGATTTTTACAAAGTCAATTTTTTGAATGTTTTCTTTTTCGACAAATTCATCAAGAGTGGTGCACTTTACCTGATGAGAAATGAACTGGCTGCGATGAACTCCGGTGAACGCTTCAGAATTCATGCATGCATGGGTAGTTCCGTTGCTGCCTTCATAATCGAAAATTTCGGCCAGCTCAGACTTATCTGAAACAGCCAGATTATAAAGTTTGACTCTCTCCCGGTCAGCAAGATTCTTTTTTAAATTTGAAAAATTACCTGGATGTGGCTCAAAACAATAGATAATTGCATCTGGAAATAGCTCAATTAACAGAGTTGTGAATTTGCCTTCATTGGCGCCAATATCAAACAGAACGGCTTTCTGATTTTGGAAAATTTTAAGTATTTGTTTTAAAAAATTGTTTTCTCCGCTGGTAACGAAGTTGTTGTGATTTAACATGCCCAATCCTCTGATTGAGAAGTAGAAAAGAAGATTGTTGAGCTTAATCAGTCTTTTTTTTGCGAAGAATCTTGCGTAGATGTTGCAAAGTTTATTAAACATTTTATCTCCCGGTAAAAAAGAATCGATTTCAATTTTAAATAAAAAATCGGCCTGGTGCTTCTAAAAAGTAAATCATACAGAAATGCCGCGACAAAATTAGCCATCAGAGCAGCCATGGCTGCTCCACGGGAACCCCAGAAAGGGATCAGGGAATAGTTAAGAACTATATTGATCATCATTCCCAAAAAGGTTCTGAAAAATGCGTGTTTTTGCAGGTTTTCAACAACTAACCAGCCGCTGCTGGCGACTCCGAGAAAGACAAAAATTCCCGTCCAGAGGTGGATTCTCAATATATCGGCAGAGCCTGCATACTCTTGACCAAATAGGGTTAAGACAAGCCAGTTGCCAGACAGTGATGCAATTATGGCAAAGAATAGCGACAGCCTGACCATCAGGTCAAAAAGATTCTGCAGGCGTGAGTAATATAGCTCGTTACTGATTTTTTTCCCGTTGATTATGGCTGGAAACAAAGATGAAACGATAACCATCGGTATGAAATACCAGACTTCTGAAATTCTGACCGCGGCAGAATATATGCCCACTTCGGCTTCACCAAGCATCGATTTAATCATGATTTGATCAGTGCGCAGGTAAATCATTACCACCAGGCCTGAAAAGGCTAATGGCATGGCCTGAATCAGATATTCGCCGGCAAGTTTCCTGGAGAAACTGAATAGAAAACTTACCCAACCAGATTTAATTAAAGCAAACAACATCGAAATTGCCAAAATCACCGGGCTGACAAGATTGATAAACACGAACCAGAAAAGATGGCAGTTCATTATTACCATGACAATCTTTAAAACCGCCAAAATTAGGGTGTGAACGCTCTTGCAGATGGATATAATTCTAGCCTGAACCTTGGCTTGAAAATAAAATTCTATAACTTCAAAGGCTTGCAAAATCAAGCCAATCGCTATGAGAAAAACATAAAGCCTTGTTTGTTCATCAACTTCAAAAAAAGAAAGGCATAGAAGAGTTAAGGGGATCATCACGACAGCGCCTGAAAGCTTCAGCCAAAATGCTGTTCCCAGAATCTCTGCTTCCTTTCCTGGCTTTTCAACTATTTCTCTTACGACTATTGAATCCAATCCAAGTTTGGAAACCGCTGAAAAAATCGAAACAAAAGCGATTGCGTAACTTAAAATTCCAAATTTTTCCGGCCCCAGAAACCTTGCAACGTAAATTCCAACAAAGACACCGGATATAAGCCTTAGCACATTTTCCGCGAGTGACCAGCTGGTATTGAAGAAATACCTCTGGAACCCGGAATGATTGATAGTCTTTTTCAGCCAGTCCATCATATACAGCATTGCTTTCTGGGTGCTTAATTAAAATCATTAAAGAACTGAATTATAACATCGATTACCCCTTATCCAAAGCTTAAAATGACCTTTCTTTTGAAAAGTTGCTCTACAGGTGCTATAATGCCGAAAAATCTGATGTTCGAAAGCTTATTGCCTTGAAAATACTACTGATCCACCCGCCGTGGCTGCGCTTCTTTGGCTCGTGCCTGCCGGTGCCGCCGCTGCCCCTTGATTATATCGCTGCCTCGGTCAGAGAGCGCCTGCCTGAAATGGAAATCGAGATATATAACGCTGATTTTGCACCCAATCTCGTACCGCCAGTGGCCAATGATCTGTTTACCGCCGGGCACGAAAGGTATCGGGCCCGACTGCACGACGATAATGACCCGGTCTGGAAAGAAATCAGGCAGCAGATCATTGATTATGCACCCGACCTGGTCGGGGTGAGCGCAATGACCGCCAGCTTTCCTTCGGCGGTGCAGATTCTCAAAATTGCCAAAGAGGTCAACCCGCAGATCGTTACCGTGCTTGGCGGCAGGCATCCCACCGCTTTGCCCGAACTCTCGCTGAAGTCGGCGCCGGCAGATTTTGTTGTGGTCGGCGATGGCGAAGAAACCTTCTGCGACCTTCTTGAAAACCTTGATAGCCCTGAGCAGGTTACCGGAATTGCTTATTCAGACAATAATGGCAAAATCGTCATCAACCCGCCCAGGGTCAGAAAGATCGCCATCGATGATTACCCGCTGCCGGTTTTTGAATCGAAACTACAGCGCTACGGCTTTGAAGATCGAAGCAAGTCTGAATTCTTCACCTGGTCGGTTCTCAGCGCCAGGGGTTGCCCGTTTCAATGCGTTTACTGTGCAACCGAACATCAGGTCAGATTTCGCAGCATCGAAAATGTCATGCAGGAAATCAGGCTGATGAAAAACCGCTACGGAATCACCCATTTCTGCTTCGAAGACGACACCTTTTCACTGCGTGCCGACCGGTTGAAACAGCTGTGCGCCGCCCTCGCAGCCGAAAATGTGAAGTGGTCCTGCGTGACCAGGGTTGATACCCTGACCGAAGAACTTGTTCAGATCATGCAGAAAAGCGGGTGCACCCAGGTTTTTCTCGGCATCGAGACCGGTTCCGCCAAAACTCTCGAACGAATTCGCAAGAAAATCAGCCTCGAACAGGTTGAAACGGCGCTGAATCTTTTCAAGCGTCACGGTATCCCGGCAATGGGCTTCTTCATCATCGGATTCCACTGGGAAACGTTTGCCGACATGAAAGCCACCGTCGATCTAATAAAAAGGCTGCCACTCGATTCCTTTCAAATCAATATCGCCACCCCGTTACCAGGTACCGCACTCTTTCACGAACTGACCGAAAGCGGTCGATTGAACCCTGAAAAAATAGACTGGAGCCAGTTTCACCAGGGCAGCTACAATATGAATTTTTCCGACTTTCCCCAGCAGCATTGGGAAAAAATGCTTGAACATCTGCAGAAGCGCGCTTTCAGTCTGCTGAAAAAGAAGGTGATCAGACTCAATCTGCGTCGCCTGCTTTCAGACCCGAAATTTATCGTGAAAAAGCTTTGGAATAGATTTAAAGCGAACCCCCGACTGCTTAACTGGTTCGTCGAATCAAAAAAAGCCGTCACCGAAAGTCAGGGCAGCGCCCATGAGTGAAAGAAACCTGACCGTAGTCATTCCAACCCTCAATGTCGAAAAGACCATCAGGCTTACCCTTGAATCACTGCTGCCGCTTAAAGAAGCCGGTGCCCGGATTATCATGGTGGACAGTTTCTCAGAAGACCGAACCCTGAAAATGGCCGAAGGCTACGTCGATCAGGTGCTGCAATGCCCGAAAGGCAACATGTACGTCGCAATAAACATGGGCATTGAAGCTGCGAAAACCGCCTGGGTTTCGTATCTCAACGCCGATGACGTCATTTACCCCGATATCATCAGCAGCACCCTGAATTCCGTTGCCGCCGAGACTGAGATGTTCTACGGAGACGTCGACTTCATCGACTTCAACGGGCGATTTCTGCACGGTTACGAGTTTCCTGGGCCTGAATTCATCGTGCCCCTCGCTGCTTCTTATATCTGCGCCATTTCCCCGATCGGCACCGTCTTTAAAAAGGACCTGTGGTATAAGCTCAGTGGCTTCGATACCAGATACCGCTACTCTGCCGACTTTGACTTTCTGCTGCGGGCCGCTTTGTTCAAACACCGGCTCTACAAGATTCCTCACCCGACCGTCGGCGCTTTCCGCCTGCATTCACGACAACTGAGCCAGGAAGCCGGTGCTCCCGGCATGCAGGAAAACCGCAGAATCATTGCCGAATTGAATTTGCAGGTTTCGATGAAAGACCGCCTGTTCTACAAATGGCGCTTTAAAAGCCGCAATTTCTGGGAATTTCTGATCAGGCTGCTGCGCCGGCGCCGGCTCACCAGCCAGAGTGGCCTGGCTGGGTGCATTACCCCGCCGGATTACCGTAATAATCACTGATTTTCAATTTGTATAAACCTTCGATGCAGTTACGTGGTATATTTAAACAATGCGATCAACAGGGTCAGGAGGAGTTATGAAAAAATCGACAATCATGCTGGCAATTGCCGGACTGCTTTTTCCCATCGCCGGATTTGCTGCCGAAATAGTATTTTCCGGGCAGAAAGAAAACCAGTTCGACCTCTATAAAGCCAATCTCGAAGATGGTGCAATCACCCAGCTCACCGGCACCCCTGCTGCCGACGAGCTCATGGCATGCCTGTCACCCGACCGCACAAAAATTGCCTTCGTTTCTGACCGTCAGGGTGCGAACTCTCTTTATCTTGCCGCGGTTGATGCCATTGATAAGGCCGAGAACATCAGCCCTGCCGTTGGAGCCTACGCTAACCCGGTTTTTTCCCCTGACAGCACCAGAGTTTTGGCCAAATATGCCCCTGACCCGGAACTGCCATTTGCCAAAACCAAAATTGTTATTCTGGATTTGCAGAAAAAGCAGCAGGATATCCTGATCGACAGCGAAAAACTCACAGTCCCCGAAAACTCAGAAACCCTGAAAGTGGTTGATTGGCCGATCTGGGTCTCGGAAGACATGATCGTCTATGTTCTGTCTGAACTTGCCGACGATGTTTCAGGTCGCACGACCCGCTCGACCCTCTATATGTTCGACCGCAAAAATAACAGGCACATTCGCATGGGCGGCGGCGAAAGCTATTTCACCGATACGGGCCGCAATATGGGCTTCAAAGCAACCATGCCGACCCTGATCAATGAATCAGACAAATTGCGCTATCTTGCATTTGTCGCAGTCAGAGGCAACATTGAACGAGAGCCGATGCAGCTTTCGCTTACCGGTTCAGGCAAAGGCGGCATCGAGCTGGGTGACCCCGACTTTTTCGGCCCGCTGTTGATAGCAGATCAAACCTGGATCTACGGGGTAACCGACGATGACGGAATAAACCGGCTTCATTTCAAAAAAGGCCAGATCAGTGCAGCCGCGCAGAAACTGCAATTTGATGGCGCAGTGATTTACCCGACTCTGCTCAAGCCCTGAATGGACTACCTTACCCTCAGAAAGCACTGCGCAGAGCTTTCTGAAGCCCTAGGCAGCCGCCCGGTGCTGGCGAGAATTTTTGCTGTACCCGGCCGCGGCTTTGCCTGGCGTTTGAAGCAGAAAGACGGTTTCGTCGATCTGGTTTTTCAGCTCGACCCGGCAATTCAGGGGTGCTGGCTTGCCGAACGGTCGGTAGAAATTGAAAAAAACAACTCGTTGATCAGGCATATGCAGCGTCTGTTGATCAACGGCCGCATCGTTTCGGTTGCACTTGCCGGAGCTGAAGAAAAAATGCAGTTCGACCGGGTGGTGAAATTTCAGATCGCTGTTGTTGACGGCTTTTTTGGTGGGCGCAACGACTTCTATATCGTCTGCGAATTTACCGGCCGGGTTGCCAACATCTTTCTCTGCGATCAGCAGCTCAAAATTATCGAACGATTTGCCAACACCGCCAACAACGCAGTGGGCAGCCCGTATCAATTGCCAGATTCTACCTGCCAGGTCAACCCATTTACCTGTGAAACTCAAGAATTGATCAAGATTTTTTCAAATTCACCGATGGAAACCTGGCCGCACAAAATTGCCGCCTTTTCGCCGCCGGTTGCCCGCGAGCTGGCCGACAGAACGCGCGATAAAAAGACCCCACAAGCCCTGGCTGAAGAATTAAAAAAAATGATTGAAAACTCACAGGCGTCAAAATCCGCCTTTCTTACCATAGAAAATGGACGTTTTAAATCTCTGGGAACCTGCGAACCGGTAAAAAAAACCGGGCAAATGCTTACTTTCACCACGGTTAGCGAAGCGCTGGCCTATGCCGAAGAAAAAATCGTCGGGGCCCGAAGGTTGAATCAGGGCCGTGACCAGGCAATCAACCATTTTCGTCGTGAGCTGCAGAGCTGCCGGAAAATTCTCGCCGACCAGAAAAATCTTCAAGCTGACTACGCCAATGCCGAATCCCTGAAGAAAATCGGCAATCTGCTGATCGCCAATCTGTACCGAATTCCCGCCGGCTCAGGCAAAATCCAGCTCGAAGACTGGGAAACGGGAGAACCGGTCGAAATCGCCCTCGACCCGGCTAAACCGGTTCAAGCCCAGGCCCAGAAATTTTTTCAGCGGTTCCGCAAAGCCCAGCGCGGAGCAGTCGAAGTCGCCCGTCGCATCGCCGAACTGGAATCGGAAATCTGCTGGCTGAACGAACAGGTCTGGTTGACTGAAAGCGCGGTATCTGAAGCGGATCTGCCAGAAATATCCGGCCGGGTTGCCGGTCGACAGGCAAAAGTGTCAGCCGAAAAAATTGCCGGGCGCAAACGCCGGCCAGAATTAAAACCTTTACTTGAAATCGACGGCTGTCGCTATTACGTTGGCAAAAATGGAAAGCAGAATGACCTGCTCACTTTCCAGCTGGCGACAAAAAAAGACCGGTGGTTTCACGCCAACGATGTACCTGGCGCCCATGTGATTCTTCGCAAAGCAGAAGGCGAAGTCTCTGAAACCGATCTGCTGCGCGGTGCACTGCTGGCAGCCTGGTTTAGTTTTGCCCGCGACAGTTCGAAGGCAGCCGTTGATACCACTGAAGTTGCGTGGGTCAAAAAGATTCCCGGTGGTGGACCGGGCCGCGTTTCATACACCCATCAGAAAACTATCTTTGTTAACCCTCAAGATGCTGCCACGCTGCTTGAGCCAACCGAAAATTTAAAATCCGGAGACCATGATGAATAAATTTGTATTGCTTTTATTGTCCCTGTTTATATGTTTCAACCTGACCGCAACGGCCAAGACAGGTGAAAGCCCAAATGCTGAAGTTGAAAAGATGCTGCAGAACGTGTCTTTGCCGGGTGACCCCATAGAATCGCTGGTTCTAGACATGCGAATGAACCTGCCGCTGCCGATGACCGTTGTGGTGCAGCTGCGTTATCAGGCTCCCGACCAATATGCCCTCAATGTGTTCGACGGTTCTGATCTAATGCCGATGATGGTTATTCGCGGCACTCGGGCCATGATCAACGATCCACTGGCTGAAGCCATTTCCCTTATCGCCTCTGCCGGAGTCGCTTTTGATCTGAGCCATCAAGGCGAACAGCTCAATGCAAACTTTGCGTTCAATCTGCCCACTGATGGGGCAATTAAAAACAAGGTAAATCTTGATTTCAAAAACATTTTCTCGAAAATTACACTGAATTGCAGTTTGGAAAAAGTCGGCGAAGCCGATCTGCTTTTTCGCGGCGAAACAGAGCGAAAAAGCAGCTGTATTGCCGGTTTTTCAACGCAGCAGTCTTTTCAGTTGCGCTCATTGCAGATGTTTGTCGAAGGAAGTTTGCAGCCGATTCTTGAGTTTCCCATTATATCAACCCAGATGAAGCCCGGTGCCGAATGTTTTGTTTTCCCGGAAACGGCTTTGAAAGAAACTGGCATCAGTGCCGCAAATATTGAACCTGACGGCATGATAGACACAATGATGGTGGTCGCATCAGTAATGAAGGCGGTTTTTCTGCGGGCTGCCGTTAAGAACCCGGCCATTCGTGCAGACCTTGAAAAAAACTTCAATATCAGCCCCGACTGGCCAAAAATTGAAGCGCAGGATAAGCAGCGTTCACAGCTGCTCAAAAAAGTTTTTCAGCCTTTTTAATAATCGCATTTGACAGCGATTTTCAGCGCATTTGAATTTTTGCTGCCATTTCTCACCAAGTCACAAAAACCCCAAAGCACACCAGGAATTTCAAAAAGAAATCAAAAATTGTGCCCTGGTGACTTGGTTGCTTTTTCTCAAAATCCTTTGTGAGCTTCGTGCCTTTACGCCTTGGCGAGAGTGTTTTGGTAAAAAATCGGACAGATACGATTCATTATAAAATGCCATAACCAATGCCCGCAGAAGTTGCCGATTTTGTAATGCGAAGAAGAGTTCGCAAATCTTCCGGTAATCGCTTTTCCTTTTCAACCCTGATTGACAGTTGTACCGTGCTGAATTAAAATAGCACTTCAGACAACGGAGGAAAAGGTGCCCACGAAAAAAAGAAGAACAGAAAAACAACCGAAATCCAGACGTGCCGAAGCGACAAGAACCTCTTCGGAAAAGAATTCGCAAAGGCTCAAAACCGAGCTTGAAGAATACCTGCATCAGATTGCTCTCGACGAAGAAAGAATTCTCGCCAATCTGACCTTTGATCCCGTTATTATTGGCCGTCAGCTGAGCGAAAACCATTTTTGTGTTGCAGATTTTCAGGGCACCGAAGCCAACCGTATTCTCCTTGGGGCTATGCTGGAGATGCTTGAAGACAATGCCACCTTGAATCTTTCCGGCTTGATCGACAAGCTTCGCTATACCCGCCAGGGCAACCGTGACGGGGTTGAGCTTGTTGGCGGCATCGAACGCATCAAAAATCTTTTTCTTTCACCGTTTATGGTTCCTGGTGTCTCGATGCTTGAAGACGTTGAACCACTGATTGAGCGTATCCGCGATCGCAATATCAGATCTTCTGCTCATCGTAACATGATTATGTATTCAGAAAAAATAATGAGCGACGACAAAGACGCCTACGAAACCATAAGCAATTGCATCCAGGAACTGCGCACCCTGTTTCTGCATGGAAGCGCCGGCTATCTGCGCGGCATCGAATCGCATATCGAAGAGATGCGGGAAATGGTCGATGCGAATCGGGCCCAGAAGCGCAGTTACCTTGGGCTGAATACCGACTTCCCGATTCTGATGGAGCGCTTGAGCGGTTTTCAGAAAGAATTTTATCTGATTACCGGTGGGGTGGGCATGGGAAAATCGACTTTTGCCACCCAGATGGCCTGGGATCTCACAGCCATGAACCCTGAGTTGACCGTGATTTATTTCAGCCTTGATCTGAATCGCATTGATGCCACGGCAAAAATAGTTGCCCACGCTGCGGAAGTGCCCATCGATTACGTGAAGAACCCTTATGTTGCCCGTATCGATCTCGAAGAAAAACGAAAAAAAGGCTTGCAGATGGTTTCCGAGATGAGCAGTCGGCTGTTTCTCGTCGATGAATCTTCGGGTCGGGTTTTTCTCGATGATATAAAAAAATATGTAAAGCGCACCAGGCTTGAGCGTGGAGGCGATGTTGCCGTAATCATCGACCCGCTGTTCAAGATTCAGATTCGCAATCAGCACAAAATGAGCTTCAGTGAGAAATGCAATTTTCTTGCCGCTGAACTCAAAAGCCTGAGTGCGGTTGAAGGGGTTACTCTGATTGCGACCGCCGGTCTGCCAAAGGCAATCAGCAGTCGCCGCCCGGTTAAAGAAGATCTCGAAGAAATAATGGGGTTGCTCTACGACCCATACGCAGTGTTTTTCCTCTACAGCGATTACCTGAACAATTTCGATACTCCGTTTCTCGAATGGGAATGGGGAAAAGAAGACAGCTTCATGATTCCAATTTCTGAGGCACTGATCGCCAAAAATAAAATGGGAAGCATCAACTCGCGAATCTTTTTCAGGTTCTTCGAAAGCTTTTCCCGGTTCAAAGAATGCGCCCCACAGGAAGTGGAAAACTATACCGCAATGATTGAAAATCTTGAAAAATTCAAGGGACAGAGCGGTGGCAGTCCGAATGGGCAGAAGTGCTCATCCAGGCCAGAGGAATTCTGATGAATACTGCCCGCGATCATTTCGAAAAAGGTATAGATCTGCAGCAGCGTGGCCTTTACGATCATGCAATTGAAGAATATGAAAAAGCCTTGAACATTGAACCGGATAACGCTGATGTTCTGGTTAACCTTGGAGCAGCCTGTCTACAGAAAGGGCTTGCCGATCGGGCAGTAAAACTGCTGGCAAGAGTTCTTGATCGCGACCCTCAGAACAGTGCCGCATATTATAACATCGGCAAGGCTTTTTATTATCGCGACCAAGTGTCTGATGCTCTGGCTGCCTTTCGAAGGGCCGAGAATATTTTGCCTGAAGATCTTGATATCAAAAAAATGATATTTATTTGTCTGGTTGATCTTAAGAGAACCGAGGAATCCGCTGAATTAGGCTTGTCTATTGTTGAAAAAACGATAAAAGATTCGGAATTCCTCGTCAGATTGGGTGAGGTTCTTCTGAGTCTTGAGAGTTTTGAGCAGGCTCTGGATGTCTATCGCAAAGCATCGGCTGTCGCCTGCAGCAGCACTATTCCGCTTATCGGCATTTATCGTGCCCAGCTGGCTCTTGGGAACCGGGAAAAGGCAATCACCAGCCTTAAACGTGCGATGATGGTAGAGCCTGAAAATCAGAATTTTATCGTTCTGATGGTTGACCACTTGCTTGAAGATGGCAAGATCCAGGAAGCCGCTGAAATCCTGAAAAAAGGCATTGAAAGTATTGAGAACCCGACTATTGTCAGAGAAAAATATAACGAACTTACCCGTCGGCTGCCAATTTTGCGGAAAAAAGCCGATTCGGCGTTGAAAGTTCGACAGAGTCCTTATGAAGCAGATGTTTATGATGTTCTCGATCATCTTTATGATGGCAAGATAGCCCTTGACGTTGCTGTTGTCGAGCTGGAAAAGCTGCGCCGCCGTGACCCGGCCGATCTGTTTATTGCCCGCGAACTGGCCAATCTGCATTTTCAGGGGCGAAGCTTTGACCAGGCTGCTGAAATTTATTCTGAAGCATTGTTAAGTGTTCCCTCCGATACTCTCTACCGGGTCGAGCTTGCCAAATCTCTGGCAATGAAAGGGGATGCTGAAGCGGCCCGCGCTGTTTTAAAAGATGCTGTCCGCGATCTGGGCCATACTCCCGAGCTGGCAATTGCCCTGGTTGAGCTTGATCTTTTCGAAAAAGAATTTGCCCGGGCCGCCGGCCGTCTCGATATGGTTTTAAATGAATACCCCGACGAGCCCCATGCTTTGTTTCTTTACGCATATACGGCTTTGCGCCTTAATGAGCTCGATAGTGCCGACCGCACTTTCAGGCGACTGCTGGAAAAGAATCCAGAGGATGAAGAGACGGTAATATGGTTCTCGCGGTTGGCATTGTTGCAGAATGACCCAGGAAAGGCTCTGGAAGCCTGGAAAAAGTTTGATGATGGCTTAAATAGCATGGTTGAAATAATTTCCCGAATCGAGCTTACCCTTTCATCTGGTGATAGCCGCGGAATTATAAGATATTTGCAGCGTATCGGTGATTATCAACCAAGATTTATTGAAGATCACCTGCTTTTTGGCAAGGCGTTTTTCTTTGCCGGTGACTTTTCTTCGGCGCAGCGTGAATTCGATCTGGTGCTCAAGCATGAGGCAAGAAACGCTGAAGCGCTGGCAATGTCGGCAATGAACTCACTTATTCGCAACAAGCCAACTAAATTCTGGAACTACTGGCTTCAGGCAATCGATAATGATTCTCTATATGCGGTCGTACCTGCAATTATTCTGCGCAACAGCCTGAACTTTTCACAGAAAGAAAGACTGAAATCTGAAACAAGAAAGATACTCGATATAGGCAAACTTCAGGATGTTGACCGAGCCAGGCTGGTTAATATTCTGCAGTACCTGTAATGGTAGAAGCAATGAAAAACCCGGATAATCCTCTCAAAACACTGATCAAAAAGGTTGGGTTGTTAAAGAAAGTGCCGCCCAAAAAACTTGGTGATGCCACCTGTGATATTATCGATCTGAAAGGGCCATCGATGGCGGTTCTCATTCGTCGTCTGCCTGAATTTTCCCCGATCCGGCAGAAAATTATCGCCCGGAAAATCGAAGATTTTTTCTATTTTTACCCTGATAAAGGGCGAAAGCTGATTGGACGTCTGAAAAAGGCCTGCGAAAAAGTACACGAGGAATGCCAGCCTCAGTTATTGTCGATTCTGGTTGATATCATTCCCCGTAATGCCCGAAAAGAAGAATTTTCGGCGTTGTTGCCGACCGCTTTGAGGGTTTTGGAATCCGGTTGCGATTACCCAAGAAAATCTAAGGCGCTTGAGGTAATCGGGCAGCACCAGGGTAAAGAAACAATTACCGCTGTTATCAAAAATATGATATTGTCAATCAAGTCGATCTCTGATTTTTCTGGTTATCAATTTTTTGAAAATAGCCTCTTAGTGCTTAAAAAGATAGGCGGAGAGTCTGTTTTAAAACTGCTCATTAATCCAGATTCTGATAATATTATCAAGCAATTTCGATTAGAGTGGCGGGACCAGGATAGTGATATTCAGTCGGGAGTATTGAAACTGCTACAGACTGCCGGCGCTGACTTTGCCCAGATAGCCTTGAAGATTGTCGATCTTTCTGATTTTAATTTGCCCTTCATAGCCATGATTCAGGAGGGAATGGCTCACGAGGATAAGTGGGTTCGTCAGGCTGCCGCCGCTTCTATGGAAAAGGCCGCCTCTGCGCTTGAACCTGAGATGTTGCAGCGCATGCTTTCCGACGATTCGCCCGAAGTTCGCCTGATGGCAATATCTTCTCTAGGCGGATTTTCAATCGAGCAGACCGGGCAGTTGCTTGAATCTCTCGTTCAAAAGCCGGGAGAAACGCTTGGCGCAAGAATGAACGCACTCCATGCCCTGTACTCGCAGAAAAACCTGCCGGCCCTCGAACGATTGTCTCGCGAGCCAGATGCTAAAATCGCCCTCAATTCCATGGGCCTGGCAGCTTTGCTTAAGCCTAAATCAGAAGCCTTTTCCGAGCTACTGTCTGTTTTTTCGGGCTTAAACAGCGAACGGGCTGCCGAGCTTCAGTATTATCTGCTGGAGATTTCCGATCCAGAGGATATTCAATCTCTGATTGATTATCATAAAAACGCGGACAGCTCGATTAAAAGAGAGAATTGCCTGGCGCTTCTGCGGGCGTTTCTCGGCAAAAAAGCGGGGCCAAGGCTCCAAAGGGTTGTTGCTGCGCTTCCCGAAGCTGAAAAAAAAGCTTTGGAATTGCTTGCCGTAGAAAATTTCGCCTGATGCGAGATCGAGCCTTTTTCAGAGCAAGCCATACGGGCATGTCAGGTAAATAATAACTCTCACCAGGCTTCCAGGGCCAAAAGGCCACAAAGTTGCTTTTCTCGAAAGCCTTTGTGCTCTTTTGGCCTTTTACGGTTGCCCAGCCTGCTGAGCCATCGAAGCGGCGGGGATAATCGAAAACATTCAATGAGCTTTTATATAGAATACCATATCTGTCTTGTCATAATTTTCCCAATTCTGAAATGCTTAAAAATTTCTTGATATCAGCAAGAAAACAAGAATTTATCAATAAAAAACGAATGATAAAAATATAAAAATGATAAAATTATCAAAAAAGAGTTAATAAAAGAGTTCTTGGACTCTAAAACGATGCGCTGAACCAAATTTTAAATCATTTTTAAATGAACCATATTTGCGTGCTTCTCGAAAATTCATTGTTCCAAAGCTCAGTTAGAGTCGAACCGGGGTATTAATTCTCAAAGTTATTTACGTGCCTCAGCGCTTTTGTGTCGGCTTTTTGGGCAAACAACCTTCTGGTTGCAGCGACCCTTTTTAAAACGCGATCAAAGTCGGTAACCGGTTTTACTGTGCTATTTTCTGGACACAAAATGGGTATTTGGATTATTATTAAAATAAAATGTAAAAAAAGTTGTACAACACAATATTGAATTTTGGGTCTCATGGGCTGGAATGATGAATATTCTCTTGCTCTGCAACGCCCTTATTGTTTAGTGCCACAACCAGATTGGGGGCCAGAATGACTGAATACGTCGGCATCGGCGAATTCCTTGTTTCCGGTCAGCCTGGAACCATAATAAAAACGATGGCTCTTGGCCCTTGTATTGGGGTAATGGTTTTCTCGAAAGACTTTAAGATCGCTGGCATGTTGCATGTGCAGTTGCCTTTAAGTTCCGTAAATCTTGACCTGGCTGCGCGTCGTCCCGGGGTTTTTGCTGATACCGGCATTCCTCTTTTGCTCGAAGAATTTGCCAGGTTTGGCTATCGACCGGCAGATTTAACGGTAAAAATTGTCGGCGGAAGTCAGGTAATGGATCCGTCGGGAACATTTAACATCGGTAAGCGAAATTATCTTGCAGTTAAAAAGGTTCTTTGGGCCTATAAGCTTTTTCCTGCATCAGAAGAAATCGGCGGTAGTATCAGTCGTACCGTTTCGATTGAAGTCGGCAATTCTGAAGTTCTGGTCACCACCCCGGGGCTTGACCCCAGGAGGATTTGAAATGGCGAAGTTATTGATAACTGATGATTCAGCCACCGCAAGAATGATCATTCAGCGCTGTATTGAGGTTCTTGGCTGGGATAAATGTGAATTTCTGCATGCTGCCGATGGTGTTGCAGCTCTTGAAATCGTGGTGAAGCAACAGGTCGATCTGATTATAACCGACATTGTCATGCCAGTCATGGATGGTAGAGTCCTATTGAAGAGAATTAAGGTCAGCCCAAAATTGAATCATATTCCAGTTTTTGTCATCTCTTCTCTAGCCAACCCGGCCATGGAAAAAGAGATGATTCAGTTTGGTGTCGATCGACTGATTTACAAGCCGGTTTCGCCACCTAAGCTTCTTGAAGCTCTTGAAGCCACTCTAGGAAAGGATTTTCGAGAAAAATGAGTTCACTTGAAAAGCTGCAGCCAATTTTTCTTCAGGCTCTCACCGAAACTTTTGAAAATCTTTTCTTTGAAGATGTCGTCCTGCATGGGTCTTCATGGCTTGATAAGGATTCGGAATTTCCTGAAAGCTGGTGGGTGCGCATCGATGTGCTTGAGCCTTTGAGATCATTTCTTATCCTCGTGGTTCGAAAAGATCTGATGGTTAGATATACCGAGGCTATTTTTGGCATGATCGAAGACCAGATGCCCGAAGAATCTCAGGTGCTTGACAACCTGGGCGAACTGATGAATACCATGTGCGGAAGAATTTTGGCTATCATGCTTTCTGAAAATTGCACATTTAAACTCGGCCTGCCAGTCGTTGGAGAAGGCAAAATTCCTGATCTGGCCGACAAATATTTTTCATTGAATTGTTTAATTGGTGATAATCTGGTATTTTTGTTATTGCCCGAAAGTTTCTATTTTTCTGAGTTCGCCCCGAAATAGTCAGACTTTGAGGAGTTACTGTCATGGATTCAAAATTAGCTAACCAGTTCATTATTGCAGCTTCCACTATTTTTAAGAAAGTAGGAAATGTGACTCTGAAAAAAACAGGCATTGAATATTTTCCCAAGGGCACGAGAATCAGCGCTGGAATTGCTACGATTCTTGGGATAACCGGTGATTACAAGGGCCAGTTCATCATTATTCTAGATGAAGGTATGGCTCTCAAAATTGCTTCGGCAATTCTGATGGGCGTGCCGGTTACTACTTATGATGAAATTGCCGAGAGCGCCGTGAGCGAAATTGGTAACATGATCGGTGGTGAGGCCAGTCGCCTTCTTCAGGAGAGCGGTTATATCTGCGATCTTAGCGTTCCATCGATTGCACGGGGCAAGGAAATGGAAATCGCCTTTTATCCTGCTTCACCCCTGTTCAGCATCAAATTCGAAAGCGACTGGGGCGAAATCAAGATAATTTTACGATTGGAAGAAAAATAACTGGTTGTAAATATGAATCAGAATCTTGAGCTGGAATTTTTATCGGTCTTTGTCAGTGAAAGCCGAGAGCTTATTCAAGAAGTAGAACCACAGCTGATTCAACTTCATCAAAGTGCTCTGCAGACTGGTGAAATCGACTCTTCTTCGGTAAATGCGATTTTCCGTCTCTTTCACTCAATGAAGGGAAGCGCTGCCAGCCTTGGGCTTGCTAACATTGCTTCTTTGACCCATCGTGCTGAAACGCTTCTCGACCTGATTAGAGAAGGAAAAATCGCAGTTGAAAACGAGCACGTTGATTCACTGCTTCGAGCTCTCGACCTTACCGGACTTTTTCTCGAACTGGTTGAAAGCAATCACAATGATCACGGCTACGACGATGAAAAGGAAAAAATTGAAACCGAGCTTGAGTCACTGATAGATAGGGCTGAGAACCTGAAAAAAACCGATAAAAAAGCTGGCAAGGTAAAAAAAACTCGAATAGAAGAGAAACCACCAGAAAATGTTTCTCCTGGTAAGGCTCCGGTGGCAATCCCGGCGTTTATTCCAGTTAACTCAGCGGATCCGGGAAGAAAATCGATCATCGAGCAGTTCACCGAAGAGGGTTCTGATTTTCTCGATAATGCCGAAGGCCTGCTTCTTGAGCTGGAAAAAGGTGCAGAAAACCCGATTCAGAAAGTTCGTGAGCTATTCAGAGGCTTTCACAGCTTTAAAGGCAACTGCGGCTTTTTAGGCCTTGAGATGCTTGAAAACATGAGCCATAAGGCAGAAAACATTCTCGAAACTTTATTTGATTATGAAATGATCCCCGCCCCCGAACATATTATGACTTTTTTGATCATTGTTGACGTATTCAGGCATGCAATGACCGATCTTGCGACTGGTGGAACTGGTGATATAGAAGGCTTTCAGGCGGTAGCCAATCTTCTTGACCAGATGAAACAGGCGGTTGAAAACGAAGAAAAAGGCCACAAGAAACTTGGCCAGATTCTCATCGAAGAAGGCGTCGTCACCCAAGAGCAGTTGGACGCCGCCCTGAAACGGCAAAAAACCGCAATCGGTGAAGTTCTTGTCGACATGGGGGCGGTTGATGCTCAATCTGTCGAAAAAGCGCTGATCAAACAGACTGAGCAGAATGCTCAGACTTCCAGCATTTCCAAAGGGATTAAGCGGTCAGATATCAGAGTCGATCTGACCAAGCTCGACAAACTGGTTAATCTGGTAGGAGAGCTGGTCATAGCTGAAACCATGGTAACCCGTAACCCCGATCTGAAAAATCTGGCTCTGGAAAACTTTGACAAGGCTGTTCACCACCTGCGCCGGGTGACCAGCGAACTGCAAGATGTCGCTCTGAGCGTACGCATGATTCCTCTGGCGATGACTTTTCAAAAACTGGTTCGAGTCGTTCACGACCTGGCTCGCAAGCAGAAGAAAAAAGTCAAACTGATTATTGTGGGTGAAGAAACTGAAGTAGATAAAACAATGACCGAGCAGATTGCTGACCCGCTTTTGCACATGGTCAGAAACTCCATCGATCACGGTCTTGAATCACCTGAAGAAAGAGTTGCTGCCGGAAAACCTGAAACCGGCAAGGTAATGGTGGAAGCCCGCTATGAAGGCGGCGAAGTCTGGATAATTGTTTCCGATGACGGAAAAGGATTAAGCCGCGAAAAAATTGTCAGCACTGCGATTGAAAAAGGCCTTTATCGTGGCGACCCGGCCAATCTTTCCGATGAAGAAGCATACAGCTTTATCTTCGAACCCGGATTTTCGACCAAAGAAACCGTATCTGAAATTTCCGGCCGCGGTGTCGGAATGGATGTGGTAAAAAAGAACATAGAAAAGCTCAAGGGGCGCATTACCGTGCGCTCCCGCCCGGGCCTGGGAACCTCGATCTATCTGCAGATTCCTCTTACTCTGGCTATTATCGATGGAATGCTGGTGCGGGTCGGCGAAGCCCGTTATACTATACCGCTGCTTTCTATACGTGAGTCGATACGACCTCTGAAAACTGCGATAACAGTGACTCCAGACCAACAGGAACTCGTGCGTATAAGAGAAGAGTTGATTCCAGTCATCAGACTGCATAAATTACATGGCAAGACACCTGATTTTTTTAATCTCGACGAGGGAATCCTGGTAATCGTGGAAGATCAGGGAAGAAAGGCTGCCTTGTTTATCGATGATATTCTTGGCCAGCAACAGACGGTAATCAAGGGTTTATCGAATTACCTGAACCAGGCAAAGGGAATCTCGGGCTGCACAATTCTTGGTGATGGCGCTGTCAGTCTTATTCTCGATATCGGAGGTCTGGTAGAAAAAGCTGGAAGGGCAGATCGTGGTTATTTCGATCAGGAGGCAAATTGATGGTTGAATCGCAAAGACATGATTTTTCTGAAGATTACGATGGCGAAGACGATGGTGAAGACACCCAGGAGGGCAAGTATCTATCGTTTCGTATTGGCAACGAGCAATATGGAATCGAAATCAAGCATGTGACCGAAATTGTCGGGATTCAGAAAATAACTGAAGTTCCTGACATGCCCGAATATGTTAAAGGCGTTATAAATCTGCGCGGCAACGTTATTCCTGTTGTTGACATCCGCCTGCGCTTCCGCATGAAGGCAATCGAGTATGATGACCGAACCTGCGTCATCGTGGTAAATGTCGAAGAATCGCCTATCGGTCTGGTGGTCGATGCAGTAAGGGAAGTAATTTCCATTCTTCCTGAACAGATATCTCCCCCTCCATCTGTAGCCCGAGGCGATATCTCAAGATACATCAAGGGCATGGGCCGGTTTGAAAATGATGTGATCATTCTTCTGGCCATAGATAAGCTGCTATTCGATCAACGATTGACCCAGATCTCGGCTTGAGTTCTTCTCTCAACTCCAGGCTCTTATAGCACTGGGTTTTCCTCTGATGCCATGTCCTGGTAAATCAGAAATTTTTCACCGAAAAAACCAAGCAGTTAACAGAAAGGAAAAAAGACATGTGGTTGGCAAAAATCTGGACAGATGCTGCTTTGAAATGGAAGTTGGTGCTGCTTTGTTTTTTTTGCGTTATTTTTATGGTGGCCGGTACCGTGCTGGTCAGCAATTACAACAACAAAAAAATTGACCAGAAAGTTGTGCTGTCTTTGAAAAACACCTCTGAGGCTGAACTAAAAAGAATTGCTGAGGGTGTTTTCAATATGGTTAAAACCCAGGATCAGTTGCTCAGAATTAAACTGAAAGGTGACCTTGCGGTTGCGGGAAATGCGATCAGTGAAGCAGGTGGCATTAAGTTCTCTGACGAAAAGGTGAACTGGGTGGCAGTTAATCAATTCAATCAGCAGACTGTTGAAGTAAGTCTTCCCAAAATGCAGGTTGGTGACACCTGGTTGGGGCAGGTTCGCAGCTCAAAAGTCAGAACCTACATAGTCGACAAAGTTCAGCAGATGGTCGGTGGTACCTGTACAATTTTCCAGCGCATGAACCCACATGGTGACATGCTGAGAATTGCTACCAATGTTATTAAAGAAGATGGCGAAAGGGCAATCGGCACTTATATTCCTGCTGTAAACCCCGATGGCTCAGCAAACCCGGTCATTCAGGCAGTTCTTCGCGGTGAAACCTTTGTTGGTAAGGAATTTGTTGTTAATGCCTGGTATATTACCGCCTATGAACCAATTCGCGACGAAGCGGGCCAGATTCAGGGGGTTCTCTACGTCGGAATACCACTCGAACTTGTAACCGATATGAGAAAATCGATTGAATCCATCAAGGTTGGCAAATCCGGTTATGTGTACATTCTCTATGGTTCTGGCGACGTAAAAGGGCGCACCGTTGTTCATCCTTCCGGCGTCGGTAATGATATCTCGACCGCCAAAAGCAGCGATGGTCGTTTCATTATTCCCGAACAGATTGCAAAGGTTATGGCTGTGCCTGAAGGTGAAACAATCATCGACTATTATCCCTGGATTAACCCTGGTGAGATCAAGGCTCGCGAAAAGTTCTCTGCTGTCATTTATTACAAACCCTGGGACTGGGTAATCGGAGCCAGTACCTACCAGGAAGAATTCATGGCAACATTGGGTGAAATCCAACAGGAGTTCGTAACAGCCAGAAATTTTCAGATGATGATAACCCTTATTGCACTTATCGCAGTTTTTTTAATCGCATGGATTATCGCTTCAGGTATTGCTGAACCGATCAACCGCGGTGAGGCTCTTTTGCGAAATCTGGCCGAAACCGGTGATATTTCAGATTGCCCTCAAGATAAGTACCTTGCCCGAGCCGATGAAATTGGTTCTCTATCAAGGAGTATCTATTCGTTGATCAAGCAGCAGCGATCTGTTGCTGACATGTGCTCTGCTCTTGCAAATGGCGACTGGAACCAGAATGTGGTCGTAAAATCTGAAAAAGATGAGTTTGGCAAAGCCCTTGATCGAATGGTCGGCCAGGTAAATAAAGTCATGGTTGGTGTTAAGGTCGCAGCTGAAGAGGTTGATTCCGGTTCCGGTCAGATTTCTGAAGCAAGTCAGTCGCTGTCTCAGGGCGCAACTGAATCGGCCGCGTCCATCGAAGAAATCTCAAGCTCGATCACCGAAATCGGCGGTCAGACCAAAGCCAATGCCGAAAACGCCAGTCAGGCCAACCTTCTGGCAACTCAAACCAGAACAGCTGCTGAAGCCGGTAATCAGAAGATGAACGGCATGATGGAAGCGATGACTGAAATCCAGCAATCAAGTAATCAGATTGCCAAAATTATCAAAGTGATCGATGACATTGCCTTTCAAACCAACCTTCTGTCGTTGAACGCTGCGGTAGAAGCGGCTCGTGCCGGCAAGCACGGCAAGGGCTTTGCCGTCGTCGCCGACGAAGTTCGTAACCTGGCCAGCCGCAGTGCCAAAGCTGCCAAAGAAACCTCTGAAATGATCGAAAGTTCGATTAGTAAGGTTAAAGCTGGTACAGAAATCGCAAAAATGACTGAAGCCGCCCTTCAGGAAATCGTTTCCAGCTCCGTAAAAGTTGCTGACCTGGTTGCTGAAATCGCTGCGGCCAGTAACGAGCAGGCTCAGGGAATTGCCCAGATCGGTCAGGGTCTTGAGCAAATTGATAAAGTGACGCAGCAGAACACTGCCAATGCCGAAGAAACGGCCGCTGCCGCCGAAGAACTCTCGGGCCAGGCTCGCGAGCTGAATTCTCTGCTTGCTAATTTCAATTTGCGTGAAGATCTATCGCAAAGAAAAGTATTTGAAGAACAAAAGGTCAGAGAAACCCAACCGGTATTTGAGAAAAAACCGGCCAAACCTGCAAGAAAGCCATTGATGAATCCGGTTGATAAAAACGCACCAAAACCGGCTCAGGTACCCCGGGCTTCAACAGCAAAATCTCTGCCAACCGAAGGTAAAGATGAGCCCACAAAAGTGAAGCCCTCAGATATTATTGCCCTTGACGATGATGAATTTGGCAGGTATTGATTTCGGATTGGTCGCAGCACAATTAAATGAATCTAACCGATGTGGAATTCAATGAGATCAGGGGTATTGTTTATTCTCGGTTTGGCATAAGCCTCGGCGAGCATAAACGCTCGCTGGTCATTGGGCGATTGAGAAAACTGGCTCTGCAAAAGGGTTTTACCACTTTTGCAGAGCTTGTTTCTTTTGTCAAAAGCGACCATTCCGGTGCCGGTCTCCAGGAAATGATCGACCGCATGTCGACCAACCACACTTTCTTTTTCCGTGAACCGCAGCATTTCCATTTTATGGAAAGCAAGGCGCTGCCTGAAATTGTTGACCGGCTCAGACAGAGCCGGTCGAACGATCTGCGAATCTGGTGTGCCGCTTCATCTACCGGTGAAGAGCCGTTTTCCATTCTCATGACCCTGATGGATTATTTGGGAGCTGATTATTCTCTCTGGCAGGCGGGCCTTCTTGCTACCGACATCTCCAGCCGGGTTATCGAGTCGGCAACCCGTGGTGTTTATTCACTCGAGCAGATTCAGAATATTCCTGAAGCGAAACGAAAAAAATACATGCATAAGCTCGACGAAGAAAGATGGGAATTCAAACCTGAGATTAAAAAAGAGATAACTTTTCGCATTTTTAACCTGATGAATCCCGTTTTTCCGTTTAGAAAGCCTTTTCATCTGGTTTTTTGTCGCAATGTCATGATTTATTTTGATATTCCGACCCGAAATGAGCTGATTAAGAGAATTTTCCAGGTGACTGCGCCTGGTGGTTATCTGTTTATCGGTCATTCAGAATCAATAAGAACCCCGGACTGCCCGTTTGAATATATTCAGCCGGCAGTTTTCAGAAGGAGAGAGTAGTCAGATGAAAAAAATCAGAGTACTTGTGGTAGATGATTCGGCAATGGTGCGGTCTATTATCTCTGCCGGGCTGAGCGCTGATCCAATGATTGAAGTGGTTGGCACCGCCGGCGACCCTTATGCGGCACGTGACAAGCTGGTTGAATTGAACCCTGATGTTATGACTCTCGACGTGGAAATGCCGCGCATGGATGGCCTGGAATTTCTGCGCAAGCTGATGTTTCAGTTTCCCATTCCTGTGGTTATGGTAAGCGCTTTGACCGAACGGGGTAAAAAAATTACGATTGAAGCTCTTGAGGCTGGTGCTGTGGATTTCGTTGCAAAACCAAAGGCCGACGTGGCTCGCGGTCTTGAAAATATGATGCAGGAGCTGCGCACCAAGGTGAAACTTGCATCTGCCGCCAATGTTTCTCACTGGAAGAACAAGAAAAACCAGACTCCGGCTGTGATACAGGTGCAAACTCGTGCTCTTGCTGAAACTACCGATAAAATTATTGTAATCGGGGCTTCTGCCGGCGGCACAGAGGCGATAAAAGAGGTAATTACGCGGTTTCCGCCACAAACTCCCGGAGTGGTTATCGTGCAACACATGCCGGCAGGGTTTACCCGTCTTTTTGCCGAAAGGCTCAACTCTCTCTGCCAGATGGCAGTTAAAGAGGCGGAGCACAATGACAGAATTTTGCCTGGCCAGGTTTTAATCGCTCCTGGCGGGTACCACATGGAAGTAATCCGTTCGGGCGGTGTTTATCGGGTGAAGGTCGCTCCCGGTGAAAACGTCTGCGGCCATTGCCCTTCAGTTGAAGTATTGATGCAGTCTGCGGCTTTATCTTCCGGAGCCAATGCGGTCGGGGTAATTCTTACCGGTATGGGCAGTGACGGGGCCACCGGGCTGAAAGCCATGCGCGATGCCGGTGCTCATACCATTGCCCAGGATGAAGCCACCTGTGTGGTGTTCGGTATGCCAAAGGTCGCCATAAATACCGGCGGCGTTGAATTCGTCTGTGATTTGCCGTCGATTGCGGGTAAGGTTATTGATCTGTTATCATAGATTTATAATAAGAAATGGGTTATAAGACTTCCCATTTAATCAATCTACCAGTTGGTACAGCCTATGAGAGTGTCATTAGTAGTGACGGATGATCAGGAAATTCGTGAAAAAATTAATAGTGTTCTCCGGGACTAAACCTCTCTGTTATCGAAACTTCATCGGTTCGCGAAGCAATGAAGATTCTTGCTGAGCGACCAGAAATTGCTCTGGTAGTGACCGATCGGGTTTTCACCCAGAAAGAGGGCGAATGGCTGATTTACTCAATGAAGAAAGAACAGGTGCTTTCATCGATACCCGTCATTGTACTGGGTGAATATTCTGGAATAAAAAATATTTATAAGCTTCTTGCTGTAGGCGTTGCTGCTTTTGTGCCAAAACCTTTTTTCGACAGTTATTTTAAAGAATATGTCCGTCGATACGTGTCAAAATAGTTTTTATTAAATTTGATGTTCTGTTTTGACATGTACGGTTATTCATTGTATTATATGGGCGAATAACCGCACTTAATGCAGAAAAGAGGTTGGGTTGTGGGAAAGAAAATTCTGATCGTTGACGATGCAACTATCATGCGGCTTATGCTCAAACATTTGTTTGAAAATAATGAATTTGAAGTTGTCGGAGAAGCTTCTAACGGTAATGAAGCTGTTGAAATGTACACTCAGCACAAGCCCGATCTGGTAACCATGGATATTACCATGCCCGACATGGATGGTATCACTGCTGTTAAAAAGATTCTGGCTATTGATCCCAATGCAAAAATCATTATGTGTTCTGCAATGGGTCAGGTTGATAAGGTAAAAGCAGCAGTAATGGCAGGGGCAAAGAGTTTTCTGGTAAAACCACTGCAGCCTGAAAGAGTTTTGGCAACGGTAAAACAGGTTCTCGGCTGATTGTTAATAGATAAAAACCCGGTGTCAGAATGAATGACACCGGGTTTTTCTTATGCAATTAAAAAAGCGCTATTTCTGGTAACTTCCTTCGTTTTTCTCTGGTGCTGCTGCTTTGGCAGGAACTTCCTTCGTTGCATTGGCAATTGCTTCTACAGCCTTTTCTTCGACTGCTTTTCGAGCAGCCATCGGTGGCAGTTCTTTTCCCTGCAACAGATCCTGGAATTCAGTGGCATTGATGGTTTCGCGTTCAAGCAGCATTCTTGAAAACTTTTGAAGCTTGTCGAGATTTTCGGTAAGAATCTGGGTTGCCTTTTTCATGGCACTATCAATGATGTCCTTGATTTCTTTGTCGATTTTGCGGGCGGTATCTTCTGAGATGTCGTTTCTCGTATTGAATTCTCGACCGAGAAAAACCGTCTGATTGTCGTCGCCAAGATGCAAAGGCCCGATTTCATCGCTCATGCCAAGCTCGCAGACCATCTTTCTGGCGATCTTTGTGGCCCGTTCGATATCGTTTCTGGCGCCCGAGGTAATTTCTTTGAAAACCAGAGCTTCGGCTACCCGCCCACCAAGCAGAATGCAGAGTTGATGGAACAGGTGGGTTTTTGAAACGGTCAGGCGATCTTCGACCGGGAGTTGCATGGTGAGCCCCAATGCCATACCCCGTGGAATGATGGTAATCTTATGTACCGGATCAGTTCCCGGAAGAAACGCGGCAACCAGTGCGTGGCCCATTTCATGAAAAGCGGTATTTTCTTTTTCTTTGTCTGAAATGATGCGGCTTTTTCTTTCTGAGCCGGCAATTACCTTATCGATTGATGCTTCGAAATCGTTCATCGTGACGATTTTGCGACCGCATCTTGCGGCAAGAATAGCGGCTTCATTGGTAAGATTGGCTAGGTCTGCGCCCACAAAACCCGGGGTTCGACGGGCAAGCACGGCCAGATCAACATCTTCAGCTATTGGTTTGTCACGAACGTGAATTTTCAGAATTTCTTCTCGGCCCAGAATATCGGGCTGGTCAACGACGATGCGCCGGTCAAAGCGGCCTGGGCGCAGTAACGCCGGGTCAAGAACGTCTGGTCGGTTGGTTGCTGCAACAAGAATTATGCCTTTGGTGTTGTCAAAACCATCCATTTCGACGAGAAGCTGGTTCAGGGTTTGTTCGCGCTCGTCGTGTCCACCGCCGAGACCGGCACCACGCTGACGACCAACCGCATCGATTTCATCCATGAAGATGATGCAGGGGGCATTTTTGCGGGCCTGCTCAAACAGGTCTCTTACCCTTGATGCCCCGACGCCGACAAACATTTCAACAAATTCAGAACCGGAAATATTGAAAAAGGGAACGTTTGCTTCGCCAGCAACCGCCCGGGCAAGCAAAGTTTTGCCAGTGCCAGGAGGCCCGAATAGAAGCACGCCTCTGGGTATCTTGGCGCCAAGATTGGTAAACTTGCCGGGTTCGCGAAGAAACTCAACTACTTCGAGCAGATCTTCTTTTGCTTCGGTAACCCCGGCAACATCTTTGAAAAGCACTTTCTTTTCGGTTGGATCAACCATTCTTGCGCGGCTTTTTCCAAAACTCAGGGCTTTGGCACCGCCACCCTGCATTTTCTGCAGAATATACAGCCAGGCACCAATCAGAAGAATGAAGGGGAACCAGTTGATCAGCAGGTTCAGCCACCATGACATCTGCGCCGGTGGTTCGGCTTCGATAATTACATTGCTTTTGCGAACGATTTCCATCAGGCCCGGATCATCGGGGGCAACGGTGTGAAAATGCGAATTGGTGGCTTCATTGCCGGTTCCAAGAGTAACCTGCTTTTGAATTCTGCCGGTTATCTCGCGCTCGTTGATTTTAATTCGCAGAATTTTCCTGCTGGAATCTTTTCCCTGAAGGACTTCCAGGAACTCGGAGTAGGTCAGGCGGTCGACTTTCCTGGTGTTGGCAATATTGGAAAATGCCGTCAACAACAGAATCAACAGAACTGCATACAGGGCGACTGTCTTCATTCTTGTGGGTTGTTCTTTCATTTTTATGTACTCGTTTGTAATATGGGGTGATAATGATGCAGAATGCTATCACATTTGCCGGCCATTATCAATTGCTCAGTTCTTGAATAGCCTTTTTTGCTTGGTTTTCAGCCAGCTGATCCAGCCAGATTTCTGCAGCACCTGCTGCTCTAAAAGGTCGAGAAGGTCGGCGGCATAGGCCCGACTGGTTTCTGTAGATCCTTTGAAGCTCAATAGAGGTGTTAGAGCCCTTTCGCCGAATAGAAGAACTTTCTGGGAAACCAGGGAAAATTCATGCTCATTACTGATCAATTCAAGCCAGTATGGCAGACATTCGAGGTCATGTACCCGAAAAATTGCCTGGCGGGCGTTTTCTCTGATCTTGGGATGTTCCTCAAGACACATGTCGGCAAGAAGTTCGATGCGGCCTGGTATGTCAACCCGGTCGAGAACGAAGATGCACGAAGCTTTCATCCACGGGTTTTCATCATTGGCCATGGTTTTCAATGCTTCAAGCAGTTTTGTGTGGTCATCTTTATTCCAGAGCGCCTTGATTACATTGGCTCTTACCCGGTTGTCTTCGTCTTCAAGCATCGGAAGAAGCAATCGCGCAGTGTCGCCAATTTTCAGGTTTTCCAGCGCTTCAACGGCATTTGCCCTGACTCTTGCGTCATTGTCAGTAAGTGCCTGGGCAATGAAATCGAGAATCTGATCATTGGGCAGCGCCATTTTGCCGGCGGCAGAAACGATGCAGGCTTTGACCCGCGGGTGTTTGTCGGGATGATACAGGTTGATTATCGCCCCCAGATTACTGGGATCACCTATTTTACCGAGAGTTTCTACTGCCAATGCTGCAATATCCGGGTTTTTATGAGAAAACAGGCGGATTATACGATCGCTGGCACTCGAATCTTCAATTTCACCCAAAGCTTTCAGGCTGTTATAGATCAAATCTTCATCTGCTGAATCGAGCTTTCTGGCAAGATCATCGATATGGTCAGGGGTTTGCGGCATATCGGGGAGTATTTTCCAGATTCTTATTCCCTCCCGTTCGATCTGTCGAACCCATGATGCGCTGTTATACTCAGAATAAGAAGAAAACTCCCGTTCGGCTTTACGCAACGCTGAAGCCCGGTCAGCAGCCTCGATACTGTATTCAATTTTGAACTTTTTTCGCGGGTTGGCCGACTCACTGTACGGAATAATGACTTTGTAATTTTTATTGTTGACCATCGTTCACATTTTACCAGATCAGCCCTTTTCAACTCAATTGAAAACTAAAAAAGTGACTTGGTGGGTGAAGCAACTGAAATTGTTCCTGAGGCTGTCTTCAACAAAAAGTCGGCTTCTGCCTGAAGGTTTTGTAGCAGCAGCGCAGACTGGCTCATGTCGATGGTGGCTGGAAGGCTTTCTCCAGACCTTTTGGGGGCAGACAGCTCGGGGAAATTTTTCATGATCATTCTTAGTAAAGGACTTACCGGCTGTTTTTCATAAACAATGGGAAAAACAACGCCCGGCTGGTCGTGGTTTTGCAGCGGGTTTCTGACAAATCTGCCGCTGCCATGATAAGGAATTCTCTGCCAGCGACTCGCATCCTGCGCCATGATGGCGGTAGAAGCAACCAGCAGCGCAATTATTCCAGGAAGATTGAATTTTTTAAACTGCATACCACATTAACAGGCTGTCGAGAACCCGATACCTTACTTTCTTTTGTTTGTACAATGTAGAAAGATATCCATTGACTGTGGCTCTGTAAAGGAAATATTCCCAGTTCGTTTTTTTTATGCCGAAATGGTCGAGAAAAGTTTTGATTATTCTGTCCTGGGGCTGGGGTATCTTGAGAAGATCGAGTAAAAAATTGAGCGAACTGTTGATTACCGCCAGGTTGTTTTCAATAAGCGTTTTTATCTCGTGCCTTGGCAGGAAATGGCCGCCGACATAGGTGCCTATACTGAGACTGCGCAGGTGTTCGAGGGTCTCAATCTGTGCCATCGGGTCATAAACAAAGGGTAGGCGCTGTTTTTTGAAAAAGCTGTCGGGAAAAAGACAATCGGCCAGAAAAGCTATTCCGTCTATAATAAAACCTTTCTGATTAACTGAATGCCCTGGCAGATCCAGCAGTTGAATATTCAGATCGTCAAGTGAAAATTCTTTTTCTGCGAAGACTTCAACCTGACTTTGATCGGCTACGATAAAACGGTTGGCCAGATCAGGAATCGGAGCCCCGGAAAAAAGAACTGCCGCCTGAATTAAAGGTTGTCTGATCATCGGTGCTTCAAGAGTCGAAGCCAGAATTTTGCAACCGGTTTTCTTTTGAAAGAAGTTGTTGCCCCCGATGTGGTCGGCGTGGGCGTGAGTGTTGAGAATGCAGTTGATTTTGAAACGATAATCAGAAAGCAGTTCAAAAATCTGGTCGGCGTGACGTGGATCGAGGCCGGAATCAATCAGAGCAACCCGGCTGTTTTCAAGAATAATGACCCCGATGTTGACTGAACCGGGTATCAGACTGACCCGATCAGAAAGACGCAAAAGTTCCATTTTGTCTGATTACTTGCTTTTGCTTCTGACTGTTTCAGAATCACCGATTACAACCATGCCCTCGATGCAGTTGGCTTTCACTTCGATTTCACAGTTCGGAGTTCCGCTGAAGTTGAGTGGCGGTGCCAGAACTTCGATGTAATAGTGATTGTCATGATAAGGCGAAAACTGTGCTTTGTAAATCCAGGCATTGACCGAATCACAGCCATCAACTTTCAGGTTGATTCTGAGAAATTTGAAAACCTCGCCGCCTTTAACGATCTTGAATGCAGGGTGCCAGGGCAGTGGTTCGGTGGTAAAGTCGGGGCTGATTATTACCAGCGGTTTTTCAAGAACGATGTTGATCGTTCCTTCTTTACATTCACCTACTTCAGGAAAAACTTCCCGGAAAAAAGGCATCTGTTCACGGACAGTGTTTTTAGATTCACCCAGGCCTTTCTGTATTTTGCCTTTGATGGCTGCCATGGTTTGCTCCTCAGGTAAAACTTCGTATTTTTTGTCTGATGATGCTTTCAAGATAGAACAGGTGGCTGATGAAAACAAGCAAAAAAGATTGCTCGATTGTGTAAAAACAGAACGGGTTTGCATAAGATGCAAACCCGTTCTGTAAAACCTGTTTAATGTTTAGAAGTTTGGTAATACTGGATCCTGGGCTGGTGGAAGGGGCTGGCCGGTTACTGCACCGGCGTTGCTGCCTGCTGAGCTTGAACCACCAGAACTTCTTTTGCCTTGTTTGCTGACTTTGCGGAAATGGCTTTTGGTATGTCTTTTGTTACCTTTTTTGTAATGACCTTTAACCCAAGTCTTTTTTGCTTTTTTGCCGGTGATCTTCGATTTTGCCTTTACCGCGCTGTCCATGATGGCGTTAGTTAAATTGGCGCCGGCTTTAACAAAAGCACGTCTGGTTTTCTTAACACCCTTTTTGATGTTTCTTTTGATGGTGCGGGTAGTTTTCTTGAACCATGAAGCCTTTTTGCCTTTGGCGAAGACTTCGTTATTTTCACTGGTAGTAATGAAAAGTGCAAATGTAAGAAGAAGGACTGCGAGGATTCTATACGCTTTACTCATAACTTATGGCCTCCAGCTGATTCTTGGTTTCGCTCACCTTGATGCTTATAATTATACGGAAAATTTCAAAACCCGGAAGATCCCTGGAAATATTTTTTTTGAACCGAAGAATAGCCCGGTGTGCTGGTTTTGTTAAATGGTGTTACATTCTTTAAGAAAATCTTTTAGTTTTTTTACCGCAAGCCCACGATGGCTGATCAGATTCTTTTCTTTAGTTGGCAGTTGAGCCACCGTACAGTCTCTTTCCGGCAGATAAAATATGGGGTCGTAGCCAAATCCGCCCTTGCCACTTTCTGCGGTGGCGATAGTCCCAGGAAGAATGCCTGCAAAATTGTGGGCAGAGCCATTCTGATCCAGGTAGACGATTACGCAGCGAAAACGGGCGGTTCTTTTGGCAAATGGTATTTCAGCCAGCTCTTCAAGCAGCTTGTCGATGTTTTTCTGATGGTTTGCATCCGGGCCTGAATATCTGGCAGAATGAAGACCAGGGCGCCCGCCAAGGGCGTCTACCTCAAGGCCTGAATCGTCGGCAAAGACCGGCTCTTTGACGATCTCATGCAGAGCCCTGGCTTTCAGGGTGGCATTTTCAAGATAAGTCCGGCCGTTTTCTTCGACTTCAAAAGGGCTTTCAAGGTCTTTAAAGCTTTTCAGCTCAACCGAGGGCCCGAGAATTTCTGATATTTCTTCCAGCTTGTGGGCATTGGAAGTGGCGACCCAGATGGTTTTCATAGCTTTGCGATGGCTTGATCCTGAAGTTCAAATAGTTTTCTGATGCCATTTTCTCCCATGTCAAGCATCTGGTTGAGCTGCTGGCGAGTGAAGGTCGCTTCTTCGCCGGTTCCCTGTATTTCGATGAAACTGCCATCGCGGCACATAACCAGATTAAGATCGGTTTCGGCTTTTGAATCTTCCTTGTAATCAAGATCAAGGCAGGGTTTCCCATCCACCAGGCCGATACTTACGGCGGCAATTCTTTTGATGATCGGGTTTTCTGTAAGCTTGCCTTCCCGCATCAATTTTTTTACTGCCATTTCAAGGGCAACCATGGCTCCGGTGATTGATGCGGTTCGCGTGCCACCGTCAGCCTGGATTACATCGCAGTCGATCATCAGGGTGCGGGTTCCCAGTTTTTCAAGGTCAAGGGCGCAGCGCATCGATCTGCCGATCAGTCGTTGAATTTCGTAAACCCGGCCTTTAACCGAAGCTTTGCCGTAACCTGCCCGCTCGTTGCGAACCAGGCCGGCTGCCGGCATAAGGGCATACTCAGCGGTTATCCATCCCTGGGGTTTTTCCCGATTTTCGACAAATGGCGGAACTTTTTCTTCAACCTGAACTGTACACAACACTCTGGTGTCACCAAAACTTATCAGAGCTGAACCGTGAGGGTACTTAACATAACCAGTCTCTATGGTTACCGATCTGAGTTGATTGTAGTCTCGTCCGTCGTGTCTTGCCATATGCAGTCACTCCTTGAAGGCAGGCTTGATTTCTCGACAGAATAACATCAAATGTTGCCAAGAGCAATTTTTGCTTAACTTAGAGCACTTTTATCCAGGCCTGTCTGGTTTCTTCTGGTATTCTGGCGTTGCTCAGCAATTCACGGCAGAAGGTAACGGCAGAATTTGCGGCCGGTTCTTCGCCCTTGAGAAGCTGAAGGGGGATTTCCCAGTCGCCGGGAAAAACGATCCCTTCTTTAACCTGATGCTGAGTCAGACTTTTCTGATGATATCTGATCAAAGTGTCCATGAACAGTATTCTTCCGGTGATGAGCTCGCCCTCACTATCGATCAGCGAGAGTATGTGGGTGTTGTGCAGTCCGGTGAACAGTGAGGTTTGTGAGCCTGGAGCGGCAAAGAAAGGTATTTCGATCGGGGCCGGCACTTTTTCGAGATATTGAGCCAGCAATCTTGGCGCAAGAAACTCTGAAAAGGCAGCGAGCTTGTCTGGAGCAATTTCCAGACTGCCGCCGCTGAATTGTTTTTCGATATAAACCGGGCAGAAAGATGCCGGCATCTGAAATTTTTCAAGGCTGAGGCTTCCTTTTACCATGGTTTTGGGCGAAAAAACAAGTTCCGGGCAATTCAAAATTGCTGCGCCATGAAGACTGAGATTCAATACGGGAATTTTCATTTCGGGCCTGTTTTCGGGGGTAAAAAAGGCTTCTTTTTCTTTGATCAGATAGCGGTGGTAGAGGCGCTTTTCTTCTCCAGCTATTTCGAAAAGAAGTTTTTCTTTTGCATCATCAGGCAGACGTGAGCACGAAAGAATCGTTTGCCCCAGCTTTAATGCGCGATATGAAGGAATTTTGAAAAAGGCGATGGCGTCGGGAGTCAGTCTGCCGAATGTTTTTCTGGCGCTTTCCTTTATCATTCCGGTTTTTATGCCAGCACTGTCTTGTTGCCAGCTGATGTAATAATCGAGGAAGTAAAACTCCTGCATTACATTCTCGCCAGACACCGTCTGCCAGAGAAAAATCTGAGTGTTATCTTCACCCTGAAACCAGCGCATTTTCAGCTCCGGGGTGTCGTTTCTCAGGCGGGCGGATTCGATTTCTCTTAGAGAAAAGCCAAGAATGCGGGGTTTGAGAAAATCCTTGAGTATGCGCGATTCGGTAACCGACATTCTTGAAAAAGAGCAGCCAACCAGATTGTTTTCAATGTTTCTTATGGTAAGTCGGTTATTGATCAGAATATTTTCCAGGAAAATGTCGCAGTCAATTTCCTGCCCCGTTTGCAGTGGTTCCTCATATTGGCTCAGATCAGCCCTCATTCCGCCATAGCTGAGGTTGAGAATTGGAAAAGGCCCGCTCTGGTTAATGAATAATCGACATTCTTTGAGATTCAGCCGTTGAAATCTGCGACGATCAGCAGTGGCAGCCGGAGTTGCAGCCTCTTTTTCAATAGTGCCTGAAAGCCAGTTAATCAAACGATAGAAATCAATCATTTTAACATCTCTATTCTTAAAACTTCTATATCATAACCATTCATTCAGCCTGCCGAACGCGCAACACACGCAAATGCTGAACGCCTCAGGATTGCCTTAAGGCTCTATAGCCTGAGGCGATCATGCATTAACCACCGCCCGTGGCTTCGGCGCGACTCGTGAAATGCCATCGCTGGAAATAGTTGAATGAGCTTTTTATGGCTAAAATAATAACTCTAAAAAAGTATTTTATCTAAAAGTTTTTTCTGGTAGTATCTACCATACTATTTTAGAGTCGCAGGTTCTGCTGAGCCGGGGCCTGTTGTTTCTAAACAAAGCCTGTCTGAGACGGCTTTCTGCTTTGAGAAAACTACTTGATGGAGTCACAATGATGTCGCAGATTTTGCCGTTGATCAGACGCATAGCGGAGAATTCAAAGGTCAGAGACGGTGATGGCCGGCTTGAAAAATTTTTCCTTTTTAAATTTTCGGCAAAAACTTTTGCCGTTCCCGCAGTTGATGTAACCGAAGTCGTAATGCCCGGTTCGTTGATTCAGGTACCACAGCAGTCTGATCTGCTGACCGGCGTGGTTAACATTCGTGGCACTGTTGTGCCAGTTCTCAACCTTCGCGACCGAATAGGTCTGGACCGACAGTTTGAGATTTCTGAAGATTCACGTTTGATGGTCTTTAAGATTAAGCCCGGGTTGTATCTGGCGGTAACCGCCGATAATATCGAATATCGTCTGAAAGAAGGAGTTCTGGCTTCGGTTCCACTCGAACTGGTCGGGTCTTCTGAAAAATCATTCAGAAATGCCATGATCGACGATGTAAGATACCATGTATTTATGATAGATCAGTGGTTGAGCAGTTCTGAGATTGAAATTCTGCAGAAAGTTGTGGAATCTTTCTAGTAAAAATTGATACAGGAGTTTGGTAATGGAAAAATATGTTTGCTCTGTATGTGGTTATGAATATGATCCGGCAGCTGGTGATCCTGATCATGGCATAGCACCGGGAACCCCTTTTGACAAGCTTCCCGAAGACTGGGTTTGCCCGGCCTGTGGCGTTGGCAAGGATCAGTTCGAAAAAGCCTGATCGTTTCCATCGTGGTTTTTTAGGACTTGTTCCGGCTCGATTGGCCGACAGATTAACGGTTTAGTTGATGCCGGAACATTCTTTGATCGCATTTAGCGACACCCTTGGCCTGTTAAATTTTTTCATCAGGGATTTTATGCCGAGAATTTTGTTTGGAGCAATTGCTGCTCTGGTTCTGTTTCTGATCTTCTTTCGACAGAACGAAGAAATAGACCTGGAGAAAAAAATACCAGCCGAAACCATGGCGTCTTTTTTTAACGGTATGCAGACCCGCAGCGATGGAATTGCTTTTCGAATCGTGCGGACAGGTACAGGCCGCAATCCTCAGCCTACCGACCGTGTGCAGGTTCACTATCGTGGATTTTTCAAAGATGGGCGGGTTTTTGACAGTTCTTACCGTTTGAAAGAGCCGGCAATCATGCAGGTTAATCAGGTGATTCCCGGCTGGACCAGAATGCTGCTGGAAATGAAAGAGGGCGAGATTCGTGAAGTTTTTATTCCGGCGGATTTAGCTTACGGCAGTATGGGAGCGGGAAGGATAATTCCGCCTGACACCGACCTGTGCTTTCAAATTGAATACATAAAAATTTACAGCCGCTGAGTCTGTTTAATGGGCGGTTGGTGAGCCTGTTAAACCCTCGAAGCAGCTGGGATCAAAAACACTCAATGCGCTTTTGTATAGATCAGTAGAAAGATTTTTTGCGGGTTCAATTACTTTTTGCTGCTATAATTCGTAGTGTTATGACCTGAATTACTTAAACATCTCTTCAAGGAATCATCAGTTTTGTATCGTTTCTGGCTGCTGAAATGGTTGGCTTGTCTTACTTACGGGGTTATGCTGCCGGCATATCTTCTGTTTTTTCGCTGAACAGCCACTACGAGGTTGAACGCGAGCGTCAGCGCACGGTTCTTGTAGATGAAATGAATCGCCGGCTGGATCGCCCGGCAAGCTATTTTTCTGATGACAAATTTTTTCATGGCCTGTTTCAGGAAAACTTTTCCCGGGCTTGCATGGCGGCTGATCCTGAATCTGCGGCAAAGCAGCTGATTGGCAGGTTAAAGAAACAATTTAATCATTCTTTGAAATTTATTTATTTCGATGCGAATGGAAAAATAGACCGTCGGTTCACCGATGAAACAAGATTTTTCTACGTTATCAACGCTTTTTATGCAATTGTCAGCGACCTGACCAGGAGGCGAAATGAAGGCCAGCAGATTCGGGATTCCTGCTGCAATGATCATGGCTATGGCAAAGGCGGTTGTTGCGGTAAATCGCAATCTGGTCAACCGTCCTGCCGAGATGCTCGAACGCGCCAATTCGATTTTTCTTTATCTCAAATCCAGAGGCTGGCGCCGCATGATGACTGCACTAAGCCTTGAGATAGACAATGTTGGCGGTGAGCTGAAGTGTGCCAATGCCGGTCAGTGCTTTCCGGTCGTTGTGTCAGATCATGGGCTTGATTTGCGATATATTCGTGCAGTTGGCATGCCGTTGGGAAACGTTCTGAAAAAAGGCTACAATGAAACTTCAGACCGTTTGAATCCAGGAGAAACGCTTATTCTTTATACCGATGGAATCATCGAGGCTGCCGATTCCCACGGTAATGTTTTTGATTTCGCCCGGTTCGAGGAACTTCTGAAAAACGCATGGAATGAAGATCTTGAAACCTACTGGCAGGGAATTATTGCGGCATATCGTGCCTGGTCGCCAATGCAGGATGATGATGTGACATTTTTGATGGTAAGCTATGAAAGATAATAAAGTTCATCGCAGTGAAATCAAGTGGGGCGGCTGGATTAAATTTTTGTTTGTCGCCGTTTTTCTGCCGATTACGGCAGTCAGTGTTTCGCTTTTTCATGTTTCACGCCTGCAGAAGGAAGTTCGTCTGGCCCAGTTTTAGGTCGAAGCCTCTGAAGAACTTGAGAGATGCTTCAGGAATTTTTTGCAGCCACAGGCTATTTCTGGCAATGGGGCATGGGAAAAAATTATTTTCCGGCGCACATTAGAGTCCTTAAGCTTTTTGACCAGAATCTTGCCGATTACATATTTTTATATCTCTACAAGCCCAACCTGCTGCAATACGATTATATCGAGAGAATTATCACTTCGATCAACCGCAACAGTCTGGGAATGAAAATTTTCGCTTTAAACTATCAATTGACTTTTTCCATTCCTTTGGATGCAGTTTCCAGTGATTTCATAAGACAATTCGTGGTTGCCATGAGGAATAAAAGCGGCTCAGAGATAGAATATTGTGACTGGGAAAGAAAGAGGCACATGATGATCGGCCTGAAATGTCTGGCCCTGGACCGGGTCAGGCTGCTTGGCCTGTTTCCGGTAGAAGAAATTACCCGCAAGGCCGGTGAAAAATACCGCCTGTTTGTGGCATCCGGGTTGCTGAGCCTCCTTGTTGCTCTTTCCCTGGGATTGCTTGTTTCCCGTTATTTTCTTGCTCCGCTGGGGCAATTGCATTCCGGGGTTGAGGCACTTAAATCCCGGAATTTTGCCTATCGCCTGCCTGCCATGGGTCAGGACGAATTTGGCAATCTGGCTGAAATATTGAATTCGACCCTGGTTGATCTTGAAGAAATGCAGGTGGCTTCACAGGTAGAAGAAAAGATTTTTCCTGATTTGACGGCGAGCCAACAGGTTGGAAATTTTATTTTTGCCGGGAAAATTTTGTGAAAGCGTTTTACAGAGAATGCTTGAACAGGCAACTGATGGTAAAATAAATGATGATTTGACTGTGGTTGCCATCAGGCAAATTGAGCCGCTTTCTGATAATATTGCGCAGTAATAAGAACGGGTAATTTATTTTGAAAGGCTATGTTCGCATTAAAGTATGAAGTCTTCTCGCCCGAGCGCCACACGC
>DYKG01000031.1 GCA_020722725.1 Candidatus Methylomirabilis sp.
GGTGAGTTTGATAATATCAAACCTCGAATCGCAAGTCAACAAAAAAGATAAAAAAAAATCCATATTTTTTGTAACGAAGATTAATTATGTTGAAACTGCTTTTTTTTCTATGTTAGTCTTTCGCAGAAACAAATTTCTGTACATATAGAAAAAGAGGTAGATTAATGAAAATTATCGGACATGCAACCCTGGTAACTCTGGGTGAAAACCATCAGGTAATCAATGACGGGGCAGTCGCCTTCGACGAAAAAAAGATACACGCCATTGGCACAACTGAAGAAATCAAACAGCGCTTCCCAAAGGCAAAAATGAAAAACGTTAACGGTCGCCTGGTAATGCCCGGCATCATTAACAACCATATGCACCTGTATTCCACATTTGCCCGGGGAATCACCCTTAAAGATTCATCGCCCACCAACTTTGTCGAAATTCTTGAGCGCCTGTGGTGGCGCCTTGATAAAGCCCTTACCCCCGAAGACCTTTACCTGACCGCTATGATCCCCCTTCTTGAAGCGGTAAGAAACGGGGTTACCACCCTGGTAGATCATCATGCCAGCCCGAATTGCATCGATGGCTCGCTAAATGTTATCGCCAAAGCCTTCAGAAAATGTGGGCTGCGCGGAAATCTCTGCTATGAAATCTCTGACCGCGATGGCCAAGGAAAATGCGATGCTGGCTTTGAAGAAAACGCCAACTTCATTCGCTGCTTGAAACTTGAAGCTGACGCCGACATCACTGCGATGATCGGATTGCACGCCAGCTTCACCCTCAGCGACACCAGCCTGGAAAGGGCCGCCGAGCTGATGAAGGCTCTGAACACCGGAGTTCACATTCATGTTGCAGAAGACAAAGCTGATAACGATGACGCAATCAAACGCGGATACCGGTCAGTCGTTGATCGCCTGCACAAATTCAAGCTTACTGGCCCAGAAAGCATTTTTGTTCATTGCGTAAACTGTGATTCGCACGACATTCAAACCCTCGGGCTTACCAAAACCAATATTATTCACAACCCGCGATCAAATATGAACAATGCCGTGGGTTGCGCGTCCCTCGAAAAAATGATGGCAGAAAAAATCAACGTCAGCTTCGGCACCGACGGTATGTCTGCTTCGCCTTTAGAAGATCTGGTGGTGGCCAACATCCTGCACAAGCACCAGGCAGGCGACCCCAGAAAAATCTACGGCGAAGCCTGGAAAATGTTCGCAGTAAACGGGCCCAGACTGGCGCAGAAACTTTTCAAAAAACGCCTCGGAGTCATCGAAGAAGGCGCGACCCCCGATCTGATAGTCTGGGATTACCTGCCTCCCACCCCGGTTACTGCAGAAAACACCTTTGGGCACCTCACTTTCGGCCTTCCTTTCAGCCGGGTTTCGACCACAATCTGCCAGGGCAAAACCCTTATGGATGAAGGTAAAATTGCATTTCTCGAAGAAGGCGAAGAAGAAGAACTCTGCGCCAGATCAAGAGAGCTGGCAAAAAACCTCTGGGATAGATTCTGATAAACATAGCATTTGATTCGTTTGTAAGATCATTTTTTGTGAACGGGTCGGCGCTGTGGCCGACCCCTACGAATATTTCTTATGTGGTAGATGCAATGCTCGAAAAAAAAGCCACGGAAATTCCGGGGCTTTTTTATTTAAACGTTTATTTTAAAAGCTTGGCGAGTTCTGCTTCGAGCTTTTCGCCGCGAAGGTCACTGGTCACAACTTTTCCTTCTTTGTCGAGAAGATACATTGCTGGAATTGACCGAATTCCATAGGTCGGGCCTACTTCATTCTGCCAGCCTTTGCCGTCAAAATACTGGGGCCAGGGCATGGCATTTTCTTTAATGTATTCATCAAATTTCTCCCGGCTTTCGTCAAATGAAATGCCGACAATTTCAAAACCTTTGGGGCTGTATTCCTTGTAAGCCTTTACAACATTGGGAACTTCAGCACGACATGGTGGGCACCAGGTGGCCCAAAAATCGACAAGCAACACTTTGCCTTTGAATCTTTCAAGGCTGAGATCTTTTCCGTCGGTGGTTTTCATGCCTTCCGGGAATTTTGGAAATTCTTTGCCGATGGGATTACGAAAAAATTCGTTGAGCATCATACTGGCAACCTTAACGATTTCCGGATTGGTTGACTGCTGGGCTTCTTTTAGCAGCGCATCGAATTCCGGTGAAAAATCTTCTTTCATCATCTGCAGGCGCTGGGCAGCGGTAACGATCATGATTTCTCTGATGTCGCCATTCCATTTGCCGATGATTTTTACGGCCATGTCCGACTTGGCGGCTTGCCCTACCAGACCAAGAAGTTCCATGTCGAGCTTCAGTCTTTCTTCTGGCTCTTTCAGAGTCTCTCTGAGTTTTTCACCATCAATAAAGATCTGGGCTCCATGCCTGGTCATGGCTTCCTTCAACGAGGCCATATCCTGCGGGTTCATTGATCCACTGGCAATTTCAGCCTGAATTTTTTCATTGAGCCCCTGAGAAGCCTTTTTCAGGAATTCAGTTACCGCATCTTCCTTCTGCATGATTTCCTGACGGATATCTTTCTGATTCAAGGTCTCCGGCTCCGCAGCAAAAACTGGCGACAGCATCAGACCGGCCCCTACCAACCCTGCGAACGCAAAACGCTTAAAACTATTCATAAAAATCCTTTCAAATTGATGAACAAGGATACCATGAAAATACTTAGTGCAGTCAAAAATTATAAATTCAATCTCAATAAAACGAAATGAAGTCTTCATTCAAACCTGCTAAAAAAACAGATCGCCCGATCAATTCGGGCGATGACAGCTATGTCAAAATTGGGCTGGCCCCAATAACAAAAACTCACGATCTGATTTATGACAGAAAGTGGTCTTTCAAATATTTATTTAACTCTTTCGATTTCTTCTTTAAGAAGCTTCTTCAACAGACCTGCGGGATCAGCAAATTTACTGGTAAGAATCATGGCGGCTATGATATATGGCTTGTATCCGGCTTCTTTGTAGGTTTCGATGCGATAGCGATCAAAAACGCTGGCAGCAACTTCGCCGGCCTTGCATGAAACGTCGGTGATGTCGGCCGGCAGGCAGTGCATGTAAAGAGCCTTACCCCTGGCGGTAAGTTTCATTTTCTGTTCGGTGCATTCCCAGTCTTTGAATTTGGCATTGTTGGCCAGGCATTCTTTTTCAAGAGCCTTCAGACCGTCGTGGTCATTTTTGCGCAGCAGTTCGGTGCGGCGGCCCATGACGGCAAACGGTGCCCAGCTCTTCGGATAAACGATATCGGCGTCTTTAAATGCTTCATCCATGCTGTTGGAAACCGTGAATTTTCCACCGCTTTCCCTGGCCTGTTTTTTGGCAAGCTTTTCAACATCGGGAATAAGATTGTAACCTTCGGGATAAGCAAGCCTTACATCCATGCCGAATCTGGTCATCAAGCCAATTATGCCCTGGGGTACGGAAAGAGGTTTGCCGTAGCTGGGTGAATAGGCCCAGGTCATCGCAATCTTTTTGCCTTTCAGCTTGTCGAGACCGCCGAAATACTCTTTCAGCCAGGCCAGGTCAGCCATCGACTGGGTGGGATGATCGATATCGCACTGCAGATTAACAACGGCGGGGCGCTGGGGCAGAACACCCTGTTTGCAGCCATCGTCAAGAGCTCCGCCGACTTCGCGCATATAGGTATTACCGGCACCGAGATACATATCATCACGGATACCTATTACTTCTGAAAGGAAAGAAATCATATTGGCGGTTTCGCGAACGGTTTCGCCGTGAGCAATCTGTGATTTGCCTTCGTCGAGATCCTGGACTACGAGACCAAGCAGGTTACATGCAGAAGAAAAAGAAAATCTGGTTCTGGTGGAATTATCACGGAAAAGTGAAACGGCCAGACCGCTGTCGTAAACACGGGTCGAAATGTTGTTGCTTCTCATTTCCTTGAGAGCCTGAGCAACTGCAAGAACCTGCTTGAGTTCATCGGTTGTTTTTTCCCAGGTTAGGAGAAAGTCTTTGCCGAAAATATCGGCTTTGTAACCTTTGATTTCTTTAATCAACGCTTTCAATTCTTTCATCTGTTTTTCTTTCCTTTAAATTTACTTAAATGAGACGAACTCCGAGAATATTACCCGGAGTTCATTTAAATTTCAATCGGTTCTTTTAAATATTATAGGCAAACTGGGCATAGAAGGCGGAAGCCTTGACCAGATCATCGACCGGGCATTTTTCGTTTGGCGCGTGAGCCATAACTTCATTACCCGGCCCAAAACCAATCATCGGAATCTTGTAATAACCGTTGATGGTAACACCGTTGGTTGAGAAGGTCCACTTATCGATCTTCGGGTCTTTATTGAAAAGCTCTTTGAAAGATTTTACCCCGGCCTGAACCACATGTTCAGATTCGTCAATCTTCCAGGTCGGGAAATATTTTTCCATGCCGTATTTGAGACCGGTGTAGGCCACTTCTTCATAATGAAGAACGACAACTTTTGCTTCGTCACCAAGTTTCAGACCCACGGATTTAATGACTTCTTCAACTTCTTTCACCGCCGATTCTTTGGTTTCTCCCCAGGTCAGACGGCGGTCAAGGTGCATGTGAACTGAATCGGCAACGGCACAAAGTGATGGGCTGCCCGATTTGAATTCGGAAATTGTTACGGTGCCCTTGCCAAGGAAATCATCATGTTTCAGGCGCTCATTAAGCTTTTCAATTTCGAGGGCCACTTTTGCAGCCATGTAAACTGCGTTTTTGCCGCGTTCGGGGGCTGAGCCATGGCATGAAATTCCGCGGAAGTCGATACCGATTTCCATGCGGCCGCGATGACCACGATAAATATTGAGATTTGTGGGCTCAGTGCTGATTACGAAGTCGGGCTTGATTTTTTCCTCTTCAACAATGTATTTCCAGCACAGGCCATCGCAATCTTCTTCCATGACGGAGCTTACGACATAAAAAGTCACGTCTTTGTCAAAACCCATTTCTTTAAGAATTCGCCCGGCAGTAATTGCTGATGCGATACCGCTTTCCTGATCAACAGTGCCGCGACCAAGCACATAACCGTCTTTCACTTCGCCAAGATAAGGATCAAATTCCCAGTTAGCGCGATTACCGATACCAACGGTATCAACATGGCCGTCAATGGCAACGACTTTTTTGCCGTTACCTATTCTGCCGATTACGTTGCCCAGTCCATCGATTCTGACTTCATCAAAACCGGCTTCCTTCATCTGTCTGACTACTTCTGCCTGCACGTTTTTTTCCTGCATGCTTTCAGAAGGTATTTTCACCATTTTACCTAAATTTTTCGCAGTATAATTGCGATACTTTTCGGCGAGTTCCATGATTTTTTTTGCAGTTGTCATTACATTCTCTCCATGCCTGTTTTATAACTTTCCGGGCCAATCTGTGGTTCGGTTTGAACGCACATTATAACCGAGCTATGATTTAAAAACAACAGATTCAAATATCGACAATAAAGTTTAAAAACAAAATTGCCTTTTTATTGAAACTGAGTATAATTACAGCTTGATTTTAAAGACAAGCAGCAAGGAAAAGGTAAGCAGCATTGGGTTTTCTTTAACTTTGCGATTGATCTATGATCTACGGAAACATTCGGAGGGATAGATATGACAACTAATGGAAAGCTGGCAGTAGTAGCGGTTGGCGGCAATTCTTTGATTAAAGACAAGAATCACCAGTCGGTTCCTGACCAGTATGCAGCGGCAGCCGAAACAATGGTACATATTGCCGACATGATTGAAGCTGGTTATCGAGTGGTAATAACCCATGGCAACGGGCCACAGGTGGGCTTCATTCTTCTCAGAAGTGAAATTGCCCGAAGTCAGATTCATCCGGTGCCACTCGACAGTTGCGGCGCTGATACCCAGGGTGCTATCGGCTACAATTTTCAGATGGCGCTTGGCAATGAATTCAAGAAGCGTGGCATTAAAAAACCAGTGGTAACTGTGGTTACGCAGGTTCTTGTCGATAAAAACGATAAATCTTTCAAGAAACCTTCGAAGCCAATAGGAGAGTTCTACACCGAAGCAGAAGCCAAAGAAAGAATCGCCAAAGACAAATGGGACATGGTAGAAGATGCCGGACGCGGATGGCGACGGGTTGTCGCTTCTCCATTACCTATTGAAATCATCGAAGAAGATGCCATAAAAACTCTTGCAGAACGCGGTTTCATGGTAGTAGCAGTGGGCGGCGGCGGAATTCCCGTAGTCAAAGATGACGCTGGCATACTGCATGGCACTGCTGCGGTTATCGATAAAGACTTTGCCTCGGCTTTGCTTGCCTCCAATATCGGCGCTGATGTTTTCGTAATTTCGACTGCAGTTGAAAAAGCCTGCCTCAATTTCGGCAAACCCGACCAGAAAACCCTCGACAAAGTTACGGTCGCAGAACTGGAAAAATATTGTGCTGAAGGCCATTTCAAACCCGGCTCAATGCTGCCTAAATGTGAAGCAATCATTAAATTCCTGAAAAATGGTGGCAAGCACGCCATTATAACTAATCCTGAAAATCTTGCCAGAGCTGTCAAGGGCAAAGCTGGCACCCACGTTTACCCATAATACCTAGGAGAAATTATCGTGCCCAAATATTCACACAAGTTCAAACTTCAAGTTAAGGAAGAAATACTTAAAAAGACCATCGAAAGGGCGAGAGAAAAGAACATTATCATTCCAACCTTTGCCCAGCAGAAAAACCCGGAACTGATTCCCGAAAAAATAAAAAAACAGGTTCAGCCGCTTGGTCTGTGGGATGTAAACCCCCGCAACCTTTTTCGCATCACCTGGCGCAACAATATCAAAACCGGACTTTATGGCGATGTTAATTACATTGAATTTCCCAGCGAAATTACCGGTGTTAAAGCCCGTATAGTCGGTCTGATCGGTAAATATTTTCCGACCGGAGCTCACAAAGTCGGTGCAGCTTTTGGCTGTCTGGTTCCCCGTCTGGTCAGCGGCGAATTTGACCCGACCACTCAAAAGGCAGTCTGGCCCAGCACTGGGAACTATTGCCGCGGCGGCGCCTATGACTGCGCACTGCTGGGCACTCCAGCCATAGCCATTCTGCCTGAAGAAATGAGTCAGGAAAGATTCAGCTGGCTCAAAGAAATCGGCACCAGCGAAATTTTTGCCACCCCCGGCTGCGAATCCAACGTCAAGGAAATCTATGACAAATGCTGGGAACTGCGCAAAACCAGAGGCGACGACATTGTAATTTTCAATCAGTTCGAAGAATTCGGCAATTCGATCTGGCATTATCACCAGACCGGTTCGGCTGCTCTCGACGTTTTCAATAAAATCAAAAAACCGCGCAGCCGCATGAGCGCCTGGGTCTCAGCAACCGGCTCAGCCGGAACCATTGCCGCCGGTGATAAGATCAAACATGTTCACCCCCATGCAAAAATCGTGGCTTCAGAAGCCCTGCAGTGCCCCACCCTGCTGGCCTGCGGTTTCGGCGGACATCGCATTGAGGGTATAGGCGACAAGCATGTTCCTTGGATTCACAATTCAAGAAACACTGACCTGGTTGTGGCAATCGATGATGAAAACTGCATGAGACTTCTGCGGGCATTCAACGAACCGGCCGGCAAAGAAATGCTGAAAAACATCGGAGTTAAACCCGAACTCATCAGTGAACTCGGTCTGCTTGGCATCAGCAGCATCAGCAACCTGCTATCTGCAATCAAGACTGCAAAATTTTATGAAATGAACGAAGAAGACATTCTTTTCACCTGCTTGACCGATTCAGCTGAAATGTATCAGTCTCGCCTCGAAGAACTTACCCGGCAGCACGGCAAATATTGCAACAGCCGAGCTATGGCCGATTTCGAACGTTTCATGCTCGGTGAAGACACACAAGACATGATGGAACTTACCTATCACGACCGCAAGCGTCTGCACAACTTCAAGTATTACACCTGGGTCGAACAGCAGGGCAAAACCTTTGAAGAAATCAACGAGCTCTGGGATCCGGAATTCTGGGAAGATGTATTCTCCGAAGAAGTGGTGAAACACTGGGATGAATTGATAGTAGAATTCAATAAGCGTGTCGGCCTGATTGACAAACTCTGATTCAAAATTGCATTTGATTTAACCGGGGCCCAATTAGGGCCCTTTTTTATCAAACTCATTTTTTGCCTTGTTCTTTTTACGCGCAATGTCAAGGCATTGCCTTCTGTGCTGTCATTTGCCAGGCGGCATTTTTGATTTTTTCTTTGCTTTGGGCTGGGAGTTTAACGTAAAATCCGCTTAATGAATCAAGATAATCAGAAAAGTCTGCCATATACTCTTGCATTCAGAGTTCCACTGGATCTGCGACGATTTATTGCCGCGTGCAACCGCAAACTGTCAGAAGTATGTCGGTCATTTGAACCCATAGAGACGGCACACGTGACGATTAAGTTTCTCGGGCACTCATCTAATCATTTGAATGAGGAAACAGTCATCGGGTATCTGCCTGAGATTCATCGGATCGCCTGGAAATACATGCCGCTAAACATTTATTTAAGAGGATTTTCAACGTTTCAATACGATGCTGGTCGCAGCGCGGTTGTTTTTCTAAAAGTTTTGCCGAATGTTCAACTGGCCTTACTGCACCGTGAAATCTGCGAAAAATTTGCCGGGGTTTTCGATATCTTTCCTCATGCCGAGCAGGAGAACTTTGAACCTCATCTGACGCTGAGCAAAGATGTCTTTTCTGAAAAATCACAACAGATTGCCAGAATTGTGGCTCGTTCCCATAAGATGGCCAAACGCATGGTCAAGCTTAACGACCTGGTGGTAATGACCCCCAGTCGGCTTTTCCCGGTTGTTTCAGAAATTTCCAGTCCGCTTATCTGCCCACCGGTTCGTTGATAAATACTCACAATTTACGAAAACAGCCTGATTCCCCGGGTAAGAAAATCAATCTGCTCATTTATTTTTGACTCGCTGCCAAGTTCAGGGGTTTCTTCAAGAGTAGCCTGCAGGCGTTCGCGTGTCCTGATCATGTGTTTGACCAATGTCGAAAAATTGGCCATTTTGAAAGCTTTGGGTTTTGGCTTTTTCTTATTCATCAACACCCGTGAAAAACCATCAGAATTAGTTGCGACACTTATCAACATATCAACCTTCTGACCAACTTGTGCTTCTGCCATATCCGACGCATGAAAATAAAACTCCTCGTCGGAGCGGTCGTCTGAAATTGCGACCATTTCTTCATCGGCCTTGACCACGGTACCACGCAGGCGCTGCATTCTTTTCATAAAAACTCCCGATTGACCGTATAACTTCTAAGTAATAATATAGCCTCATGAAAAATATTATTCCAGATTTTGTAAAAAAACCACTTAAAGAACTTCCATTTGCCATTCTCGACATTGAGACCACCGGCTTTTACCCGAATCAGGCCGGGCTGACCGAGATTGCACTGATTTCAATCCATAACGGCAAAGAAGAGCGCTTCGAAACCATGATAGATCCTGAATATCCGGTCCCTGCCGAGATCACGAAATTGACTGGAATTACCCAGGAAATGGTCAACGGTCAGCCCAAAATTGCCGAAGTACTGCCGATCATCGACGTACTTTTGCAGGATTCGATCTTTGTCGCCCACAATGTTCCCTTTGACTGGTCATTTCTTGATTTTTATTTCAAACTTCATTTGAAAAAAAACATGCGAATGCCGTCTTTGTGTACCCTTCGCCTGGCGAGGAAATATCTCAATCTGCAGAAAAACAATCTTGATTTTGTTGCCAATCATTTCAATATCAGCCTTACCAATGCCCACCGGGCGATGAACGACACCGTTGCGGTACGCGACGTTCTCTTCAAATTTTTTGACCGGTTGGAAAAAGAAGGCATCAAAACCGGTGAAGATCTTTACAAACACAATCTTATTTTTCCTGAGCAGCCACCGACGCGCTAAACTGCGTAAATTTTGGCCTGGGCCTGGACAATGGTGTCGCAGTTTAATTTAAAATTGCATGTTTGTTACATGGGTCGCTTCGACCCGCTGAGCGGGCTCAGCGACCGGCTGTTTTTAGCGTTGGCATGCGAGTTGCCATTTTAATGATTCGCCCCTTACTGCCGCCACATTTGTCCTGATTATTTGAAATTATTAATTATTCGGTTGCAGCCAGGGAATATCATTAATCGAGGAGAGAGCTTATGACCAGAATGAAAGCCTTTTTTCTGCTGATTCTCGTTCTTGTGGCTGCTCCGGTCGCCGCTGGCTATTTAGTCTGCCAGCAGGGCGATTTGCCGTTGGTTTCTCAAAAAATCAAAGTTGAGATAAAAAACCAGGTTGCAGTTACCAGCCTCGAGCAGATTTTCTACAATCCGCACACGTTGACAATTCAGCCCAACATCCGGTTTCCCGTGCATGAAAAGGCTTCGGTGCAGAAATTTTCTCTTACCGACAGCCAGGGTCAGACATATGAAGGCAAAATCGAAGAAACCAGCCAGGCAACCGCCGAATTCAACGAAGCCAAAGATCAGGGAATGATGCCGGCGATGGCCGTGCAAAGGCAGCCTGGTGTTTTCGAAACGAGCATTGGTGCAATCGGCCCCGGTTCCCGTGCCACAGTCATCATTGAATACAGCGAAATTCTCGATTACAAATCTGGTTCTATTTACTATCAGCTCCCGTTCAATGTTTCAACCTGGCAGAAAAAAGAACTCGATCAGGTAAGCCTGCAGATCAGTATCGCCGATCAGAAAGAGATTGTTTCGGTTAACTCGCCGACTCACGACATCTTTGCCAGCAAGGTTAATGCCTTCAGCTGGAACGCAGGTTTTGAACGAAATAACTTCCTGCCTTCAAATGATTTTGCCCTCAGATACGAGGTTAAAGCCGATGAAATGGCGGTTAATTTTCTGTCGACCCGCCCCAACACCGAAAAAGACGGGTATTTTGTTCTGATGCTTTCACCCCAGGAAGTTGTAAAAGAAAACGACATCGCCAACCGTGACATCGTATTCATCATGGACACATCGGGCAGTATGAGTGGCGAAAAAATTCAACAAACCAAAATGGCCTTCGTTTACTTTATCAACCGGTTAAATGAAAACGACCGTTTTGCCGTCGTCGATTTTTCAGACAAAGTCAGGATCTGGAAACCTGAAATGATGGCGGCCAATGATGAAAACCGCCAGGAAGCGATTAAGTATATCGACAATCTTGTCGCCAGAGGCGGAACGAACATCTACGATTCTCTTGCTCAGGGTTTAAAGGCCTTTGATTCCGATAAAAGCAGAACAAAGGCGATTGTGTTTCTGACTGATGGTGAAGCGAGTTCTGGTATCACATCTACACAGCGCATTGTCGCCGATTATCGGGCGCAGAATCAGGAAATGATCAGAACCTTCACTCTTGGTGTGGGTCAGGGTGTTAACCAATCACTGCTTGGCCAGCTTGCCGTTGAAAACCGCGGTGAAGCAATATATCTCAACGACCAGGCCAATCTTGAAACAGAACTCAAAGGTTTTTATGAATCGATCAGCACGCCACTGCTTGTCGATCTCAAGCTCGATTTCGGTAATATTCAGATAACTGAAATGTTCCCCCAGGAACTGCCAAACGTCTATAAGGGCACCCAGCTTGTGGTTTCCGGTCGATATAAAAATGCGGGTGAATCATCAATCAAACTTTCCGGCGTTTTAAATAATCAATTGAAAGAATTTCCGATCACCGCCAATTTTGTTGAAAACTCAAATGAAAACAGCTTTGTCGGGCGCTTCTGGGCACGCACCAAAGCCGACGAGCTTCTTAAGCAGATTAAAATTTATGGCGAAAAACCTGAGTTAAAAAACGAAGTAATCGCCCTGAGCAAAGAATATCAATTTGCTACTCCATATACCTCGTTTATTGCAGTAAGTACCAAGCAAGTGCCACAGGTTGCCAATGCAAATTCAGGCGAAACCTCGGCGACCTATGCCAACATAAGCATCAAAGCCGCCCCCAAACGAGTTGTCATTCAGAAAACCAAAGCCAAGAGCGTTTCTCTCTGGGGAGCCGCTGGTTTTGTGCCGTTTGCCGTAGCCATTCCGAATTTTCGCAAAGCTCGCGAACAGGCTCGCCACAAGGCCTGCTATGCCAACATGCGTGTTTTGCAGGGTGCAGCAGAAATGTACAACATGGATCACCCGGAACATGAAATGATTCATGTTCTGACCGAACGCGAAATCGGCCTGCTGGTTCAGGGAAAATACCTGAAATCAGAAATCAGTCGACCGGAACAGGATTGCACTTATGGTACCATCGGCGACCTGACCGGTAATGGTATAATCTGCTGCAGTGTCCACGGAACCGTTGAATCGGAAGAAGAAATCGCTGCCCGTGGTGGAGTTCAAAAAGCGATATATGCAGACGGGGCCAATGGATTTGTCACCCACGAGTATGTCGTCGCCCAACCCCCCTGGACTACGAGAATCTGGAACGACTATCTGGCCGATGCAGTCAATCTTCTGATCAACGTTCCTCTTTTCATTTTGGGACTGGCATTCAGTCTTTATCTATTCTATCATATCATCAGAATACCATTTGTGGTAATTGGATCAATGTTCAGCAACTCAACTGACAAATTCGATGAATAAAAAACCAAAGCGGAGAAACTCAGATGCCCCCCAGTGAAAAGCAACTTCAGACAATCAGCCGTGACCTTCCAGCTGATGTCTCAGCCAATCCGCACCCGAAACTGCATCGCACCCTGGCTTCATTTTCAGCATTAATGGTAAATGTTTACATCATTATGGCCCTGAAAATTGCGCCGCCAAGTGTTGAACTATCACTGCTGTTCTGGCTGCTGTTTTTCGTAAGCATGATCATTGCTGGAAGAGAGCGGGATGCAAGTTACTGCTTCACCCCCATGACTCTTGCCACCACCCCGTTCATTCTCTGGGGTGCAGGGCTGGGTGCCTGGTCTGCTGCTTCTGCGATTGGCGCTATTGTCACCATCGGCTTTCAGCGTGGTATAACCATGTGGTCTATAGCTTCCGGGGCTTCTGATATTGCAGAAGGCCTTAGCAATACCAATATCAGGCGCAAAATTGTCAAGCTTTCAGGCAGTGAAATCGAGCCCGATTCCATTCACAACGAAGAGCTGAAGGAATTTACCGAAGTCGAAGCGGAACTATTAAAAGTTCAAAAGGTCTTTGATCGGGCAAATCCCAACATGCAGCGCATGCTCAGGCAGACGATCGCCCAAGTTGAACAGCTTCAGAAAGACCATGCCCGGGTACTGGTTCGCGGTGCCGGGCTGGCCTCTTTCCTTTCTTCACTAGATATTGATAAAATCAGACGGGAAACCGACAAACTAACCCAGGAAGCTGGCAGGACCAGCGATGAAGTAGCCAAAGAACAGCTGCTCGCCACTGTAAAAATGAAACAGAAAAGATTGTCGGAACTTAATGAACTTGAGACCTGTCTAAATCGAGTGAAAATTCAAAAAATGCAGATTTATGAAATGTTCTCGAGTCTTATGGATAAGATGCATGCCTTGCGTTTTGCCGATATCAAAACGATGCAGGCGTCTTCCGATGCAATGGTTAAAGAAGTTGATGAAATCAGAACCGGCCTCGACGATATCGAGAAAGGCCTGATTAGCGCTGAAAGCCTGAGCCGATCTTAGACCAGGCAAGAATTTGAACATAAAGGGAGATATTAGTTTATGAGCAGATTTACCAGAAGCTCCAACCCCACCTTACGCCCTGAAATTTTTGAAAACTACCAGGCTCAGGCTTCGGGCAGCAGAACCATGACGGTCAATGGCGCCGCCAACAAGACCTTCTTTCTTCTTCTGCTTGCCTTTGTTGCTGCCAGCTTTACCTGGCGCATGACCCTTGAAAACCCCGGGATGGCAAAAAGTCTAATGATGCTTGGCATTATCGGCGGCTTCATAACCGCTTTGATCACCTGCTTTTCAACGGGTTCAGCCCGTTATACCGCACCGATTTATGCGGTGTTTGAGGGTTTGTTCTTAGGAGCAATCTCGGCGGTATACAATTATATGACCCAGGGCATAGTGTTGCAGGCACTGTTTCTGACTTTTGCCACCGCCGGTGGCATGCTCTTTCTCTATCGCAGCGGCATAGTGAAGGTGACTGAAAAATTCAGAGCCGGCCTGATGGCAGCTACCATGGGGGTATTTTTTACCCTGCTTTTCTCTTTTATTCTAAGCATGTTCGGATTAGTACCCCCGATTTATTCCGGCGGAATTATTGGGATTGTCATAAATCTGGTTATTGCCGGTATTGCCGCCCTCAACCTGATTCTCGATTTCGACGTGATTGTTCGCGGAGCTGAAGTGGGTGCTCCTGAACATTTTGAATGGTATGCCGCATTCGGCCTTCTTGTAACTCTGGTCTGGCTGTATCTTGAAATTCTTCGCCTGCTTGCCAGCCTGCAGCGTCGTGATTAACTCTCATTTTTCAAATATTTAAATGAAAGAAGCCGCCAGAATCTTTTTTTTCTTGATTCTGGCGGTTTTTTATATGTTTCTGCCCTATGACCTGCTGCCCGATTTTCTCGGCAGATTTGGCAGATTAGATGACCTGCTGGTATGGGTTATCATTATTTTCCTGTTTTTTTTCAAACCTCTTTTTGATGATTTGAGAAAAAAGTGGTGTTCTGATCAGAATGGGTCTATCGGGCCTGAAAACACTGATGAAATTAACGACGACCCTTTTGAAATTCTTGGGGTTATGCCTTCAGCCAACCAGGAGGAAATAAAAAAAGCCTATCATGATAAGATCAGGCAATATCACCCCGATCTGGTTGCGAAAATGGGACCTGAAATTCAGGCATTAGCGATTGAAAAAAGCCGTCAGATCAATCTGGCGTATGAGAAACTAAAAAAGAATTTTTAACCATCTTAAGCGAGAAAGCACGGGGGGCGGCCCCCTACGAGTACATATTTTATTACGTATTATTTGCGGTTGAACAGGTATTGTCCGACTATCCAGCTTTGGCCACGATTAAAACCAAACTGCTCGCTGATTGCGATCAGCACCAGGCGCCAACGCTGAAACCAGGTCCAGGCCATGCGTTTGCCGCCGGCCTTTTCAAGCTGCGGCAAAATGGCGAGGCGGTTGAAAAAATAACGACGCAACCAGCGATCGGCAGTTTTTTTATAATGTTCGCCGCTGATTTTCCAGAAATCTTCAATTGAAAATAATTTTTGAAATAACAACGGCATATCGGCTGAAAGAGCAAGGCGATTTCTGGAAATGCAGTTACCCGGCAGATCATCGAGTCCGACTGAATCATAATAAAATGAATATTCCGAATGCACCGGAATCTGGAGAAACATCTTACCATCAGGCTTCAACCAACAACAAATTTTTGACTGCCATTCAGCCTGGGAGGAAATAAGATCAAAATGTTCAATTGAAATAATACGATCAAATTCTTCAGCAAATTCCAGGTCAGAAAATTCACTGGTAAAGATTTTAACGTTATTCAGTTCAAGTTCATGGGCCTTCTTCTGCAAAAAGATGCCCTGCCCAACCGAATCAGTAACTGCGGTAATTTTCGACTCCGGGAACTGGCGGGCCAACCAGAAAGTCATGGCGCCAAAACCACAGCCCAGTTCAAGAATTTTCATGCCATCTCTGATTCTGGCGCGGTCGGCAGTCATCCACAGCATGGTTTCTTCAGCTTCTTCAAGATCTTCGGCCCCGGTGGGGAAATAGCAACAGGACCCTGAGAGGCGTTTTCCCAGAAAAAGCTCAAAAAATTCAGGATCAAGCTCTATCATCGGCTCGTTTAGCAGATCCTTTTCTTTCATCATGATTCCGGCTCTGAGGTCTCTGACAACCTGGCGATAAACGGAATGACGGGCTTCGATGTCGCCGAGAGAAGCTCTTTCGCAGGCTTGAGCACACAAGTGCCGAACCCAGGCTCTGGTGATATTCTCTGGTATCAGTCCAGTTTCAAGAACTTTCAACACAATTTTTCCGGTCAGACTCATGGCATTTTCCTAAAAAAATCTTTCGCATTTAGAATAGCTGCAAGTTCAAAATTCTTCAACTTCTATTAAAATTTTCTTTACAGCCCGTTAAAGTGAAGATAAGTTATTATTACGTTTTTGAAAGGCGGATACCGCACCGCTGGTAAAAATAAGCAAAAAAAATGGGTTCACCTTAATTGAACTGATGATCGTCGTTGCGATCATTGCAGTTTTGCTTGCCATGGCTGCTTACAGCTTTACTGGAATCAGAAACCGTATTAGAAAAACCAGTTGCCGCGAAAACATGCGAATTATCCGCAAAGCTTTTTTTCTGGCCCAGACCGAAAATCCAAGTTTAACAGATAAGGATCTGACTATCGACAAACTGCTCAAACCTGGTTATCTGAAAACCCGGCCCATTTGCCCATCTGGTGGCCGATACTGGATATCCAATGAAGATGAAAATACCAGGGTAACCTGCGTAAGAGAGCCGGAGCCGACCGATCACGGCTACATAGAATAATTGAATGAGTGATAATGTTTTTGAATTTTATTTAAAGCAGATAGGTAATCTGCTGCAAAAAAAGAAATACGATACAGCTCTGGAACTTTGCCGGGAGATGAAAGCCAGGCTGATGGCCAGTCCCACGGTAGATCCTGTAATGCTGGGCTGGCAAAGGTTTTATCAATTTATCATTCTGGTGCAGCTGCACCAGGATTCGGATGCACTCAACCATTTCTTAACCAACGAAGAGCACCCCTATTCACTCGACCTGAACCAGATTATATATATGACTTCTGTGGCCGCCGAAATGGCGTGCAATCTCGAAAATGTTAAGCACACCCTCAAACTTGCCCGCTTGTCATGGACTCTTTCGTTTAGAGACCAGGAACTGATTACGAGAATTCAAAAAGCCCAGAATGCATGCATTTATTTTGAGCGGCTCAAGCAGAATCGATTGAATTTTGGCTTTGCGAGATTTTTAACCGGATTTGGAAAAAGCAATGATGTTCCTGTTCTTTACATTCAGGGTCTTGAATGCCTTCTAGCCAACTTCAAACAATCTCACAGCCGAATAATCAATGCTTTGCTTGCCGATTCTCTGGATACATTGAATAAATTTTACGAAGTACCGCCCGAGAACCTTGAACGATCGAGAGTTCTCGAACTTATTGAGGCAATTAAAAAGCATCGCCGCACCTGGCCACATAGTGGACATTATGAGAAAGCCGCTGGTTTTCTGAAGCGAAAGCAAAACATCGAGCTGAAAAACCTGCTCAAAGATTTCCCTGAACTGGTTTTTGAATATGATGAAGATGCCAATACTCTGCTTTTCGAGGCAGTGCGTTACAACAACGAAGAGGCTGTCGACCTTCTGCTTGAACTCGACGCAGATTTGCACAGCATCGAAAACATTCAGGGTGCAACCCCACTGCTTATTGCGACAAATCTTGGCTACACTGCCATAGCAAGGCGTCTTCTGGATTACGGAGCCGACCCTGAAATAAAGGGGTTATTCGGGCAAACCCCGCTGATCAGATCAGTTATCGAGGGTCATCATGACATGCTTGCACTGATGCTTGAGTATGGGGTTATTCCTGACCGTCGTGATGATTCAGGCAATACGGCTCTTATTCATGCAATCGAAGATGGACAGATAGAAATGGTTAAAAGTCTGATTTTTGCCGGGGCAGATACCAGCTTAAAAAATGCTGCCGAAATGAGTCTGATCGATATTGCTGAAAAGATGCAGAATCCTGAAATGATTAAGTTGATTAGTGAACTGCCGGGAATGAAAAGCGGTTCGACCCAATAGAAAAACAGTCGCTTCGCCCAGTTTAAATGGCTGAAGCGACCAAATAAGCTCATAGACCATTTCTCCAAGGCGGGCATTTCGACAAGCTCAGTGACCGTCTTTTTCCGGTCGCTGAGCCGGCTTGGCGGGTCGAAGCGGTGAAAAAAATTGATTTTTTCAACGAGCCGTTAACTGATACCCATGGTTTCAAGAATTCATCGGGTAACTTTAATACAATTGCAGTACCGGAAACTGCATCAACAAAGCCTGCAAGCAGTGATGCGACTACCATGATTAAAATTTCCATTTAAAATTATTCTAGAAGAATTCCGCCTGCGTTGCCTCAGCCTTATTATCCTGGTTGAAAAATTTTTCAGCCATTAAAGTCAGAGCTGATGCTTTGCCTTGCAAAACCGGAATTTCAGGCAGAGATTCAAGAAAAAACCGGCCGTAGCTTTTGGTAATGAGCCGTTTGTCAAGAATCCAGACGGTTCCACGATCGGTTTTCTTTCTGATCAGCCTGCCAAAGCCCTGCTTAAGCTTTATCGCAGCCATGGGCAACTGATATTCATTAAACGGGTTGCGCCCCTCTTCTTTAATTCTTTCATTTCTCGCTTCGAGCACCGGATCATTCGGGGTGGCAAAGGGCAACTTGGTGATTATAAGATTGCGTAAAGCGGAACCTGGTACATCGACCCCTTCCCAGAAACTGTCGGTGGCAAAAAGCACGGCATTACCGTCTTCTTTAAACAATTCAAGCAGGTAATGCCGCTCGATTTCACCCTGACGATAGCATTCAAGACCTTGAGCAGCCAACCCTGGAGCCAAAGCATTGTAAAGATAATTCAAATGGGTATATGAAGTGCAAAGAACCAGAGCGCCGCCCATCGAAGCGGTGATAATACCTTCGAGGGGTCGGGCAATGCCCTCGGCAAAAAGCGGGCTTGCAGGGTCTGGCAGGTCGGTCGGAATAAAAAGCCGGGCCTGCCGCTCATAATTAAATGGCGATGGAAAACGGCCTTCGAGAGGGGCGATTTCAAGTTCGTCGCTGTCGAGCCCCAGTCGGTTTTTGATGAAACTGAAATTCTTGCGGGTGGTCAGGGTGCCGGAAACGAGGACGCAGCAGTCAATTTTTTTGAAACAGAAATCGAGCATAGGCCGCGAAACCACGATAGGCAGAGAATGAAACGCCGGATAAACACCGCCTTTTCGCACCGTAGCAGTCAGGAAATGAACATATTCATCGCGACCTGGGGTTTCGAGGTCAAACAAGACGTTAATCGAACCTCCGACTTCTTCAAGACGTGCCGCATAAGAATTCAACTCCACCAACGGCAGGTCGAAGTGCCGGCGTTCTTCTTCTTCGTCGTCGCCGAGGTGATTACGCAATTTGCGAGCCAGCCTTTTCATGCGCCCGGCCAGTCTTTTACATTCATCGCGCATTTTGAAGGCATAATGAGCGAGAGTTTCAAATTCGCGGCGGCTTTCTTCTTTTTTGCCAATGCGGATTCGATGCTCGCCAATCTGTGCTTTATCGGTATCGACAAAAAAACTGACCAGATTTTCAAAAAGGGCTCGGCTTAAGTCGCCAATTTCAAGCCTTGATGCAATCAGTTCGGTGGTAATTTCATCGAGAAAAGCACTGCGGTCTTGCGGGGCAAAAGGGCCGTGCCCAAAAGACAAAGCCAGATGCAACATGGCGAAAGTTCCGGTTTCACGCCGCCCGCGCTTCTGATAAATCTTGCCCAGCTGGCGTTGCAGCCCAAGTGCCGTGGTGCGAAAGCCAAAATGTTTGGTCGCCGTTTCTTCAAGGTTGTGAGCTTCATCGAGAATAACCGCTTTGCATGCAGGAATAACGGCGGTCTGACTGTATTCAGATGTAGCACCGCGCAAAGCGAGATCAGAAAAAAGAAGATGGTGGTTGACTACAAGAATATCGGCTTCACAGGCAAAACGCCGTGCCTTGTAAAAAAAACAGTTCTGGTATTCACTGCAGTTGATTCCCGGGCAGCTGTCTTTATCGCAGCAGAGTTTTTCCCAGAGGGATTCGACCGGCACCCAGTTCAAATCGCTTAAAGAGCCATCGGCGGTTTTCTCGGCCCAGGAAACCAGACGTTGGAACTGGCTCAATTCTTCACTTTCGAGAAGGTGGTCACTATCTTCTGAATTGAGGTATTCCTGAATTTTTCTTAAACACAGGTAATTGTGCCGCCCCTTGACCAGACAATAACTGAATTCAAATGGCACAACCGAGCGCAAAAGCGGCAGATCTTTATTAACCAGCTGGTGCTGGAGATTTATGGTATTGGTCGACACTGCGACCCGGCACCGGTTCTGGTGTGCATAATGAATTGCGGGAATCAGGTAGGCCATACTCTTGCCGATGCCGGTTTCGCCTTCGAGAATGGCGTGCCCGGATTCGTTCAACGCGGCCACGATCAGCTTCATCAGCTCTTTTTGGCCAGCGCGCTCTTCAAAGCGCTCGATCAATGCGGCAATTTTTCCGCCTTCGGATATGTACCCCAGCATTTCATTCGTATCAAGGGAGACGGCTTTCTCAATTTTATGCGGTTCCACCACGATGTAAAAGCGATTGCAATCATTGTTGTGAATTGCAAAACCGATTCCAGAGCTTCCACAGATAGAGGCGATATTCATGTCAGGCGCAGAGGGTAAAAGCTTGCCCGATGGGTGGTTGTGCAGCATAATGTCGCCAGGTCGCAGACTGTTCAGGACAGCGGGAGCGGAATCGTGATTCCCCCTGGCGAGTATGCGCAGATCTGACCAGGTGCCCTTTTCATCAATAGTGGCGGCAGACAAAACTTCTGCACCACCGGCAAGCGCTATTTCTTCGCGCAAAAGCCTGCAATCAGCCTCATTAAGCAGAATAGCAGAATCGGGGGTATCGCTTTTTTTTCTTCGGGGTGACATCTGCAGAATTCTATGTGGCTTCAACCTCTTTGTCAATGGTTGTTCGATAATTTTTAGCCCCTTGATTTTCACGTGCAGTACAGGCATAATAGCCGCAACAAAAATCAGATTTTCCAGGAGAAGAATCATGGGTAAGCTTAATGGAAATGTTCTAATCGCTCAGGGTGGCGGTCCGACTGCCGTAATAAATCAGAGTCTGGTCGGCGCGGTTCTCGAATCCCGCAAATTTCCCGAAGTTGACCGTGTTTATGGTGCCCTGCATGGTGTCAGAGGCATTATTGAAGAAGATTTTGTCGATCTTACCCAGGCAACCACCCACAATCTTGAAAGAGTTGCCTGCACCCCTAGTTCAGCTCTGCTGTCAACCCGTGACAAGCCCGATGCCGCTTATTGCGAAAAGATCTTTAAAATCTGCATGAAGCATAATGTCAGATATTTCTTTTATAACGGCGGCAACGATTCGGCCGATGCGGTGCGCATCGTTAACGAAAACGCGGCTGAAGCTGGCTATGAGCTGCGCTGCATTCATATTCCCAAAACCATCGATAACGATCTGCGGGTAACTGACCACTGCCCGGGTTATGGCTCAGCCGCCAAATTCGTGGCTCAGGCCTTTGCCGGCGTCAATCTCGACAATCGTGCCATTCCCGGCGTTTATATCGGCGTTGTAATGGGACGTCATGCCGGCTTTCTCACCGCCGCATCAGCCTTTGCCAGGAAGTATGAAGATGACGGCCCTCACCTGATTTATGTGCCCGAAAGAACTTTTGATAAAGAAACATTTCTGAAAGACGTCGATGCAGCCTATTCCAAGTATGGCCGCTGCGTAATCGCCGTATCAGAAGGCATCGTTGGAGCTGACGGCCAGCCGATCATCACCCAGCTGACCGGCAACATGGAAAAGGATGCGCATGGAAACGTTCAGCTTTCCGGAACTGGCGCTCTCGGCGATCTGCTTGGGCAGACAATCAAAGACGGGCTCAAAATCAAACGGGTTCGCTCAGATACTTTCGGCTATCTGCAACGCAGCTTCCTGGGTGTTGTATCAGAAGTTGACCAGCAGGAAGCCCGCGAAGTCGGAGAAAAAGCTGCTCAGTTCGCGGTCTGGAACAACGTTGACGGTTCGGTTGCCATTAAACGAACCGGAGATTATTCCGTCGATTATTTCCTGACCCCTCTGCAAACCGTTGCCCGCGAAACAAAACATATGCCCGATTCATACATCAATGCCAAAGCCAATGGCGTTACCAGCGAATTTCTCAACTATGCCCGCCCACTGCTTGGCCACATGCCAGAATATGAAAGACTGCAATGTCCGAAGGTGCCCAAGAAGTGAGTGCAACCGAAATCAGAGTCTGCACAGTTGCCGGCCTGACCCCTCAGGGTCAGGCTTTTATTAACGAAAACAATTATGATGTCTGGATTCAGGGCAATTTTCTGCCCGGTGATCGCATCAGAGTAGAGTTTGACGGCAAGCACCGGCCGAAGGCCGTTGAAATGGTTGAACCTTCACCTGACCGGGTTAAACCCGACTGTTTTTTTTACGGGCCCTGCGGTGGCTGCGACCTGCTAGAACTATCGGAAAAAGGTCGGAAAAAAGAAAAGCAGGCAATGATCAAGCGAGCTCTGGAAAAGATTGAAGGCGGATCATCGGCAAAACTCAAACCATTCATTGCTGCTCGCGAACTGATCAGGTATCGCCCACGGGTTCGACTGCATCAGAGTCGCAATCACGAAGAACGTGAAGCAGGATTTCTTGCCTCGGAGGCCTACTCGGAAAAAGTTCCGGGCGGGGTTGTACCGGTAACCTCATGCGCCATAATAACCACCCGGCTTAACCAACGCCTGGTAGCCATTCGCAATATATTGAACCATATGCCGATTTTTCTCGAAAACCTCACTTTGATGAGTTCTTCATCTGAGCATTCCGATAAGGTTGTCGGGCACGCAATGTTGATTAAAGGCAAGAGCCCAGGCTTTTACCACAAAGAACTGATGAAAATCATGCGGGCCGGTCAGCTCAAGGGCTTGACCGTTTCTGGCCCGGACGGCAAGGTAAAAGAAGCTCATGGAGATGCTTCGGTAACCGGTCTGATCGCGCCTGGCTGCCATGGCGGCCCTTTTGAAGCAGAACCTTCCTTTTTCGTGCAAAGCAATATTTTTCAAAATATCGTTTTAATCAAAAAGGTGATTGAATATTGTAAGCCGGAAAAAGATGTTAGAATCGTGGAAGGCTTTTGCGGTGCCGGCAATTTCACTATACCACTTGCCGCCGCCGGGGCCAACGTCGAAGCGGTTGAATCACACCCGGGCGCAATGCGTGCGGCTCGTAAAAACCTTTTTCAGTCAAAATTCAATGAAAAGGTCAAGCTTATTGATGGCGATGCGATAAAAGAACTGGGCAAGCTTGATCCTGAGCCGGATGTTCTGCTTCTCGACCCGCCCCGCACCGGAACCCCGGGAATTGGCCGTACTGTCAAGGCACTTAAACCAAATACCATAGTGTACGTATTCTGCGACCTTGATTCCATGGTCAAAGACAGCAATGCCATTATTCACAGCGGCTACCGGCTTGAAGAAGTAACCGGCATAGACCTTTACCCCCGAACTCATCACGTCGAGGCAGTCTGCCGGTTTATAAAAGCCTGAGCCTTCATCAAGCCAGCAGGCTTATTACAGCATTTCAAAATTCTTCGTGTTCTCGGATGGCCTGTGCTCTACCTTACTTGATCGGGCAATCCTCATTTCGGGGGCAAGAACTATCTATTGGCTGCTTTGCTGCGCAGGGCTTCGATGAAATAAAGGGTTGTGAGAATCCCGTCACCAAAGCAACTGCTGCCCTGATGAGCGATGATACCACCTGGCCACCAGCCGATCAATAGATCAGAAAAGGCCGCATGGTAATTCATATCGAAAAGACTGCCATCTACTTCGATAACTTCGCCATCGGAACCGACCGGCCTGACTTTTCCGGCGGGACCGACAACCGTACCGCCGGTCATTCTTTCGCGCACCAGATATTCAATCACTGTCTGGCGAATAAATTCTTCGTCAACCTCAATACCTCGGGCATCACAAAGACTGACCGCCTGACCATCGGGGCTGATAACCGCATCATATCCTGCCGGGTCTGATTCAAACAGAATTTTAAGCTCGGGGGCTTTCCTCAGCCTTTCACTCAATTTTAAAAATGGTATTTTAATGCTGCGCAGTCCGGGGCCATCTTCGATGAACCGGTCAGCAAGACCGGTGAGACTTGCGAGATAGAGGCTGTCGAAATCGGTGGTTCCAAGGACTCCTGTTCTGAAGTTTCGCGGAGGATTTTTGTCCACCACGTCCTGTTCATCAACCGGACCGCCATGATTGGTCAAGGCTGACAGAAAGTATTGCTGAAGATTCTGGTCAAAATCAAGGTATAGCCCGATAGGCATCTGTCTGGCTCCGATTGCCTGTGAAAAAGCCGATATCGGCACCGCTTCTGCCGGAGAAAACACATTTATCCCGGCATCCAGAAGCGACCTGGCGATTTCAGCAGCGATTTCCGGCATTCCAGTTACAGCTGAGTGAGCAAGAAGCAGGCTGGGGAATTCGTGACAAGTATTCATCAGATGCCGAAAAAACATCTGGTTTTCCGGGCGATTGCCCCATTTTAACGAGAATGCCTCATCGCCCTTGAAAAGAGCTGGATAAAGTGGTTTCATGCAAAAATTGCCGCACCACCGAGAAGAACCGCATCGTTTTCAAAGCGTGCAGGTTTAACCAGAGCCTCGCCACGGTCTGCCACTGGCAGAATGTGTTTCTTCATCGAGCTGATCATTTCGTCATAAAAATAACTTTTCAGCGCCATCATACCGCCGCCAAGCAGAATAACCCGGGGGTTAAGCATGGTGTGCACATTTGCCAATGCAATTCCCAGATAGCGCCCCACCCGCAAAATTGCCTCCAGGGCCAATTCGTCACCTTGAGCAGCCGCTTTGCCGATCAGCGGCCCTTTTACATTTTCCAGGTGACCTTCCGACAGATCATGCAGCAGGCTTTTGCGTCCAGATTTGAGAAGAGATTTAACATAATTTTCCATGCCGGTTCCCGAAGCAAATGCTTCAAGACAACCTTTATTTCCACAACCACAAACCGGACCATCAGGATCCATGCAGATATGGCCGATTTCACCGGCAGAATTGGTTTCTCCGTTAACCAGGCGACCATTGATCACAAACCCAGACCCGACACCGGTTCCAACAAAAATATTCACAAAATTTTCACAGCCTTTGCCGTTACCATAGCGGTGTTCTGCTACCGTAGCAGCCCTTACATCATTTAAAACCGTCACTTCATGGCCGAGTTTTTCTTTCAAAGTGGCTCCCAGAGGTGCATTTCGCCAATTGAGGTTCGGCGAATAAATTACTTCGCCAGTTTTCCCGTTAATCTGGCCGGCAGAGCCGATTCCAACCCCGGCAATCTTTTTACTGTCAAATTCTGCAGTTACATGGCGATAAGCTTCAACAATTACCCCGACTATTCCATCAAAACCACTTGCCGGTTGCGTTGGAAAAATGACCTTTTTAAGAATCTCGCCGTTTTCGCACAAACCCACGGCTATTTTGGTGCCACCCAGGTCAACGCCAACGCTTAACTTACTTTTTCCTGCCATTATTCCGCTCCTTGAATTAACCGCCGATTTTTGACAATGATGAATCAAAAGTGGATTTAAAACAAGCCTGATTTTTGTGCCAGGCTTTTTTATTTGCAAACAGTTCAGCAATTACCTTTTCCAGATCATCAGCCGCCATACCCCGCACCATTACGCCCATAGTCGAATCGAGGCAGGGAAGCAGATAACCATCGGAAGTAAGCCGAAGTCGCCGGCAGCTTTCGCAGAAAGGTCGAGTGCGCGGGCTGATGAAGCCGATGAACCCTTTCCCGCCTTTGACCTGGTAATTACGTGAGGGGCCAAATGAGTCGCCACCAGGCGCTTCAATCAATTCAAAACTTTTACCAATAATTTCACGAACCCGGGTTTCTGAAAAATACTCCGTGTTATTCCCGGCACCTGGGAAAGGCATTCTTTCAATAAATCTGACGTGCACCGGATTATCGCGGGCAAACCCTGCAAAATCAGTAATTTCACCATCATTTAAACCTGGAATGATGACCACATTTAATTTTACCGGCTCAAAACCGGCTTCAACAGCAGCGTAAATCCCTGCCAAAACCTTGTCCAGGTCACCCAATCGCGTAATTTTTCTGAAAGTATGTTGATTCAGTGAATCGAGACTGATGTTTACCCTGCCCAGGCCGGCCTTCTTAAGTTCTTCGGCCATCTCTGACAGACGCGAAGCATTGGTGGTAAGGCAAAGATCTTTAAGGCCTTCTATTTTTGCCAGGTCGGCTACGAATCCGACGATGCCGCAGCGCACCAGAGGCTCGCCACCGGTGATTCTCACCTGTTCAACCCCGGTTTTTACGGCAACCTCCACGATCGGCAACAGTTCTTCATATCGGAGAATCTCAGAATGTTGTTTCAGGCAAATGCCTTCTTCGGGCATGCAGTAAATGCAGCGAAAATTGCAGCGATCGGTTATTGACAGTCGCAGATATTTAAACATGCAAACTCCAGTGCTTTTGGTTTATACTATCCGGGTAAGCCTTGCAAGTCAATTATATGTTTATGGAGATAGAAGATGATTAAATCAAATAAATTTTTGATTGTCGCCCTTGCCTTTTGCCTTTTTGCAGCCATCACCCGTGCCGCTGAAATGAAAGTAATTACTGAAGGCAAATGGGGCAAAAAATCAGACCAGCTTGGCATCAACATGATAGAACCAGGCATCCTGCCAACCGGCCCGTTCATGGGCCCGGGAGGTTTTGATGTGGAAACTTCCGGCAAAATCTGGATCAGTGATTCGGTTAACCACCAGATAAAATCGTGGTTCAACCGCGAATGGCGCGAAACCATGGTAAACTGCAATGCCCTTGGCGAAGTCTGCCTGGCAGGTAGCAAGCTTTATGTCGTCACCAGAGATCCCAATGGTTTCATAATTTTTAACACCACCGCTGAAAAAATCGAAAAACAGGTCAAAGTTGATTTCAAAAGCCCTGGCCGCATTGCCAGTCTGCGCAGCAACCTCATCGCCATCGAAGAACTTTCCGGCGGGGTCTGGCTCATAGAAGACGAAAAACCGGCTTTTCACCCGGCCATTGCCATGCAGGCCTGTGGTAACGGCACCCATGTTTTTGGACTGCAGAAAGACCTGCTCAGCGAAAACCAGCAGATTGTCAGGGCTGAGTTGTCAAAAGAAGTTCAGGAGCCTGAGGTCGTTGGAGTTCTCGAGAGCGAAAACCGCGTGGTTTACGCGCGACTGGCCACACTTCTCGATGATGACCCGGTCATTATGATTACCAGTGAAACCGAACCTCAGACTTTGCAGTTTGTCAGAGTTTCGGTTAACGGCGAAAGCCGGGTGAAACTGCCACTGATCGATGGTCCTTACATGATTTCACCCTGGAAAATCTGCAGTGATGGAAAGATTTATACCCTCGGCGGCAATGCTGAAGGGTTTAAAATTTTTGCAGCTGAAAAAAACTTTTGACCGTGGACAACAGTATATTTGGTGAGTAAGATTAGATTAACTATTAAAACGGAGTAAGATTATGGCAAAAAAGAACTGGTTGGCTTTTCTGTTGATGATCGGGGTTCTAAACCTTGGCCCCAATCTGGTTTTTGCCCAGGACAACCCCTTCGATGAATCGACCACAGTCAGCAACCCTGCGGCAACGGACGACCCCTTTGCGGTTGAATCTGCTTCAAATGCTGAACAATTCGAAATAGATGGATCGTGGGTCAACGTAAGATCAGGCCCTGACACCGGCAATAGCGTTTTGAAAACCCTGCCCCGTGGCACCAAAGGCAAAAAGCTCGAAGAAAAAAATGGCTGGAGCAGAATCGATTTTGGCAACGGCCTGGTCGGCTGGGTTTCCAACAAATATATCGCCAAATCTGCCGGTTCTGGCAGTGCCGACAACACAACGCCTCCCGCCAACGAATCTTCCTATGCAAATAAGCAGATCGAGCGCTGGGAAAGACATCTCGGCAAGGATCTTCTCGACTTCAACCGTTTCCCTTGGTACTGGCGTCTGAATCGCGCCAACAAAGCTTTCAAAAAAGGTGACTACCAATCAGCCCTGAAGCTTGCCCGCGCATCAAGCGGTAATCCAATTGAATCAGCTTTCATGCAGGCCAAATGTCTGGCTAAGCTTGGGCAGGCTGATAAGGCCGAGAAAATCCTGAAGATTCTCGAAAAGCATCTTGAAGACATTGTAGTTAGAAAGAAACTCGACCAGATATCTGAGCCGTATATCAACGAACCGATCGTTTTCAAATTCGGCGGCTTCGATGATATCGAGACCTACCGCAAAAAGAAGGCTGACGGTGCCGATCTTGGTCTCGAATCGAGAGTATATTACGAAAAATATGTGGATATCAACACCTGGAAATGGCGCTCAAAATCTGCCTATAAAGAATTTGAACAAATCGCCGGAATCGACTGCAGCGGTTTCGTACAACGGGTGCAGCAACAGGCATTCAAAAAGGCCGGGGTCAATTACCCGATAGCCAGGGGCAGAACCTCAACCAGCGGCTTGTGGTCGAAAAAATACACCGACGAAATCAATCCTGGCGTGAAACCTCCGCCACCTCCAGACATCAGACCGGGCGACATGATTCTGCTTGACTACGGGCACAACCGCTTTGGTCATTCAATGATCTACAAAGGCAAAGATGCCGCCGGCAACATTATCGTCATTCAGATGGGTTCTACAGCTGAAGAAGCAATTCTTCCCGCCCACAAATACCAGTATTATAAAGGCACTTACCGCATGAAAGGCATGGATCAGGTGCGCAAAAATCTGACCGCCTGAGTTTTAAACCAACCAATTCTCGAAAGCCGAAGCTGAAAAGCTTCGGCTTTTTTCGCGCTCTATACCATATTCGTTGGAGCTGAAAACCGAAGGCCACAGGGTTGTTTTTTTCAAAATTCTTTGTGCCCTGGTGAGGACTTTTTGGAGCAGAAAATCCAGCAGATACGATTCGCTTTCAATCGCTATAAGCATTGGGGCAAAGTAAAAATTTATCAGACTTCGCAAAGGTTCAACTGCCGTCTGTTTTTTCACTGAGTTTTGTGATAAAATCGTGCGAAAGTCAGTGAAAGCAGCAAAATGGGAAACATCAAATACAGCGTAACTGTGCCGGTTTATAACGAAAGCGAAAGCCTTCATGATCTGGTTTCGCGCATAGAATCGGCTATGCAAAGCCTCGGACAGGCCTGGGAACTCATTCTGGTTGATGATGGCTCTACCGACGGCAGTTTTGCTCTGATAAAAGAACTGCAGACAAAGCACCCTGCCCTGCGCGGCCTGAAATTCAGCTGCAACAACGGCCAGACTGCGGCAATGGCTGCCGGAATAAAAGCCGCCCGTGGTGAAATAATAATAACCCTGGATGCAGACCTGCAGAATGATCCCGCCGATATTCCACTGCTGCTGGAAAAAATCGGCGAAGGATACGACGCTGCAGTGGGCTGGCGCGTCAAGCGCAATGACAACATGATACGGCGTATTTCCTCTAAAGTTGCCAATCGCATTCGCAATCTGATCAGCGATGAAAACATTCAGGATACAGGCTGCTCGCTCAAAGCCTTCAAAGCCGCTTTGATTCAAAAAATCGAACTGTTCGAAGGCATGCACCGCTTTTTACCGACCCTGATTAAAATGAATGGCGGGCGAGTTGCCGAAGTCAAGGTCAGCCATCATCCCCGCCAAAAGGGCATCTCGAAATACAACGTCTGGAACCGCATTCTACGCTCATTTCTCGACCTGCTGGCAATTCGCTGGATGAAATGGCGCAAGCTGAGGTATGAAATCGATGAGCAGCTTTAATTTCTGGCTGATTGTCGGGTTTGCCGGGCAAATTCTCTTTTCTTTACGTTTTTTTGTGCAGTGGCTCGCCTCGGAAAGGCAGAAAAAAAGCGTTATACCAGTATCTTTCTGGTATTTCAGCATCTTCGGCTCGTTTCTCCTGCTCAGCTACGCCATTCACCGGCAGGACCCGGTCTTTATCGTCGGGCAGTCGATGGGCTTCGTCATTTACATTCGCAACCTGGTTTTAATTGATCGCGAAAAAAAAGGACTGGTCAGCGAAAATGCCGCAGATTTCCAAAGCCCGGACTAACGCTTATCGGCGTTTTGCCATACCCCTTCTGATTCTTCTGCTGGGCTCACTAACCATTCTTTTTCATCTTGGCACCGCCGGGCTGTTCGAAACATCTGAAGGCCGCTATGCCTCAGTCGGACGTGCAATGCTCGATTCGGGCGACTGGCTGGTTCCGGTGCATAATGGCCTGCGCCATCTGACCAAGCCCCCGGTAACTTACTGGGCCAGTGCTCTTGGCATGAAGCTTTTCGGCATCAACGAATTGGGCGCGCGCTTCTTTCTGGCGCCCGCTGCGGGCCTGACTGCGCTTGGCTGTTTTTATATCGGCCTGGCACTTTTCAACATGCAGACTGCGGTTTTGTCGGCCCTTATTCTGATTTGTTCGTTGTTTTTTCAGGTGCAGTTTCGCGGGCTGACTACCGACCCGTTTTTAACCATGTATGAAACCATGATGGTTCTTGGCTTTATCCGTTTTCTTCAAACCCATTCAACCCGAAAGCAGAAAAGATGGGAAATCTTTTTCTGGGCCATGGCTGCGCTGGCAATGCTCACCAAAGGCCCGCCCGGCCTGCTGCCTCTGGCGGGGCTGATTCCAGGTGCATTAAGTTGTGGCTACAAAAATCATTTAAAAACTTTATTTAAATCGGCAATCGGCTGGACGATTTTCGTCATATTGGGCATGGGGTGGTATCTCTATCTTGCCGTCACCATTCCAGGGTTGCTTCAGTATTTTCTGGTCGACGAAACTCTCAATCGGGTTGCCAGTTCCCAGCATCATCGATCGGCACCCTTCTACCTATACCTGCTGCTGCTGCCTGCCGGCATATTTCCCTGGAGCGGTTTTTTCTTCAGAAGCCTGAGAAATGCAAGAGCTTACGTCGAAAACAGCAATGAAATCAGGCTGCTATTCTGGTGGCTTTTCGTTCCCCTGGCGATTTTTACCCTTAGCCGTTCAAAACTGGCTGCTTATGCGCTGCCACTGCTGGTGCCAATCGCGCTGCTGGCCGGCGCAGGGCTGGTCGACCTGCTTTCGCGGCTTCCCGAGCGTCTGGCTGATTTTCGTTTTCATCTTCGAGTTACCGGTTCAATTCTGCTTTTGCTGGGCCTGGCATTGTTCATATTCAGCCTGAGCGGTCAGTTAGCCGCCCCCTCACTTAATTTCAGTCTTAAGTTTTGTGGCATTGTCTGGGTTTTTATCGCCATCTTTCTGCTGGGGCAGTCATGTTACACCAATCGAGTTCTGATTCTGGCGCTGCTAGCCTTTACCGCGCCGAGCCTGATGTTTTTTTCAATGCCTGTCATCAGAGGCAACGAGCAGCTGCAACCCGGAAAATTTTTGCCCAGTCAGTGGCTGCTGCTCAAACGCATCGCAAATCTGCCCCCAGAGCAGCAAATCATCAACATTGAAGAAATGATTGAAGGCTGGTATTTTTACACCGGGCGTTACCCGATTACCTGGAACGTCAAACGCGTGACCCGGTTCGATGAAAAAAAAGCGCAAGAGCTGGTTCTTTCTGGCAATGAGCAGCTGCAGAAGTCAGTTACCCCCAACAGCATGCTGGTTCTGCGCCATAATGACCTGGCCCGGGTCAGCGAGATTCTCGATTATGAACTTAGAACGGTCGCCACCGAAGGAAAATGGCTGGTGTGTCTGCCAGAAAGAAGGTTCAAGGGACAATGATCAAATTTTTGACGGTCGAATCTAAAATCACCGGATTTTCATTCTACCCTCTGCTCGAAATCGGCACCGGCATCTTTCTTATGGTCTGTTCTCTTGTTGTGCCGGCTCTTTTCGTGGTATACAATGGCATTAAGGTCGAACAATGGGGCGAACTGTTGTTCTGCCTTGGCTTTCTCGTGCTGTTCATGTTCATGGGAAAATCGCTGGTGTTTCAGTCCATGCAGGTTTGCAAAGAAAATGGCGCGGTGAATTTTTATCAGAACCTGCGCGAGCCGCCTACTGTTTTTTCCGTCGCCGAAGCCGACTGGAAGGGAATTTCAACCCGAGACGAGGCGGTCGGCGAAGAAACCTTTGTGGTATTGTATGTTAAAATAAAAAATGAAGAGACTGAACTTTATCGAAGTGTTAACCGAAAAGAAATAAAAAAAATCTGCGATGCGTTGATTAAACTGGGTTCGAACAGTTAAGGAGGGTTTCCATGCCAGGTTTGCATGTCAACGAAAGTATTCGTCTTTACAACCTTTACCCCCGACTTTTCGGGTCAATGACCCGTTGGCAAGAGCATCTCGACCGCATTGCCGACATGGGCTTCAACGCCATCTGGGTCAATTCTTTCCACTACCCCGGATTCAGCGGCAGCCTCTATTCACCTAAAGACTACTACAAATTCAATCCCCTTTTCATTGATGACAACTCCGCCAAATCGCCGACCGAACAGCTCAAAGGCTTCATCGCCGCCTGCCACAAAAAAGGCCTGATTTTTCTCATGGATCTGGTCATAAACCATACCGCCATTGATTGCCAGCTGATTTCAGAGCACCCCGACTGGTATAAACATGGCTCCGATGGAAAAATCCTGAATCCGGGCGCGATGCACGACGGTGTTTGGCATGCCTGGGGCGATCTGGCCGAAGTCAACAATCTTGATTCGATCGATCGTCAGAATCTCTGGCAATTCTGGTGGAAAATGATGAGCCATTATCTGGAAATGGGCGTCGATGGCTTCAGATGCGACATGGCTTATCAGGTTCCAGCGGCTCTGTGGACATTTCTGATCGACAAAGCCCGTCAGACCCGCCCTGGTTGTATTTTTATCGCCGAGTCGCTCGGCTGTGATTTCAAACAGGTTCAGGATCTGGCCGGCCTGGGCTTCGACTACCTGTTCAATTCAATCAAATATTGGGATTACAACGAACCCTGGGGCATGGAGCAGTATTTTAAAACCAGCCCTCTTACCCCCTCTATCGGCTTTCCCGAGTCCCACGACACCCCACGCCTGATAACCGAATTAAATGGTAATCTGGCAGCGGTTAAACGCCAGATTCTTTTTTCCAGCCTGTTCAGCTCTGGTTACATGATTACCAGCGGTTTCGAATTTGGTTTCACCAAAGCACTGAACGTGGTTAAAACCGACCCCACCTGGTGGGAAGAAACGGAAATAGACCTGACCGACTACCTGAAAAAGATTGCCGCCATAAAAAAACAGTTCCCGGTGCTGAACCAGGAACTTGGCATCGAAATCGTCGATCAGGCCAACTGGCCTAATGTTTTCTGCTTCCGCAAATCCTTGCCGGGTCAAAAGAGCATTTTTGTTGCCCTCAACAAAGATATCAACCGTCACCAGCACGTGTACATTCCTGACCTCGAAGCCGTAACCGGGCATGGTCCGTTGATCGACATCAGCCCCGAATACGCAATTTCGGCGGTACCGCGTTGTCTCGATTATGACCTGCGGCCCGCCGAAATAAAGGTTTTCGCGCAAAAATAAAGTTCAGTTGGAATCTCCACGCACACCCTCTGGTGCAGGAACAACATCCATCGGAACCGGCTGAACGGCCAACCCTGGATTAACGGTCAGCAGGCTTTTGATATGCGCAGAAACTGCCGCATAAACTTCCGGATTATAGGTGTGCATTTCATGCAGAGCCAGTCTTCCGAATGCGTCGAGAACGATGATGTTGGGCACGTTGTAATTGATTTTCAGCGATTTTCCAACAACTCCGTCCCAGTCCAGCAAAACTGGAATCGGCGGGTTAAAATCACGCCACTGCTTGATTACCGTGCCGCGACTGGTTGACCATGGAAATTTGCGCAGGTTGACTACCCACAACAGATGGCAGTGACCTGGCAAACCATATTCCTGCCTGAAAGTTTCAGCCCATTTCAAAATTTCATAGCGCTGATACCGATGTCCGGTAAGTATGATTATCGGTTTGCCGCGAAGATAGGTGCTTACCCAGCGTTGATGGTAAATATCTTCAATATCGAAATGGGTAAACGGCATGCCCTGGTAAATTTTGTAATAGCGGTAGCCCTGGGCGTGGGCAGGCCCCGCTGAGGCCAGCAACGAAAACAATGATAAAAGCAGGATCAGGCGCGATATTTTTGCCATATAACCTCCATGTTAAAAGCTTAATCCAAAAATATATCAAAGAAATCAAGAAACTAAAGCAAAAAAAAAGGCGGCTTGGAATGCCGCCCAAAAGGTTGGTTAGGATTTAGAAAATCAAAAATCGTTTATGCGGTCAGCAAGTTCGGGGTGGTCAACAAAGGGGTTTCTGTTGCCCTGAATCTGCTCAACTCTGTCATTTCTTGCACGTTCATTGGCATCTACGGGATCGTCTTTGTTCCATTGGCGCAAAACCTGTTCTTCATCGCCGTCAATGCGGTATTTATAGCGAACCGAGAAGTAGAACAAGGCGCGGGCGATGTTGCCGCGATACTTGGGCCGTGGTTCAAATACATCGCCGTCACATTCGCTGCCGCCTTCTTCCCAGATCGGGTTGTCAACAATTCCGAAAGGCAGACTGCCGCGGGTGGAATTGGCCACCGGGTCAGTCGGGAACAGATGATGCATGTCGCTTTTGGCGATGCCTTTGGCACCTTTCGACTGGGGCCATGAATGTTCGATGTTCATCACATCGTTTTTCGGCATGGTTTTTGCATTGATGACTTTGCCAGTGTAAATACATTCAATGTAATTGTCATAATTATCGACAGTCAGCATTATATAGCGCCGGGCATCAGTATAATCTATCGCTTTCTGACACTGAATCTTTTCAAAGATTTTTGCAATCAGCTCATTATTGTTTAAACTCGCTATCGAATTGTAAAAGCTGATCCAATCTTCATTTCTGCTGCGATTGCCTCTTGATGTCCGACTGGTTCTGGAATTGCGCCGGGCAAAATTAACATCTGGCTCACTGGCTCGTCTCTCAACCCGTGGACTGCGGTAAAGGGCCAGAATCTTTTCACGCAGCTTAACCAGGTCGGCCTGCGATTTTGGCGATTCTGCCTCGATTTTATCGAGAAGCAGAAGAGCTTGCCGGAGCGTTTCTTTCCTTGCATCTGTTTTCTGATAACCCTCCTGTGCAATGACTGAAAGGGCCCCGAGCACGATTACGATGGCGATAAGGCACAAATAGAGAGAAGCTGACTTATAGGTTTTTGAAATCATCTTTTTATTATAATAATTTATAAAAACAACGTAAGACCTTTTCAAAAAAAAGTTTTGAATTTCGGAATAATTCTTAATTTGTCCCGGTTTTTCGGCGTATAGTCGCTGATATAAATTGTTACCGGTTACAGGTATTCCGCGTACATTTTAGAATTTTTTGTAATTATCATTACGATCAAGGACAGGTTTATTTGAAAAAAAACGAGAACCCTTATAAAGAGCCTGGTTTGCAAAACCAAGACCGTTAATAATCATACCAGCAACGCATTCGCCAACACTTATATTCTTTGTAACAGTCGACTTGGATCCCAAAAGGCTGTCGATACTCTTAACAATGCCAAGTTTTCGGATCATGCCAGCAACCAGACCGAGGTGATCAAGCTTTCTTGTTACAAATTTAACTGCATTTCCCATGTTGATGCTCCCTGGCATACTTGAATTTGAGGCAATGTTAACAAAACAATGCCTTTGGTACAAGCTTTCGAGAGAAAAGTATTCATCAGCGAAAAAATTCAAATATGGATTTTTTTGCTTTTCCGCCACCCCCCCCCCCATTCTCGGGGATTGAAACAATCGCTGCGAGGTTATCCTTCACTTTGCTTATTCAAATTTTCCAGGCTTAAAACCAGTAGTGACTTGACAATCACTTACATATCACACATAATATGTGTAAAGGGAAAGTATGAAAAATATTACTCTTTCGATCGAGGATGATCTGCTGAAAGCTGGCCGCGATTATGCCAGAAAACACCGGATTTCCTTCAATGCTCTTGTAAGAAAATTGATCAGACAGACGGTGGTTTCTGAAAATACCAACTGGCTTGACGAGGCATTCGCAATGATGGACAAGCTTGAAATCACTGATAAATCAGAAAAATGGACCCGCGACGAGTTGTACCGTGGCTAAAATTTTCATTGACACCAATATTCTGGTCTACACGCTTGATCCGAGAAATTCCAATAAGCATTTCAAAGCAAGAAACTTCCTTAAGAATGCGATAATTGAGCACAATCCAGTAATTTCAACCCAGGTGCTTCAAGAATTTTACGTTGCCGCGACAGCGAAGCTTAAAGCCGACCCTGTTACTGTAAAAGCCATTGTCCATAATTTCCAGAATCTTGAGATTGTAAATAACGATCTTGAGCTGATTGAACAGGCAATAGACATAAGTACTTCCGCTAAACTATCATTCTGGGATTCTCTTATAATAGCTGCAGCAGAAAAGGCCAAATGTGATGTAATTTTTTCTGAAGATCTTAACTCAGGCCGGCTATACCGGGGCATTCGCCTGATTAACCCATTTAGCCAGGGCTTTTAAAATTAAGCAGTTTAAAAACCAGCAAAGCGATGCCCAAATTTCTCAGAAAAACCAGCCGGTCTCCCTTAGACCTTTAAAATTTCCGGGTAACCTTTAAAATTCCAGGATTAAGTATTGTTCACTCCTGCATTCATTTTTTAGCCTGAGATAGCTTTTAAATGATATTCATTTTACCTTTATATTTTGTTGATTATTACCATGAAGTTTGCTAAATTTCCCTTATCTTAAGCAGCAACAGAGGTTCCAATGAGCAAATTCGACCTTCTTGTCAAACAAAGTCTTGAGAACTCATGGCAGGAAGCGAATATTGAAGTTCGACCGCGGGTTACCATTGGTATCCCATTTGGCCATGTGGCCTTTATCAAAGAAAGTTCCTGGAAAACCGCTGATTTTTTTCAAAAAGCAAAAGAACACCGGTCTTCACACCCCGGCTTAAGCATATCGAAGAATCCGGAATTTTTCAGGGTTGCATTTGGTTCGAGCCAAACCCATGGAAGAAATCCCTCTGACAGGTCGCTTTTCTACGTAAAGCCGGAAGATTGCCAATGTCTTAAACTTGACACCGTTTTTTTACTCAAATCCACCCACCCCGTCACGATTTTCTCAATCGACGATAAATTTGGCGGATCAGCAAGCCTGAGTCAAAAAAAGCTGGCTGAACTGAAGAAAAAACTGAAATCATGAACAGTTCAAAGTTTGGAAAATGCATCGAAAGATTTCTGGTATCTAAAGGTAATAGCAGAATACAGGCTTTTTCTGAACTTATTAAATCGGTTGACGAGATGGTCGCCCGCATAGTTATTTCAACCGGGCTGAAAAAAGTTGTAACCGAAAAACAACAAAACGAAACAGCATTACACCTTATCAAAGAAATCATCACCGAACCCTGTGATTTCAAAACTTTAAATCAAACCCAAAATCCGCCCTTAAGTAACCGGTTCTCCGAATTCATTCGTGAAAAGGTTTTGCTTCAACCTGAAAACTATCACGCGATTATTCAGGCCTATACCTTCTCCAGGATCAGGACTCTTCTCCGTGAATATGCTGACCAGCGAGGTAAAAACTACATTCTGTTTAACAATCGTACAAAAAACAACTTGAAATCGCTCCAGAAAAAAGGTTTGGCATTTGAAGCAAGAAAAAACTACTGGTCTGCTAATGAAAACCCGATTGAGTTTTGTCGAACAATTAAATCCGTTCTGCCACTGCAAGTTCCTGTTAACTACCCCGAATTCAATTTGAAAAAAAATCATTACGCTGATTCCATAAAAAACTTTCTTCATTTGCCCAATCATAAAAATCGAGCCTTTGCGAGAAAGCTGATAACAGAATTTTTCTTCAACAATTTTGTTCCCGAGGCAAGAAACTCTTTTGAGAATCATGAAGCTGTAAACCAGAACTTCAGCTTCATTATCAAAGCTGAAGCAGAAGAAGCCCTGAAGCTGTTCCTTGAAGAAAACCAGGTAAACAATACCGAAACACAGCAGATTTTCATGGCCGGCCTGGCCCATCTCTGTCACTCTTGCCCAAAATATCTGAAAAAAAATCCTTTAAATAAAAAACAATTAGAAAAGCCGGTTGTGGATTGCGTCGAAGATTTTTTGAATGATCGGCGTTTTAACCGCTTAAATAATTGGAAGCCCCCAAAAAGGTCAACCGCAAATAACCGACTCAAATCTTTCCAGATCAGGGTTCAGTGTAAAATTCAAGACCTGCCCCATGAGTCACGCCTGATCTTTATCAAGGGCCTCACAAAACAGTTATTCAGAATTTTCGTCGCTTTGTCTAAAGGTGGTTTAAATGAATAATCAGAATTGCCCATTGGAAAAGCTCAAGTCCTATCTCGAAAGCAAAGAAAAAAAGGAAATAAAGCAAGTGCCCGCCAGCCTGGCCCGGCACCTTGAAGAATGTGGCAGCTGCAGAAAAATTTCGCAGAACCCTGAGCTTGCCAGAATTTTTCTGAACCTTGATCGCAATGATAATAAATTCAAAAAAATATTGGATGGCGCTGTCCCTAAAGATGGTTCCTGCTCTTTTTTAGAAGGAGAAGTCTGGAGAATCGTCTCCGGGGAGGATAATGAGAAAAGTTTTGCAGTTATAACTCATTCAACATTTACCGCCGCAGATGGATGCAAATCGGCGGTAAGGGTTGTACCGGTGTTTTTCAGCCCGAACCAATTTGACCTTGACGAAAAAACCGATCTGGTAATTGAACCCGAAGATTTTCCGACCGGAATAACCGCCCTTCTCGAATGGTGGAACGAGCGTCCGATACTGGTTGATCACCTGGAACATTTTTTTGGTTCCATTCATGAGCAAATTTTGACAAAATTAAAATGTTTGATTAACGAAGACCCAATTGCCAAAAATCTTTCGAGTTCTGGCAAATTGTTTCGTCAGCACCGAATTGCCTGCGGGCAGCTTCTTTCTTCTTCTTTTTTTAAAGATCTGCAGACATCAGAAGAAAAACTCTCCGCCCAGCAGGAAATTTTTCTGGATTTCCAGGCAAATGAAAACATTGCTCTGGCAGCCTCTGATATCGGTGGTTTTCATAAAAAAATCAGAGAGCTTGTTGATAAAAAGTCGTTTCCACTTAACGTGCTTTACTTCGAAGATGTTGGAATCAAAATGATCTGCGCTAAAAAAGCATCTTTTGTCGTTGAAATCAAAACTTCAAAGGAAGTAAAAAGTTTTGCGTCTGATAAAAACGGAGTTCTTCTTTTAGAAGAAAAACAGCTTTTAAAAATTCTGAAAAATGGCGCTCAAACCATTTCTATCAGGGTAAATTGACCTTTGAAAAGAACGCCATGCCCGTGCTGGTTATTGCCTGAAAACTTAACTGCTAAAGATCTCGTCGCGCTTGTAAAAGATGAGATTGGATTTGAAAGCACCCCGATGGCTCATGCCTTATGGCGTTCCAGACCAAGTCGACTGCCCAATATTCTTGAAACCTATGATCGGTCTGACAAACTGGCAGGTGATTTGATCGAACATGAAATCAATCGATTGCCCAATGTTTTTCAAGCGAATTTTTATGCAGAAGAATTTTTATGCCATTTAAAACATTCCCAAAACGGTCGAGAATTCTTTTCTGAGGCAATCCAACACCAGATCCGGAAAAAAATCAATTCGATGCCTGCGGGTGTTTCTGTTCCCATAATCATAAGGGGCACGGCAGACAAAAGAACTCCTTTGGTTTCTTTTTCTTCTTTTTCTGAGATTTCTGAGATTTCTGAGCCAGACATTTCCAGAAAATTTAAAACAGCCAATGCAAAAATTCAAAAACTTCTCGATGATTCTTTTTCAATTAAACACAGTGAATCATACATTCTGGACATTGCAAGGTTTGCAGACATTGAAGGAGAATCTTTTGAAATGGGTCTTTTTGTTCAAGCCTGGCTTGCTTTTCATGGCTACCCGAAAATAGGTTCAATATGTTGCACGGGCAGAATTCTGAAAAATGGTGAAGTTGGTGAAGTTGAACCTGGGCTTAAAATTGAAGCAGCATTAAAAAGAGAATTTGATTTTTGCCTGGTTCCTCTTGGGAATATAGACGACCACAATTATTGGGGAAACCCTCGAATAGTGGGCTTTTCCCACATTGAAGAATTAAATATCTGGTTAAAGAGCCATACCGGGCATCTGCCGGCCAAAAATGAAATTAGATCCTGGCTTTTTTCTAACATGGGCAAGCCGGCGGAATTTATTTTAAATTCTTTTTTCCAACAGATGATTGAAGAAACAGGGCTGCCGGCAAAACTTTGGAAAAACATGCTGGGTGCCTATAGCTCCGAAGAAAAATGCCGGAAACTCGCATTGGTAAGCAGGCAGTTTCTGAAGTTTCTTTTGAAGTTTCAAGAATCCGAGAACCAGGTTAATGTCGATCACTGTTTGAGGTATATATTACCCGATGACTGGAATTACGCTTTGTTATTGATGTTTTTGCTGAAAAATTATTCCAGGTCGCTGGTCAGGGCTGAAAACATCTATAGGGATTTTGCCGACGCCCTTCTCGATGCAAACCTCGAAATCGCAAACGCTTCTGAAAAAGTGAAAATCTTCGGATTGGAGTTTTTGCTGAACGACCATGATTTCCAAATCGTCAGAAGACGGTACCCCCTTGCGCTATGCCTGCTTTACCGAAACCCCGCAGAATTGTTATGGCTGCTTTCTAGTCTCGATGAACTGACAGTAACCGAAAGCAGATTGCTTGAAAAGCTGCTTGAAGAATACGAAAAAAGGCTTGAAGAATTTGCCGATGACCCGGCACCCGTCAAAGTTGAAGCTGAAATCATGCAGCAGGTCAATAGAATTCTCAACGCATCTCTTGATTATAAAATTTTTGACAATGTGCCAAACTCGAATAAAATTTCCAGGCTATATCTGGCATTGAAAAATTTCAGGAAGCGAAAAAACAAAAAAGCGGCCATAATCTGCAGAAAACTTCTTGAAAACATTATCACGTCAATGACTAAAGATTCTCCAGAGAAAAAAAATGAAGCTCTCCAATCGATCGATGCCGGGGAAAATAAATTTACCAAAAGCAAAGATCCCAGATTCGACAAGCTGGAAAAAGCATTAAAGCCTCATTATACCACCGATTTAGCTGAAAAGCCGAAAAACGGAATGTGCATCAAAAGTTTTGAACAGTCCGCAAAGATCTTTATCGAAAATCTTTTAAACTTTGTTTTGCCGGTAAAAAAAGAAACGGGCCGGCAAATTTCCCATGATATGGCATGGTTTCCACAACCGGCCATTGCAATTATCATGGGCAATTCAAATTTAAAATTAATTTTAAATTCATTTTTTGAGACATGTTCAGGGCCTGGTTATGAATCACAGAAGTTTAAGGGGGAATGTCTTGCCCACTGGTGCGGCTTTCGCGACCAGTTCAACAGGAGTTTAATCAGGCAGGAAAATCTTGATCAGCGATTCAAAATACCATATCTTTGCGGCTATTTTTCACAGGAGCCCTCTATCAGATGTGATCCTTCATCCTGCGAACTGAGGCGAAGTTTCAACAAAAATAAACTTTCACTCCAGTCGTTTTTTTTCTGGGTTAAACTTACTGCTGAAAAATGCCGGATTTGTCTGGATTCAGAAATTAAAATTTTATTTAAAGAATGGGATTATTATTATAAAAATATTGTTTCTTCTGATTTAGAGAATGAAAAATTCAAGCAGTATTTGACTTATCTGTTTTTAAAGGCTCTTTTCATAAATGACACAAAGGAAAATTGGCAAGATCTGGTTGAAAAATTCAAGTCTGATCCACATCAGGTAAGAAGAACTGCACAGTTATTGATTCCAATTTACCAGGCCTTGAAAAATTCTGAAAATGCCAGAGATTTTCTTGAACCAACCTGGGGAATGAACAACAATTCCAATTTCGTCGTTCAGTATCTCCTGACTTTCAACCCCGGGAAAAGCCTGGAATTATGCAATTCGGCAATTTTTGCTCCGATCGAATGGCAAATGTCGGTTGATCAACAGATGTTTCACACCATCTGCCTTTCTCACCTGGAAAACAAAAATTCTGAGCTGAGAGGTTTCATTTTAGAAAAGGTCGAAGACCTGCCAAACCTTGTTTATGGCCTTTCTCTACTGCACAAGCGCACTTGAGGAGTCCCATGCCAAAAGGTTGAACTCGTCTCAAAAAGTATTGCAAGGCATTACCGCGGCAAAAATTCCAGCTCCCAATCTATTTTTTTTGCTGTTACTCGGAATTCTCAGCTTGACCTTTCCGATCGATCGAATTATCGTAAAACGAGGTTTACTATGGAGGCAAAAGAAATGAACACGGTCAAAGTCTCGCCAAAATTTCAAATTGTCATTCCCGAAGAAGTCAGAAAAAGCATGGGAATCAAGCCCGGAGAAAGAATTCAAGTTATACAATATGGAGACAGAATTGAGCTTATTCCTGTTAAATCAATAAAAGAAATGCGTGGAATATGTCGGGGCATCGATACAACTATTGAACGCGAAGCAGATAGAATATGAACCTGGTTGATTCATGTGGTTGGCTAGAGTATTTATCTGATGGCCCGGATGCGGACTTTTTTTCTTTTCCGTTGTTTAAAACCGAACAGCTTATAGTTCCGGTCATCTGTATTTTTGAAGTCTTTAAGAAGGTGCTTGCCGCCAAAGGAGAAGATACCGCCCTTCAGACACTTGCCTTAATGAAACAAGGTCTGGTAACCGAGATCGACATTAAAATTTCAATTGAGGCGGCAAAACTCAGCTTTGAATTGAAGCTGCCCATGGCGGACAGCCTTATTCTCGCAACCGCCAGAGCCCACAACGCAATCATCTGGACTCAGGATCAGCATTTTAAAAATATTCCTGATGCTAAGTACAAGATCAAGCGCAAATAAAGCATATTCAATTAGTCGGGAGCGCTTAATTCCTCATATTTGTTTCTCAAAATTATTATCATTGCCAATCCAATAAAAAATCTGGAAGGTAAATTCTTTTTATCCCGTTGCGTACTTTTGCAAAGATTTTGTCCATTGATAAAACAACTTTTGGAAAATTGTCGGCAATTTTTTCAAGAACGCCAAACTCACGGTTTTCAGTGGTTTCGGAATGCAACAGATAGACGACCTGAACATACAAAATCTCGTTGTTTTTTTGTGCGACGAAATCAACTTCGAGGGAATTGAATTTACCTGTGGTAACGGAATATCCACGGCGCAATAACTCAAGGTAGACAAGGTTTTCAAGAATGCCGGCTATATCGGCCTCGCGATAGCCAAGAATGCTGTGGCGTACACCTGGGTCAGCAGCAAAAAATTTTTCAGACAGCTCAAGATGTCTTTTTCCTTTAATATCAAAGCGTTTGCAGGTATAGATCAGAAATGCATCGCAAAGATAGCTGATGTAGTTTTGAACAGTGTCCAGGGTGGTCTTGATTTTCTCAGCTTTGAGAAAATCTGCTATTTTTTTTGCGCTGGTAAGATTTCCACAGTTGTCGAAAAGAAAGTTGGCTATTTTTTTCAGCAAAAAAACGTCTCTGATATTGTGCCTGGCGACAACATCTTTTAGCAAAATTGTGCTGAAGATTGAATCCACATATTGATAAACAACCTCGTCTCCAAGTTCAAAATGATGAATGCCGGGCAGGCCGCCGTATTT
>DYKG01000004.1:0-25182 GCA_020722725.1 Candidatus Methylomirabilis sp.
AACGGGTGGCCGGATTAAATCAGAATGACTGGCCGGATTTCGCCAGAATACGCATCTTAACAAAGTCTTCGCTAACTTTAAACCTAATGGCAATCTCCTTTCGATTACCTTCGCCAGAGTCATAGGATTCAATAATTCGTTTTCTCAAATCTGATGAAATAGTCATATCCAATAAAACCATAATTGGAGAAAAAGTACAAGTATTTTTGAGTATGATTCATTTCGAAATGCCATAGATAGTCAAGGCCTTAAAAAGTCGGGGATTGAGCGATAGAAACATCCGTGCCTACAGTCGGATGTGTTTTGTCTGTGCAAAATTTTCGATCAATGTCTCAATGATCTTTCCAATTGCAGATTTAATTCGTGCTAAAAATTTCCAACCTCATATCCCTATGAGTTAGAGATCTCAACAAGCTTGTTTTTTGTGGCGCATACTGGTATTATTGGCGTATCAGAACAATCCACAGGCATGCGAGGTAAACGATGAAAGTAATGATCACAGGAGGGGCGGGGTTTCTCGGAATCAATCTGGTTCGCTACCTGCTGAGCAAAAACATTGGGGTTGTTTCACTTGATATCGCACCATTTGATTACCCAGAAAAAGACAAAATAGACATAGTCACCGGAGATATTCGCAATGCCGATGACGTAAAGACAGCCCTGAATGGCTGCGACTGCGTTGTTCACTGCGCTGCGGCATTGCCATTGTATAAACCCGAAGACATTTTCTCAACCGACATTGATGGTACCAGAATGGTGCTCGAAGAAGCTCACAAAACCGGTATCAAAAGGATTGTTCATGTTTCATCAACCGCCGTTTATGGCGTTCCCGATCATCACCCGCTTTTCGAAGATGATCCGATGATCGGAGTCGGCCCCTACGGCGAAGCCAAAATCAAGGCCGAAGAAGTCTGTTTCAAATTTCGCGACAAGGGAATGTGCGTTCCGGTTATCAGACCCAAGTCATTTGTCGGCCCTGAGCGGCTAGGCGTCTTTGCAATGCTTTACGACTGGGCCAGTGAAGGCCATGGCTTTCCCATTCTCGGCAAAGGACACAATCTCTACCAGTATCTTGACGTGGAAGACCTCTGCGAAGCTATCTATATTTGCCTTACCAAAGAAGAAAGTGTTGTTAATGACACATTCAACATTGGCGCAAAGGAATTCGGCACTTTCCGGGAAGACTTTCAGGCCGTTCTCGACCGCGCCGGATTCGGAAAAAGGATTGTTCCATTTCCCTCGGGGCCTGCAATTACAATTCTTCGCATTCTTGAGAAACTTAAGCTGTCGCCGCTCTACAAATGGGTATATGAAACCGCCTGCCAGGAATCATTTGTTTCCATTGAAAAGGCAGAAAAGCAGCTCGGATTTACGCCCAGATATTCCAACAAACAGGCCTTGATACGCAATTACGAATGGTATCTTGAACACAAAAACAGTTTTGCGCAATCAACCGGCATTTCCCATCGGGTTCCCTGGAGCCAGGGTATTCTCAAACTGATCAAACACCTTTTTTAACGCAGATGGCGGCCTTTGAATGATCATTTTTACAGGTGACGAGGGTTTGTTCAAATGATTCGTTGAAAGATTTTTTGAATGAAGCTATCGGCCAAGACACTCAGGAAAACTTCAAAAACATGAGCGGACTGGAAGACCACTTGGAAGCGAGCAATCGTGGGAAAAACAGGAGAATATAACCGGTCTGGAGCTTAAACCAAAAAAGCCATGGCCAAGGAAAAAGGACGTTTCGCCCCTCCGCCAGCCCAACCTTTTTGAGTTGTCTATTAATCTGGGCTATAAAAATTGACAGCCTGTCTTTGTTTCAGCAGAAATTTTTAACTATATAAAACTCATTGACTATTTCTCAAATGCGGGCATTTCGACAAGCTCAATGACCGCATTTTTTCGGTCGCTGAGCCAGCTTAGCTGGTCGAAGCGGTTTAAAAAATTTGATTTTTTTCAACGAGCCTTTGCATAGCATTTTTTGTCAGCGGATGAAAAATGCTGGAATTGCCTTTGAGCTTTGTCAGGAAGATAAAACCGGGGTTTCAAGAATCAAAAGTGTTGTAGATTGATTCAGAAAACCACGGCTTTTGGGCGTTAAAAAATTTGTTTTAAATTTGCAATTTAAATGCAGAAAGATCGGCGGTCAGGTTGTGGCAACCCTCAGCGCGAAATCTTTCATGCTGTAAATGATGCGGCCATCGACCTTCAGGAAGCCGTCGGCGACGATCAGGTGATTGGCATCGTCGATGCGGGTTATGCAGGCATCTACCGTTACCAGGTCGTCTTTGGGTATGACCTGACCACGATAGGACCAGACATGTTTCTGATTCACTGCGATTGGCTCGAAATGACATGGGCGGCCCTGAAGCTCCAAGCCCCAGCGGTCAATCGCCACGGCGCGCAGCAGCTGCAGGAAAGATTCGAGGCCAAGTGAGCCGGGGATGACGGGATCCTGGTAGAAATGGGCTTTGAAAAACCAGTCGGCGGGGTTGACTTTCTTTGTGCCCCTCACAAAACCCAGTTTTGCAGGGCCGCCGTCGCTGATGAACATGTCGATCGAATCGAGCATCTTGTAGGCTTTTCCCGGCATGATCAGGCCGTCGAAGGCTTCGAGGTCGGTATCTTCGGGAAGAACGGGGGGGCAATCTTTGAAAGGCAATGACCGGGCGCGGGCTTTTTCCGCTGCGTCGGGCTCATAAGGATCGATGCCGCGCAGTCCGACCTGATTGGACAGGGCGTCGACCGAGAAAAATCCAAATGTGGTTTCACCGTCATAAACCTTGCGGCCCTGGCGGGTTACCACGAATTTGAACGATTGAATCAGCATGCCTGCGGAATTAGCTGCTTTGGTCGAATAGACATCGGCGGTCAGTGTGCCAGAACCGGTGGTAATGTCTTCGTAAAGGGTGGCAACACCGTCGAGATTGCGGTAATGCAACTGCCTGTCACTGGTCAAGGCCGAACCCATGAAGCATGAATACCAGCCGCAGACCTGCAGCGGGAACTCAAGCAGAACCGAGAACGGAATGCTGCTTTGCCGGTTGGCTCTGAAAAACCAGTGGTCTGGCCTGATGTCGAATTGACCCTGAACGTGGCCGCCGGTTTTGATCTTGAGAAATTCTGCATCAACCGCAGTTATGCGGTCAACGAAAAGATAAGGCGGGTTAGGCAAACGGGCGAGAAACTTCTCTGAATCAAAGGGCTTGAATTTGTCGCCGAAACACACTGAAGGCCGGCCGATTGCATACTCAAGAATCTGTTGTCCGGTATAAATGGCGGGCAGAATGTCAGTTGGCTGAACCGGTGCAGCCCGGCCGCTCTGCGCTGCCCAAAGATTTTCGATCATCTGGCGATTTGCGCCTGAAAGCCTGACGCTCATATTAAGAACCTGCACAATGCGGTTGCCATCGGCAAACATCAGGGCATCGGCAAGGGCGTAAGGTTCAGGGCTGTAACCCATTTCCTTGATTGAAATTTCGTAAAGCGCCTTCTTAACTCCGGGAATTACCTGACCACGGCAGCGCAGCTGGCTTTTAATGCCAGGCAATGGCTCGAATGCCGCAATTTCCGCATCGGCCACCCAGCCCATTCTCAGCAGGAAAACACGCATCGACTGCATACATGATTCATACATGAGAGTGCCAGGCATTACCGGATCATCACAGAAATGCCGGGTCAAGAACCAGGCATTGTCAGGAATATCGATCTCTGCCTTGATCTGACCAAGACCAAAACGCCCGCCACGCGGCGAAATCTCGGTGATACGGTCGATCATTTTCATGCGTCCGTCGGGCAGCGTCTGGGGCCTGATCTGCAGACCGGTGAACGCGCCCCCGAATGCCGCACCCAGGTCTCCCTGGCGCAGAGCGTCCAGTTCTTCTTTGCCGAATGATTCGGTGACCATAGCCGGCAGCAGCTCGCGTCCAGGCAGGTCAGGCCTGGGTTCGGGCCTGATATCGTCGGCGGTTAAAACGATGCCTTTTCCTTCTGCCAGCTGTTTATCAGTGAAAAAGCCGGCGCAGCCATCGCGCATCGTGATAAGATGCTTGCCATCAATGCTGCCGTCGAATTCGAAGAAAAACAGGTAGGTATCAGCCTGGCGAATGAAGCGGTCAACCCTGATATCATAATGAATTGTATCTCCAGGGCGGGGCAGGGGGCCGTGGAAAGTCACGACCGCGTCGAGCAGACGATATTTGGCGACACCTTTGGTCTTGAAATCAATACCAAGCCAGCTTGAAAGGAAAAGGTCGGCCTGTCCCGCTTCTACTGCCAGCCCGGTGGGCATACAGTCGTTGTCAAGATACCAGGTGTTCGGGTAAACATCATGTTCGGTAACGACCCGGCCTTTGCCGAGCGAGCCTTTTTCGCCCTCAATCAGCGTGATACGATCGACGAAATTGAGCGGAATATCGGGCAGTCTGACTCTGGTCGGGTTTTTATGGATGGGGGCGAAGAATTCGCCCAGCGCCTTGCCGATTAGACCGGTGGCAAATTCCATCGAAAGTTTCTGATCGAGAATAACGGGGCCGGTATAGGCTTTTGGCATTTTCTGACTGCGCGAAAATTTGTAAACCGGCTGCAATGCGGCAATCTGCTGTGGCTGAGCGGGCATTGCGGGCTGAGCAGCCGATGGTGCCGGTGCACAAGCAGTGGCCCGCGCCTGATTTTCGACGGGCGCTGAAAGAACGCTGTTCAAATCTTCATTTGACAAACCTTCCATGGCGTTAATCTGCTGCTGCAGCAGCATGGCCTGAGCCGCGGCCATGCGGTTGGAAAAGCTTAAAAAGGCTTCGTGTGCTTTGGCAGTTGCCTTTTGTGAGGATAGCCAGCCCCGGATAATGTTGGTTTCTTCAGATACAGCAGTATTTTGATGGTTCATTGCCTGGACTTCCATGGTTTTTAGTGGTTGGGGCGCCGGCTGCATTACCGAAGCGGGTGCGGCAATCATTGCGGAGGCTGCCGGCACCGGCGATGCTGCTGCTGGTATTGGGGCAGGCACGATCTGAGTGGCAGGGACTGCTTTTGCGGCCGGGCGGCTCACTTTGCCGAAATCGATTCGATGACCAACCTGCACTATAATCTTTGCTTTATCTTCTCTGGCGGCGGCGATCTGTAATGCGCTGTTCTTGAATACGGGGCTGAAATCCACGGCAACCCTTTCGCTCGCCAGATTGGCCAGAAACCTGATCAACGAGCTGTTCTGATTCTGACCGAAAAGCATGGCTGAGCGGGCAAAATGGCGGCGGTCTCCGAGAATGCCGGTGATCATGCGCGACATAGAGCTGCGCGGGCCAAGTTCGAGAAATACCCGGGCGCCGTTTTCCCAGGCGGTTTCAACACAGCGCGGGAAATTGATGGGGCCGATGCACTGAGCCTTGATTGAATCGGCGCTTCGGTCTTTTTCAGGTTTGAATGTGGTTCCCCAACCGCTGCTGATAAAGGTCATGCCATCGGGCGGGTGGCAGTCGTAGAGATGCAGGGCTCGATACTGGTCTGCGACCGGCAGAGCGGCGGGGCAGTGTACCGAAGAAACGCCATCGAGCGGGAAAAAGGCTTTTCCGATTTTTTTGGCAAGTGCTTCAACCTGAATTTTGTTGCCGCCAATTACACATTCTCCCTCTGTATTTTCAATTAAAACATACGTTTGTTTGAAATTCGGCAGATGCTTTTCAACTTCACGGGCGGGGCAATGAATTACACCAAGCAACCATTCGATTTTTTCATTCGGCCCCAGCCCCCAATGTCGTCTCGGAGCGTCATAGCGGCCGATCAATTCGGTGGTAAAAAGGGCTGAAGCCCGCATGCGTTTCACCATTTCATCGCGTTCGCGCCAGGTGCGGGTGGCGAAATTGCCGGCCGTTTCACCAAGGCTGTAACCCATGACTACTTCAGGCTGTATGCCGAAATTTCCAACGATATCGCTTATCAAAGCGCAGGTTGAGACGTGTGAGAAAACCAGAGAATTGTGATCGTCGATCAGATCACGCATTGCTCTGTCTTCCCAGTCGGAGGGCCAGCTGAGACGCCACGGAACAATGTGTCGGGGGGCATACTGGGCGGCCAGCAGTTCGAACTGCTCATCGAGCCGGCGCGGAAATTCTGACCAGGTAAGCCCAAGATCTACGCCCATTCCCAGAAAATGATTGCCCGAGCCGGGGAAAACGAAGGCGATTTTGCCGTCGCGCCCAACCGGTCTGGGGTTGAAGAAAATTCGGTCGTTGACTTCCGGGCCTGGCGCAATTGCGGCTTCGGCGTCATTGCTGATATGATTGAGGGCGAATTTGGCCCGGCGCTGCAGGTCGGCCGGGTTGTCGGCGACCAGGGCAACGGCAAGGGCTGCCTGCGGCAGTTTTCGTGACTGGTTGTAATAGTCGTGGGCGAGAACGGCAAAATTTTCAGATTTCATATTGCGAAGTGCTGAGAGCTTTTCGCGTAATTCGCAGATCGTATCGCCTTCAACGATGAAAGGAAGATCTTTTGGAGCACCGGCGGCAAATATCCGTTCACCCTCAATTTTTTGTTTGATTTCAGAGTTGTAATTGCCGGTTTCATCATATTCTGCCAATACCATGTGCCAGACCGAACCATCGAGTCCGTGCCCGTTAACCGCAGCGATGCGCGGGCCGGTAACCCGGTTTCTCAGCCAGTATTGAGGCCGCGACGGGGTGAAGAAAAAGTCTTCGCGGCTGGCGAGTGGTTCAATCGGGTCTTCAAGGCCCGGATTAGCCGGTAAAATCTGTTGATAGAGGGCAATGGCGGCCCGAGCCAGCGAAAACAGGCCCGAGGCAGCGCCGGTATAACCGGTAACCGTTTTGGCACAGGCGAGAGCGCAGAGCTGGTCATTCTGTTGAAAGCTGTTATGGCTTTTCTTTTTTTCAAAAAATCGTGAAAAGGCCTCGGCCTCAACCAGATCAGATGCCGGGTTTGCGCTACCATCGGCTTCGAGCAGCCCCAGGTTCTCGGGGTTGAGTCGGGCTTCGTTCCATGCCTGGCGCATTGCTCTGAGGTTGGCTTCAATACCCGCCGACTGGTCACTGTGGCGCTGCCGGCTGGCTCTTCCCATGCCTTTGATTACCGCCATGATGCGGTCGCCATCTCGAAGAGCATCGGATTTTCTTTTCAATACAAGAGCAACCGCGCCTTCGCCCGGGGTCGGGCCATCGGCATTACGGCTGAACGGACGGGCTTTGCCGCTGCGGCTGAATGGGCGCAGACGATCACAGATCAGAAGATTGCGCAGATCACCAGCCATATCAACGGCACCGACGATGGCCGCATCGGTTTCACAGCGCTGCAGGCTTCTTACTGCCGCTTCCATGGCTGCCATACCTGAGTTTTCCGCTGCTGAAAAAGTGTGAGAGGGGCCGCCGCACTGGTATTCGCGCGCAATACGGCTGGCGACGATGCCGCCAAGAGCGCCGACGGTGCGGGCATGATTCAAAGCCGGAGTCAGAGTTTCTTTAACCGAGTCGAGGTCATTGATTACTGATTGACCCATGTCAGATTTCAACGACCAGCGGGCCGCAAAATTGGTGCTGTCGAAATCCAGATTGATGCCCATGAATACGCCATGCCGAACCCCGGCGGGCCGGGTGCCGGTCAGGCGTCCAATCGCCTCGTCGACTGTTTGCAGCATTAAAAGCTGTTGTGGCAAAATTTCAGGAAACTCTTTCGGACTGATTTTAAAACGTCCAAATGAAATTTTTAAATCTTTAATATAACTTCCGGTTTTCAGCCATTTTTCATTGGTGGCGATAAAATGGCGTTCTGCCGGCAATTCATCGGCAAGCGAACTGCCGTTCAACAATGCCTGCTGGATTTCATAAAGATTGTCAGCTTTACCGGCCCGGGCGGCAAGAGAAACGATTACCACATCATCGTGGCATTGTCCGGCTTCAGTCTTTTCAACCTTCGTGGTTCCGGGAATAAATTCTTCAAGAAGAACATGGGCATTGATACCGCCAAACCCGAATGCGCTCAAGGCGCAGCGCCGGGGGGTGCCGGGCTTCAGGGGCTGCCAGTCACGGGCATTGCGCAGAACGGTGAATGGCGAAGCAGTCATGTTCATGTTCGGGTCAGGTTTGCTGAAATTGGCTGTTGGAGGCAGTTTGTGGTTTTTCAGTGCAAAAATCAGTTTCATCAGACCCGCCGCACCGGCTCCGGTGAGCAAATGGCCTACATTGGATTTAACTGAGCCGATTACACAGGCATCACGACGGTCGGCATATTTTTGCCAGAGCTGACGCAAACTGTCGAATTCAACCGCGTCGCCCTTGGGAGTGCCGGTGCCATGGCATTCGACAAGTTGAACCTGATCTGGTTCCCAGCCTGCCTGAGAATATGCATCATGCATCGCCCGCAACTGGCCTTCCATATCAGGAGCCAGCAGACTGCCGCCCACGTCGTTGGCCAGACCGATGCCGCGAATGACCGCATGAATCTGGTCGCCGGCCGCAACTGCGTCTTCAAGTCTTTTGAGAACGAAAATGCCTGCTCCCTCACCGACGATCAGGCCGTCGGCTTTTTCATCGAAAGGCCGACAGATCCCACTTGGGGAAAGAGCCCGCAGCTGCGAAAAACCCATTTGGGTAAACTGCGAAGAGGGGCGCGAAACGCCGCCGGTTAAAACCGCATCGGCACGCCCGGCGATAAGCTCTTCGCAAGCCAGCTTGATCGCATAGAGCGAAGAGGCGCAGGCCGCATCAAGGGTGAAACAGCCGCCTCCGATGCCGAGCGCCGCTGCCAGCAGACCAGCCGGAAGCTCGGCAGAAAGCCGATTCAGCGCTTCAACATCCAGGACGCTTTCGAGCTGTGGATTTTCTGCTTTGCCCGCAGTTTTTAAACCATGGTTGAAAAGCTTGCGGGTGATTTCAGAAGTGGTATCGGTGGGCAGCACGATATTGGCCAGAATCACCTGAACCCTTTTCAAATCAAGGTTTTCACGGCGGGTTGAAAAGAAAGCATCGCGTCCTGCCTGTAGAGTTATCTGAAAAAGTGGATCAAGCCTGCGGATAAGGGAATCGGGCAGATTTATCCCGTTGTAGTTCTGTGGTATTTTTTTTATGGCACAATTGTTCGGCGACAGCACGGAATCAGGGCGACCGACCTGGCTGTGATGATAATTCTCAGCATCTTCGGGCCATCTTCCATCGGGAACTTTTGCAACCGCACTCTTTCCTTCTTCAATCATCTTCCAGAACTGATCAAGGTTGTCGGCTCCGGGAAAAATACCACCAATTCCAGTAACAGCAATGGCTAGAGGCTTTTTAGGGCAGGACGCGGGTTTCATCATTTCTGCGCTCCACCTATTGTGCGCAGCTTAAACGCTTCACGCAGGGCTTCATTGATTACACATTCGTAACCTTCGATTCTTGCAAGAACTTTGCCTTTTGTATCGAGGAAATCGATGTCGGCAACCGCAATCTGAGCATTCCGGCGAGCGGTGGCTCTGATCGCTACCTTTTCGGGAAACTGCTGGCAGAATTGCCGGTAATGCGCGGCATAGGTCGGCAGAGATGGGGCGCCGCAACTCTGGCAGGTCCAGAGGATCATCAGCTGATAGGCAGCATCAACTGCAAGCGGGTCAGAATACCAGCGGTTGCACAAAGTGTCGCTCGACCAGTTTTCCGGTGGCAGAGAGGCTTTAGCGACACCTGAAATACCCTGGTCAGACCAACCTTCAACCGTTTCGAGAGATGTTAAGAACTCTCCATGAAACAGGTGGTTCTGATAAGCTTCGTTGATCGAATGAGGATAAACCAGATGATTATCAACTGAAAGCGGTGCGGGTGCCTTAATCGAGGATGTTTCGCCCAGAAGAATGTTGGCTCTGGCATTGACGATCTGTCGACCGTTGTGATCAGATCTGATTTCTGAGGTCACAACAAAATGATTGCCGCTCTTGACCGGCTTGCTACAGAAAAATTCGATCTTTTTGTGACGATTCTGCATCACTACCCCTTTGAGCACCCGCATTTCATCATAACCGATGAAATCGAGGCCGGGATTCTGCATGATCGCGGTGTGAATGAGCATCTCTGCGGTAACCGCCATGGGCAGAACCGCATCGCCGTTCATTACGTGATCTTTCATCCAGGCGTTGGAATCGAGTTTGAGCTCGTAATCAAACACCTTGACCAACTTTTTTTCGGTATCATTGCCTCCGCTGTTTTCGGTGTTGCCCTGTTCCGGCTTGTCTTTACCCGCGATAAGCCCCATTATTCCGATTTCAACCGCACTTTCGTCCTGGTGTGAAAGCTCGATAACCGGCTGTCTTGCCCCTGATTTTAGAGGAATCAGTCCAATGCCTTCAGCCAGGAAAATATTGCGCAGACCGGGGGTAACCATACCGCCATCCCACGGGCCCCAGTTGAAGGACATGGTGCGGCAGTCGGGGCGCAAAATTCTCATTTTATGAGCGATTTTGTTGAGGGCTTCGTTGGCCATGGCGTAATCGACCTGCCCGGTGCGTCCAGAACGGCCTGAGAACGAAGAGAAAAGCACGATGGCTTTCAGGTTGTCTTTCTGGGTGGCATTCAGGGCAGCACGCAGGCCGGTGATCTTGGTATTGATAACGTCGTCGAGCTGGTCGCGGGTTTTGTCTTCGATCCTGCGATCACGCAGAACCCCGGCTCCATGCACCAGACAAGCTATTGGGCCAAGGTCGCTGCGGATTTTTCCAAAGACCATTTCAATTTCTTTCTGGTCGCGGATATCGGCAGAATAGTATTTAACCGCATCAGCAGCAGCTGAAAGCTTTGCAATGTTTTCGAGAATCTCGCGGTTGGCCATTCTTGATTTGAAATCGGCTTCAAGCTCTTTTGGAGTCAGCTTTTTGCCGGTGTTCTTGAGAATCGCATTCTTTATTTCGGCATCAGCCCGCAGCGGGCTGAGCCATGCCGGTTCATTTTCAGGAGCGGCTGAGCGACCGATAAGAGCGAATCGGCAGTGATATTTTTCGGCCATGGCAATGGCGGTTGCGGCAGTTACGCCACGGGCACCGCCGGTGACCACGATAACTTCATTGCGGGCAAAGCAGGCGGGAGTGCCGGGATTTTCTGCGAGGTTGATGGTTTCTTCAACCAGTGTGACTCTGCCGGAGCGAGTCAGACCAGTTTCGAGGGGGCCTGCCACCATCAGCTCACCTACGAGCTTTTCTGCTGCCGCTGTGTCTTTGAACCGGTAATCAAGATCGATGGCACGGGCCGTAACTTCAGGCCATTCATGAGAAATCGTTTTGGTCAGACCGGCGAGACCACCCTGAACCGGGTCAACCGTCCTGGTTAGGTTAGCTAGGGCAAAAGCGCCGTCCATTCGAGTGACGGTCGCAATCAGACCGCTTTTGCGGGCATGAATAACCATGCCGGCCTTCCGGGTGGCCATGAAAACGTCTTTGAGATATTCTTCAGATTCCATGCTCCAGAACGTCTGTGAGCCTCTTTCGGGCTGCGGGGCCATAATTACCAGGCCTTTGAGGTTCTGATCGAATCTTCCGGTAGCAATGTCTTTCAAACTCAGCTTCTGGGTTTTGAGCCCGCGAGCTTCAAACCGCTGACACACCGAATCGGAGAAATCGCTGCCGTCATCGGCCACAACTACGAGGTCACCCTTGCTCAGAACGGTTTTTCCGTTCGGGGTATTATCAATTTCTTTAACTTTCAGAACCGTTCTTTTAATCGGAAAATACTCCGGCTCAGCCTTTGCAACTGGCATTGCTGCTACCGATGCCATGGCTGGCTGCGGTGCCTTTTTGCTGCCGGCACTGAGATACTCGATTATCTGGCCGATGGTTCTGAATTTGCCCAGATCACCGGGCTGAACTACTGGAGCATCGGGAACCCTTTCCTGAAAGGCTGACAGGATTTCGACGCGTTTGATCGAGTCGATGCCCAAGTCGGCTTCCATATCCATTTCAGGGTTCAGCATATCGCCGGGGTAACCGGTTTTTTCACCCACAACTTCCAGCAGTATGGGAACGATGTTGCCCATGTTGCCGGCTGGAGCCTGGGCTGCTTCAGCCTGAGGTGCCGCAGTCATTGATCCCTGGCCAAGATGCTCGATGATCTGGGCGAGAGTTCGCAGCTTGCCCAGCTGGTCGGGCTGAATTACCGGGGCATCGGGCAGCCTTTCCTGCATTGCTGACATGATTTCGACGCGTTTGATCGAGTCGATGCCCAAGTCGGCTTCCATATCCATTTCAGGGTTCAGCATATCGCCGGGGTAACCGGTTTTTTCACCCACAACTTCCAGCAGTATGGGAACGATGTTGCCCATGTTGCCGGCTGGAGCCTGGGCTGCTTCAGCCTGAGGTGCCGCAGTCATTGATCCCTGGCCAAGATGCTCGATGATCTGGGCGAGAGTTCGCAGCTTGCCCAGCTGGTCGGGCTGAATTACCGGGGCATCGGGCAGCCTTTCCTGCATTGCTGACATGATTTCGACCCGTTTAATCGAGTCGATGCCAAGATCGGCTTCCATATCCATGTCGAGATTGAGCATGTCTGAAGGGTATCCGGTCTTTTCGCTGACGACTTCAAGCAATACGGGCACAATATTTTCTGCCGGGCGTGCCTGAGCGGCGGCATGGGAGCCATGACCGAGATGTTCAAGAATCTGGGCGAGGGTGCGCAGTTTGCCGAGCTGATCGGGCTGAACTACCGGTGCGTTTGGCAGTTTTTCCTGCATTGCCGACATGATTTCCACGCGCTTGATCGAGTCGATGCCGAGATCGGCTTCCATATCCATGTCGAGGTTCAGCATATCGATGGGGTAACCGGTTTTTTCGCTCACCACTTCGAGCAGAACCGGCGAAATATTGGCGGATGGCTTAACCGGGGCCTTTTCCACCGGAGCCTGAGCTGCGGCCGGTCTGGCAGCAACCGGTGCCGGCTTCGTAGCTGGAGCCGATATCTGGGGCTGAACCGCTGCGGGAGACGGTGGTGCAATCTGCTGAGCGACTGGCTGAACATAAGCGACCGGCTGAGCAGGCTGGAAACTGGCCGGCCGTGCGCCGGTGACGCTGTTGTTGATCAGCGCCAGAATGGTGTTTTGTGCCTGTTCCTGGCCTTCGAGGAAGCGGCGGTGCAGATCAGCGGTCTGCTGCTGCAGCATCTGCATGGCATTCAGGGCTTCGCGGGTCATGCGCAGTGTTTCACTGTTGCCGGTAACCTGAACGGCGGGCGCAGCATGAACCGGCGCAGGGGCAGAGGCTGCTGCGGGTTTTAAAATGTTATTTGAAACTGGGGCCGGGGCTGGCTGAGGCCGCGCATGCTGTGTCTGAACTGCCGTCGTGGGCTGATCGACACTTGCCGCCGGTGCCTGAATGGCAATCTGTTTGGCTGGTCCCGGGGCTTTATGCAAGTTTTCAATAACCTGATTCTGCTTGGCTGAGCGGTAGTTGGCGCCGCAAACCGGGAAGGTAAGGCGGGGTTTTTCTTCCTGCGAATGGGCTTCGAGCCATTTAACGCCATTTTGCCAGAATGAGGTTTCGAGCTGGTAGCCAATGGCGCACAGCTGGCCGATTACTCTGGCCAGATCTGCAACTCCATGGCGCTTGCCTGCCGATGAATCGGTAGCGATCACCCGATGCTCTTTTCCTTCGAGAATTGCTTTGATAAGATTAACCATTTTGCCGCCCGGGCCCACTTCGATGAAGGTGCGAATGCCGTCGGCATACATTTTTTCGATCATTTCCACGAATCTGACCGGGTTGGCCAGCTGGTTGCCAAGAAGTTTTCTGAGATCGGCATCTTTGGCCGGGTAAGTTTCGGCGGTAGAATTGGCGTAAACCCTGGCAGCAGGCTTATTGAACTTGATCTTTCTGAGAAAATCATGGAACGGTTCGGCCGCATCTGCCACCAGACTGCTGTGAAAGGCTCCGGCTACTTTAAGAACGGTGCCGCGCAGTTTTTTATTTTTGAATGCCTTTTGAGCCTTTTCAATTTCAGAAGTTGGCCCAGAAAGCACGACCTGCTGCGGTGAATTGTGGTTGGCCACGATCAGATCGAGCTTTTCGCTTTGAATAATTTCTTCGACCGTTTTGCGATCTGCGGCGATTGCCAGCATACCGCCCCGGTCACCTTTTCTCTGGGCCATCAGCTCACCGCGTTTGCGTGAAATCTGAGCAAGTGCTGCGCTGTCGTATACTCCGGCGGCGCAGAGACTTACCAGTTCACCGTAGGAATGGCCGGCGAAAGCTTCTGCCTTAAGCCCCAGCTTTTCAAGCAGGCGCCATGTTCCGATTGATACGGCTCCGATCGAGGGCTGGGCAACATCGGTTGATCTGAGTTTTTCTTCGCTCAACGCATCTTTTTCGGCATCATACTGTGGCACCGGGTAAATATAATCGACCAGGTGGTTGCCGTCAGCGTCGATTGCGCCAAGGGCTTTATCAATGGTTGCCAGTTCGGTGAATGTTTCGGGGGCAAAGCAGTTCAGGTCAAGGCCCATTCCTACATACTGTGAGCCCTGTCCGGGGAAAATGACACCAACCGGCGCGGCGAGATTTTCGCTCTCATAACTTGCTCCATTGGGCAGGTTGAAGTTTTTTGGTGAAGAGTTAAATGCCTGTTTGATTTCGCTGACCATTTTGTTGAGTTCTTCGGCCTGATTGTTGAAAGGAAAGCACAGGCGATGGGGATCATTGACCGAAAAGGTCTTTCTGGTCTGGGCAGCCCAGGTTCTGCGTTCGACAGCGTTTTTGGTGGCAGATGCCTGATCGAGGTTGCTGATCAATTCCTGCGTTGTTTTTCCTGAAATGGTGGCGAGTTCTATGCCTCTTGGCCAGTCATATAGATTCTTATCAGACTTATATTCAGATAATACCACATGATAGTTGCTGCCGCCGAAACCCAAAGAGCTTACGGCTGCGTAACGGGTGCCTTCATGAATCCAGGGTCTGAGGTTGTTGGGGAGATAAAATGGTGATTTTTCGTTACGCAAAGCCTTTGCAGGACGGCTGACCTTGATGGTCGGCGGAATGACTTTGTGATAAAGAGCCATGGCTGCTTTGATCACGCCGGCAGAGCCTGCTGCTGCTTTTGTATGGCCAATTTGAGATTTAACTGAACCAATGGCGCACCAGGGACGGTTGGTATCAGAAACGCCGTAAATTTCGTTCAATGCACTGATTTCAACTTCATCACCGGCCCCTGTGCCGGTTCCATGTGCCTCGATCATAGTGACATCGCGGGGCGAAATGCCAGCCTGTTCATAGGCGCGGCGCAATACTCTTATCTGACCGGGAATGCCGGGGGCGTAAATCGCTTTGCCTTTACCATCGCTTGAAGTGCCTACTGCATTTATTGTCGCATAAATTCTGTCGCCATCACGTTCTGCGTCAGTGAGGCGTTTCAATACATACATGCCGATACCTTCGCCTATGATTGTTCCATCATTATCTTCGCTGAAGGGGCGTGCCTGGCCGGTGGGGGAAAGAGCAGGGGTTTTGCAGAAACACATATACATAAAAATATCATTGAAAGTATCGACGCCGCCGGTTATGGCCATGTCGCATTTGCCGATCCATAGTTCCATGGCGGCCAGGTTCAACGCACTCAGAGCGCTGCCACATGCTGCGTCAACAACGCAGTTTGTTCCGCCCAGGTCGAAGCGGTTGGCGATACGACCGGCGGTCACATTGCCCAACAGTCCCGGAAAGCTATTTTCCTGCCAGGAAACATAAGATTTTCCAATGGTGTCTACGACTTCATCGGCAATCTTTTCGGGAATACCGGCATGTAACATAGCCTTTTTCCAGATCGGGTGACCGAGTCTGGCCCCCAGTGGTATAACCAACTCAAGAGTTCCTGTGAGGCCCAATATTACGCTCACATTGTCGCGGTTAAATTCGCGATTCTTATGATAACCGGCATCTGTCATGGCTCCTTGCGCCACAACCAGGCTCAGCAGTTGAGAAGTATCGATTGAATCAAGGTCTGAAGGTGCAATTCCCCATTCGCCGGGATTAAAATCTACGGGATCAAGAAAGCCGCCATTTTTGGTGTAAACATGGTCTGGTGCCTTTTTGTCGGCGCTGAAAAAATCTTCCGAGCGCCAATGTGTCTTGGGAACCTCAGATATCGCGTCGATTTTTTCTTTGACCATGCCCCAGTAGTCTTCAAGTGATTGTGCCTTTGGGAAAAGGCAGCTCATGCCGACGATGGCAAGTGGTTCAAAATTCGGTTTTTTCTGCTTCATATCTGTTATTCCTGTTGGATCTAGATTTGTTAACCAACAAAAAACAAAGGTCTTCGCCCTTCGTTTCGGTCTGCTCGCCTCCTTAGGGCAGGATATCAGGCCAGTTCAGGCAAAAACTTCAAGTCTTTGTATTTGTTAATTTGCGAAAAATTCTACCACGTGGCTGCAATTTTTTCGAGTTTTTTTTGGTCGGGATCATTTGAAGCCGGTCTAAAAAGAATGAAAATGTATAGGCAGTTGCTTGTTCTGTAAAACAATGCAGCCAGGATAAGAAGGTTCAATAAAAAAATCTTCAAAGAACCAGCGGTCATTTAAGCCGAAGGATTGATCAAGCCAGATGACCGGTTCGGCAAGCTCAGGCGCAAAAGAAATTCTTACTTTGTTCAGGCCTCTGATCCCAACTCCGGTTGCTTTCAGAAAGGCTTCTTTTCTTGTCCAGCCGCGAAAAAACGCGGTAACCGGCTCGGGCTGAAGCTGCCAGCTGGCAATTTCCTCTTCGGCAAAAAAACGCCGCAGAATTGGCTGAAAATCAACTTTTCTCGTGCTGCATTCGATATCGATGCCGCAGCAGCATGGGGCAAACAGCAGAACCAGTCGGTCACGGCTGTGCGATATGTTGAAAAAGCAGTTGGGAAAATCTTTCAACCGGGGCTTGCCATGATCATTGAAGGCAAATTCGAGTTTCTTTGGGTTCTGACCAAGATAACTGCCGATCAAGCGGCGCAGAACGCCTCGCGAGCAGACAAAACCGCGCCTTGCCGTCTTATTGCTGAACCGGTCAAGACGCCGCTTTTCATCACGCGAAAGTAGTTCAAAAAGCTCGGCCTCTGAATATGGCTCGTTAAGGCTCACCGACCAGAGATCGCAATGCTGATCCGGATATTTCAGGTCGGGTAATGGTCGAGGCATTTCAGATGCAGGGGCTGATTTGTTCCAGGCGGATTGGCCCGAAGTCGCTGATATCAGAAGAAAGGTTAATGCCCTGTTGGCGCAATTGGGCAAATCTTGTTTCAAGTGCCGAACCATAGAGCAGATTCATCGCAACATCGTAAACCTTGCGGTTCTGCCAGGCTTCAAGGAATGAGCCTTTAACCCACTCATTGAAGGCGCCCATGGCGGGGCCGCACCAGATCTGGTAATCGACCTTGCGTTGCTCATCACCTGAAACGGCCCAGCGTGGCGACTTGCCAAGATACCATCTGAAGACCAGTGCCATTTTGTGGTGCGGGTCACGTTCTGCCCTTTCAACCTGCGAAGGGTCGCGCTGCCTGAAAAATTCGGCAGTTTGCCGCCAGATATCATCGAGATTTGCCTTGAAAACCGTCGTTTCAAGGCTCTGACGCTCGTTGCCCGGCAGTTCTTCAATGCTGTTATATTTTCGGTAAAGTTCGTAAAGCTTCTGGGCGCGCATGGCAAACATGGTTCCACGCTTGAGAACCTGAACCGTTACGCCCATTTCAAACATGTCACCGGCCGGTGCCATTGCCACGTCTGCCTGACCGGCGCCAGCAAGCATAATACGTGCGGAATCTGAAGTGCCGGATTCGATGCAGGCCTGGTTGACGGTGCCGGTAACGATGTAGGCGGCACCCATTGCAAATGCTGCTGATACTGAAGCGGGAGTGCCATTGCCACCACCAAAGCCGACGCGAAGCGGAACATCATAATTATATTCTTTTTGCAGGCGGTTTTTAAGGGCAACCATAGTAGGATGCAGGGAAACCGCCGGGCGATTGTCGGTGTGACCGCCAGAATCAGCTTCTGATGTGAGATCCTGGGCAACCGGAATTCGGGCGGCAAGTCTGGCCTGGTCGGCGGTTATCGCACCGCTTTCAACCAGCTTCTGCAACATTTTTTCCGGCGGCGGAGCGAAAAATTTGCTGGCAATTTCAACTCGCGAAACCTTGGCTATGATCTTATTTGGAGTAATAATTCCGCCCGATGAATCCTGATGAATTCCGGTGACACGGTACCGAATCAGGGGAAGTGAAATTCCCAGAAAGGCAGAAGCTTCGATAAGCCTGACTTCATGCTTGAGATAAAGATTGACGATTTCATCTTCCAGACCCTTTTCATTGGGGCTGTGAATAAGATTGAAGCCGAAAGGAACCGGCTCGGGCAGGCTTTTCATGCGGAGAATCGCTTTTTCAACCTGCTGGGGTGACTCGCCGGCGGCGCCGATGAAGCCGAGCATGCCGTTGCGCCCAAGCTCGATGGCAATTTCTGGTGAACTGATGCCGTGTGCCATAGAACCGCCGATATAAGCATATTTTAACCCGTGATCTGCGCAAAACGAAGGGTCGCCAAGATATTCAAGGTTGGTTGGCATTGAAACCGCCAGAAGTGGCAAGCTGTCGGCGGGGCGATTGTTTAAATTGAAATCAATGGTTCCTTCGCTGGCAAATGCGATTGCTCCGTCGTGAAGAATTGCAAAAACTGGCTTACGTAGATCTCTGAGCATTTTGCCCGCGCTGGTAGTATTATTTGCCAGATTTGAGTGGTTTCCGGTCCACCATCCAATGTGTGGTTGTTGATGAAAAGAGGGCCAGGCAAAAGGTGTTACATTGTTCATTAAAGCGATAGCCTCCGGATATTTGTTTGATTGGTTGTAAAATTTGGCGCAAGTCTAACGCAAAAGAAGGCAAAAAACAACCCTGTGAAATTTGCCTGCCGGGGCAATAATTTGCTTTCAATCAGTGAAGTGAGCTCTTCTTTGCCCTGATCTGACATCGGCGAAGCAAAGGCGAAGGCAAAACGGTTGGTTCTGGTAATTCCGATGATTGTGGGAATATGGTAGTTAATTTTCAAGCTGCGCCCGATAAGTGAATGCCGATCAATAATGGTTGGAACAGGTGGTGAAATCCTGCTGAAAGCATCGATCAGCCGCTGATTGTGATCGGCAAACTCAGTCGAAGCGGGGTTGAACAGCCAGATCACATCGGCTACCGGATTATATTTTAAACTTGGAAAATTGGCCCATTTTCTCACGTCATGCCGTAATTTCCAGTTGCCGGTGATGAAAATCAGGGGGCGAAAAAGATATTGCCGGTTTGTCCAGATTTTTCCATCGAGATCGGTAAAGTCGAAACTTGCCAGCTGGTCACCGGGAATTATCTTATAGATGTAAAATGGCGGGAAGCTTTTTTCCTGAGCCAATAATGGCGAAACGGTGAACATGATGAATACCACCACCATTGTTTCAAGGCTGCGAAAAAGCTTTTTTAACATTATCTTTGCCATCCGCGAATAATATAATATAATAATCTGTCCATTCCGCAAGAAAATGCAAGAAATGGCACATAATGGATATGTGGGAGCAAATCTGTGTCTGGATCATGGTTGGATATGCTTTTTGCCTGCCAGGATCTGATTCTGGTTTTTTCAGGAATTTTATGGTTCGTTGTCGCAGTTTCGGCTTGCTGTCTGGAAACTGAAAAAAAACAATCATTCAAGTTGCTTGCCCGGTTTTTTTTCTGCCAGTCGATAATTGACTGGTTAAAAATGGTTTCCATCAGCTCCGGGTTCGACCAATGGATGTCTTTTGCCCATTCAATAATGCTGGCAATTACATTTTTTTTGTTGCTTAAGGTTTCATTGGCTGATACAGAAAAAAGAAATTATGGGTTGGCCGACCTTTCAATTAATTTTGGCATTGGAATTTTAATAATATTTTCGATTTTATCCATCTTCGGCAGGCTGAATTTTGATTTGCCTGCACTGCTTTTAGCTTTATCAGCACTGGTTTCTCTGATTTTTCTTTTCAAATTCAGCAGATTTAACGTTGTGCTCGCTCTGGAAATTGGCCTGGTAACCGTAACCGCTTCAATAATGGCCGTTTCATGGCCGGTGGTTCTGTTAAGATTATTTTTGTCAGCCATAATAGCTTTATTTGTTGCCAAAGATTGTTGTCAAAAAAAAGTTGTCGAAGACTCGGCAGATCTTTTGAAAAATTCTCCATATTTCATTTCAGTTGCCCTGATACTAGGGATTTTTTCTGTTTTCTGGTTAAGTCGTCTTGCCGAAAAAGAAATTCGGGAAAACATTCTTTTGAAGGCTGAAACTATAGCAACCGCACTTGATCCCCAGGATTTCCAATATCTGCCTTTTGAAAAAAACAGTCAAAATCTTGAAGAATGCCAGAGAATCAGAAGGTATTTAACCGATTATGGGCGCCTGTTTCCCGATTTGCGTGGCATTTACACGCTCAAGAATGAAAATGGAAAACTCGTTTTTGGTCCGGAAAACTATCCAATCGATGATCCTCTGGCGTCGCCGATTGGAACTGAATATCTTAAGCCCGACCCAGGAATTTTTAAGGTTTTTGAAACGGCCAGAAGTGTCGTTTTTGGTCCTTTTACCGACGAATACGGAACTTTTGTTTCGGCGTTTGCCCCGGTTCTTTGCCCGGTTGACGGAAAAGTACTCGCAGTCATCGGAATCGATGTCGATGCACGCCGATATAATGCGATGATCGCTCATTCAAGAATATGGCTTAATATAATTTTTTGTTTGACCAGTGTCGCTATTATTTTGACCGTCGTTTTATTTAATTATCGCAATACAAAAAAAACGGAACAGGTTTCGCTTGCCCTAAATCAGATTGAATCGATCAGCGCAATAATTGTTGGGATTCTTGCCTCAATCGTTGTGTTTATCGGATCGGCAAATTATGAAAATTATCTTGCCCAGTCTGAGCTGGCAAGAGTTGCCACTCTAGTCAGCAGTCGTATTTCTGAAAATGCCGGCAGGTTGAAAATTCAGCTCAATGACCTTTTACTAATGCTCGATTCAGGAATAATGAATATGGAGGAGTTCAGTCGTTTAACCGAGAACTCCTGCCAGCGCAAATTTCCTTATGCGGAATTCTTAAATCCATTAAGCCCTTCAGAAATAGATTTAATGCCTGAGGCCCAAACAGTTCTAAAACATGATTCTAAGGGTGCTCAAGAATTAAGGTTTAATAAGGGCATTCTTTTAAAAAAAAATCCCGAGACCCAAAAAGAGGAAGCTTTTTTTTATCAAAAGATTAGTGGAAGCGGCAACGCCAAAAAACAATTCTTTGGCTACCGTGTCAGACTAGATCAATTAATAAGTCTGCATAACAAAATTTTGATTAATTCAAATAAAAATTTTAAAATTCAGCTTTATAACCTGGAAAATCCTTCCTGGCCGGTGGCTGCTTTCCCATCTGATGAAATGCAGCCATTGCCCGCTCACGTTCTCATGTCGAGAAACCCCGGTCTCTATTTTCCTCTGTTCATTCTAGATAAAACTCTGGTACTGAGATTTTCTAAACTCAACAATTCTCCGTTTTTTTTGAATATTTATGGCCCTTCTTTAATCCTTTCTTTTGCCTGTTTGCTGGTTTTTCTGATTGTGGCAGTCATGCTTCGAATGACGCGAAACCAGAATTTTCAACTCGAGATTCAGGTTCAAAAGCGCACTCATGAACTGGGAAAATCGGAAAAAAGATTCAGAGACCTGGTTGAAAGCCTTTCAGACTGGGTATGGGAAATCGATCTCGAGGGAAGATACGTTTATTGCTTCTGTAGCATTGTTCGCGATGGACAATTGGGTATTGAAAAAATGGTTGGACAGAAGTTTTACGAACTGCCAACTTTGGTTAATTCCCGGCAGAATTACGATTTTTTCAGAGCCCTGGTTGCCAATCCCAGGGCTTTTTATGATTTTGAAAACACCTACCATCTGATGAACGGAGAAACCGTTATTTTCTCAAACAGTGGTCTGCCGGTTTATGATGAAAACGGTCAGTTGCTTGGATTCAGAGGAATCTCCAGAGACATTACTGAAAAACGCAGTGCCGAGCGCGAACTTAGTGAAAGCCGTGAGCGCTATATGCTTGCGGTTAATGGAAACCAGGATGGAATCTGGGACTGGGATATTAAAACCAACCAGGTTTTTCTTTCATCCAGATGGAAAGATATGATTGGATATCAAGACGAAGAGCTTGAAAATAATTTTGATACTTTTATTCGATTTCTCCATCCCGATGAGAAAAATGTGGTTCAGAAATACATTGAACGCTATCTTCGTGGTGAAATTGAAGAGTATAATATTGAATTTCGTTACCGCCACAAAAAAGGGCATTACATCTGGGTGCTTGCCAGAGGCGAAGCATTAAGAGACGAAAATGGCCTGCCTTACCGGATGGCCGGTTCGCATACCGACATTTCGAAGAGAAAAGAAGCGGAAAAGGAAATCGAAAGAACCCTGCTTGAACTTGAACAGGTTATCGACGAGTTGCATGCAGCAAATGATCGTGCTGATGAGCTGCGTCAGGCTGCAGAAAGGGCAAATGCCGCCAAAAGCGAATTTCTCGCTAACATGAGTCATGAAATCCGTACACCCATGAACGGAATAATTGGAATGGTTGATTTAATGCTGACAACCGACCTCAATGATGAGCAGAAAAAATATGCCGGGGTTGTTAAAGTTTCCGGTGAAAAGTTGATGGCTATTATCAATGATATTCTTGATTTTTCCAAGATTGAAGCAAAAAAACTCGCGCTTGAACTGGTACCATTTTCAATCAAGAAAGTTGTCGAAGAAAGCATTGATCTTTTTTCCAGAAACGCCAGTGAAAAAGGATTATCATTAGTTTCTGACGTAGATTCCAGGATCCCTGTCAGGGTTATTGGCGACCCAAACCGCTTGCGCCAGATTCTGCTTAATCTTATTGATAACGCAGTTAAATTTACCTCCAGAGGTGGGATCAAAGTTCGCGTAAATTCAGTTGAAGCCGTTGCAGAAAAGCAGAGAATAGAATTTTCCATTTCAGATACCGGAGTCGGAATTCCTGAAGATGCTAAAAAGTGGCTTTTCACAGCTTTTACCCAGGTTGATGGTTCAATTACCCGTAAATTTGGCGGCACCGGGCTTGGACTGGCGATTTCATACCGGCTGGTTGAGCTGATGAACGGAAAACTCGATTTTAACAGCGAAGAAGGCCACGGTTCTGAATTCTTCTTTTCAGTTGAATTTGCTAAAGTAACTGAAGAACCAATGGAAAAGCTTTTTAATGCTGATACAGGGGCTGGTTTTTCCGATTCTGAATCTGCCCGTATACCCAGGAATTTCCATTTTAAAGCCCTGCTGGTGGAAGATAACCAGACCAACCAGGTCGTTGCCGGAGCCATGCTCGAAAGCCTTGGGCTTGATGTGGAGATTGCCGGCAACGGAGTTGAAGCGGTTAATCTGGTTCTTGAAAAAAAATACGACATTGTTTTTATGGATTGCCAGATGCCTGAGCTGGACGGATTTGCGGCGACTTCCATGATTCGCAGCTCGGGACTTGAGTCGCTTGCATGTCTGCCAATAATAGCCATGACCGCCGGTGCTCTGGCCGGTGATCGTGAAAAATGTCTGGCTTCAGGAATGAACGATTATATTGCCAAGCCATTTCGCATGATTGAGTTGGAAAACATGATCAGTCGCTGGCTGGTCGATGGAACTGCATCTGCAACCGAAATTAAACCAAACGATCAGGGTGATTCAGTTTCAGTGTTGAATTATGAACAGGTTCTTGAACGTCTGATGAATAATTCAAGACTGGTAAAAACCTTGTTGAATTCGTTCGTTAAAGAGACCCCTGAATTGTTTGAAAAAATTGGCAGGGCTGTCGCTGATGGTAATCTGGACGAAGCCAGAACTTTCGTGCATAGTCTTAAGGGCTCAGCAGCTAATGTTGGTGCAGGAAAACTGTCTAATCAGGCACGAAAATTCGAAGTGAAGATAATAGAAAACCAGACATTCAGCCCCGGCAATGAAATTGATCAGTTGAAAAAGCTTTTTGACGAGCTTTTAGCCGTTATAAAAAAGCAGCAGCTGATCTAATTGCTTTTTAGTTTTCTGCCGAGAATTGCTGCACAAATTCTAATCCGATTGATTGCAAGGCATAAAAGAGTTACAATGTATGGGATTATCGGAGGAATACGATGGAGATTCTTGAAATTGCTGAAGTTCTTAAAAGTGACGAACAGCTGTTGAGTCAGCTCTATTCCTACTGCCAGGTTCTTTTTCCGGATTTCGCTGAGGAATTTCATCATTTATCGCTGGAAGAACAGCGCCACGCCTGCTTGATCGATCAGATCATCAATGATATGAAAAAGCACCCGGAATCCTGGGAAAAGGGTAATGTATCCCTTGAGACCGTCAGGTTGATTAATAAAAATCTGCGTGACAACCTCGAAGAAATCAAGAATGGCCAGGTTTCTCCCCGTTTTGCCATAACTTTTGCTGCTTCTACTGAACTTACTTTAAGCGAACGAGATTTTAATCATGCCTTTAAGACGGCAGATGATGCTTTTTCCCGTTCTTTAAGAGCTATTGCCGAAGGGTTTTCAAGTCATTATCAGAAAATTAAACAACTCGAAAAACAAATTCTTGGCATTAGTTCTGGCTTTGATACTTTAAGTCGTGTTTGAAATGGTTTTCTTCATTGAAAGGAAGTCGTATGAGGAGTTTTAAAAGCTGTATAAAAGTTGGTCTGATGGTCGCTCTGGCTTTTGCGGGTTCGGCATTGGATGCCGCCCGGTTATCCGGTTCTGTTTCGGTTACCAGAAATAACGCAAGGCAGATTGTCGGTGCAATACTTAATGCAGGAGGGCAGGAATACGAGATTGTCATGGATGAAAATGGCAAGTCGTTGGCCCAGATGTATGAGCATAAAGACCTCAAGGTTGAATGTGCAATTGATGGAAAAAAAATCACAGTCGAAACCTGGCAGGAAATAAAATCTGCTTCATCTTCAGCACCGGCCTACAATGAGCCAGAGCCAAAAGATGACCCGCCACCGGAAGATGAACCCTCAGGTGAGCCCACAGACGACCCCTCTGATGAACCCAAAGATGAAGAGCCTAAAGATGATGCGCCTTCTGATGAAGAGCCTAAAGATGATGCGCCTTCTGACGAAGAGCCAAAGGACGATGCGCCTTCTGATGAAGAGCCAAAGGACGATGC
>DYKG01000004.1:25282-120797 GCA_020722725.1 Candidatus Methylomirabilis sp.
GAAGAGCCAAAGGACGATGCGCCTTCTGATGAAGAGCCAAAGGACGATGCACCTTCTGATGAAGAGCCAAAGGACGATGCACCTTCTGACGAAGAGCCAAAAGACGAAGAATGATTCTTTCTAAAATTAGTCAGGGGGCGCTTGCCCCCCTGATACATGCGGCTCTGAAAAACTGGTCGTCGAGGCTGCGCTCAAAGGGAAGAATTGCATGTTTTTCCCGCATGCCCGCCATTTGTCTGCAAATGTTGAAGCCCGCCGCTGAAAATACTTTTTCTGCTTTTACAAAAAGGTGATTCGCTGGGTAAATATCGCAGTGATGAATATGCTCAGGCAGAAAATCCGGTCTTGTGCCCGGCGTTACCAGTAAAATCTCTGGTTTTTTATCAAGAATTCTCGCAGTTTCAACCGCATACTCAAACAGAATCCTGCTTTCTTCGACCATCGAATGAATCACCATCCAGATATTTTTTTCTGGAAAATTGATTTGTTCTGAATTCTGAACCGACTGGTCTTTTAGAGTTAAATCAATCAAATGATTAAAATTTTCTTTTAAAAAAAACAACTGGTCGGTGGGCAGGGTTTCAAGAATGAAAATCTTTTCAAAATCAGGAAATCGCCCCTTTATTCTGGTAAGATATTTCTGCCACTTTAAAATTCTGGCAAGGTAGGTGCATGATATATTTTCAATTTCTTTTACCAGAGAAAGCTCACCCAGAATTCCAGCTGGAAAAGCGTCAACAATTATTTCGCCAGGTTTTTGGTGCCTGATCAGCGAACCCAGCCATGCGGCCAATTCGTTGGGAGAAATTGAATTTCCCGGTGGGTAGAAAACCTGGAAATTTCTGTCGATGCCAAGATGCTTAACCGCTATCGGGTTTGATGCTATCAGTGCGGGTCGATTCCGGGTCGTGAAACAATAAGCCAGAAAGCGGGTTAGATGCCCGAAGCCTCCGCCAAGCCCGTAATAAAGCAAATTATCTGCCTTTTTTTAATATTTCATTGACCATTATGCATCGTAATGAAACTGGTATATTGTTGAATAGTATTACTCCGGGTGCTGCGGAGTTTTTAGCATTTTTTAAAATCAGAATTTCATTTTCCTGAGCGTCTTTTACTTTGAGCTTGCCATTGTCTGCATAAAATTTTACGTTGCCAATTTCTTTGCCTTCGGCATCTCTAATTTCAGTTTTTTCTTCACTTTTGCCTTTCAATTCCTGGGAATTATTCATTTCTTCATTGTCGGAAATCTTAATTTTGTCGTCAGAAAATTTAATTTTGTACAAAAGTTTCTCATTCTGATCTACCAGTTTGATACTGTCTTGCTTATATTTAACTTCAGCAATAAGATTGTTTTCATCACTGGCAGATTTGTATTTCAACCTTCCTTTATCGTTGGCTTTGGCCTTAAGGGTGATCTTTTCCCCGCTGAAATCAATTTCAAGTTTCTCGTGATCTGAGTATCTTTTAATATAAAGAGCCTCAGCATCATTGGCGGTTTTGAACTTGAATTTTTCACCGGGCTCTTCACCTTTAACGGAAGGGGTTGCTGCCTGGGTTGTTACCTGCGTAGTATTGCTGTTTGTCTGAGGCTGAGAACCACAGCCTAAAAGAAAAAATGCGGCAAAAATAGTCAGCAAGCTGATGAATCTGGTCATTTTTTTCTCCTGTCAAGCTTTAATAAAGCCAATATTTGGTTTTTTACAAGTATAATTTAAAATGTTTATATAATTTATGGTTTCAGTATTTTGATTGAAATGTTTCCTTATTGCTTCCTTTAGCTCTTTACCGGCCGATAGCCGATCTTTTTTATCTGACCTGGCCGCATTCCAGAGGGCGGCCCGGCAGGCATGCCGATCTCCCGGATGGAAAGAAAAAGGAATTATTTGGGGGGAGTGAGAAATTACATCAGAAATTCCACCTGCTTTGGCAGCAATGACAGGTATGCCAAGACCTCCGGCTTCCAGTAACACGTTCGGCATTCCGTCATAAAAAGAGGGCAGGGCAATAAAATCACAAATCGGATAAAATCGCAAAAGCTCAAAGTGATCAAGAAAGGGGATCTGTGAAATGGAAAAAGATGTTCCCTGCTGATCCAGCCAATCCTGCATCTGAGGCGCAACATCACCGATTATGAGAAAGTGAAAATCATTCTGCAGATTTGCCGCAAGAACGTTCGTCAGAAAAAAAACTCCACCTTTTTTTGCCTTAAACTGCCCAATCAAACCGATAACCTTGCGGTCTGCCTCAACATTCTCTTTCTTCCATTGGTTTGCGAAGGCAATATCTGTTTCATCGGTATTCCAGGAATCCAGGTCGATTCCATTTGGAATCAGAGAAATTTTGTCGCAATCAGTTAATGCCGAAAGTTTTGCAAAAAGCTCCTCTGCCAGAATACATATTCGATCGGCAGCATCGATTGCATCAAGCAATAGGCCGCGTTTACCCGGGGAAAAGATTCCCAGATCGAAATCGTTGCCCCTGAGAAGCAAAATTGCGGCTGATTTAAACCAATGTTTGAAAATTGGAAGGGCAATTATGGGAGTGGTGCCACCAAATGCGACAATGTGAGTGTATTCGGTTTTGTAAGAATCAGACTGCAGAAGATTATACAGGCAATTCAGGGTGTGCCCCGGACCATCCTGATCTGGGAATACGAACATTCTGCCATTCTGTTGCTGAATCACCCTGCTGTTCTGGTGCGGGCAAAAATGAACGAGATCGACGTTGATTCCAGATTGTCTCAGGTTATTTACTATCCGGTCGCATGCCTGGGCCATGCCTCCGCGCCTGGGTGGATAATTCTCGGTAAGCCAGAGTATTCGCATTTTCAGCTGTCGAAAGTGTTTGCCTGGTCGTCGAATTCTTCGGCCAGAAGCTCTTTACCATCATCTGATTTGTCGTCAAAAGATCTTACATCGAGTTCTGAATAATAGCTGTCGTTGAAATCATCGCCATCGTAAAGCGGCGAATATCTGTTGTTGTTGTAATAACTGTGACGATAACCATAGCACCAGGTCGGTTCGTAGTAATAGTCATCGTCATAATAGCCCTGGTCTTTTCTGGCCTGTTTTTTCTGCATTTCTTTACCCAGGCAATCCAGGCAGGCTGGTTGATTTTTGCCTGGCATCATTTTTATATGCTCATGGCAAAATTCCCGACCGCAGATCGAGCAGGTTGCTGTTGCCTGCTTATCGCATTCGCGCAGATAAAAGAAGCCTTTTTTCATTTGACATTTTGCCATATATTACCCCGCTTTGCCCGCCGGTTTGGCGCTCATAAGGATTTTTCCGATCAATGCAAGCATCGAAACTGGTTCTAGAGTTTTTTCAAGGCTATTGCTGACTTCAACTCTGGTTAAACTAATGATATTCTTTCTATCGCCTTTTTTCTGCTTTATCCGGTCACCGGCACTGGTTATTGAAGGATCGGTGCTGAAGACATAATCTTTGTTCTTCAAGGCAAGCCCTACTTTAATTTTGCTTTTTACCTTATATTTGGTCTTCGATTTAACTTTTCCCCGGGGATTTTTCTTTTGGCGTGTGGTCATGGTTACAAAGTCGGTTACCGAAAAAAACAACCGGGAACCATCGCACAGAACCGCCGAGCCGTCGAACCAGCTGTCGCGATAGAAATATCTTTGAACTTTGGGGTAAGAAAACCAGCCTGGGTCATTGTTTTCTGCTTTGGTGCGCTTGGCCGAAATGGTTTGCCCGCGTAGGTCGAGCTTAACCTTCATTTTTTCTGCCTTTTCCATATCCTGGCTGATGGTATTCAGCACTGGTACAGCAAATTCCCGCAATCTGTTGTTTATATCGATGCTTTTAAAATACCAATATAAAATCATAAAGAAAAAAAACAGGCAGCAGATCGCAATGACAAATGTCTCAAAAAAGGGTACAGGCGTTTCGGTAGATTTGATCAAAAGTATCGCAACACCTGAAAGAAAGGCAAAAAAAGCCAGCCATCCGCTTTGTCGCCTTGCCGCATCGCAGTCTTTGTCGAAACTGGCGAGCGGCTGCAAAGTTTTAATGATTTCGGCGGGCGGCGAAAGAAAAATTCGCTGACCGCCCTTTATGAAATCTTTTTGTTTTGAATCAAGGGCTGAATATTTCTTTAATGCATTGATGAGAATCATTTTTATCCCTCTCGGAAAAACTTTTACACTTCACTATAGCATTTTGAATTTATCAGGTCATCATAAACTTGAATCAGTTTATTTTTGGAAATGTGCCAGGTGAATTTCTTCTGCAAAAGGCTGCGGGCTGCTTTGCCAAGCTCTCTGCTTTTTTCGGGGTGCAGATAAAGCAGTCTGATTGCTCTTGCCAGTTCGGCAGGGCGGTCTGGTCTCACAAGGTATCCACAATCCTGATGCCGCAGAAGTTCTCTGACTACTGGCAGATCGGAAGCGACTATCGGAACCCCGTGAGCCATCGATTCCACAATTTTCAGCGGGCAACAGCCCTGAACCAGATTCCTTGAGCATTCCACCAGCGGAACTACCGACATTCTCGCGTGAGCAAGCCATTGATGAGCTTCTTTCTGGGGAAGACGAAGGTTCCAGATCAGGCGTTCAGAAATCTGCAGGTGCTCTGCCAATTTTTGCAGGCTTTTAAGCCGCGGTTTGCTGCCGGTTACGCAAAGAACCAGGTGAAGTTCAGGCAGATCACGTAAAAACTGCATGGCTTTGAAAAGAACCTCGATTCCCTGCCAGCCTTGCACGGCACCAAGATAAATCAAATAGCTGCCGGGTGCGGTTTCGGGTCGAACCGGCATTTCTTCAGGCAATTCTGCGCCATTGGCAATAACTTGTATTTTTTTTCGTGAGCCGATCAGACTTTTCACGAATTCTTTAATCGTGTAAGATGGGCAAATAACTGAATCTGCCTCATTGAGGCAACGCAGTTCGATTGCTCTGATCTTTTCGAGAGTATTTTTGCTCAGTCCCGGATACTTCGATGGCAGTTCAATCGAGGGAAGCGCATTGACTTCAAAAACTGTTTTGAAAGACCGGTTCTCAACGTCAAGGATTGCCTGTCCTCCCCATGGGTCGCGGAAATGTGCGATTGCAATCGATTGTTTAACTGTTTCAATCTGATTTCTGACAAAATCGTAAAACTCAAAAGTGCGGATCAAATGATTGTTTGAATTAGATTGAAGCCTTCTGATCTGACAGTTATCTTCTATCTGCCAGGATGGGAGCGAATTATCACCCAGGGCGAGCAAGAGGCCGGGCGGGGAAAACTCAAACAACGTTTGCGAAAATTCGCGTATGTGAATTGCCGCACCCTTTGGTGCAGGGTAGGTGTCAAAAGCACAATAAATTGCTTTGGGCGGTGTCTGAGATTTTTCCAGAAATCGAATCCTCTTTTCAGGCTGTATGCATAATAATCCTGCCTGATTAAAAAGGCAAATTGACCCGCGAAAGTCAGCATCTGAATTGGTGATTGAGCATTTGTACAAATCAGGTGCAGAAATTATGGTTTTGTTATAGCCTTTATAAAAATGAGTGGAAAATCTAAAAACCATAAGAATGAAAAGAAGCATCGGCCAAAAAAGACCGAAATAAATCTGGTCCCGGTTCAGGCCGGTCTGCCTGGTTTTTCTGAGATGGATAATCAGGCCGCAATCGACTTCCCGGTTCATGAAAACAGCCTGGCTGACCCGGTTTTCATTGCTCAAAGAAAAAAGCTGGTGAATCACCTTTTTTCGATGGTGGTGGACAGTTATATTGAGGCCGAAACAATAATCGGTTTAAAGACAGAAATTGGTTGCCATATCAGAAAAAACGACTCACCTGATTTGAGCGGCATCGAATTGTTTGCCGAGGCTTTATTTAACCTTTTTAAAACTGTTCATCAGAATGATCTGCATCCACTTTTCCCGACTATTCTCGAAGACCTGGGATTTTCCAGTGACGAAGAGAGAGTGCTGGCGCTTTGGAATGATTTCTGGCCCGAAAACGTAAAAAAACTGTTCAGGCGGCACTCGTCTCTGATAAATCTGCTGGCCGGGCGGCTTTTTCCAGATGAAGAAGGCCTGCACCAGGTTAACCTGCAGATGATTATACAAAAACTTATATTCACGAATGTAGATTTATGAATAAGAGAAATGGCTTTTTCATTCTGCATCATGGCGGCATGGATATTTCGAGTGTGGCAATGGCCAAATCTTCGGCCATGGAAAAAGATGGAGTCATGCCGGCAAAACTCATGGGGATTCTTGCTCTAATCGGGGTGCTGGGTGTAATATACTCGTTAGATGTGGCGTAAAGGGGTTATTATGCAGAATTTCAAAGCGGCAAAAATAGAAGTTTACCTGCCAGCAGAGGCATTGGAGGCAGTTAAGAACGCCATGCACGGAGCCGGTGCTGGTCGCCTGGGCGACTATGACTGCGCTGCTGCTGAAATTAAAGTTAAAGGCTACTGGCGCCCCCTGGCTGGTGCCAGGCCATATCTCGGAAGCTTGAATGAAATCTGCAGTGCCGATGAAATTAAAATTGAAGCATATTGTGCGCGCGAATACATCCGCGATGTTCTGCAGGCAATAAGAGCTTCTCACCCCTACGAAGAACCGGTTATCAATGTTATTCCTCTGGTCAATCACCTGTTTGAAGGTCTCATTTGAATCACTCGCTCAGGCTTTTCGCCGGTAAGCATTTTTGCAATTGCCGGCAAATATTAAATTTCTTTACTGATAGAGGTAATCCCTTTAAAATAATTCTCTGAAACAGTTGTCCGGTTAGCCTGCTGCTTTCGGCTGCGGGCCTCTGGACTTATAACTTCTCGAAAAAAAAATTGAAGGTGATTGCTTTGCAAAAAAAGGAAACATATCCCGAGAGCAGAATTTCAACGGTAAAAGAAAATATTCATGGTTACGAGAATATCGACCATTTCAGATGGCTGGAAGGTGATGAAAATGGCAACATCACCGATGAAGTCATCGCCTGGACCGAAAAACAGAACGCCTTTACCAGAAATATTCTGGATAATCTGCCCGGCCGCTCAGAGTTGGAAAATCGTATCAGACCTCTGCTTGAAACCGGCGCGTTTTCTCTGCCGGTAATTGCCGGCGAAAGGATTTTCTATTTTCGCCGAACCGGCAATCAGAACCAGCCGGTTAACTATTATGCCGACCACCTCTGGGATGAAGAAAAAGTTTTGATCGACCCCAACCAGATAGATCCTTTGGGTCTGACCGCAATTGCCTGGCTGGCACCTTCCAAAGATGGTAATCTGGTTGCATATGGCAAATATCACAGTGGTGACGAGAATTACAATCTTGAGATAATCGATATGGAAAGCGGTCATAAGCTTGCCGAAAGCATTTCCGGAAAGGTGGTCGGAGTATATTGGCTGCCCGATAAAAGCGGTTTTATTTACTCGCGCCTGGCTGATGTTAAAAACCCTTATTCACGCCAGATTTGTCTGCATATGCTTGGTGAAAAGCCAGAAAGCGACCGGTTGATTTTTGAGCAATACAAAGAAGGCCCATTAGCAACAACCTGGGGCCCTTTTGCATTTTTGAGTGAAGATGGCAGATGGCTGATTCTTGGGTATCATACCAGCACCCGCGCCAATGATCTGTGGTTGGCAGATTTTGCCCAATGGCGGCAAACCGGCAGGCTGAATCTGAAACCAATTGCGGTTGGAATCGATGCGACCTTTCATGCCGAAGTGCTCGGAGAAAACGTTTACTTATACACAAATCATCTGGCAACCAATGGAAAAATACTGGTTGTCGGGGTAAATGAGCCTGGTATCGAAAAGGCTGAAATTCTAATTGCCGAAAACCCTCGGGCGGTTATTGAAAACTGGCGCTTTACCAATGACTGTCTGCTGGTCGAATATCTTGAATGTGCCGCCACCCGAATCGCAGTTTATTCAAGAAAGGGCAAGTATCTTAAAGACATTGAACTGCCCGGAATCGGTCGTGCCTGCGTTTCTACCGATTATGACCGTTCTGATTTTCTGCTGAGTTACAGCTCTTTTAATTGTCCACACCAGGTTTTACACATCGACCCGGAATCTGATTCAATTAAACTTTGGAAAAAACTCGAAGTGCCGGTGAATCTTGACGATATCCAAGTGAGCCGGCAATGGTTAAAATCATTCGATGGAACCAATGTCAGCATGTTTCTGGTTTCACGGAAAAACCTGCGCCGCGATGGCAATAACCCTACGTTGATCTATGGTTACGGTGGTTTTGCCATTTCCATGGTGCCGTCTTTCAGCCCTTTGCTCTGTCCATGGCTTGAAGATGGCGGTGTTTATGCAATGGTAAATCTGCGTGGTGGCGGCGAATATGGCGACCAATGGCATCGCGATGGTATGCGTGATAAAAAGACCAACGTTTATGCCGACCTTGAAGCTGCCGCTGAATTTCTTATTGAACAAAAAATTACCAGTTCTTCGAAACTGGCGGTGATGGGCCGTTCGAATGGTGGATTGCTTGCCGGTGCAGCATTGACCCGACGTCCTGAACTATATCGGGCAGTTGTCTGCGGGGTGCCTCTGCTTGACATGCTGCGCTACCAGAACTTTCTCATGGCCCGCTTCTGGGTTCCCGAATACGGCAGCGCCGAAGACCCCGAAGAATTCAAATGGTTGATTGAATATTCTCCATATCAGAAAATCCGTGATGGCGTTGCGTATCCTGCTACATATATTCATTCTGGTGAAAATGACACCAGGGTACACCCAATGCATGCGAGAAAAATGACCGCCGCTTTGCAGAAAGCGACTTGCCGACCCATGAGCGAGCCGATTCTTCTGTGGGTTGACCGTCATTCAGGCCATGGCGAAGGAAAACCTCTTTCGATCAGAGTGCTTGAAGAAACCGATCAGTGGATTTTTCTGCGCTGGCAGCTCGGCATGCTGGAAAACCAATGAAGATTGCTCTGTTCGATTTTGACAGAACCATTACCACCGGTGACAGCTATATTGAGCTGCTGAAATTTCTCTGCGGTTCAATGCGGTTTTATCTGGGTGTGGTCATTTTGAGCCCGGTTCTTTTTCTATATGTGCTTGGCCTTCTGCCGAATTACCGAGCTAAACCCATAGTTACCAGATTTTTTCTGCGCGGCATACGGCGAAAAGAATTTGAAGAAAAAGCTCAACTCTTTTGCGATGATCGGCTTGAAAAAATGGTCAGACCGGCAGCACTTGAAAAAATCAAATGGCACCAGCAACAGGGGCACCGTGTGGTTGTGGTTTCAGCTTCATTCGAAGATTACCTTTGCCTATGGTGTCAGTCTAAAGGGCTTGAACTGATCGGAACCCGCCTTGAATGGCAAAATGACCGGATAACCGGGAAATTTGCCACAGCCAACTGTTATGGGCCTGAAAAAGTGCGGCGTATCAGGCAGATGATCGATCTCGCGGCTTGCGAAGAAATTTTTGCCTATGGCGACAGTCGCGGTGATCGCGAAATGCTTGAAATTGCTCACCACAAGGGCTATCGGGTCTTCTGATTTAACCCGTATTTTCTTTATGAGTCACCTGCGGGTTTATGCTACAATCATGCAAAAATAGATTCACATAAGGGAAGGTGCTTAAATTGAAAAACAACCGTTGTTTTTTATTCGCTTTGCTTCTTTTCGCCGTTCTGACAGGCAACCTGGCCGCTCAAACAGAAAAAGATGCGTTGGTTGAAAATACTGTGGCATTGAAAGAGAATACCCAGGCGGTTAAACGACTGACCGAGATGTTGGAAAAGGGCAATTTCGGCGGGTTTCAAGGCAGTGTGGCTCCGGCTCCCGATCTTTCTGGCGCCAATGTTCAGGCTGATCTTAAACAGATGCTTGCCGGCTTGAAATGGGAAACCAATGAAGAATACACGGGCATGGGAAGCAAAGAAGCCAAAAAGGGCGGAACCCTGAAATATGTTGAAAGCTCATTCCCTCCAACCCTTAGAACCTGCGGCAAAAATGCCAATTCAACTTTTGTATCGATGCTTACCGGCCTCTGTTATGAAACCATGCTTGATCTCGACCCGGTTACCCTTCATTATGCCCCTGCTCTTGCCAAAAAATGGGCGGTTGCCGACGACAAGGTTTCTTTCTTTTTCGAACTCGATGAACGGGCCAAATGGTCAGATGGTCAGCCGGTGGTGGCCAATGATGTTGTTGCAACCTGGAAACTTTACACCGACCCTGGTATTGAAGACCCTTTTTCAAATGATTATTATGGAAAATACGAAGCTCCTGTAGCGGTTACCGATCGCATTGTCATGATCAGGGCCAAACAGAAAAACTGGCGTGCTTTTATGTCGGCAGGCTTCATGACCATTCTTCCCGGGCACATTATCGGTAAAATCGACGGCAAAAAATATCTCGAACAATATCAGTTCAACATGATGCCCGGATCTGGTCCATATACCTACGAAACATCAAAGGTCAATGAAGAAATTGTTCTCAGTCGCCGGTCTGATTGGTGGCAGGCCAATCTGCCAAGATCAACCGGCTATTACAATTTCGACAAGCTGCATTTCATTTTTATTGAAGATGAAAACCTGATCAAAGAAAAATTTAAAAAAGGCGAACTCGACTGGATTTATGTTAACGTTGCCCGCGAATGGCACCAGGACTTCACCCCGGCCTTGATGCCCCAGCTTGCCAAAGGTTGGATACAGAAGCGAAAGATTTTTACTCATCGGGCTATCGGCGTTTCAGGCATTGCATACAATATGCGCAAGCCGCCATTCGATGATATACGAGTCCGCAAAGCAATTGCTCACCTTTATAACCGCGAAAAGATGATGGACAAGCTCTTTTTCAACGAATATGAATATCTCGATTCGTTTTACCCCAATACCCCTTACGCAAATCCCGAAAATCCCAGGATTCGCTTTGACCCGGATAAAGCGGTAAAATTGCTTGAAGAAGCCGGTTGGCTTCAGAAAAATCGCGATTCAGAAGGTTGGCTTACCAAAGATGGCAAAAGGTTTGAACTTAGCCTGAATTATGTTCAGAAAAGCTCAGAGCGTATTATGACCATCTTTCAGGAAGACCTCAGGGATGTTGGTATAAAGCTGAACCTCAAACAGGTTACCTGGGCCACCGATATCAAGGAAGTGGGAGAGCACAACTTTGAGCTTTCTTCACGGGCTTACGGCGGCATTCTGTTTCCCAACCCCGAGAGCTCCTTCCATTCAAAATTCGCTGATCTGCCCAACAATAACAATATCTGGGGTCTTAAAAACGCCCGCATCGATGAAATCTGCGATGCTTATCCGCTGATGTTCGATGCCGATGAGCGTATCAAAGCAGTTAGAGAAATTGACGGAATCGTATGCCGCGAGCATCTTTATGCGCTTGGCTGGTTTGCCGCCCATTCCAGACTTCTGTTCTGGAACAAATTCGGCATGCCCGATTATATTCTTGCCAAAACCAGTGACCAGCGCAGTCTGGTAAGCCTCTGGTGGCACGACGAAGAAAAGGCAAAAAAACTTGAAGAAGCCAGAGCCAAAGGCCTTGAATTGCCAATCGGCCCTGAAATAGTGCGCTGGTGGGATGAGCATTTTCCCACAGATCAGACCAAAGCAGGGGAAATGAAGTAATGTTGAGCTATTTTATCCGCAGATTTCTCTTAATAATTCCAACATTCATTGGAATTACTTTTCTTTGTTTTACCGTTACCAGATTTGTGCCCGGTGGCCCGGTTGAGCAGGCGGTGTTGCGGTTTCAACAGGCCGCTGCCCAGGAAGGCGAGGGTGGGGCGGGCAGCATGGGCTCGCTTGACAAGCGCGGCCAAATTTCCGAAGAAATGATGCAGAAGCTCAAAGAAATTTATGGTTTCGACAAACCGTTTTATATTGCCTATGCCCGCTGGTTGTGGCGGGTAATGCATTTTGATCTGGGAGTTTCAGACACCTATTCGCGCCCGGTATGGGATCTGATTAAAGAAAAGTTTCCCGTATCGATCTGGTTTGGATTAACCGGTTTTCTTCTTTCTTACAGCATTTGTATTCCACTCGGGGTCTGGAAAGCGGTCAAACATGGTTCGCTATTCGATACCCTGAGCTCGGTTTTTGTGTTTATCGCCTATTCCGTTCCGGGTTGGACTGCCGGGGTGCTTTTACTGATGCTGCTTGGCGGTGGATCTTTCTGGAACGTTCTGCCTCTGGGTGGAATCGAAAGCACCACGATTACCCATGATTCGATTCTGGTTGGCTACCTGCTTGAAGGCGGCAAGGTTTCAGACCTGCCGGCTGAAATTCGTAGTCAGCACCCCAATCTGAAAGATGACCAGTATATTAACTCAAATCACCCGGCTTTTCAGCATCTTCCCCTCGATCGCCGGGCTCGGCTTGCTACCGGCAGCCATGCAGATCTTACCGGATTCGGACGCTTTCTTGATAAGGCAAAACACATGATTTTGCCGGTTTTCTGTTATGTTCTGGGTATGTTTGCCTCGATGACGGTTCTGATGAAAAACTCGCTGATGGAAAACCTGGGTCAGGATTACGTTAGAACTGCCTTTGCCAAAGGGCTTTCTGAAAAGACGGTAATTTTCAAACATGCCTTAAGAAATTCGCTTATTCCTATCGCCACCGGGCTTGGGCATATGCTTTCTCTGATTCTTGCAGGTTCGTACCTTATCGAGAAGGTTTTCAATATCAAAGGGTTCGGTTTGCTTGGCTATGAATCGCTGATCGCCCGTGATTACCCGGTAACCCTGGGAATTCTGGTTATCGGCTCGTTGCTCAAACTTTTCGGCAACATTTTTTCAGACATCCTCTATTGCATAATCGATCCGAGAATAAGGTTTTCATGATGATTACTAACTCGATAAAATACTATTTCGTGCGTCTGCTGGCTTTTCTCGGTTTCTACTGGCTGTTTAACCAGGTTTTGCCCGATTCCGGCAATCCTGCATCAACTGGCGAAAGCATGAGGGGACTTGCCGGTTTCATTCTGGCGGTTTTTTCGGTTATTTACCTTTTGCCTCTGATTGAATCGGGGTTTGACTCTTTCATAATCTTCTTTGCCAGTCCAATATTCAAACGGCGCTGGAACAAGTTCAAAAGCATGAAACGTGGCTATTACTCGTTCATTTTTGTAATAACCATATTTGTTTTGTCGTTCTTCAGCGAATTCCTCATCAACAGCAATGCTTTGTTCGTTAAATACCAGGGCAAAATTCGTTTCACCCTTTTCAGTTTTGAGAGTGCCCGAACCTTCGGTATGAAAGGTTATGGGGTGCCCAACTATCGTTTGATGAAACAGGTGTATGCGACACGCAACCAGGAGCGAAAGGATCGTTTAGCTAAAGGTAACGCTACCGATGAAGACAAAAAGTATCAGGAATGGGGCGATGACTGGGTGATGCTGCCGTTTTATCCTTATGGCCCGCTTGAATCTCTGCTCGACGAATTGCCATGCCGGCCGCCGCACCCGCCTACCTGGGCTGAGAAGGCCTGGCGGCAGGAATTCTTTGATGAAAAACTTTTTGAATTTCCCGCTGAACGGCCAGCCGATGCTGAAATCGAACGAATGTTCGGACCTGAAGCATTGAAGCTCGAAGAGATCAAGCTCTACCATAAAATGGCTCTGGCAGGAATGCTCAGCCTCAAGCCCGGTATTGAAAAGCCAGCTGCATTTCAACACCTGCTTGGCACCGACGACCGCGGTCGCGACGTCTTCGCACGCATGGTTTATGGCTTTAGAACTTCGGTTTCATTTGCTCTGGTCGTAACTTTTTTCGATTATCTGATTGGCATTACCATCGGCGCCTTGCTTGGCTTTTACGGCGGCAGGTTCGATATGATCATGCAGCGTTTTGTTGAAATCTGGTCAGCAATGCCATTCTTGTACACCGTCATGATTTTTGCGGCGATAATGATACCCAATTTCTGGATGCTGGTGGTGATCCTGGTCATGTTCAAATGGATGGGCATGACTTATTACATTCGCGGCGAATTCCTGCGGGAAAAATCGAAAGATTATGTCGCGGCTGCCCGTGCTATTGGCTGCACCGACGGTGCGATCATTTTCAGACACATTCTGCCCAACGCCCTTACTCCGGTAATATCTTTTGCACCGTTTGCCGTGGTGGCAAATGTTGGCTCTCTGGTTTCGCTTGACTTTCTTGGCTTTGGGCTCCCGGCTCCAACGCCATCCTGGGGCGAATTACTCGGTCAGGGTCTTGGGAATCTGCACAAGGAGTGGCTTATCATGTCGCCGACTCTTGCCATGTTTCTGACCCTGCTTCTGGTTTCATTCATCGGTGAAGCGATCCGCGAAGCCTTTGATCCGAAACAGTATTCGAGATTGCGCTAAGGAGCAGAGCCATGGCCAAAGAACTGCTGAGTGTTAAAAATTTAAAAACTTATTTTAAAACTGAAGCCGGCATTGCCAAAGCTGTAGATGGCGTCGATTTCAGTATTTACGAAAATGAAGTGCTTGGGATTGTGGGCGAATCAGGGTCAGGCAAATCGGTTACCTCGCTTTCAATCATGCAGCTCATTCCGAACCCACCGGGCGAAATAGTCGATGGTCAAATTGTCTTCGAAGGCAAAGACCTGCTTGCTGCCTATCGGGCAAAAGACTATGATGCGATCAGAAAGATTCGCGGAAACAAAATTTCCATGATTTTTCAGGAACCAATGACCAGTCTGAGTCCGGTTTTTACCATTGGATATCAGGTTGCCGAAGCGCTTATTCTTCACCAGGGTCTCGATAAACGTGCTGCCTTCGACCGCGCCGCTGAAATGCTTGACCTGGTAGGTATTCCATCAGCGCGTGAAAGACTGTTAGAGTATCCCCATCAGTTTTCCGGGGGAATGAGGCAGCGAGTCATGATCGCCATGGCACTGGCCTGTAACCCCTCGTTGCTGATAGCCGATGAGCCGACAACTGCGCTCGATGTGACCATTCAAGCCCAGATACTCGAACTGATGCTTGATGTCAAAAAGAAAACCGCCAATGCTGCAATTCTGCTGATTACCCATGATATGGCGGTGGTCGCCGAAACATGTCAGCGGGTTGTTGTCATGTATTGTGGTAAAATCCAGGAAATTGCCGATGTTAGAACAATTTTTACCGGGCCGCAGCACCCATATACCCAGGGTCTGCTGGCATCTCTGCCAAAACCCGGGCAGAAAGTCAAACGTCTTTCAACCATTGATGGCATGGTTCCTTCTTTATTCAATCTTCCAGCCGGTTGCAGTTTCTGCACCCGCTGCCCGAAGAAGATTGATATCTGTGAAAATAAGATGCCTGATATGATAGAAGTGGCGCCGGGGCATCTGGTGCGCTGTCACCTCGCTCGGGCAAAAAAATGAAGGGAGTGCAGAAATAAATGAAACACAAAAACGAAAATGCGAAAACCCTTCTTGAAGTAAAAGATCTGAAAATGTATTTTCCCGTTCTTGGCGGGGTTTTTCGCAGCAAAGTCGCCGATGTTAAGGCAATCGACGGCATTTCCTTCACCTTGAAGGAAGGCGAAACTCTTGGCCTGGTCGGCGAATCTGGCTGCGGCAAATCCACTACCGGCAAATGCATAATTAATCTCTATCAGCCAACCGCTGGCCAGATTCTTTTCAATTCAAAGTTAACCGGTGAAGTTCCGGTGGTTTCGATTAAAGAGGGTGGAGTGTCGGTAAAAGTGCCGGCCTTTACTGTCCCGACTCCGCTGACTGTAGATATCGCGCAGCTCGATAACAATCAGATGCGGCCATTTCGCTCTGAAATTCAAATGATTTTTCAAGATCCTTATGCCTCGCTGAATCCTCGCATGACGGTCAGTGACATCGTCATGGAACCCATGCATATTCATGAACCTCACCTGTCTGACGGCCAGAAAAAAGACAAGGTTGCCTGGCTCATGGATAAAGTCGGCCTGAGCGCCGAACAATCTTTGCGTTATCCCCACGAATTTTCCGGCGGCCAGCGCCAGCGCATCGGAATTGCCAGGGCTCTGGCCACCAACCCGCGCCTGGTAATCGCCGATGAACCCGTTTCTGCTCTCGATGTGTCGATTCAGGCCCAGGTTATCAACCTGATGCAGGATCTTCAGGAAGAATTCGGTCTGACCTATATTTTCATCGCCCACGATCTGGCAGTAGTAGGGCATATTTCAGACCGAATTGCCGTCATGTATCTGGGTAATATCGTCGAACTGGCTGATTCAGAAGAGTTATTCAACAACCCGCGACACCCTTATACCAGGGCACTGTTATCGGCCATTCCACGCCCTGACCCTGTAAATCAGCGGGAAAAACGTATCGTTCTCGAAGGTGATGTTCCTACTCCGCTGAGAAAGCCGTCTGGTTGCGGGTTTAGAACCAGGTGCCCGATTGCCCGGCCTGAATGTGCTCAGCAGGTGCCCCCCATTCTCGAAGTTGGAAAAGGCCATCAGGTTGCCTGTCCTTATCATGATTCTTACAAAACAGACCGGAATTGAGAGTGCCGTGTGTGGCACCGAAAGGGGTTCTGCATGAAAAAACCGCTGATTATGGTTCTGATCGTTTTCGTTTTCTGCTCTCGTCTAACGGCTTCACAATCACAGGATAATGCCGATCCGGTAAGTGTAACCCTCGGGGAAATAAATGAGGAACCCGCTAATGATCAGGGCTTTGCTGCTGACGCAGCACAACCTGATGATTCAGTTGCTCAACCCAGTTACCCAGTCGGCCTGACCGAAGAAAACGAATATTTGATTTACGCCCCGGAAGGACTTTCAACCGCAAAAACTTACCCGTTGCTTGTAACCTTCTCTCCTGGAGCCAATGGTCATGGCTTGATAAAAGAATGGCAAGATCTTGCCGACAAGCATCAATGCATTCTTTTTGCCTCAAAAATTGTGCGCAATGGTATGAATCCACCGCCTTACCTTGAACGCCTGGTAAAGATAATCAAAGAAAAGATTGCCGCCGAATACCCGATTAAAACCAATTGCATCATTGCAGCCGGAACATCGGGTGGAGGAATGACCGCCCATCTGTTTTCTTTTTTGCAGCCCGAAACGGTTGCAGGTGTTATTACCAGCGTCGGCTACATTCATGAAAACAGTTTGAAACAGTCTGAGCATTACCCCGGAAACAAGGCCTGCGTTTTTCTGACCAGCCCCACCGATTTCAATTACAAGCTGATGAAAGAAGATGTACGGTTCTTGAAAAAACATGACTGGAATACCCTTTGGCTTGAATTCGAAGGCGGGCATCGAACCGGCCCGTTGGAATTGCGCGATGAAGCTCTGGGATGGATTTTACAGCAACCTGAAATTACCGATAAGTAGCCTTTTGCTTGAGCTCTTCATCACCAATACCTGAAATATATGCCGGCGATCTGAGAATTCAGATTCTTTCAGACTGTCTTATCAGGTTTGAACGTGCTGATGCGTCCGGCTTTGAAGATCAGCCGACTTTTCACATTCAAAGTCGCTTTTTTTCAATGGCTGGTTTTGCTGCCAGATTGATGCCGGGATGTGTTAGAATTTCCACCAGATTGATCGAACTTCAAATTCCTGCTTACATTAAACATTTGAATGAAATTAAGTTTAGGATAGACGGCAGATGGCAAAATCTTAAAAAGCCCGAATCTTTGGCTCCAACAGACCTGCCCGAGCCGTCACTGCTCCCGGATTACTGGATCCTCGCTGATTTCCCGCGAATTATTCCTCCTGAGCATGGTGCGACTGCACCAGGCCCGGATTTTTCCTCTGACTTGCTTTCTGGCTGGCAGATCAGCGATAACCATGAAGATTTCTACATCTTCTTTCCAGCGGCTGCAGGTTATTCTAGGTTCAGGCGCGAGCTTCTCGATCTCACCGGATCGATTCCCATGATTCCAAAACATGTTCTTGGCTTCATCTACAGCCGTTATCACCCCTTCAGAGATTCGGAAATCATTGAGCTGATCAGGCAATTTAAAATCAGAAGAATGCCTATCGACATGTTTGTTGTCGATACCGACTGGCGCTTCGGTGGCTCGAGCGGTTACGAAGTAAACACTGAGCTGTTTCCTGATCTTGAAGTATTTTTTAAAATTCTGCATGACAAAAATATCAGGGTAATGTTCAACGATCACCCTGAACCTTACGATCATCTGGCTTTATCTCCATTTGAGCTACAGGCAAGAGAAGAAGCCCTTGGAAATCTATTGAACCAGGGACTCGACAGCTGGTGGTATGACCGAAACTGGAAAACGGCACTCGATGAGCCGGCTCCCGGACTTGGCAAAGATGTCTGGGGAATGCGCCTTTATTACGAAATTACCCGGAAAAAGAAGCCTTTGAATCGGGTGTTGATCATGGCCAATGTTCCCGGTATCAAAAATGGTGATAAGGTTGCCGCTTCAAATGTGGCAACCCATCGCTACCCATTCTGGTGGACTGGCGACACCCAACCGGAATGGCTTTCTCTTAAAAAAGCGATTGAAAATGCGGTTAATGAAGGAATAAAAGCTCTGCTTCCATATGTAAGTGACGATATTGGTGCCCACTTTGGCAGCCCTGACCCCGAACTGTTTTCCCGTTATATTCAATTTGGCTGTCTTTCACCGATTTTCAGACCTCATTGTACCAGTGGTGAATGCCGCGACCCATGGGAATTCGGTGAAGAAATTGAACGGGTAATGGGCAACTATCTTGGTTTGCGTTTAAAGCTGATACCATATCTTTATGCTGCAGCCAGAGAAGCCAGCGAAAGCGGCACCCCCCTGCTGTGTCGCTGCGATCTTGAATGGCCCGAATATAAAGAGGCCAGAGCCGCCGACCAATATCTTTTTGGCTCTGACCTTCTAATTGCTCCTGTTTTTACGCCGGCAAGAAAGCAGAAAAATGGCACCGCCGAATTTGCGGTCAGGGAAATCTGGATTCCACCAGGACTCTGGCACGATACCTGGACAGGAAAAATCTATCAGGGACCCGCGAAAAGATATTTTCGTTGCCAGCCCTGGGTTACCCCAATAATTGCAAGAGATGGGGCAATTATTGTCGGCCAGCCTGAAATTTTAAACACGGCGCAACAAACCTGGCAGAGCCTTACTCTTGATTTATTCGTTCCCGAACAGAAATGCCGGAAGAATTTTCAGCTTTACGAAGACGACGGAATTAGCAACAATTTTCTCGATGGTGAATTCTCAACCACATCGATAAGATTCAGCCGGGCATCAGATTTATTGGAGCTGAAAATCGAACCGCCCGCGGGCGAATTCCAACATGGCTTTGCCCAAAGATCATGGCTTTTGCGCTTCCATTTCAGCCGGTTTTCGAAGTTAGCTTCCATTTCTTTCAATGGAACAATGCTTTTACCCGATTGCTATCGTTTTGTTTCTTCGATTGAAAGACCAGCTTCGTTACCTTTTATCTGCAGGCCAGGATTCACTGGAAAAGAATCGGGGCAGACCCTTGAAGTTGCTATAGAAAACCACGATATAACTCAACATTTGCGCTTCAGGCTACAGATTGCCTGATCAGGCTGGCGAGCTAACCTGCTCCTGCATACCTTGCTGGAAAGAATTCCATTTTGAGTATAGAAACATCTGAACTTCCAGTCTTGCCTCATTTCCTTCCAGATTTTTATTTGGGCAATAAGAATGTATCAGTTGTTTGTAATCGATGGTAACCTGGTGATCGACTTCGGCATTCAAAAAAGAATTGGCAATGATAACCGGTTCAATTATGTTGGCATAATTTCGACAGCTCAGATTGTGGTGTTCACGGGCACAGTCAAGCAGATAGGCCGGCAACCCCCACTCCAGACAAAGCCTTGAGCCGATTTCGCAATGATCCAGGCTAAAATAGCGGCGCTCAGCTTCAATAATCGAAACTTTCCGGGTTTTTTGAAAATTTACCACCTTTTTGTATTCTTCGGGAAAGCAGAACTGCACCGCAAGCGCTCCGATGTCGTGTAGCAGGCCGGCAACTTGCAAGTATAGTACAATCACTCATTCTCGTCAAATCGATCTTTTATCATGTCATACAGATGATGATTGATTTTTGTCTGGTTCAGGGGTATAAAAATATTTGTATATCAATCAGAACGCCTGAGTCGATTATGAAAAACTTTCTTTTCTCTATTTGGCAGAACCAAAAAATTAAAACGATCATTTTTATTTTGTTATTGATTGTGATGGTTGCAATGCCTGTCAATGCGCAAAAGCCGGTAGAAAAAGTTGAGGTCGGACTTTATCTGCTTGATATTGCGCACCTCAATGTAAAAGAAAGTGAAATTTTCGCCGACCTCTGTATCGGGTACAAGGTCGCCAAAGTTCATTTTGCTGCTGATAATCATTGCCGGGATGGCGTATATGGTTTTCTTTATCAACTGCAAAAAAGAAGCGCATCGATATTGCAATAAAGCTTGGTGACTTCTTTAAAGTCGCTTATGTGGTGATTTTGGTAATTGGCGCAATAATGATTTATGGATTCAGCTAAGGAGCAGATATGAAGCCGCTTTTTGATGTTAAAGGAAAAATCACTTTTCCCGCACTGCTTGGTATGGTTCACGTAAAAGCCCTGCCAGGCACCCCTTTTTGTAATGAGAATATTTGCAAAGTTGTTGAAACAGCGGTTCAAGAAGCCGAGCTTTATCAGATTGCCGGGTTTGATGGAATAGTTATTGAGAATATGCATGATCGGCCATATTTAAAAGGCCATGTCGGCCCCGAAATTGTGGCAGGAATGACCAGAGCCGCGGTTGAAATCAGGAGAAAAGTCGGTCAGAAATTTCCTGTGGGTGTTCAGATTCTTGCCGGTGCCAACATCGAGGCTCTGGCGGTGGCGCATCTGTCTGGCTGTGATTTCATCAGAGCAGAAGGCTGCGTTTTTGCCCATGTGGCTGATGAAGGCCTGATTGAAGCCTGTGCCGGCCAACTGCTGCGCGAGCGCTCCAGAATTGGTGCCGAACGAGTGAGAATCTGGACTGATATTCAGAAAAAACATTCTGCCCACGCCATAACTGCAGATCTAGACCTTGAAGACTGGGTTCATGGTGCCGAGTTTTTTGGAATCGATGGCGTAATCATCACCGGGTCAGCAACCGGAAAGTCAGCCAGCCCCGAGGAAGTTATCAGAGCCAGAAGCGCCAGTCGCCTCCCTGTTATTGTCGGTTCTGGAATAACTGCAGAAAATGCCGGCGAATATGCAAAAGCAGATGCCTGGATCATTGGTTCAAGCATGAAATATGATGGTTTCTGGGAAAACCCCATCGACCCTGATCGCTTGAAAAAAATGGTCGCCTCCCGTGACCGGGTTGCAAGAAAGTAAGCGTATTTACTTGCGTTGTACCGATGCTTCGGCCACATTAATGTTGAAATCAAACCGGAAGGTTGTTTATGAAAAACAGTCTCGACCAGATTCGCAAACATCTGAAAATTATCGATCTCATTGAAGACCGTTTCAAAATCAAGCCCAACAACGATGTAGATGACCCACTGCTTTATTGTGGGGTTGCCAATTCCAACATTATCGAAGAGCTGGCTGTTGAAGTGGAAAAAATCTTTGGGCCGCCTTACAAACCGGCTGGCGAAGGCGCCTTTTTCAAAAATTTCTTTGATAAATTTGTGCGCGAAGTTGGTGGTGCCAGAAAAGAACAAACCCTTTATCGACTGGTGGTTGATGATGTTACCTGCCTTTACTGTGCGTTCTGGCCATGGGGCTCTAACCCCGTGAAAACTTCAGTGCGTATCGGTCTGGTCTGTTATGGCGCCGATGAGCGAGAGATGTATGCCAAAGAGCTCAAAGGTGAACTCTGACCTGTTAATCGGCGAACCAATTATATAGCCAGGCTTTGCTGCCGCCCCCTTTAAATCACCGCGATAATGGGGGTCGGTAGGGTCAATATTTTCCCGGTTGAAGAAATTGTTTTCGACATCACCATCAGAAAATCTTGACAGAATTATTGAATAAATTCTTTCACGCTGCAGGTCATTTGGTTTTATTTGCTCCTGGGCAAAAGCCTGAATCCCGTGAAGAACTAAACATATTAAAAAAGTTCTTATACGGAGTTTCATCTCAATCTCCCATGAATTCAAATAATTCGTGGTTATAAAAGAGTGCATTGAAAAATACTTTTCTGTCATCGCCCGTTAAAATTACAGCCCGCATGGTTTAAGGTACAATCGCAACCGGCGTGCCGCTGGCAAGAATCCAGTAGATCTCTTCGAGATGCGCATTATGCATCGAGATGCTGCCATCGGCAGTCCAGTTGGACTCGGCACCGAAACCATGTATTCCCAGTGGGCCACCCAGAGCCGTATTGACGGGCGGAACTCCATTGTTATCCCACGCATCAATTATTTTCTGTTCTTCTCCCGCTTTCAGCAATTGCTGAACCGAACCCCGCCTTGCATCGTCAGGCGCAGGATAGTTTAACTGCATAAATAAATGAAATCTATGCTGGTCGTCTTTCCGGCAGATATGATAATGGCCTTCAGGGGTTTTCCCGTCTTTGCCATTAAGCTTAATTCCAACCGGGTTTTTCCCAATTCCAATCGGGTAGGTGGCGATAACAAGGTTTTCAGAAAGAACTACCAGTTCCCGGCTTCTTTTTCTGATGAGAATCTGTGGTTCAAACTCCTTGAAGGTTAAACCGGCATCTTTCAGCTTCTGACGAAAAATCAAAGGCCCCCCTTTCTGCCCTCGAAGGTCGCCGAGCTTGATTATCTCTTTCCAGACAAAGTGTCGGGCAGGGGTTAGAACAATTGCGAAAAACGAAAGAATTGAGGTCGAAGCGAAAAGAATAAAAATGATGTCGCCGATTACTCGACCGGGATGCTGTTTCATTTCAGACCAGATATCCAAGATAAGCAACCACCAGATAACGCATGGTGCGGCTCACCAGACTTGCTACCACAACCTTTAAGAGTGACATACTATAAATGCCGCCGATCCAGCAGACCGCCGAATAGGGAATTGGAGAGACTCCGGCAACAAAAATGGCTAGAGCGCCATGATCTCTGAACAGATCTCGTCCTTTTCTCAGCATTGCAGAGCCAAAAATCCTGCGAAAACGCCAGGGACCAAACCACCTGCCGATGTAATAGCCGGTCATACCGCCCATGCCGCTCGACATGCCTGCAACAATGGCAGTTTTGAAAAGATCAGCTCCGCCAAAAGCGCTGCCGAATACAATAACATCCGCCGGAATCGGCTGAATTATTACATCTGAAGCCCAGCAGATAAGAAAAAGGGCGGGATAACCAAAGGTATTGACAGCATTTTCCGCCGCATGTTTAATGAGTTCGCGGTAACGGTAGAAAAGAAAAAACAGGCAGATCAGAAAGGCAAATAAAGCATAGGCCGAGTATTTTGCTGAATTACCTGACAGAAAATCTGTCAGAAAGTTGCTCTTTTTGCGATTATGGTCGCTCATTGGGCCTGGCTTTCAATTTAGTGTTTTGCCAATGTTTCGAATCAAATCATGGATTTGTTAACAATAAAAAAATAAAAAACCGGGGTCAAAATTTAATTTCGACCCCGGTTTTTTTGTTCAGTTTTTCAGAGTTCTACCAGGATTTTCTGGATGGATGCAGTCAATTCAGATACTTTGTTGTTGCTGGGGTTATGATTTACGATGAAATTCAATTTCGGCAGAATTTTCCGTAAAATCGGTTTGAAATTTTCAACGCCCCTGTCAGTTTTATATTTGTTCAGATAAGTTACCAGAACCCTTACTCTGACAAAATCTTCAGCTTCTATGTCCTGTAACAGCAGGTCAGCAAGAGTGTCCTGAACGAAGGCAAGGTATTTTGGATTTTTGAGGTGCCTGAGGCCAACTACATTAGCTGCAAAACTTGATTTATCAGTAATCTGAAGGCTTACGTGGGTAAGCATCCGGCCTTTTTTATCGCGAAGAACCAGCCTGGTCTGGCCATTGTTCCATTTTTCCACATTACCGATTGCATGGGTAAGGAAATGACCCCTGGGATCGCGGACGACCCATTTTGATTTGCCATCCCATGATTCAAGTTTGCCAATGTTCCAGGTGATAAATTTGCCCTCACTGTTTCTGACCACGAACTTGATTCCCTGATTTTTCCAGGCTTCGTAAGCCTTGGTAAGATCTTTAACTGGTTTGTCGTCGGCGGGAATGATCGATGAAGCAGCCCAGAGACTTGAAAATTGCAGAACCAGAACCAATAGCAAAGCGATGAATGAAAAGTTTTTAAAAGATTTCATTTCAAAATACCTCCAAGATTTGTTTTTTCATTCTAACATATTTTCAATAAAGCGCAATTCTTTGCTATAATGCGGCTGAAAATATTCATCGCAATAAACGAGGAAAGAAATGCCAAACCAGGAACTAATGCAGGTTTTCAAAAAATATAAATCAGACAGCGAGATCTTTCATGATCTGATGCGCTTCAAAGTGCGCGAGCTGTTGCTGGTTGCCACGATTTTTGATGCATACGCGCTCGAGCAGGATGGGATGCTTGCTGAAAAGATTTTCGGCGAATATTTCCATTTGAATCTTACCAGTGCACCCCGCATTACCAGCGTTACTTCGTGCGGTGAAGCACTTGAAATGTTGAGCAAAAGGCAGTTTCACATGGTGGTTGTTCTGAGCCGCCTTAGTAAGATTGATATGATCAGAATTGGCGAAAAGGTTAAAGATAAATACCCGGATTTGCCGGTTCTTCTGCTGCTCAACGATAATACTGACCTTGAAGGCTTTGATGCAAAAAACGATCTTTGCCGGTTTTACAACCAGGTTTTCGTCTGGAACGGTAATTCTGAAATCTTTCTGGCGATGATCAAATACGTCGAAGATCAGCAGAACGCTGATCGCGACACGCAGATTGCCCAGGTCAGAATCATTCTGCTGGTAGAAGATTCGATCAGATACTATTCCCGCTATCTTCCTCACCTTTATTCTGAGCTGATTCGCCAGACTTCAAAGCTGGTTGAAGAGGAAATGCAGGAAGAAACCAAAAAGGTTCTAAAAATCCGCTGCCGGCCAAAAATCATTCTGGCAACCGATTATGAAGAAGCGATGCGGCTTTTCGAATATTATCGCGATTTTCTTTTGTGCGTTATTACTGATGTGAAATACAATAAAGACGGGGTGCTCGACGATGAAGCCGGAATCAAGCTGTCGCGACGACTGAAAGAGCTTCAGCCTGATATGCCGATCCTGCTGCAGTCATCAGAACCGGATATAGAAGCGGTGGCAAACCGAATTGGCGCTTCTTTCATTCATAAGGATTCTCAGTTTCTATCCAAACGACTGTCAAAATTCTTTTATCGCAATCTCGGTTTCGGCGATTTCGTTTTTCGCAATGCACGTGGCGAAGAAATTACCAGAGCCAGAACCATGGCCGATTTTCGCAATTGTCTGCGCATTGTACCCTCTGAATCGATTGAATACCACGCTTCGCGCAACCACTTTTCCACCTGGCTTCTTGCCCGCGGTGAAGTGCAGACGGCAAAAGTCGTTTCGCGAATTCATGTTACTGAATTCGACCGGGTCGAGGCTCTGCGTGACTTCCTGATCAATATGGGCAACTGGGTTTTCAGAATGAAGACTCGCGGCAAAGTTATTTCTTTCGACAAATCATTCATTGGTGAAACCCGGCATCATATCAGCAAATTGGCCGAGGGCTCCATTGGTGGCAAAGCCAGGGGCATCGCGTTCATGAACTACCTTCTCTACAATTCGACAATGCTCGAGACAGTTGAGGACATTATTATCAGAATCCCCGAAACATTTATTATCGGGGTTGATGAATTCAGCAGTTTCATCGCCATGAACGATCTGGCCGAATTCATAACCTTCGAGAGAAATTACGATATAATCAAACGCCGCTTTCTTGAAAGCCGGCTTTCTGAAAAGATTCTTAATCGTCTGCGTATTGTTTTGCAGAAAATAAATTATCCGCTGGCCGTGCGTTCGAGCGGGGTTCTTGAAGACTCTGTCGCTCATTCAATGTCGGGGCTTTATGAAACCTTTTTTCTGCCCAACAATCACCCCGACCTCGAAACCAGGCTCAAGCAGGTGGAAGATGCGATAAAGCTGGTTTATGCCTCGGTTTATTCAAAAGAGGCGCGCGAATACTTCGATGCAATTAATTACAACATCGAAGAAGAAAAAATGGCGGTGGTTATTCAGCAGATTGTCGGCAAGCAGCACGGAAACCTTTTTTATCCCATGATTTCAGGGGTGGGGCAGTCTTATAATTATTATCCCTTCTCATATATTAAGCCGGATGATGGGGTGGGAATGCTGGTGCTGGGTCTGGGGCGCCTTGTAGTCGGGGGCGAGCGCTCTTTCCGCTTTTGCCCCGCATATCCGAATCTTGAAATTCTTACCCCCGAAGAGCTGGTTAAAAGCTCGCAGAAAAGGTTCTATGCACTTGATCTCGGGAAAAATACCATAGACCTGTTCAACGGTGAAGATGCCACTCTCATAAAAACCGATATCTCTGATGCGGAGCCATCTGTTCTACGCCACACAGCCTCCACCTGGAACCACATCGATCAGCGGCTGGAAGTTGGCATCGACGCTCGCGGACCGCGGGTTCTCAATTTTGCCAACGTTATACAGTATGAATCAATTCCGCTGGCAAAGGCCATGAAACATATTCTCGATGTTTCGAAAGAAGCACTTGAAACTCCCGTTGAGATTGAATTTGCGGTAGATGTCGACCAGACTGAAGAAGGTGAAAAACCGGCATTTTATCTTCTGCAGCTCAAGCACATGCTGCGCGAATCTGAAGAATGCAATATCGATGTCAGCAAAATCGAACACGATAAGCTGGTGCTCTTGGCCGACGGTGGAATGGGTAACGGGCGCATGGATGAAATATCAGACATTATCTGGATAGACCCGGATAATTTCGACAAATCAAAAACCGAAGAAATGGCTCTCGAAGTAGAAGCTTTCAACCTGAAGCTGAAAGCCGAGGGCAGAAAATATCTGCTGCTTGGCCCCGGGCGCTGGGGTACCCGCGATCGCTGGCTCGGAATTCCCATTACCTGGCCCCAGGCCTCCTATGCAAAGGTCATTGTTGAATACTCTCTTGAAGGCTTCAGAGTAGATGCATCAATGGGATCGCATTTTTTCCACAATGTAACAACCATGAATATCGGTTATTTCTCGGTCCGCCAGGATTCGGGTGGAGGGTTTATCGACTGGCAATGGCTGCGCAACCAGCCGGTTCTTGAAAACAGGCAATTTTTCTCCCATTCCAGAATTGAACACCCCATGGGAGTGTTAATGGATGGTCGCAAAGCAGTTTTCGTGATTTTTAAAAATCTTGATGACTCGAAAACCATTGAAGCAACCGAGGTTGAGATTAATGATTACAGCCTGCTTTAACAGGCATTGCGGTTCTAACGATAAATCACTATAATCGTCATATCTCTCAGGAGGGAATCATGAACAGTAAAAGTGCATGCAGGTCTATTTTAAGCCTGGTTCTCATATTTTCGCTGCTTTTTTCAGCTGCCGGCCTTGAGGCTGCAATTACCCGAACCGACATGCAAAAAGCGGTTAAATGGAGCACCGTTGGTGGTGTTTTGCTGGGTGCCGCAATTGGCGCGGCAGCATTTGGAATCGGCGGTCTGATTGTTGGTGCCGGCGTCGCAGCCCTGGCAACCTCTCTAACCTGGGACCACTTAGGCGTGAATCCCAAAGACCAGTGGAAAATGGTTTTTCCGAATTTCAAATTACCGTTTAAGTATAATCGCCAGAATCAGGGCAGCGGCCTTGGCGCCAGTATTCCGGTCACCGCCTCGGTTTCAGCCCCGAGCCTGAATCGAACGGTCGGCAATAACAGTAGCCTTGCTAAAAAAATTCGTGAAAATTATCAGAAAGCTTACCAGAATTACACCGAAGCTGTTCAGAAAAGCAAAGATTCTGGTCTTATTCGCAAAGCTCTCGATGCCTATAAAAAAGCCAAAGGTGAATTTGACAAGTTAACCGATTGAACTCGTTTCGTCAGAACAAAAAAAGCCCAGGTTTCTCTGGGCTTTTTTTTCGCCACCGCTTTTCAAAATTGCCACATGACTGGAATTAATTGCAAAATTATGTTATTTTGTCATACCCCGTTTTAATCAGGAAATAATGTATCATGGACATATCAACAATCATAATTATCACCGTTTTCATACTCTTTTTTGTTATTAAAAGTATGAGCCAGATAAATTCTGACAAGGCGAAAGAATTAATTCAGCAGGGGGCAGTAATTGTCGATGTTCGAACCCCCGGGGAGTTTGCCGGCGGATCAATCAAAAACGCCATCAATCTTCCTCTTGACGACATTGCCAATCTCGCATCTAAACAACTGCCCGATCGCAACCAGCCAATTCTGGTTTTCTGCCTGAGTGGAACCCGGTCGGCGATGGCTAAAACCGTGCTTTCAAGATCTGGTTATACCAATGTTCATAATCTCGGATCTTTTATGCGTGCCAGATCCATCGCAGGTTGATCGATGTCCTCAACTCTTCTCGAAAATCGCTACGAATTCACCCCGGATGGCAAGGCCATAATTGACATTACCGTAGAGTCGATCAGCGATTTATTCAACAGTTTTGATAAAAAAGCTGTTTTTTCCCGGCGCGAACTCGATCAGGATTTCGTTGATTATTTATTTGACTGTGTCAGAGAGATTGGTTCAGACGATTTTATGGTGCGGGTATCAATAGAACATGAATTCAACTCTTTACAGGAAAATAATTTGCGCAAGGCGATCATCAATTATTTTGCCTATGTCAGTGAGGTTGAAAAAATCAAGTTTCGCAATGAAATGGGTAAGTTTTTTCTGCTGATGCTTTTTGGCATAACCCTTCTGGCGCTATTGAGCAAATACAAAATTCCCGATACGGCCGAAGTGGAAGTATGGGTGAAAACTGCCCAGGAGGGCCTGGTAATCGCATCTTGGGTTGCCATTTGGGAAGCAATGACCGCAATTTTTTTCTGCTGGTCACCATATTTCGCCAAAACTGAAGTTTATAATCGCATTCTCACTTCTGAAATCAATATTGTTAACGTTGTTTCAAGGCTGACCATTTAAAATGAGCGGTTGTTTAAAACAAATATTTATTTCACCAGAAAATGGCGGAATTCTTCTTGAAAAAAACTCGGTGAAAGCGGTTGCCAGTAAAGGCCTTGAAGGTGATCGATATTTTTCGCGGAATGATATGGATAATTTCAATGCCATTACCTTTATTGAAGAAAAGGCTGCCAACATTTGTCGCTCAAGACTCGGCAAAAATTTTGACACATCGCAATTCAGGCGTAATCTGATTGTCAGCGGTATCGATCTTAATTCTCTGGTTGGCCGGAAATTCCGGGTTGGCTCTGCCGAAATTCTGGGTTACGAATTGTGTCATCCATGCCGCTACCTTTCTGATCTGCTCGATGCCGACCTTCTCGATGGGTTGAAAAACATTGGCGGAATCCGGGCAAAAATTGTCAGATCTGCTACAATTAAAACAGGTGATTCGGTAGAAATAATTCATAATGAAAGTGGCAGCTCAAAATGATTACCAGATGTGCATGGTGTCAGAAAATTATCAAAAACAGCGACCAGACACAGGAAAAATCCTTTCCGATTTCCCATGGGATCTGCGAAGAATGTGCCGGTATCATGGCTCAGCAGTTTGATTCGTCGGCGCAAACCTTTCTTGACCGCTTCAGCCAGGCTGTAGTGATGGTTGACAATCTTAACAATGTTACTGTGGCAAACAAAGCGGCCAAAAAGCTTTCTAAAATTGATTTCGCTATGTTTGAACAGTCACGTTTGGGAAATTTAATCGGCTGTATTCATTCTGATGCGCCAGAGGGGTGTGGCGCTACGGTTCATTGCCAGGGCTGTGTCATCAGAAGAGCAATTTTGAAAACTGACAGAACCGGCAGGCCATGTCGTGAAATTGCCTGTGTTGATAAGTTTTTTTATCAGGGCGAGCGAGTGGCTACAATGGTTGTAACCACCGAAAAAGTCGGCGATAGAATTCTGGTGAAAATTGAGTCCATCGACGGAGAACCTGAAAAGACATGATCAATTCTTACATCGAGCTGGTTAAGGCTTATCCTGTTTACAGCGCCATGTTGCAGTTTGCTCTGCTCGGTACTCTTGGTGACCTTATCGGCCGCTGGATCATCGACCGAAAAATCACTTTGCCGCCGGGAAAATTAACCATTCCATTTAAAATGATCGAATGGGCATTTCTCGCAATTCTTATTAAATACGCCTTTGCCGGCTTCAATGGCTTTGTCGATGCCCTGGTCAGTCACGATCTGCTGCCTGAACCGGGCCATTTCACCAGGGCTTTTGCTGTTTCCACAGCCATGAATCTTCAGTTTGGCCCTTTTCTCGTAATGATGCATCGCCTTCTTGACAACCTGATTACCGGGCAACCGAACTGGCAGAATATCGACAAAGGCTTCATGTCACTGCTCTGGTTCTGGATTCCCGCGCACACAGTTACATTTACCCTTGACAAGCCTCTTCAAATAGGTCTGGCAGCATTGTGGTCGATAGTTCTCGGCATTATCCTCGGATTTTATAACCGACGACCACCCAATGCCTGATCCCCTTGCTTTTCGCACTGGGTAAGATTTTATATTGTACACAAAATTTGCACTTTACCTTGCTGAAAACATTTTTTTCTGCTACGATGAAGTCAGAGAATAGAACAAACGTGTTTGCTGCGGGGTAAGTATGCAGAACGTGGGTTGGGAACAGAAAATTGAGAGTGGTGCTGGCGGAATCATGACTGCGATTGCCGAACTTGGCGGCGATCTTTCTGTTACCAATGTTTCCCAGATCAAAAAACACCTTGAACAGGTTCTTGATGCAGAATGTAACCTTGAGCTGAAGGTTAGCTCAGTTATCGCAGTCGATACAGCTTTTTTTCAATTATGGCATAGCTATTTGAATATCAGTCGGGCCAACAATTTAAGATGCACCCTGGTAGAAGATCCTGCCGGGCTGGTTACCAGAGCCGCGGGTATTGTCGGTCTCGACCACCTTATTTCATCTACAGCGGGAAAAAATCAATGACAAAAATTCTGATTGCCGATGATTCACCCAGCATTCGCATGATGCTTGGCTCAGTTTTAAATGAAAACGGGTATCAGGTTCAGGACGCCGAAAACGGCCGGGTGGCCCTCGAAAAAGCGTCAGATTTCGGGCCGGATTTGGTTATAACCGATCTTAACATGCCTGAAATGAACGGCATTACCCTTGTTCAAAATTTAAGGCGGAACAGCAGATTTAAATTTACTCCGATCCTTGTTTTGACCACCGAAGGCCAGGAAGAAAAAAGACAGTCCGGCCGTGCCGCCGGAGCAACCGGCTGGCTGGTAAAGCCATTCAATCCAGAAAAATTGATCGCAGTAGTAAAAAAACTCACTAATCGCTGAGACAGGTAACACCCATTTATGGATAAACAGATCCAGGCTTTTTTTGAAGAAGCTTTCGAACTCCTGCATGAGCTTGAACAGCTTCTTCTTGACCTGGAAAACTTTCCCGACAACCCCGAAATTGCTGCCGGCATTCTAAGAATTCTTCATACTCTTAAAGGCACTTCGGCAATGTTTGCCTTCAACGAAATTTCTGATTTTGTTCACAAAATTGAAGCAATTTTTATTCATTTTCGCGATGCCCGGAAAACTATTGATAAATCTTTGATTGATGTTTTTATTGCCGCAGCCGATACGATTAGAAGAACTCTTCATGAAGAACCTCATCGGCTTGCCGATCAGAATCAGGTTATTGTTGATAAAATCAATCAAACTTTTGAATCATCCCTGCAGCAAAAAGAACACCAGGCACCAGAAAAGCTCGTAAAAAAGTCAGGCACCAAAAAGAAAACCGAGAAAAAAAATAAGAAAATCTGGCTGATCGAATTTACCCCGGTTCCCGAATTCTTCTCCTCGGGGAACACCCCTGATCGAGTTTTTGCTGAACTTGGCGATCTGGGTGCGTTGAAAGTTGAATGCGACGTCAGCCGGATTCCGGATTTTCATCAGCTTAACCCTGAAAAATGCTATCTTTCATGGCAATTGACACTGGTTACCGATGCACCCCTTAACGAAATCAAAGATGTTTTTATTTTCGTTGAAGACCTGGCAAAAATCGACATTAAAGAAAAAATAGCGGATTTTAAAGAAAGCTCTGACCAGCCACCCGATATTCAGCCCCAAACAAAAACAGACAAGATAGATGAAAAAAACAGGGTTGAGCCCCAGCCTTCAGATGTGAAAGGCAAGCTAGACAAACTTTCTGGTGTTCTTCCTCAAGATACTAAATCCAATGCCCAGGATTTTTCAATTTCTGAAGAAAACGCAGAGACGGGTTTTCTTCAGGCCAATACTGAAAAGATGATTGCTCTTCTTGGCGACCTGGTCACCGTTCAGTCGAAACTCAATCAAAAGGCTTCTATACACGGTGATCCTGAAATGATTTCCATTGCCAATGAACTTGAAAATATTACCGATGAATTGCGCGATTGCGCCATACATTTAAGCATGTTTCCGATCGGCACTGTTTTTAATGATTTGCGAAATGCCGTTCTGAATGCAGGCAAAGGAAGAGTCACTCTTGAACTTCAAGGGGCATCGACCGAAATTGACCGATCAGCATTCATGATTGTTAAAACTGACTATGTCGCCATGTTTGCTGCTTTGGCAGCCTTTTCCTCTGATCGTAAGAATACTTCCCAGAACAAAATTTCTTTCTTTGCCTGTCATCAGGTTGGTAAAGCCCTTCTTGAAATTAAATATCGCTCAGACCCTGATTCAATTGGTCTGCTTGATTCTTTGAATAATTCCAACCCTGAACCGGATGAACCGGCTTTTTCTTTATTTGAATCGATCAAAGCCCTCGAATCTAAACTGCTGGTTTTGCATGGTTCTCTGGCTTTTGAAAAGCAGAATGAAGAAAATTTTCTGATTCGGGTCGGCATACCTTTGAATCTGGCCATTATTGAAAGCCTGATGGTGCAGGTTGGCAAAGGATTTTTCCTGTTGCCCCTGGCCGATATCGAAGAATGTATCGAGCTTTCCGAAGAAGACCAGAACAAAAGCTATCGTAAAAATGTGGCAATAGTCAGAGGGCAGTTTGTTCCATATCTGCATATTCGTGAAAAATTTTCGGTCAGCGGCAATGCGCCGCCGGTTCAGCAGATTGTCATCATGAAACTTGAGCAGCAGCGAATCGGCCTGGTGGTTGATCAGGTTGTCGGTGAATACCAGACCGCCATAAAAAACTGGGGTAATTTCTGCAAAGATGTTAATGGCATAAGCGGTGCGGCAATTCTTGGTGATGGCGGTATCGCTCTGCTCATCGATTTCCGCGCCCTTATCGATGAAGAAAAAGAACTGCTTGAAAATGCTTTGAAGGAAATCAGCCATGGCATTTAACATCCTCAGTCTGAAAGTTATCGCCAGTTTATTAAATGGCTTGAAAAATCCGGCGTTAAAGCCGTTTATGGAGGTCACGATCCACCATTAATAGAAGATTTGCCACATGTTCTGCGCCACAGCATCAGCATTCTAAACCAGGTTCATTCTTAATCGGAACTAAATTCGAGGAGGGTATATGTTAGATAATTTATCCTTGGCCAAGAAAATTTTTGGGGGGTTTATAATCGTAGCAGCTATAACACTTTTTGTGGGTTATATGGGCTACAGTGGAGGCGCAAGCCTTGGTGAGCATGTTAATGGGATCGCCGAAGTCCGGTTCCCCAGCGTGCAAAGCCTGCTGATCGTTGATCGGGAACTTGAAAAAATCAGCGCTGCGCAACGAACAATGCTTAATCCGGAAATTTTTGATGAAGATTACAACCGGCAGCTTAAAATTGTTGAAAATGCCAGAAAAGCCTATAATGAAGCTTTGAAAATTTATGAGCCACTGCCAAAGTCCAAAGAAGAAGCAGACGAATACACAATTTTCAAAGCCGGGCTTGAAGGTTGGAAAATTGAAAACGACAAGGTTTTTCAATTTTTGGGCAAGAAAGAAGAAACTGGTATTCGTAACCCTAATGCTTTACGGGTTCTTATCGAAAGCTTCAGCAAGGATCACTATAAGCTTCAGGTTGGGTTGCTTGGAGAAATAGCCGACTCAAAATCAGGAACCGGTGGTGATGACCATACAGCCTGTAACTTTGGTAAATGGCTGGTAAATTTCAAAACCAGCAATGCCCAGGTAAATCAGATTCTAAATGAAATGCGCGATCCTCACCGGGAATTTCACGCTTCGGTCAAGAGAATCAGAAGTTACCTGGATAATGCTGATAAGGACGGTGCCATGAGAGTTTTCTCCACTCAAACCAAACCGGCTGCAGAAAAAGTTTTCTCTGCTTTCGCAAGTTTGATTGATGTTGCCGCGCAAATTCAAACATTTCATAATCAAGCCACTGAAATTGCTTTTGGTTCTGGCATGCTAAAACAGAATGCCGCCATGGAATCTCTGGCAAAAATCGTTAAGATCAATACTGATTCGGCAATGCACGAAGCAGGCGTTGCCAAAAATGATGTAACCAAGGTTAAAAATTTCACTCTTGGCGGTATGCTGCTGGGCTTTCTGCTGGCACTGTTTGCTGGTATTTATCTAAGCAGAAATATTAACGGCATTCTTCAGGATTTCCTGGCGGAAATGAAATGGCTTGCGGAAGAAGTGGTTTCCGGAAAACTGGCATCACGTGGCCGTGCCGCCAAAATCAACTTTGAATTCAGACCTCTGGTTGAGGGAGTCAATCAAACGATTGATTCACTTGTTGGACTGCTTGATGCAATGCCTGCTCCAGCAATGGTAATCGATGACAAATTCCAGGTTTGCTATATGAATAAAGTGGCAGCATCTACCGTAGGCCAGACGCAGGATTCAGTTGTTGGACAGCACTGCTATGACCTTTTCAAAACCGAAGACTGCCGCACTGAGAAATGCGCCTGTCATCTGGCAATGAGAAATAACCGTGATATCAACAGCGAAACCAAAGCTAAACCCGCAGGCAAAAATCTTGACATAGCTTACTCAGGTGTGCCGATGAGAGACCAGAATGGTAAAATCATCGGTGCTTTCGAAGTGGTTACCGACCTTACCGCCATCAAGGCTGCAGGTAGAATTGCAAGAAAAGTGGCCCAATACCAGGAAAATGAAACGAAAAAGCTTACCGCCGGTCTCGGTGCGCTTGCCAAGGGTGATCTTAACTTTAAGCTCATTGTTGACAAGGGTGATGATGATACCAAAGAAGCACGCGCCAGTTACGAAGAAATCGCTCATGCCGTGCATGAATGTTCAAATGCAATTCAGCGACTCTGTGATGATTCCGCTGCGCTTGTGCAATCAGCAATTAATGGTGAACTTGCTACCAGAGCTGATGCTACCAGACACCAGGGCGAATACCGTACAATTATAGACGGCGTAAATAAAACCCTCGACGCAGTAATTGGCCCGTTGAAAGTCGCCGCAAATTACGTTGACCTGATCTCTCAGGGTGAAATTCCCGAAGAAATCACCGACAGTTACAACGGTGATTTCAACGAAATCAAGGAAAACCTCAACGCCTGTGTCAGAAATCTTTCCAGGGTTGCCATTGAAATCAAGACCGCATCCGATAATGTCGCCAACGGCAGCAATGAGCTCTCGGCCAGTGCCGAACAGTTGTCGAGCGGTGCCAATGAACAGGCCAGCGCGGCTGAAGAAGTTTCTTCTTCAATGGAAGAAATGAGTTCGAACATTCAGCAGAACGCCGATAACTCAGCACAGACCGAAAGAATAGCACAGAAAGCGGCTGAAGACGCAAGGCTTGGCGGAAAAGCGGTTACTGAAACCGTTTCGGCAATGAATGAAATTGCTTCGAAGATCGCAATCATCGAAGAAATTGCGCGCCAGACCAATCTGCTCGCTCTTAACGCCGCAATTGAAGCGGCCCGTGCCGGTGAACACGGCAAAGGCTTCGCGGTTGTTGCTTCCGAAGTTAGAAAACTTGCCGAAAGAAGCCAGCTCGCCGCCGGAGAAATCCGTGATCTCTCTGCTTCAAGCGTTAAGGTTGCCGCCCAGGCCGGTGAAATGCTGTCGAAAATCGTACCCGACATTCAGAAAACCGCCGAGCTCATTCAGGAAATCAGCGTCGCATCTAAAGAACAGAACTCGGGTGCCGAACAGATCAATAAGGCTATTCAGCAGCTCGATTCAATTATTCAGCAGAATGCCGGAGCCTCTGAAGAACTCGCCTCAACTGCCGAAGAGCTGAATTCTCAGGCTGAACAGATGCGTTCGGTAATCAGTTTCTTCAAATTGAAAGGTATGGATCGTCAGAAGGTTGGCCGCAATCAGATGACTCACACCAAAACCAAACCCCAGCAGAAGTCTGCCCATGCCCCGGCGGAAAAGGCAGCAGAAAAAGGCAAGGTAGTAAAAAAAGGCGCGGGCGTCAGCATCAATCTTAACGACGATGTAGACGGCTACGACGCAGATTTCGAAAAATATTGATCAACCGCGTTCCCCGGGGCGTTAATCGCCCCGGGACCTGACTTTTACGGAGGAAAAAATGTCTAACGAATCGGGTACTATCAACCAGTATCTGGCTTTTAAACTTGGTGAAGAGGTTTATGCGGTAGAAGTAGGGAAGGTTCGTGAAATTCTTGATTTCCCGCCGATTACCAAAGTGCCGCGAACCCCTGATTTCATGCGCGGAGTCATCAACCTTCGCGGCAGCGTTGTTCCTGTTGTTGACATGCGCCTGAAATTCGGCATGAGCCGAACCGAAAAATCGGTAAATACCTGCATTATCGTCGTTGAGGCGATGGTAGAGAGCGAAATTACCACGATCGGGGCCCTGGCCGACTCGGTCCAGGAAGTATTTGAATTAAGCGATGCCAATATTGAACCTCCTCCCAAGATTGGCACCCGCCTTAAAGTTGAATTTCTGAAAGGCATGGGAAAAATTGGTGAGAGCTTTCTCATGATTCTCGACATCGACAAGGTGTTCTCTTCAACCGAAATCCTGATGGTTAAGGATGCCGCAGCAACCGGTCAGCATCTGGTAGAGCCAGACAACTATACCGATTAACATGAGGTTTGCTCGAAGTGCTTGATGAACAGCTAAAAAACAACGATTCTATTCCCCGGTTGACCGACCAGGATTATCGGCGTCTTGCTGAATTCGTTACCAACAACTGGGGAATCAAACTGCCGCCGGCGAAAAAAGTGATGCTTGAAGGTCGCCTTCGCCGGCGGTTAACCGCTTTGAAGATGACGACTTACAAAGAATATTGTGATTATCTGTTCAATTCAGATAATCATCAGGCTGAAGCCCTTGAAATGATCGATTTTGTCTCTACCAACAAAACCGATTTTTTTCGTGAATCAGATCATTTCAGGTTCCTTCAGGAAACCGTCCTGCCGGCCCTGATTGAACGCCATGCCAACCTTAACCTGCAGCTCTGGAGTGCCGGTTGTTCCAGCGGCGAAGAACCTTATACTCTCGCCATGGTCATCAGAGATTTTCAACGGGAAAACCGGAGTTTTCCCGTTAGAATTCTCGCTTCAGATATTTCCGCCAGGGTTTTGCAGCAGGCAAAAATGGCGATCTATAAGGAAGATAAGATTGCCCCGATTCCTTTCGATCTGCGAAAAAAATATCTCTTAAGGTCCAAAGACCACAAGAATAAAGTTGTGCGATTTGTTCCCGAAATTCGCAATATGATTGATTTTGCCCGGGTGAATCTCATGCAGCTTGAAAATTACAATATCGGCTCCCCATTCCATATTATTTTTTGCCGAAATGTAATTATTTATTTCGACCGGGAAAACCAGGAACGGCTTGTGCAAAACTTTTACGATCGACTCGAACCTGAAGGCTACTTGTTTATGGGGCATTCAGAAGCACTCCCGGGATTAAAAGTTCCATTTAAAACCGTGGCCCCCATGGTCTACCAGAAAGCTTGAAAATGACGGAAAAACGTTTAAAAACCTTAATCGTCGACGATTCTGCCGTAGTTCGTCAGGTTTTGACCGAAATTCTCGGTAGTGATCCTGATATTGAAGTCATTGGCGCAGTTGCCAACCCATTTCTTGCCGTCGACCGTATGGCCGAAAATGCGCCAGACGTTATCGTTCTCGATATAGAAATGCCGAGAATGGATGGACTTACTTTTCTGAAAAAAATCATGACGCAGCACCCGATTCCGGTGGTGATCTGCTCAAGTCTTGCCGGTCCGGGCGAAGAAACGACCTTCAGAGCCCTTGAACTTGGGGCCGTAGACATAATTACCAAGCCACAGGTCGGTACCCGCGAGTTTCTTGCCGAATCGAAAATTCGTGTGTGTGACGCAGTTAAAGCAGCTGCCAAAGCCAAAATAGGTAAAATTATTCCCCGCGAAAGGCTGGTTAAGCATACTGCCGATGTAATTCTTCCTGCAAAAAAGGTGGCTCTGACTAAAACAACTGACCGGGTGGTGGTTATCGGTGCTTCAACCGGCGGAACCGAAGCCTTGAAAGAACTGATTACCAATCTTCCGCTCGATTGCCCTGGAGTGGCAATAGTTCAACATATGCCAGAACATTTTACCGCTTCTTTCGCCAGAAGGCTCAACGATCTTTCATGTGTTACTGTTAAAGAAGCGGAAAATGGCGATTCCATGCTGCGCGGTCAGGTTCTCATTGCCCCGGGCAATAAGCACATGCTTCTCAAGCTCAGCGGGGCAAGATACTTTGTTGAAATCCGCGATGGCCCTCTGGTTTCGCGGCACCGACCTTCTGTTGATGTGCTGTTTCGTTCTTCTGCCAGATATGCTGGCAAGAATGCAGTCGGCGTGATTCTTACCGGTATGGGTGATGATGGTGCCCGTGGATTACTGGAGATGCGTGAAGCCGGCGCCAGAACCATTGCCCAGGATGAAAAAACTTCGGTAGTCTTTGGCATGCCAAATGAAGCAATTAAACTTGACGCGGCTGAATTCGTGTTACCATTAAATCAGATAAATCAGAAAGTGATTCGATTATGCCAAGATTGAATTCAGAGCTGAGAATCAGGCACAGCGACTTTATCAATGTCGATATTGGCAGCTATTACGCGTGCAAAGATGGTTCAGTTCTTCGCACCCTTCTTGGGTCATGTGTTTCTACATGCCTATATGATCCACTTTCCGGAGTCGCAGGGATGAACCACATTCTGCTTTCGGAAGTCGCCGACATGAAGAGGTTTGACGCCAATGCCCGCTATGGCATTCATGCCATGGAAATTCTGATAAACGAAATGGTTAAACTGGGCGCCATCCGCAATCGCATAAAAGCCAAGGCTTTTGGCGGTTCGAACGTATTGAGGTCTCTTAACGATAACATGTCTCCAGGGGAAAAGAATATCAAATTCATAGTGGAATACCTTGAAATGGAAAGAATACCGCTGATGGCCAAAGATCTCGGTGGCGATAAAACCAGGGTGATTTTTTTTCATACTGATACCTTCGAAGTTTTTGTCAGAAAAACTTCAACCTCACAGACAAAACAGGCCATTTCCAAAGAAACGACACGCAAAACCCAGGTGGTCGAAGAAAAAGACCAGGCCGGCGATATCGAGCTTTTCGAATGAAACAGGAGCTTTTATGGATCGAGAAACGATGAGCATCTATCTGGAAGGAGCCAATGAGCTTCTTGCCGAAATGGAGGAAGCAATTCTTCGTCTTGGTGACAATCCTGATGAAATGAGCGAAATTAACCGGCTTTTTCGGGTTATGCATTCCCTTAAAGGCTCTTCTGCGATGGTAGAGCTAAATGATGTCTCAGAATTTGCCCACAAGCTTGAAGGTGAATGTGATTATTTTCGCCAGGGTAAAGCCAGAGTAAATTCTGAATTTCTTAAACTGGTTCTTAAATCTCACGATCAGATAAAAATTCTTATTTTTTCTCATTTTGGCGGGGTTAAAGCTGATCACAAGGTTTCTGAATATCTTATCAATGAAATTAAAAAGTTTCGAGGTGGTTCGGTCGCCAGTTCTTTCAGTTTTGAAAAAGAAGAGCTGCGACTTGTAAGACTTCTGGCGACTATTCAGGATTCAATCAAACATTTAAAAGAATTTTCCATGGATGAAGTTATAAAACTCAGTAAAGACCTTACATGTTTCCTTCTTTTGAGCCGAAGAATGCAGAAAGAAAGCCTGACAGAATTTATGGCTCCATTCGAAAGGTTTTTAAGAGATTGCAAAAAACTTGCCATTGTTCCGCCTGCTGAATTTACCGGATGTCTGCGCGAAGTTCTGGCAGAGGCTTCCAGATTATTGAATGAAAGCGATGTTCAGATCAATGAAGCGGATTTTTCTCCGGAATCTCTTTTAAGATCGCTGCAGATACCCATGGAACTCAAAGACCGTCTTAACCGAATAAAGGTGAGTATCGATTTTCCCGATGCAAGATTGCCTGATGAAAAAGAGTATCTGGTCAGACTTGACCAGATTGCTGAAAATATGAAAATTTTTAACCCACAGACGATTGTTGATGCTTTAAGCCTTTTAGGCAGTGTCAACCAAAAGTCAGATCTTAATTTTCAGAAGGAAAATGGTGCCTGAGATGTCTTCTGCTATTGAGTTGCTTCTTAAAACCGAATTAACCAGAGAAGAAATTGAAGATCTGCTTGAATTTCTGGTTAAAGACCAGGCACTTTTCGACGTTACACCTGCGGCAAATTTGCCGGTTAGCCCGATTAACCCTCTGGTAACTCCCAAAATTGGTAAAATTCTGCTTGAAAAAGGTGAGATAACCCAAGAGCAGCTTGAAAAGTCTCTTTCAAAGCAGAAAAGAATCGGAGAGCACCTGGTTGATGAAGGACTTATCAGCAGAGAAAAGCTTGATGAAGCACTGAAAGATCAGAACCGCCAGCGGGTTAAAATTGAAGCCCTGAAAAAATCGGATATCAGCGCTAACATTAAAGTTAATGCCGGAAAGCTTGATAAGTTGTTCGATCTTATTGGCGAACTGGTAACCGTCCAGGAAAGGCTTTCTCAGGCATCAAGCGTCATTCGCAAAACACGACCTGAAAATTTGGGGCGGGTAATTGGAGAACTTGATTTAGAAGCCATTTCAGAAGAAATCAGTATGCTGACCAATTCTTTGCGTGATAATGCCTTGAGTGTACGCATGCTGCCGATCGAATCCACTTTTTCCAAATTCAGACGGCTGATTCATGACCTTTCGGCCGAGTTGCACAAAAGCATTGAATTATCCATGTCTGGCACCGAAACTGAAATTGATAAAACCGTAATCGATAAACTCGATGAGCCACTGATGCATATCATCAGAAATTGCGCCGACCACGGCATTGAAAGCCCGGAAGATCGAAGAAAAGCCGGTAAGCCGGTTAAGGGGAATATTCACCTTTCAGCGGAACATGATGCCGGAAATGTGGTTATACACATTCGAGACGATGGAGCCGGGCTGAATCGCAAACGTATTTTTGAAATTGCTCTGCAGCGCGGTATGATAACTGAAGATACCGTTCTAACTGATGGTCAGGTTTATAATCTTATCTTTGAACCAGGGTTTTCAACCGCAAAAAACGTTACCAGCATCTCAGGCAGAGGCGTGGGAATGGACGTTGTCAAGAAAACGATCGAGGGGCTTGGTGGACACGTTAACGTGCTTTCCACCGAAGGAAAAGGCACACAGATCGATATTACCCTGCCGCTGACCCTTGCCATTATTGACGGTCTGCTGGTTTCTATTGCGCATCAGAGCTTTGTTTTTCCACTGAATGTGGTTAACGAATGTGTTGAACTTCGCAGGAATACTATCGACCAGAGCACCGGCGGCAACCTGGCAAATGTCAGGGGGGCTCTTATTCCTTACATAAGACTGCGAGACCTGTTTGAGTTTTCCGGGGAAGCCCCGGAAATCGAACAGATTGTTATCAGTAGTCTTAATGGAAGGGTTATTGGGTTTGTGGTAGATGAGGTAATCGGTGGTCACAAAACCGTAATCAAGCCTGTCGGCAAGATGTATAAAGCCGTTCCCGAATTTTCCGGGGCATCTATTCTTGGCGATGGCTCAATTGCGATTATTGTTGACCCGTTTCGAATCCTAAAAATCGCTGAGGCCGCCGAAGCACTGAAAAACTGATTCAGGGCAATTTGATTACCTCGCTGAGCATTGCATGCTCTTCGGCGGCAACCGATCCGCCCATTATTTTCGCAATGTTTCCGCCAAAAAGCTTACCCATAAGACCCATATTCATTCCAGATATGTAAACTTTTCCGTCGTTTCCTGTATATACGCCCCAAGAACACGGCATAAGAGTTGAAACCTCGGGATTGGTATCGAGAACTTCTTTTGCGTATTGTGCTTTGCAAAGCTCTACAAGTCTGACAGTGCGGGAACTCGGGTGCCCACCCTTTTCCATGGATTCGTTCATATTTCTAACCATGGGTGAGTTCCAGCCATGGCTGCTTATGGCTGCCTGGAGTTTGCTTACCGTTTCTTCGACTGAAGCAAATTTGCTTTCATGAACAGTTAGCATCATCGATGGAACGAAAGCATACATCAGGCCTGCCAATAATAAAACGCCTGTTGTCAACCCCGCGAAAAAGCTTATTAAACTGAAGCTCGACTGATTGTTTGAATTATCCACTTTTTTTCTCCTTCAGGATTTTTAATGGTGTTATTTTATAATACAAAAAACTTTCTGGCAAGCAGAAAAAAGTGGAAAATTATGGGCAAAAACGTTAGATTACTGCAATAGAAACCATTCTGAAAGGAAACAATATGAGCGAAGATAGAATTAAAAAGTTCGAGAACCGTCGCAAAGAACTTGAAAAAATGACTGATGAACAGCTTAAATCACGCTTCTGGGAACTCTGCCAGAAAGTTGTCGAACCAATGGTCGATTACGGCAAAAATTATACTTCTCCCTCAATTGAACGCTCTGTGCTGCTTAGAATGGGAATCGACAGCCCGACCACCCAGGGTGCCGTTCTTCGCATCAACGAAGCCGGTCTGCTCGGCAAAGGTGCCGGACATGTCGTTTTAAAGGTTTCAGACAAACATAAAATTACCATTCGCGAAGCCGCAAAGCGAATCGCTGAAGACAAGACTGTTCTCGAAGGTCTTTTTTAAGGGGGGATACCAGATGACCAAAATTCTTGATCCAAAAAAGAAACTCGATATCGAAGAAATTCTCAACAACCTCGAAGACTACCACCCCCGGCGCAAAGGCTGGACCTGGAGAGAAAAAACCGATTATAAAGTCGAAAAGTTCCATTTCAAGGATATGACAAAACCCTTGAAAAATTCGGTTCCGTTGCCCGCATCCAAATATTTTAATTTTATTGATCCCCAGCCCACACCGGTTATTACCACTGAAATAGCCTCCGGCAGATTTGAAGACGATATCCGGCGCATGCGCATGGCCGCATGGCATGGGGCTGACCACATAATGGTTATTCGCACCACCGGTCAGAGCCACATTGATGGCCTGCTTGAAGGCACTCCCGAAGGCGTTGGCGGAGTTCCCATAACCCGCAAGCAGATTCGCGCATCGCGCAAAGCCTGTGACATGATCGAAGATGAAGTAGGCCGGCCAATTAATTTCCATTCCTATGTTTCCGGTGTTGCTGGTCCCGAAGTTGCTGTTCTTTTCGCCGAGGAAGGCATCAACGGCGCCCACCAGGATCCGCAGTATAACGTGCTTTATCGCAATGTTAACATGTACAGATCATTTACCGATGCCGCTTCAGCCAAAAAGGTAATGGCCGATGCCCGCATCTTCCAGATTGATGGTGCCCACAATGCCAATGCTACCGCCAAGGAAGGCTGGTCTGTCATGCCCGAACTGCTGGTACAGCATGGTATCAACTGCGCATTCTCTGCCGCCTGCGGCATGCCCAAAGACCAGATCGGCCTTTCAACCGTTCCACCCTGTGCTCCGCCTGCCCCCAAACTCTGGTATGACCTTCCCTATGCGGTTGCCCTGCGCGATTTCTTCAAAGAATACAAGTTTCGGGCGCAGCAGAATACCCGCTACATTGAGGCCGACATCGAAGAAGCAACCCGCACCCATGTTATTGATACCCTGATTTCAGCCCTTACTCATGCTGACATTCAGAGCACCATCACACCAGATGAAGGCCGCAATGTGCCCTGGCATTACAATAACATTCGCGGTATTGAAACTGCCAAGCAGACCCTGGTCGCACTTGACGGGATAAAACAGTTGATTAAAATCGACCGTGACGGCCCGCTAGGTGAAATGGTACGTGACCTCAAGGAACGGGCGATCTGCTTTTTAGAAGAAATGCTTGAAAGCGGCGGCTATTTTTTTGCGGTAGAAAAGGGCTTTTTCGTTGATTCAGCCCGTTACCCGGAAAGAAATGGCGATGGCATTGCCCGCGACGGAAAAGGCGGAGTTGGAACCGGCTCGATCGTCGAGCGCGAAGCCGATTATATGGCCCCGGTCTGCAGCGTGTTCGGCAAAAATAATCTGCCCGCTGGCCTTAAGAAACCCTGCGATCTCATCGATGGCTGCACTTTGTGCAAACCTGAAAAAATCTTTTATCTTGATGAAATTGACCCCAATGATAACTGCAATCTGCGCCTGAAAAAGACCGAAGAATTTCGCAAAGGCGATAAGATCAGACCAGAAGTGGAATGGGCCGGCGATGGAACCGTGCTGATTCAGCTTTTTCTGCCCGAAGAAATCGAAGTGGCAAGAGTTGCAGCCCTTGAAGTCGCCAAAAAAATGGGGTTGAATGAACCCGAGGTTATCAACGCCCAGGTCATGCACCCTTCTGAAGGCACTTTTCTTGAAGTTAAGGGCAAGGTCGATTTCAGTATCGATAGAAAATCCCTGAAGATTCCACCGAAAGAAGAAATGCTCAGCGAAGAAGAAATTCGCGCCGGAATCAAAAAAGTCGGTTTTAAAGTCGTTGCCGGTACCGTGGGAGAAGACGAGCATTCGGTCGGTCTGCGTGAAATTCTTGATATCAAGCATGGCGGCATCGAAAAATACGGGGTAAAATACCACTACCTCGGAACCTCGGTTCCCATAGGAAAAATGGTCGATGCAGCCATCGAAACCGGAGCCCAGGCCATTCTTATCAGCACCATCATCAGCCACAACGATGTGCATCGCAAAAATATGCGCAAACTTGACGAATTGTGCCGAGAAAAAGGCATCAGAGACAACCTGATTCTGATTTGCGGCGGCACCCAGGTTACCCGTGAAATTGCCAGAGAATGTGGCATGGATGACGGTTTTGGTCGTGGCACCAAAGGAATTCATGTGGTTAATTCAATGGTTAAAACCATGAAAGCCAAAGGAAAAATCTAAAAAACAGCGGTTGCTGAACTCGTCACCTATATGGTCGCTGAACCTGTAAAACGGGTCAAAGCGACAGTAAGCACTTAAAGTTTTTAAAAACAGCCGGGTCTGGGCTTCTCAGCCCGGCTTTTTGCTGCCGGTAGTTGCGGAAAACTTCAAATAAAGCTATCATGCCGGAAGCAGAAAAGATATTTAGGAGAGAAAATATGATAGATTATGCATTTGAGCTGGATAATGGAAAAAAGGTTGGTTTCAAGGTTCAGTTTAACCGAAATGAATGGCTTACCGAAGATAAAGCCCTGTTTCCCGAATGGACTCGCATGGCGTTTCAGCAATGCACGATCTGCCCATTTTCTGCGACGGAGCATTTCTATTGCCCGACTGCAGTTGATGTAAAAAATGTTGTTTCCGAGTTCGCCGAGATTTCTTCAATTAATGAAATGAACGTTGTCGTTCGCGTGCAGGATCGCACCATTCGCAAGCGATGTCATGCCCAGATCGGACTCAATTCTCTTATGGGGCTGCTGATGGCAACAAGTGCCTGCCCGGTTCTGGCAAAGCTGAATTCGCTGGCTCGGTATCACCTGCCTTTCGCTTCTTTTAATGAGACTCTCTATCGAACGGTCGGTGATTATTTGATTAAGCAGTATCTGATCAAAGCTGAAGGGGGTACCCCCGATTTTGAACTGATCGGCCTGGAAGCCCTTTATCGCGACCTGGGCGAACTCAATAGATGTTTTCTTAACCGAATCAAGGAAGTGGCAAAACTTGATGCTTCTTTGAATGTTATTGCGAACCTTTCCAGTCTGTCGATGATAATGCAGATCTCAATCAGCGATCGTCTGAAATCTTTCAAAAACGATCTGATCTGATTCTTTTTTCTTTAAAATTTCATATAGTTGTTTAAGAACCTTGGTTATGCTAAGATTACCCTGAATTTTTCAGGTAAGGTCAAAGCATGAGAAAAAAAATCGATATTCTTACCCTTGAAGTTGGCAGCACCATAACCAAAGCCAACGGGTTTGTCCGCACTCACAATGATTCACTGCAGCATATTGCCCAGGGGTTTGCCCCTACCACGGTTGACCAGGGCAATGTGGGAATCGGTTTGAAGGATGCCATTGATAATCTTGAACAGAACTCAGGCTGCAGCACCGATAATGCCGATATTTTCGCAAACAGCTCAGCTGCCGGCGGTTTGCGGGTAACGGTTCACGGTTTAACCTGCAACATGACAGCCCGGGCTGCCCGAGAAGCCAGTCTTGGTGCCGGGGCAATCATAAAAATGGTGACAGCTGGCGATATCAGTGAATTTGATCTCGAAGAAATTGAAGAAATCAATCCCAACATGATTGTTCTGGCCGGCGGGGTTGATTTCGGCGCCAGCGACATCGTTATTCAGAATGCGATAAAAATTGCTTCACTCGATCAACGGGTGCCGATTGTTTATGCCGGCAACAGCGCGTTGAAGCGGGCTATCGAAAATATTTTCAAGAAATCAGGCTTTGAACTGCTGATTGCCCCGAATGTTTTTCCTGATGTTGATGTGCTTGATGTGGAGCCTTTGAGAAAACGCATGCAGGAACTGTTTTCGCGCCATATCATTCATGCACCGGGTATGCATCGCCTGCAAAGCCTGACCGGTCGCCAGATCATACCGACCCCGGGGGCTGTTCTTCGCGGTGCTGAGCTTTTTGCTGAAGTTGCCGGTGATTGTATGGTCGTCGATGTTGGTGGTGCAACCACCGATGTTCATTCGGTTACCGATGGATCCAGGGAATTTGCCGATAAACTTATCGACCCTGAACCGCGCAGCAAAAGAACGGTTGAGGGAGATCTCGGAGTTTTCGTAAATGCCGCCAACGTTCTGGAATTGGCAGAAGACGATGCCTGGATGGCCCGCCGTGATGAAATAAGGGCAATGCCGAAAACCGAAAGAGAAGTTGAGATTACCCGCTGGCTCTGCCAAAAGGCGGTGGATGTCGGAGTAAAACGCCATGCCGGAAACGTTTCAGATCTTTTTACCCCTTCCGGAAAAAAACAGATCATCAAAGGGAAAGATCTGTCTGCAGTCAAATGGGTAATTGGCACCGGCGGAGCGCTGACCAGAGTTCCGGGGGGTGCAGATATTCTTGGTTCTGTCTGCACCGGTCCGTCACGATCACTGCTGCCAAAACCAGATGCAAAAATTCTTCTTGATAAAAACTACCTGTTTTCTGCCCTGGGAACCGTTGCCATTGAGTTCCCGGATTTGGTGAAAAACACCTTTAAGGAATGGATTGAAGCAAATGTTTAATTTAAATGAAAATATTTCAATTGGAAGAAAAACCCCACGCCTTGAGATTTACCCGGACAGAATCAGGGCAAATGCCGCTGCCATAATCGGCCAATGCCACAGTGCCGGGGTAAAAGTTGCGTGTGTTACCAAGGTTACTGCGGCTCATCCTGCAGTTGCTTCGGCTATGGCTCAGGCAGGTGCCGATATGCTTGCCGATTCGAGAATTGAAAACCTCTGGAAATTAAGAAATGCCGGTTTCAGGGGGCCCTTCATGCTTTTGCGCCTGCCTGCCATTTCGCAGTCTGCTGCAGTAGTAGAAGTTGCTGATTACAGTCTCAATTCAAGTTTAACCACGATGAAGGCGCTTTCTGACGCGGCATTAACGAGAAACATCCGGCATCGCGTGATAATAATGATTGACGTTGGTGACCTGCGCGAAGGTGTCTGGCCAGATAAAGCCGTTGACCTGGTAAAAAGAGCCGCCGAGCTAAAAGGCATTGAAGTTGCCGGGCTCGGCTGCAATCTTGCATGCTATGGCGGGGTTATTCCATCTGAAGAAAACATGAAGCTTTTTGTTGACACGGTTGTTGAATGTCGCAAGGCAAGCGGTCTTGAATTGCCGATACTTTGCGGCGGCAACAGCTCGGGCCTGCCAATTCTTGCTGACGGTAAGCTTATGGCCGAAGTAAACCTTTATCGTATCGGTGAGGCAATAGTTCTCGGACGCAATGTAATCGACCGCTCCCCCTGGACTGGAACGCGTCAGGATACGGTTGTGTGTGTGGCTGAAGTTATTGAGGCTCAAATCAAGCCTTCCATTCCCATAGGCAATCGCGGGCAGGACGCTTTTGGTGGCTCTCAGGATTTTGTCGATCGTGGCAACCGAAAACGGGTGATATGTAATATTGGCCGCCAGGATGTCGTTGTAGACGGCATTACCCCGGTAGAAGACGGCATCATGGTTCTTGGTGGGTCGAGTGACCACCTGCTTCTCGACGTTCACGACTGCGCCCGCGAGCTGAAAGTTGGCGATGAAATTGCGTTTTACCCTGGCTATGGGGCCCTGCTTGCCCTTTCCACTTCTGAATATGTTCATAAAACGGTGATTTCGGGAGAATGACCATGCTATACCAGACCCACGCTCGTATTCACCTGGCAAACATCAGAAACAATCTTGAAAACATCAGAAAAGCAGTAGGTAAAGACCGCAAAATACTTATTGCCGTCAAAGCCAATGCCTACGGTCACGGTGCCGTCGAGGTTTCGAGAATGGCCGAAAAAATTGGAATCGATTGGCTCGGCGTTGCAACTGTTCCTGAAGGGCTACAGCTTCGCGAGGCGGGAATAAATTTACCAATACTAAAATTCAGTCCCGCTTTTGCTGAAGAAATGGAAGCAGCGGTGAAAAATAAACTTGACCTGGCAATTGTAGAAATTGAAAATGCCAGGCAGTTACAGAAGTGCTGCGTTGATCTTGGTTTGAGAGCAAGAGTTCATTTGAAAATTGAAACCGGTATGGGAAGAATCGGGGCAACCCCTGAAGATGCATTAAAAATAGCCGAAGAAATCAGGCAGAATTGCCCGAACCTTGAGTTGTTCGGAGCCATGACTCATCTGCCGGTCAGTGACGAAGCAAGTAAAACCTTTACCAGTCGTCAGATTGATCGGTTCAAAAAATATGTTGATGATATCGAAACTGCTTTGAGCTTTAAATTTCCCCTGGTTCATTGCTCTAATTCTGGCGCCGTTCTCGCTCATCCTGACGGGTGGTTCGATATGGTCAGGCCTGGTATTATGATTTATGGCTTTTATCCCGATCGTGAGACCCCGCAAACCATAGACCTCAAACCGGGTCTGAGTTTTATTACCCGTGTCTCTTTTGTTAAAAAGGTCGAAAAAGGTTGTTCAATCGGTTATGGCCGCAGCTGGGTCGCTTCTGAAGACACTTTTATCGCCACTTTCCCAGCCGGTTACGCCGATGGTTTCAATCGCCTTTTTTCAAATTCCGGGCGGGTATTGATCAACGGAAAATCATACCCGATTGCCGGGCGGGTATGCATGGATCAGAGCATGTGCAATCTTGGCTCGAAAACCACGGTAAAACCGGGAGACAAAGTCACATTAATTGGAACTGACGGTAAAGAAAACATTTCTGTCTATGAATGGGCGGAAAAACTCAAAACCATAACCTATGAGGTTACCTGTCAGATCAACAGCCGTGTTTGCCGGTATTTTGATGAGTATTGAAAATCCTCTGCAAAAAAAGCTTGAATGAAACGAAGGGTACTAATAGAATAACCCGCAATGGCAGTTAAAACAGTAGCAAAAGAAACTTTCAAAGAAATCCTGCAAATTCTTGGTTTGGCCAGGTTTTCGCGCCCATACGCCGCTATGATTGATCCTGGCGATTTTGGATCAGTAGCGACTTATATCCCTCTTTTTCCCGTGGAATACCGGAAGCTGCCGCCGCGCCTTCAGGCTCAGGTTTATCTCGTTTCCCCGGGGCAATATGGCCTGATTGCATTTCTGCCCAGAACTTTTGAAGCCCCTGACGGCGGCAAACCCACCGAGGTTTCTACCACTCACAATGTCTGGGGAAAAATGGTCAGAGTGGCCTATAAAACCGACCGGGGCGGAGAATTTGAAACCGAGCACAGCATTCGTCGCGACAAATTGCTGCTTTATGCTAAAAAGAAAAAACTGCCGATTTCAAACTCGGTAACTATTTCATCCTGATTACAAGGAAGGGATACGTATGAAAATCACTTTTTACGGAGCCGCTGGCTGCGTAACCGGTTCTAACTATCTGATCGAAACCGAAAAATTTAAATTTGTCGTTGACTGTGGCATGTTTCAGGGCAGCAAAACTTTAAAAGAAAATAACTATAAAGAATTTGCCTATGATCCGAAATCCGTTGATTTTGCCCTGGTTACCCATGCTCACATCGACCACACCGGTCTTTTGCCAAAGCTGGTTAAAAAAGGCTTCACCGGCCCGATTTATGCGACCGAACCCACCGTAGATCTGCTTGGCTTTCTTCTTCCCGATTCCGCTCACATTCAGGATGTTGAAGTGATGCAGAAAAACCGGCGCAATGAGCGCAAGGGTCTGCCGCCACTCGAACCGATCTATGACGAATTCGATGCACAGAAAGCCATTTCCCTGCTCAAGGGCGTAAAAAGATATGATGCGTTCAACCCGGTACCTGGCTGCACGGTTAAATTTTATAATGCCGGCCATGTGCTTGGTTCTTCTTCCATTGAAGTAATAATCGAAGAAAAGGGTGAAAGCCGCAAAATCGTATTCTCTGGCGATCTCGGTGAAAAAGATCACCCGATTGTCAATGATCCAGACCAGTTCAAGCAGACCGACTATCTTCTGGTCGAATCAACCTATGGAACCAGGGTAAGAGAAGAAGTTACCAAAGAAGAAAGGCTAAACAAGCTTGCCGATGTTTTCGCCAGAGCCATTGAACGTGGCGGAAACATTATAATACCGGCCTTTGCTCTCGAACGAACCCAGGATCTGCTGCACGACATTCTTACTCTTAAACAGAGGGGCCAGGCAAGGGAAATTAAGGTTGTTATCGATTCTCCGCTGGCAACTGATATTACCAGGGTTTTCACCAGATACCCCGAATGTTATGACGAAGATGCCCGTGAAATTCTGCAAAAAATGGGCAATTTATTCGACCATCCTGATTTTCGTTTTACCGCAACCGTTGAAGAGTCGAAAGCCCTGAACGAGGAAAAAGGCATCGTAATAATGTCGGCCAGCGGAATGTGCGATGCTGGCAGAATAAAGCATCATCTCAAGCATAACCTCTGGAAGCCTGAAAATACCGTGATTTTTGTCGGTTACCAGGCTGAGGGCACTCTGGGACGCCTGATTATTGAAGGAATAAAAACCGTCAGAATTCATGGCGAAGAAGTGTCGGTAGAAGCCCAGATCGAGCAGATAACCGGTTATTCAGGCCATGCCGATCAGAATGGTCTGCTTGAATGGATGGGCTCAATTGAGTCGGTGCGTGGAAACGTTTTTGTAATTCATGGCGAACCCGATTCATCCGAAGGATTTGCTTCTCTGATTCAGCAAAAATTTGGTTTCAGGGCGATTGCACCGAAAATGGGTGAAACCTTCGATCTGCCTGCCTCAGTTAAAGAGGCCCATAAGCAGGAAATCAAGCCGGTTTATGCAATGTCTGGCGTTGCCCAGGTTCCACCACAGGGGCCCGATTCTCACAATCTTTATGCCGAGCTTATGCTGAAACTTGCCGAATTCATGCGCTATACCAAAGACGAGAACAAACGCCGCCAGAAATTGCAGGAATTGCTGGGTCGTCTCTGATTTAAATAATTATTTATTTGAATTACAGAAGAAACATGCGCAGGGGCCTGCCACTGCGCCGGCCCGCTCCATATATTTGTAAGGCGCGCTAATCAAAAGTTATTAATTTAATAAATTATAACCTCTGCCACAGTCAAGGCAAACAAGTTTATTTCTATTATCTTGTTTTAACAGACTTTAAAATCTGATTCAGGCAGGGGGCTATTGAATCTGCCCCTGACGCTCAGCGATTTTTCTCTGATAATAATCATAGTCGCCTTCGTAAATTCTCAAAGCACCGTGGTCTACCTCGAATACCCGATTTACCAGATGTTTGAGAAAGTAGCGGTCGTGGCTGACAATAATGATGGTGCCATCGAATTCCTGCAGGGCTTCGAGCAGCACTTCGCGGCTGGTTTCACCGGCAACTTCAACCGTACGACTGCAGATTCTCGTCATGAATTCTCGGTCGTGACTGGTCATTACCAGTGCGCCCTTGAAATCTTTCAACCAGCTTTCAAGCCAGATAATACTTTCGATGTCGAGGTGGTTGGTCGGTTCGTCGATCAGCAATACATCAGGATTCAGCAAAAGAATTTTGGCCAGGCCGATTTTATCGCCGGGTCTGACTAGAAAACTGGCGTTTTCGAAAAGAACTCTGCTGCCATAGGCTACTTTTACATTTGCTAAGTTAACCATGGGGCAGAATTCTATGAAACTATCGGTCAGTTGTCAAACTATTCGGTTAAAAAATCGCATGATATCCCGATTTTTTCAAGAAGTGTCATGAACTCACCGGGTGGGTCTGCTTTGATTGATACTGTCTCTTGAGAAACCGGGTGGTTGAAATTCAAATTCCAGGAATGCAACATCAATCTTGAAAGGCCGTAATGTTCAGTGAGCATTCGATTATGCCAGGCATCGCCATGTTTCGGGTCGCCGATAATCGGGTGAAAGATGCTTTTTAAATGGCGGCGAATCTGGCGCTGCCTGCCGGTTAACGGCTGAGCCTCAATCAGACTGTAACGCGAAGAGGGGTGGGGTCTCACCGCAATCGGCAATTCTACTCGACTCACGGTTTTATAGACGGTTTGGGCATCTTGAGCCGGCTTGTCTTTTTTTACTTTGCGGTCGGTCATTTTGTCCCAGATTTCTTTCAGCGGATGGTCAATCAAACCTTCATCGTCAGTGTATCCACGAACCAGGGCCAAATACTTCTTCTGCGTTTCATGCTGAAAAAATTGATCACAAAGAAGAGAGGCTACCTCACTGCTCAAAGCAAAGATCAGCACTCCAGAGGTGGGGCGGTCAAGTCGGTGAACCGGGTAAACCCATTGTCCGAGCAGGTCGCGCAATTGTTTCATTGCGCATTCGCTTTCGTGCCGGTCAATGAAACTTGGGTGAACCAGAAGACCAGCCGGTTTGTTAACCGCAACGAAAAACTCATCGCGAAAGATTATTGAACTTGGATTCAGAGAAATTTTTAGAGGCACTTTTGAATCTTTCTAACTTTATTTCGTTGTGCAATTATATTATAATACAGATCGGGGAAAGTATATTCGTATGGGCTGGCCACTGTGCCGACCCGCTTATAATTATAATACGCTGATTTGTCATGGGAAGGTAAAAATCTTTGGGAGAAGATAGATGGTAAAGAAGGCAAAGTCAATTTCACAAATCGAAAAGGAAATAGCTGATCTTAAAAAGCAGCTTGCCGACTCCAAGGGTCTGCTGGCATTGGTATTCAACCATGCTAAAGACTGGATCTTCGTAAAAGATGAAAATCTTAAGTTCAAACTGGTTAACCCGTCGATGTGCCAGTCTTACGGCATGGAGCCAGATGAAATTATTGGTAAAACAGAATTTGATCTTTTTGGCGACAAAATTAATGAAACAGAAATCGATGCCGAAGTTTTCGATGGAAGACGGGTAGAGGTACAACTCAAGCGTCTAATAAAAGGTGAATGGCGAAATTTTCTTTGCCAGCGCTTGCCGATTTTTTCTCCAGAAGGCAATGTCATCGGGATTTGCGGTATAGCTAGAGATGTAACTTCACATCAGAAAGTGGAACATGATTGCCAGATGCTGGTCAAGAGCATGCTCGATGGCTTTGCTCTGTATGAAATGATTTTCGTCGATGATAAGCCGGTTGATTATCGGTTTGTTGATGTAAACCCGGCGTTTGAAAGAATTACCGGCCTCAGAAGACCTGAGGTGGTCGGCAGAACGGTAATGGAACTGATGCCAGACACCGAAAATTTTTGGATTGAAAAATACGGTCAGATCGTTCAAACCGGAATTCCCGACTCATTTGAAAACTATTCTCAATCTCTGAAAAAGCATTTTGAGGTAACTGCGTTTAGATACTCCAAAACCCAGGTTGCGTGCATCTTTCGGGATGTTACCGATCGAAAAAGCATTGCAGAAGAAAATGAGAAAATGCGGAATCAGCTTTTGCAGGCCCGGAAAATGGAATCTGTCGGGCGCCTTGTCGGCGGGGTCGCCCATGATTTCAACAATCTTATCGGGGTAATCATGGGTTACGCTGAAATGGCTCAACTTAAGCTGAAAATAGGCGCAAACATCGATTCTGAACTCGATGGCATTTTTAAAACCGCCGAGCGCTCCGCTGACCTTACCAGGCAACTGCTCGCATTCGCTCGTCGCCAGCCTGTTTCCCCATCGGTTATAAATTTGAATGAAGCAGTTGAAGGCATGCATCAGATGCTGAAGCGTTTGATCGGTGAACAGGTCGAACTGGAATTTCTTCCTGGAAAGGAATTGTGGCCGATAAAGTTTGACCCGGGCCAGATTCAACAGATTTTGACCAATCTTTGTGTTAATGCCAGAGACGCGGTCGCAGGCAGTGGAAAAATTATCATTTCCACCGATAACCATGAATTTGATGAGCTGAGCTGCATCGATAATATTGGTCTAAAACCAGGTTGCTATGTGTCTCTTACGGTCAGCGACAACGGTTCAGGCATGGATGCGGAGACGGTTAAACACATGTTTGAACCATTCTATACAACCAAAGAAAAAGGCAAGGGAACCGGGCTTGGTTTGGCGACGGTTTATGGCATAATCAATCAGAATGAAGGCTATATAAAGGTTTTCAGTCAGCCTGGCAAAGGAACCTCAATCAGGGTTTTTATTCCCAAAACTCAAACGGTTCAGAATCAAAAAAAAAATGATATAGTTGCTGTTGAAAAGCCGGCTGAGGGCCATGAAACCATAATGATCGTTGAAGATGACGAAACGCTTCTCGATCTTGCCCGGAGAATTCTGCAAAGCCTCGGCTATCGAGTTTTCACTGCCTCAAGACCAGATACAGCCATTTCAATTGCCGAAAAATGTGAAGACAAAATCGACCTGCTGATTGCCGATGTCGTTATGCCAGAAATGAACGGTAAAGAACTTTCTACAAAAATCATGGAACGTTTTCCGGATTTGAAGGTTATTTTTATGTCAGGCTATGCTGCTGAAATTATTTTCACCCACGGGGTAAAACATGGCGAAAATTTTATGCAGAAACCATTTCATATGCAGGAACTCGCCCTAAAAGTAAGTCAAATTCTCAATAGCTGATCGACCTGAAATTTTCTGTTATCATTTCTTTCGACCATCTTTAATTAAAAGATCTGCCCGAACAAATTGACCGGGCTGCTGCGCTTGTTAGCCTTTCTGTAAGCGGATCGCCCGATGGCAAAAACCCGTCTGAAGAGGTTTTTGAAAACTCAGATCCGCGTCAAACTTCCGTTCTTCGGCAGCAATATTGTGTGACTATTCTGCCATTAACCAGCTTCGATCATTTTTCATGACAAATTTTTGGCCTGGGAAAGAGATTTGGTGCAGGCAGTAAATTTTTCGATGCTGCAAAAAGTTGTTTTATTTTAAAGCCGGTGATAGGATGAAGCATCGAATTTCGGAGAAATAAAATTAATAAATTTAACAAACTGGTTATAGTTCTTGCTTTAATCGTATCAGTTGGCGTTGTGGGTTGTGGCTCGACTGGCTCTACCCCCGCAACTCAGGCTCCGGCAGGCACTGCTGCTCCCGCTGCCCAGGCACCCGCTAATGCCGTTCAGGTTGGTGATGTGAAGGTCCAGACTGGCCAATCGGGAACTGAAGTTGCCGTTCCTGGTGTTGAAGTCAAAACAGACCAGAGTGGCAATGCAACCGTGAATGCTCCTGGCAGTGCCGGAACCCCGGCCCCGGTGGCAACTCCTGCTCCTGATGCCGCTCCAGCCCCTTCAGGACAATAATTCTTCAGGTTAAAGACCGGCTGCCCGGTTAAATTTTTCGGGCAGCTTTTTTTAAACCAATGTCGGATTACGATTTGATAATTGTCGGCGGCGGTGCATCAGGGAGTATGGCGGCGATTCATGCAGCCATGTCAGTATTTAATTACATTTCAGTGGCAAAAAAATCAGCTGAAGCAGGCCAGTTTTGAACCGTTTCCGGGGCAAGAATCCATTCTGTGGAACGTTCAGCTGCAATAAACCCTGCGGGAATGCTGCGGTCTTTTTTTATCAGTGCACGGGTTAAAGCATCGTTTTTATCGGTTCCCGAAACTAAGAATACCAGGAGTCTGGCCTGAAGAATTCGTTCAAGGGTAAGGCTGATTCGCTGCTCAGGCTGGCTTTTCGGCGAAAAAATCTGATAGCCTGTTTTACTCTCGGCTTTCTGCCATTTTTCATCAGGAAAAAGGCTTGCCGTATGCCCATCCTGGCCCATGCCCATAATCAGCAGGTCAATCGGCCGCGGAGGCTCAAGCTCGGCAGGCAACCCAGGCATCACATGCCTGAGTTGCTCTGAGAAGTCATGGTTGCCTGGTTTGATCATGCAAAAATGCCGGGCAGGCAGACCTTTTTGCCCAAACATTGACTTTATAATCTCATGCTGGTTGCTTCGCGGAGAATTGTTGGCGACATTGCGTTCATCAACCTGAATGAAATAAAAACCGGCGAATTCATCAGAAATTTTCATGGCCGCCGCCAGCTTTTCATAAACCGGTAATGGGGTTTTGCCGCCTGAAAGGCCGATTAAAGCATCCTGATTGGCAAACCGCCTGAGACTTTTCATTATTTGAGCAGCGGCTTCTTCAGCAAAATCATGGTGAGTCTGGCTGACTTTGGGGTGTGTTTCAGTCATTTTCATTTTCTCCTGATTCGGAAGGATACCATTGATGTCCATGCTTCGCCAGCAGCTGGTCGGCCTCCTGCGGGCCGGCAGAATTGGCTTTGTAGGTAAACATTGGCTGGGCACCAGGTGAATGCCAGGCATTGATTATCGGGTCGATGAATTTCCAGGCTTCGGCTATTTCATTGCTGCTCAGAAACAGAGATGAATCTGCTTTCAGCGCATCCAGAAGCAGTCTTTCGTAAGCATCGGGTCGATAAGAGCCGAATTCAGCTTCATAAGAGAACTTCAGGCCCACATCGGTTACTTTCATGTGCATTCCAGGTGGCTTTGAATTCAATTTCATCGTAATGCTCTCATCGGGCTGAATTCTTATAAACAGACGATTCGGAGTAATACCAGAGCCCAGATCTTTAAAAATAGAGTGGGGGAGCGCTTTGAAACTGATGCAAATTTCTGTCAGGCTTTTGCTTAACCGTTTACCTGCCCGCAGATAAAATGGCACCCCGCTCCAACGCCAGCTATCAATAAAAAGCCGGCCAGCCGCAAATGTTTCAGTTGTAGAACCTGGCTTAACTCCTGGCTCTTGAAGATACCCTGAAATTGATTTTGCGGGATCAGCAATATATTGGGCTCTTACCGTTTCTTCTGCAACCTGGTCAGCGCTGTAGCGCCTGATTGCCTTGAGAACCTTGTTCTTCTCAAGATGAAGATCAGACGGGCGGTTACTCAATGGCGGTTCCATCGCCACCATGCAGAGAACCTGCAATAGATGGTTCTGTATCACATCCCGCAAAATGCCGGTCTGATCAAAATAACCTGCCCGGCTGCCAATTCCGATTTTCTCGGCAAAAGAAATCTGTACATTATCGATGAAATGATTGTTCCACACCGGTTCGAAGAAGATGTTGGCAAAGCGCATGAAAAGAATGTTTTGAACCGCTTCTTTGCCAAGATAATGGTCGATTCTAAGAATCTGATCTTCTCTGAATGTTTCAAGCAAACGTTTGTTTAATTCAATCGATGATTCAAGATTATGCCCGAATGGCTTTTCAACCAAAACCCTGATCGGGCAGCCCGGGTGCAGATTTTTATCTGAAAATGGTTTAATCAGCTTGATAAAGCTTCCCATGCTTTCTGGTGGAACGGCAAGATAAAAAAGACGGGCAGGGGCCGCCTGGGTTTCAACCTGATTGAGCCGCTGATAAAAGTTGTTTTCTTCATTATCAGCCTGGGGGTCAGCGGCAACGTAAACAATTCTGCTTTTAAGCTTTTCAAAACCATCTTTCAAAACTGCGTCCTTTTCCAGCCCTGCCTTAGCCGTAAATTTTTCGATGAATTCATGGCTGCCCATCATGGATCTGCCGGTTACATAAACATGAAAGTCTCTGACCAGCAGGCCGGCCGATTCCAGACGGCAAAGCGCCGGAATGAGCTTACGAAGAGAAAGATCGCCTGTTCCGCCAAAAATAACGATTGATGATGCGCAGAAAAACATGGGTTTATTCCTTTTGTGGCACGGTTGAAAGCTCTATAAGCCGGCGATTGAATCTGATTTTTATCCTTATTTTTTCTGATCGCGAATGAATGCCTCGATGCTGCGGTCATATGTTTTTTCGCCTTCTTTGCTGAAAAAGCAGCCGGGAATCTCGTTCATTCTGCGGTGATAAGCAACGCACTCACAGCATTTATGCCTCTTTCCACAAGAATAAGTGCAGGTGCAGGGCAGTTTATTGTCACATGAACTCATATTTTCCCTCCGGTTTTTTTGCTATTGTACCTTTTTTATGAAAGTTCTTCAAATAGTCTGAAGCTCGAAAAAAGCCCTGGACTTTTTTGTCTCTTTTTATAACTTGTATTGATTACCGAATTTATTCGTAATGGTCGGACCCCGCGCCGACCCGCTAAATTAATTGTGTGATTAAACAAATGATTGGCATTAATCGGTTTTGCGAATTGGTAACTTTGCCAGAATGAAATGGTGGCATGATCGAACAGTGGAATAAACATTCTATGAGGACTATGAAAAATAAGCATACACGATCAATTTTGAACATTTTTATGCTTGGGCTGGCTATTTCTGCGATTGTAATGATAAGCATGCTTGAAGCAGAGCCGGTTAACGAAAAAAGCTCTGAATATTTCAGTCAGAAACCAACGATCGGTAATCTGAAGCCCGACCAGTTCGATGCTGCCTGGACCACCTATCCCCGGTTCAACGACCGCACCCATTATCAGGTACAGCTTAACCACAGCCTGTACGGGTCATCATTGAAAACCCTTAATACTACGGTAAAACACCTTGAACCTGGCGGAAACTACGAAGTTGCCGTAGTAACCTACCAGGATGGCGTGGTGGTAGGCGTTTCAAGTGCTGTTACACTTCTGATGCCCCCTGGTGCTCCCACCGGTGTAACCGTATATGACATTGCTTCGTCTGGTTTCAAAGTTATCTGGCAGCAGGTCAGCAGTGCCCTTAAATATCGGGTTTACCGTTTTCCTGACCAGCTGCTTGCCGAGGTGGACGAGCCGGCAAACAAGGCATCTGTAGCCGGTTTGAACCCAAGTGAAAGATTCAATATTTTTGTTACTTCAGTTAACTCAAGTGGCGAATCTTACCCGTCTGAATCTCAATTGGTGCAGCTGTTACCGCCTCCCCCGGCTCTCAGTATAGTCGAGCAGGAAATCGGGCAGACCTGGGTCGGCATTAAATGGAACGCCATCGAAAATGCCACTGCTTATCGAATCATTGTCAACGAAGCCGAAGTCGCCAATCTCGCATCGGGCACGCTTGCTTATAGAATCGAAAACCTCGCGGCGGGAACCACCGTCAGCATAAAAATGCGTGCCGAAAACACTCAGGGCCTCTCTGAGGAATCTGAAGCCATAATTGTTCAACTGCTCCCCGCAACCCCATTTCTGGCAGTAACCGACATTTCGTCGTTTTCATGCAATCTCCAGTGGTCGATTGCCACCGGCTCGACTTATTACAAGGTTTTTGAAAACAATGACTGGTGCATTCAAAATCTGCCCGCATCCAACAATCAGTTTACCGTCAGCCAGTATGTCACCCCGGGAATGACCGCAACTTACACCATCAAAGCCGGCAATGGCACCGGTGAGTCAGAATTTTCAAACGCGGTTGTCGTAACTTTCACCAGCTCGTCAGCAACCCGCATCGAGCCACTTGCATCAGATCTTTTACCCGATCTTCTACAGGCAAACGGCAGTCGCCTTGGCGAAGCCTTGCGTGGGGCACCGCTGGTAACCGTTTATTTTCCCCATGATCTTACCGGTCTGGAGCTCTCGCTTGAGGCGACCTGGCTTGACCGTCTTTCTTCAGATACGAGTCTGCGAAAGGTTCAGTTCATGGGCATTTTCACTGTCGGGCCAGGCTTCTTTAAAGCGGCACGCCGTCATAACATGAACTGGAAAACCCCGCGCAACAATTCTGATCGCTATTATCTGCCGGGAAATCTGCCGCTGGTACGTTTCTATGACAGCGATGGCTGGTTGCGCCGCATGACCCGGGTGTCATTGTCGATTCTTACCCCAGAAGACGTTTTCAAAGAATTGCCGGAAGCTTTCGAGAGCGAATCTGATCTGATTCAACTTTACCAGGAAGACAGAGAAAACTTCGAAACCCTGCACCAGACCCCTTGAAAACCTATACGGTCATTGAGCCTGCAACGCAGGTCGAAATGACCTGAAACAAAGCCCGGCCACTTCGACCTCTTGAAGAGTCTCAGTGACCGGCTATACACAACCAGTTTCTTTTAACTTATTCAGTAATCTTCATTACGAAGCTTTCTGAATGGCTGTTGAATTCAGGAGCATACATGCACTGAATTTCAGCCATGCCCGACTGATAAACGCCCTGATGCTGAACCCTCAGTTCATATTCGAATACATAGACGCCCTTGGGCAGGTAATCAATATAGAAATGGGTTGCCGTATCCCTGGTGGCTTCATAATATGCCAGGCCATCCTGATATTTATACTGTGAAAGCACACTGGTTGGCTCCATTCCGCTGCCGCGCTGGTCTTTCATGTGAATGTATTCCATGTCACGGTCGGTGCGCAGTTCGATGCGAACAACCAGCAGATCCCCAACTTTCAGGCTGTCGCCAACCGGAGTAATGGTCGGACCCTTATCGGTATCCTTTTTGACGAACAGGGTCTTTTTAAGTTTGAGGTTGGTTTCGTGAGGCGTCACTTTGCTCATATCTTCGAGATACTGCCAGTGAACCGCGCCCCAGGCAATTCCCGCATCTTTTTTGACCACCTCAATGTTACCCATTTCCGGCTTAACTTCAGCGCCTGAGTAAATTTTCTGGTAGTAACCGGTTCCGGCTTCGACCTTTTCGGGCTCAACCATGGCGCCGCCAAGATAAACTTCGACAAGCTTATCTGAAGCCAGCAGGTCGGTTCCGCGAAGAAGCAGCGCATATACCGCATCGGCGGTAGCCTTGGTGGTTTTCCAGTTCTGCGTCTGTTTCTGCTTGAGCAGCCAGATTTTGCAGTCTTCAACCATCTGTTTGTCATTGGCAACTTCATCGAAAAGCTCGATCATAACGGCTTGAGTTTCAATCTCGGCACGATACCACCAGAACGAGATTTCGTTTTCGCGCCAGAAACTGCCCATTTCTTCATCGGTTACGCTGCGCTCTTTGATGCTGTTTACGATATCGCCCGGAACCTTTTTGTCGCCAAAACGCTTAAGTGCAATTGCCATGTGACCCTGGGCAAGTCTTGAACCAACTCTCAGCCATTTTTCTCTGGCTTCGTCGAGGAAAAATTCAACTGCGGTTCTTGCGTTGGCAGGTATCGGCCGTTCTTTCAGGAAAAAGCTGCGGCCATAGAGATACATCGCGTAGGTCGGGTTGATATTGCAATTCTTCTGGTAACCGGGGTGTTTGATGATTTCACGATATTCCCGATCGATCCAGGCGTCGAGATAGTTCAATGACTTGAGCGCCATATCGACGTTCACATCGACACCAAGATGCTGCATGCGTCCAAAACCGGTCATTATATACAGGGTAATGAATGAATTGGGATACCCGCCGGGGAACCAGGGGAATCCGCCGTCAGAAAGCTGGTAAGCTTCTAATTTTTTCATCGACCGGCCCATTTCGCTTTCAATGCGGTTGGTGTCGAAAAGAACGCCGATTCGATGTTTCTGCTCGGTTTCATTCTTTGCATCGAGAACCCATGGAGTTTCAAGCAGAGCTACCGATTTCAAATGTTCATTTTTCTCAAGATTTGAATACAGGGCCTTGCCGCCCTGGGCTTCTTCCGCCTTCCAGGTATCAAAAACCTTTTTGATTTTCTTGTCTGAATTGGCAATGAAGGCAGCGATCCGGTTAGCGTAAATACGGTTGAAAATCTGCTCTGAACATTCATGAGGATATTCAAGCAGATATGGCAGAGCCTGAACCGCATACCACGCCGGGTTAGAAGTTACTTCCACGGTTAGGCCCTGGTGTTCAAGTGTTTTCGATGATTTTGATTCAACCAGCTTTTTGAAGGTGAATTTCTTCTTTTCGTTGCCTTTAATCGGCAGGGGCAGAGACTCGGTTACGAAAATGCGGCTCGAAAGTATCGGCAGCATTCCTTCTTCACCGTCAGAAAGATTGCTGGTTGCTCCTACCACCGTATATTTAACCATTCCCGGGGTATAAGGAACCGAAAGTTCCCATCCGAAACCCTTTGATTCTCCAGCCGGAACACTGAATTCAAAAACATTTTCACTGAGCCTGAATTCTTCATTGCGGTTTTTATCGGTTACCGGATCCTGCAGAGTCAGGCGAATCTTGCCCTTCTGCTCAACATCTGAAAGGTTGGTAACTTTGGCAGTAAACCTCAGTTTGTCGCCTTCACGCAGAAATCTTGGCGGGTTGGGCTGAACCATCAGGTCTTTCTGAGTTACGGTTTCACCGATCAGGCCACCCGCCTGGGCATTGTTGCCATGGGCAAAGCCCAGAAATTTCCAGGTGGTCAGGGCTTCCGGAACGGTGAATTCCATGGTTACCACGCCTTCTTTGTCTGTCAGAAGGTGGGGAAAGAAAAAAGCCGTTTCATTCAGATTGCTTCTCGCCGAAACCTTGTCAAGATCTGGCTCGGGGCCTGCTGCTTTTTCTGGTGCTGCTTCCTGAGGAGCATTTCCTGGTGCGTCTTTTTTCTTCTCTTCAATGCTTTCAATTTCGGCAAAACCGTCGGCCATATCGGCTCTCTGCATCACGGGTGCAGCAGCTTCAGACATCATCAGGCCTTCTCGGTTCATTGATGCCATTGGTGCGGGCGGTACTGCACCAACTGAAAATCGCATCGATTTTGATCTGGGCATGTCATCAAAAAAATAATTTAAAAAGTCATTTTGAATGTTCCATGGCAGCTGCGGATAGGTTCTGGTGCCAACCCCGGAATAATTGTTCAGGTCATTGCGCCAGCAGTAAAGGCTCGAATTGTAGTTGGTATAAGTTGGATTGATGTAATTCCGATCCTGATAGAAAAAGCTGAATCCGTTCATCCAGCCGTGGGCCGCAAAAGCGTCGAGACTGGCGTCATACATGGCAGCCAGCATTTCTATTGCCCCGGCTTCAGCCTCTTCTCCAGATATCTCAATTTTCCAGGTGTCTTTCTGCCCGGGCATAAGCTTTGATGACATGTGGGCAAACTTCAGATTCAGCTGCTTATTGGTCCAATTGATCGGTACATACTGAACATGATAGTATTCACGGTTTTCTTTAACCTGCATGATTCGAATATTGAAGCCCCCACGCATATCTTCAGTGATTGGAACTTCAATCGCGACTTTGTTTTCTGCCGGGTCGGTCCAGAATGATTTGAGCAATTTGCGGCGATGCTCAACTTCAATGTAAGCCGGGCCCCTGTCATATCCGGTTGCCCAGAAACCTTTGTATGTGTCTCCCGGTTTGGCTGGGCTACTGGTTGTGTGATAAAAGAAGGGAACTTTGACCGAGAAGTTCTTCGCTTTATAATCAACAACCGTGAAGTTAAATATATATTTAACCTGATTGTTGTAGCGGTCGCGGCTTTCTGCTTTGATGCGGTAAGCGCCTTCTGGCAGGGTGAAATCGCAGGCGAAATTGCCGTCAATCGAAGTGTTGAATGATTCTTCCCTTACCACTTCTCCTTCTTCCCAGGTCTGAATGTTTGAGAGATCAGACTGGGTAGCAAGGCGACCCGAACTGTATGGGCGGCGACATGCACGGTTCGGTTGCTTCAGCTGATAAATCAGCATGGTGCCCGCACCTGGCAGACCCTTTCCATCGAGAGTGGTGGTTGATACATTTACGTTGAAGGGTGTCGCAGCTTCAACTACCGATGGCATTGAAACATTTAGAGACAATGCGGTATAACCGATTCTTACAATATGTGAACTCGAACGGGTTTCGCCGGTGCTATCGGTTACATCGGCATGAATGGTGTAATGGAAGGTTGGTTCATTTTCACGGGCAACGTTGCGGTCTGGCAGAGCTTTGAATTTAACTGTAAATTCGCCCTTTTTGTCGGTTACCAGGGTGCCGTGCGCTATTTCCTGCGATGAATTGTTATCCAGGAAATACCACCAGCACCAGGGGGGCAACCTGACTTCACGCACTACCCTGAATTTAACCTGGGCATTGTCGATGCTGGCACCGGTATAAGCCATGGCCCGCCCGGTCAGGCTCACTTCTGAATCAAGCTGAAAACTCTGGGTCGGTGTGTCGATCGACACTTTGAATTTTGGTCTTTTGTATTCTTCAACCCTGATCTGGGCAGCGCCGCCATAACTTTGGGCCTGAATGTTGTAAGCCCCGGTAAGACGATCGTTGGGTGCGATGAAACTACCGGAAAACGAACCGAATTCGTTTGAAGTGAAATGCTCGAGCTTAACTTCCTGATAGTTTGGGTCTCGCAGGCTTACCGAAACCTTCGCCCCGCTGATCGTTCGATAATTGTTAGATGAAGTATCGAAACTGGCAACGATGCCCTTGAAATAAATGGTTTGGCCTGGGCGGTAGATAGAGCGGTCGGTGAAAAAGTAAACCTGGGTGTTTGAGCTGTATGGGTTGCAATCGTATGCAGCAAAGTCAAAATTGCGATAAACGGTGTGCCCTTTGTGCGAAGCAATGAAGAAGCCGCTGCCGTCAGTCGAAGAAAACCTTACCAGACCATCTTTGTCGGTGGTTCCGGTAAGCACCTGCCGCCAGCCCTTGTTGTATTCGTGACTGTAGCCCTTGACTCTGATTCCTTTCATCGGGTCACCTGAAACATTGTCTACCACGAATATTTCAGTATGCCGATCACGCTTGCGCATCGTCATTCCCAGCCTGGAAACCATTACCGGGGTTACCAGCAGGCAGTTGTCATTATTGCTGAAATTCTGTTTGACGCTTGCGCCCAGATAATAAAGACCTGGCTCAACTTCCGGTATGTCAACCCAGGCTTCCTGAGTTTTATATTCTTTGCCGGGATCGAGTTCGGCGCTGAATTCGACACTGGGGCTGCCGGCAAAAATCTTCTCGTAGTTATCCCAGCGGATATCTTCGGGGGAATAGGAATCCTTTTCGAACAAAGAGTCTTCGTCTCGTGGATAAAGCCTGAAATAAGCTTTGTCGATATTTCTAAATGAAATTTTGATTTTTGAGCCATTGGGCAGCAGAACTTTTTCTGATTCTACGTTCAGTGTGCGGGTAAAGACCCGGTCTTTGATGTTTTGACAAATCTGTGCGCCATGACTTCCCGGATGGTTTTTTATGCCTTTTTCTGCATATTCAAGGGCTTCAACGTAGCGACTCTGATTGTAAAGCTCCTGAGCGATGTAGCCAAGAGCAATTGCCGAATGGGTATGGCTGGCGTGGCTTTCGGCAAATGCGTTGAGCCTTTTAATGTATTTTTCTGGTATATCATCACCTACGGCGACCCTTCTGACCCAGGCAAGCCTCAGAAGATCGTTGTCGAGCAACGCATCAAGGTTGTCGCTTTCCTGATTGTGTTTCATCAGGCGCTGCATCAGAACCACTGCGCGGTAGTTGCACGAATCCTTGTCGAATGCTTCGGGCTGCCAGGCCAGAAATTCTTTTGCCGAACCCATTGCCGGCGAATCAATTTCGACTTCAAATGCTCTGGCTGGCTTTGCCGAACTCTGGTCGTCGACCATATAAAAGAACAGCGCTTCATGGGCGAAAAAGTCGAAAAGGGTGGGGCGCAGAACGGTTGGCTGGTTCCCGACCTCGATAAAACCATGCAGCCTTTCGATTTTTTCTTTCTTCAGCTCCGCTTCCTGATTCAATACGTTTTCATAAAGATCACCGACGTATGCGAAGAGTTTGGGCAGATCCCAGGTGGTAAAGTCTTTGCCGCTTATGCCTTCAGTTCGCGAGCGGTTCATGAAACGGTAGCGGTTGCGTGAATAGTAATGCCAGTACCATTTGGCCAGAACGATCTGCAGAACCGGCTTTATCGATTCATCAGCCTTGCTGATTTCTTCTTCGAGTCTGACTATTTTTTCTTCAGGCTTGTTACCCTGAATATTGCCTTCCATCACGATTTTATCGCAAAGAGCCCTGACTGCATCTGGCATATCGCCCTCCCTGACTGCCATCTGGTAAATCGGCTCAAGGTGCTCGATGGCCGTTTTGGGCAGACCCTTGGCCTTGGCTTCATTGACCTTCTTCCATAAATCTGCCCTGCTCTCTGCTGATACCACTGATGTAAAAAGCATCAGCACCGCAAGAAACACGAATAAGGCTCGACAAAATTTCTTCATAACGCCTCCTGCAAGATTCCTGAATAGCTGACAAAACGAGAGACTTCAGGTATGGATTTAGGTTTTTCTTTTAACTTTTCAGATTTTACTGCAAAACCCAAGGCAAGACAAACTTTGCTTTTAATACAAAGCGCAGTGAAAAACATACCTCTGTCATCGCTGTAGTATTAGTATGCTGCGCAATATACCAATAAAAAACTGAACTGCCCGGGGTAAGTGCTCTGAGCAGTTCAATGCAGTTCAATTTGCTGAAAACCAATCTATTATCAGTTTTTTACCACATATTGCTTAGTTTTTCGCGGGCTTTGATGGCCGCAGAAGAATTGGGGTAAAGATCAATGGTTCTCTGATAGTAAAACTTTGCCGAGGAATATTCGCCGAGAGTTTCATAGCATTCGCCGGCTCTTACCAGTGCGTCGGCGGCCTGCCGATCAGCGGGGTAGTTCTGCTGAAACCAGGCAAAGCGCCCGGCTGCCCGCTGTAGATAGCTGCGGTTGGCCGCTGAAATGCGACCGTTGGCGAATTCACATTCAGCCAGAATGAAAACTGCCGCCGAATAAAGTTCAGAGCCCGGGTATTGGCCAGTCATCCGCTCGAACTGTCTGATTGCTTCAGGGTAATTCTGCTGCAGTCGCCAGGCTTCACCAGTCCAGTATGATGCGTCATCGGCCCAGGCAGAAGACGGATACTGTCTGACCAGCTCTCTGAAATAGGTGATCGCGTTCTGGTAATTTCCTGAAATCAGCTCATTATGACCGCGTTGATAAATCTCATAATCTGAAAGAATCGAGCCATTTCCGGGATAAGATGGGGGAATCGGATTGGTCGGCGGGTATTCGGGCGGGGTTGGATAGGTGGTGCCACCGTTCTGCAGGAAGGTCAGCCGCTCTAAAGCCTGCTGATAATAATTAGAGTTGGAATAATTGTAAACCACCTGCTGATAGGCCAGAATGGCGTTTGCCCGGTCGCCAAGCTGTTCGTAGGTTTTGCCGCTGACATACCAGGCGTCATCAACCAGCTCACTGGTCGGAAAGCGGCTGATGAAATTGCGAAATTCGCCGATGGCCAAACGGTAATCGCCAGCTTTGACCAGGCAGTAACCCACAAAATACGCGGCCCGATGCGCCTGCGAATAATGCTGAAACTCGTTGCTGACCTTGCGATAAAAGCTTATTGCATTGTAAAAGTCGTTTAACCTCAGATAAGCCTCGGCCACCAGATAGCTTGCTTCGGCAACCCGGTATTCATAAGGGTAGCGATCAATAAATCGGCGCAGATACTGAATCGCATTATAGAAGTTGCCCTGCAGATAAGCCTGCCTGCCGGTGCTGAAAAGATATTCCGCCGATTCATAGTTGCCGGGATTCTCTGGAGTGCCCGGATTTCCCGGCCATGAAGGCGGAATCGGGTTGGTCGGCGGCTGAGTTGGCTGGCCCGGCCACGAATCGACCCGGGCGGCGAGATTATCAATCAGAAGATTGCCGGTGTTGAAGGCAAATGATGCCGGAACTAATATCACTAATAAAATCAGACCGGTTAAAAAGCTTTTCATTGTGTGACTCCGTTAAATGCCGGTATTGTATGGGTCAGTTCCCGTGCCGGTACCCGTTCCTGTATTCACCGGGTAACTGCCGTCACTCGACAGATTGCCGGGAAACATGATTTCAATCGGCACATGTATGTTGTAATTATCATTCAACTTGTAATCGTAGCCCTCGAGAGTAACCCAGTAGCGAACCCCGGGGTAACCCGCCAGGCTCCATTCGCGGTAATTTTCCCAGGGAATGTAAAAACCATTGAAACCGGCCGGCTTCGTTTGCCCCGCTTTGCCGATCATAACCTGAGTTTTAAGAGTGCGGCTTTCATAACCCTTGAGCGTGTTGGGGATCCAGGCCACCTGATTACTGGTGTTTTCAATAATTGCATCGCGGATATTGCCGCTCATCGTTCCCTGAACATCGAACATCCAGCCATAAACCATTGATGGGCCGGCATTGTAATAATTGGCAGTGCGGCCGCTGTTATAGGTGTCAGCAAAGGTTCTGTAGGTGTACATTTTATTGAACTGAATTTCATCGCCCCGGGTTTCGGAAAAAGTGGTCGATACATTGTACGCCAGCCCGGCCTGGTAAACATTAGCCTTCTGCTGAGTGAATTGGGTGTGAACCGGATTCGTATTAACCGGAGGGGTAACCGTGCCACCGCCACCGCCGCCACCGCCGGGGCAGCCTGCCAGAGAGATTGCCACCGTAAAAAGCGCGATTAAACGAACCAGATTTTTTACCAGCTGCCCGTAATTTTTCATCTGTTTTCTCCCAAACCTGACTTGAACGGCATATAATAAGCAAGAAGCGTTCCATTTGGTCATGTCGCCTGAACAGCGAAATTCGCAAAAAAAATAAAAAAAATGGATGAAAATTCGGCAACTTGTGCCGAAAAAGAAACAGAAGGTTCTAACCTTAAATCTAAAACAGGCAGTAAGTATGAAGAAAATTCTGATTCCTATTCTGTTGGGAATGCTATGCTCGCCAGTGATGGCAGAGGATGTCCAGAAAATGATGACTGACATGGGCTACTCTGAAAAGTCATTGTTTAAGCACGTTCCCAGCGAAAAATTTGTTCCTCCGCCTCCTGCCAGATTTGAAGAAAAAGTTGTGGAGATTGAACCAGTTCGCTCTGGCCCGCCCCTCTCGGCCGAGGATTTCCTGCAGCCAAGACTTTATGCCAAATCTGAAGCCCCAGGAATGATCCCGTATCTTCTTAAATTGCAGAAGCAGAATCCTACTTCGGCGCAGCTTACCCGAAAACTCGCCGCCACCTGCCTCCGGAATGGGCAACCGCGTGAAGCGCTTTACTGGTACACTCAGACCTATCAGCGCGACCGCTCTGACCTGGAAGCCCTGTGGAATATGGCCTCTCTTGCTTATCAGCTCGGCGAAGAAGACCTGGCTGAAAAATACCTCAGGGAATATGCCGATGCCGATCCTAACAGCGCCTGGGGAAGAATGGCCAAAGAATTCTCGTCCGGACGTTTCAGCGGCGCTTCCATGGACAAAGGGTTCAAGTCGGAATTTTCAAGATTTGGCAGCGCTGCTGGCCCCGCAAAAAAAATTAACTATGGACCGGTAAGAGCTGAAAAAAAATCTGGAGAAGGCATTCTGATCATTGAGGGCCACCGAACTACGGTTGAACAGTTCGTAGAAAACTATGAACCGGCAGTTCCGGCCGAACCAGTCGCAATAAAAGACACGGCGAAAGGGAAGTCAGGGAAAACTTCGGTTAAAACAAAAAAAGAAAGCAAGGTTAATCTCGAAAAGCCTCAAATTGCAGCTCCAGAGCCAAAACAGCCGGTTACTTCAAAAAAGACTGAACCATCTGATCTCAAGGCAGTTACTACCACTGCTGAACCTCTTGGAACCAGTCCCTGAACCCTGTTTTGGTAAAATGCTCTCTTTAAGTGAAAATGCCCCGGGAAATCCGGGGCATTTTCACTTTTAGCATTTCAAAAGATGCTTGATTGTTATAAATCAACCCTGTTTAATCAGCATCAGGCCGCAGCCAAGCTCTGGTCTTCGGCCAAAGCCCTCGATGATTTTTTCCTGCAGGCCTTCAGGATTTTTAATTTGAATGCTGCCGTTAAGGGTAATGGTTTGCTGAGAGAAACTTTTTTCTTCAATATCATAATAAATGCAGTTGTTGGGGCCGTGAGCGATTTCTTCAGGTTTGGCCAGGCCTTTGAGTTTTTTGTTTAACTCAGAAGTTATTTTATCGAAATCTTCCCCTGGGTCAAATTCGCTTCGTTCGTCTGGCGCAAGAAAAATTGAAAATTCGGCCTTTTTAATACGGTGATCGAAAAGCTGTTGCTTTTCTTCGCATTCGATTAATTGAAATTCCCTGCAGACTCTCATTTCAGGTCTGAACCGGCTGTAGACCAGAACAGGTATGACCACCCCAATTTTGTACCATTCAAGACGGTAAAGATAATCGCAACCTGCCTTAACCACGCGACCGGGAAAATGGCTTTCGATAAACAGGTGAATCTCCCAGTTATTGAGAATTTTCTGCCGATTCAACATGAATTTGCTTATATACATATTTCTCACCCCATCTACGGTCGCGGATCCCTGTGTGGCTTCAGCGAAGCAGGGTCGAAGCGACCAGTAACACCCAATGTAATCTCGTGATATGGATCACAGAATAAAACGCAGGGGCCAACCTACGTGTTGGCCCGCTTCAGATAGTCTTCTTATTGACCAAAGAATAAACCGGCACAAATCTCTGGCTTTGCCCGAAAAAAATGATAATATATCAAATCATGGAAAAAACCAACGAAAAATTAATTTCAAAAAATAATTTAAAACCGATTCTGACCGTTTTATTTGGCACCGCCTTTCTTATCGCCCTGGTGCTGGCTCCCGACATTTACCGCGAATACCGCTTTTCGAGGTTCTCTCAGCAACAGAAAGAATGTTTTTCTACACAGATTGCCTATGAAAAAGGGGTGGAGGAGTTTTTGCAGAAAAACCAGAGCAGTCTTTTTTCGCCTGGTCTGATCGAAGAATCAGAGTTGACCGGAAAAATAATTGAACAAAAATTAATCGCCAACCCGCCCCGTTGCCCGGCAAAAGGCACCCTTCGCATCGGTTCCCTCGACATGTCAGGGGCTTATGTCGTCAGCTGTTCAGTTCATGGCAGCCACGACCGACCCGCTGATTTCAACGGCATGGTAACTTTAAAAACCGCAGCCGGCGGCACCCTGATTTACAATTCACAAATCGTTCGTGACAACGCCGATGTAATGGCGGCCTATCTTCTTTCTGCCGGTCTTTTAAACAATTCCGACACCAGCATGCGCGCCGATCTCGTCGATGGCAGCATTCAAATCTCGTTTAAAGCTCTGATCGATCGAGATCGAATGCCCATTACCACTGAACGCCTGATTTTTCACGCCGAAGAAATGACTGCCCGGATTTTCAACAACCAGCCCGTCTATTTTAAACTCCTGCCCAGCGACGGCGGCCAGCCAATCATCGTTAAATCTCCCCGCCATTCGGCAAAATAAAAAACAATTCTCTGAAATGTTTTATTCTTCTATAAAAAAGCCCGGCCGATTAATGCCGGGCTTTTTAAGCAAATGTTTAATTAAATAATCGAAGCGTCGGTTTCTCTTTCTACCGAGGTCTGAGAATCGAAATCCACTGTCTTTCCTTTTTTGTCGCCTGCTTTGGCCGCCTGCTTTTCCTGTTTGCCTTTGAAAAAAAAGAAAGCCATTATGGCAACCGGCAGAATATAAAACCACATAAAGAAAGTGGTCGGATTTTCAATGCCGGCTGGGGTTTCAGTCGGAGCCCAGCGATAGCGGTCAAGATTGTAAAGGATCGCGATCAGCGAAGTCCAGACGAAGAAAAAGTTAGGAATTGCCTCTGCGGCACTCATCAGTCCCAGGCCATCGGTGCGGTTTTTGGTAAACGGGTAAAAGAGGTTATTACCCATGAAACCCGTGGAATCTTCGATGATGTGAACCATTGATCCGAAGAGAATGATCAGCGGGTACAGCATCCAGCGAGGTATCGAGTAAAGATGTGCATGTGGCCCCTCAGTCACGGTGAGAAAGCTGATCACACCTACTATTAAGGAGATCAGAACTCCCAGGGTAAAACTGTGTGACCAGGTTCGGTGCCACGGCAGAAAAACTATCTCAATCTTTCCCGTTTTCCGTTTGACAAACTCAAAACAGGGGCCGCTCATGATTGCAATGTTCGATTTCTTGTCAAACTGCTGGAAAAATTCACAGCTTACCTTTATTCGTGCCGAAGACTTTTTCGGATCTTTTAACTCGGTGCCTTCGAATGGAATCTGGCCTGTATCAACCAGCGGGCCGATTTCTACGCAGACCTCGCTGGTGGCCGAATCGAACCACAGACTGTAACTGCGCCACAGGTTCGAACCCAGCTGCATGGTGTGCAGCTGCACCGTGCCGCGACCTTCTTTGGCTGCTTTTTCCACCGCCTGGGCAACCGTTTCAGCAATAACCCGCGCATCGAGGTTATCGGGGTCGGGCCTGATTTCTAAGTCAGATTTATAAAAATATTTGGCAAATTTGAAATCCAGTGTGTCGGGCATGATTCCAAAAATCCCGCCCAGACAGAGAATGAAAGATTGTTCCTGCGATGACATGTGAACGGCCTGCTGAAAAAAGCTTGCAACCGCAATGCCGCTGACGAAATGTGTAAAGCCTTTCATATCAGATTAACCCCAGCAGTCTTAATACATCATTGCCGTAACCCGCCATATTAAGGCAGACCGGCAGCAGCAGAACCCCCATGAGATTCATGCGGCGCGCCTGAAACATTACCGGCAACAGGCCGATGCCCGTAGAAACCGCCATTATTGCCAGACCCCCCATACCGGTAAAGCTGTAAACCCCTGGAATTACCAGTGCCAGTGCTATTACCGATATCCAGTGATAATCCACTTTTTCGACCAGCTTGATTATTATGCGGGTGAACGGCATCAGCAACAGAAAAGAGATTCCTGCCGAAAACAGCATGATTGCCACGAACAGAAAATACTCTTTCATTGTCAGAACCGTAACCACCGGGGTTACGATCCAGGCCAGGCCACCTCTGGTAAGGCTTAACCCTGGTATGAAAAACAGCAGAAACGATCCAACATAATAAACCGTTTTGCAGGTGCCATAACTTATTACAAACAACCGCCCGTCACGCTGGGCAGTCGCATGACCGGCCATCAGCCCGCCAACTCCGGCGGTCACGATCGGCACATAGGCCGCAAAAAAACCGCCGAGAAAGCCACCGAAGGTGCCGCGAACCACAAGTTCCCAGTCCAGTTCCATCGACTGGGCTTCATATTGTTTTGGCATGATTCCGATATTGATAATATTGGTTATCAGCCACGGAATTGCGAACAGGCCCACAAAAACCGGCGTAATGCTCTGAAAGGCAAAATCAAGCGGAACCATGGTTTTCGCCATTACGATGAAACCAAGAATCCCTGAAAGAATGAAAGTGGCGATACCGACACCAAGAAAACGCCAGCCTTCCCGGAAATTTTCCCAGCAGCTCTCTGACTGGCTTATGCCTTTTGGCCATTCAGACAAAATCATGTAACTGATAACCGCGCCGAGAATCCAGAACATGTGCGGGCTGGTAATGGTTTTTAATCCGGGCATGAAATAAAGGAAAGCGGGGGCGAGGGCTGCCAGCATTATGATGCCGCCTAATGCACCGACGCCTGTTAGTATGATCGATTCATAACCTCTGCCTTTCGCCACCCAGGCTGCGCCTGGCAAAATGTAATACGACATGCTTTCATCGCCGGGGCCAAAATAAGTGGCCGGAACCGTATTCAGAATCGAATAGCCGACGATCATGCCGATACACAGAGAAATCAGCTGCATCGGGGCAACCGTGGCTTCGAATTTTAAAACGATCATTAAAAAGATGCCGATTACGTTATAGATGTGCAGGGCAGGAAGAAAAGAAATTATAAGAGAGAAAACCACACCCAGTGCACTGAAATAAAACAAATCAAGATACTGTGGGTTGAGAAGATGTTCGAGGATAGCCATCAATCTCCCCCTTCGATTTTGGTGCTGACCCGGGAAACGACTTTGAAAGAATTTTCCCTGGTTACTTTTATTTCAAGTTTATCTTTGAAAGTTTCAACTTTGCCTGTCGCCTCGATCAGATCACCGGGATTCAAAATCAGGTCTTCTGGGGCTGCTGCATTTTTCGGAATCCAGACTGGAAGTCCGGATGAACTATTGTCAATGTTTATAATTGTTCCGGTGGGGAAGGTTTTGGCGCTCAAAACGCTGCCGGTAACCGTTACAATAGTGTTGAGATACTTGTGGTCGATCTTTTCTGGTTCAACAATCTGAATTTCTTCAGGGTTATTTTCACTGCGTTTGATAAAATAAATATGCTCCGGAGCATTGATAAGAATACTTGCAGAATCCTTCTGAAAGCGAACCTGCCCTTCAACCGAAATTTCGTCGCCTTTTGCAGGCACCAGATTTCGGTTCTGAATTTCAGCCGCAACTTTGGAATAAGCCGAAACCCTTATGGTTAAAGGCTCTTTGCCTTCTTCTTTTTCTTCTAGAATAAAGCCCAGCGAACCCCATGTGGGATGAACGCCGAAACTGCGCTCAACTGTCCCCTGAATGCGCACATGGGCAAAGTTGGTAAGAGGACCAAGCTGGCTGATCTTTACCAAGGGGGTTTTTACGTGTCTTGCATAGAAAAGCAGCATCAGAAGACCAACAGTCGAAGTTAAAACCGCGATCCATTTAAAAACTCTGATTGAAAGACGTTTCTCGATCAATGCTTGACAGTAGGGGCAACGGGTGAATACGCCCGTAAACCTTCCGCAGCTTGGGCAATGAGTCTCTTTCTGGTACCGGATTTCTTCAGGGGTCAGATTTGTCTTGTTTTCCTGTTCCATAATTCCTCATTAATTAATTTTTTAAAACGATGATTTTAAAATATTTACCAGATGTTTCAATACAAGTTCCATGCTCCCTGGAGGCATTTTTTCAGGAAATGCCAGAACAATTGTGGTTGCCCCGGTGTGCGAAATTTCATAATCACTGCCCGGTGTAACATTGATTTTCAGGCCACTGGGTGAATTCTGCAGTTCTTTTGCAAGACGATCAGCAATCATTTTTCCTTTTCCGCCGCGATGATAATGCCTGGCATTTATTTGGGCGATTTTTTCAGATTTAACAGAAATCACCAGATTTATCGATTTGTCGAGATTGATTTCGATTGCTGCCTGATACTCTGGGTTAGCCATGTTTTCCGGCATGCTGAGCCGGTTTACACCAGCTCCCAGATAATTCAGGTCGTCAATCAGGCTTTTTACCGTTGGGTCGAAAGAAGCAGGTGCCATGACCGCAATTTTTTTACCCAGAAGATTGGCTGAAACCGGCATTAAGGCAATATTTTGGTAAAAAACCGGAACTCCAGAGGTTTTTATCCAGGTTTCCGTTTCGGCAAATCCGGGAGGGGGAACCAGGTTCAGCTTCATATTGTCATAAATCATGGGGTATTCCATGAAGAAATAACCACCTTTTTCGGTGATCAGGTATTTAAGGCCATAATCGATTCTCACCCCGGCCAGGCCAGTCTGATCAGGCATCATAACTTTGCCGAGCACAAACCGTTTTTCCGGTTTGCGCACCGGAATAAAAGTCTGGGCCAGAATTTCACTGTCATGAACCGCCCGAACTTCAAGCGGGTGCTTTTCATCACCCTTCAGGTCGAGAAGTATCAAAGTACGTCCGTCTGCATCAGACTTCGTAATCAGTTCCTGATTTTTTCCGTAAAAAATAGCCAGCGGAACCGACCTCTGGTTCAAATTGCCATCCTGGTCATGCAAATCGATAATTACCGGAAATTTCCCGCAGAAGCCGGCAGGCACGTATGGGGCAACCCCACGTATGCGACCTGTTCCAAAAGGAAGATTTACCAAAAGCGGCAGGCTGATACGAGGAGCTACAGTGCCGTCTTTTGCGTAAAAAGTCAGCTGCAGCACATATTCGCCGCTTTTGAGCGGGTTGCTGTTGTAAAGCCTGTATGTGTTTCCAATAGGTGGAAGAAGATCAAAACCGAATCTGGGCTGCTCTGCCCCGGTTAGTCGTGCTCTTACTCTGGTAACCGGCTTGCTTGCCGTAAAAATGAAATTGAAATACGGAGTGTCGATTTTCACCGGCGTTTCAGAAGCAAAAAGTTTTATTTTCAATGGCCCATTGGAAAAAGTTTCGCGAATCGCCTGGCGAAGAGCTTCAGCCTGATTGGTCAGAGCTTTGCCGGTTTTCAGCTGCTTTTCAATTTCGGGTATGGAAATATAGCTTCCTTCAGAAAGAACCGATGGGGCAGGGTTGTTTCGTAAAACAAAGAATCCACCCGGTACAATCAGGGATTCCTCTCCAAAACCAAAAGATTCCAGGCGATCAATCATGAATTGGCCGGCCCGTTGCGACAACCCCTGGTCGAGGGCGTTGTAATAAATCTCGCTGCGATTGGTTTTACGCGGCTTAAGCGATGCGTTGTGGTGGATCGAAACAAATAGATCCGGTGACAAGCGACTGGCAATTTCGACTCTTTCACCCAAGGTCAGTGATCGGTCGTTTTCACGGGTCATGAAAACCTCAGCCCCATCGGCTTCAAGAAGGGTTTTAAGGTATTTCGCGACACGCAGATTGGTGTCGGACTCTTTGAGCCCGGTAGGGCCTATTGCACCAGAATCAGTTCCGCCATGTCCAGGGTCAAGTAAAACCGTAACTCCTTTTAGCGGTTGTAAGGTAAGCGCTGAACTGTAGGTAGCAACCAGTAAAAACAACAACAGAAAAATAAGTTTTGATCTGATCATGCTGTTATCTTACCATAACTGCATGGCAGGTCAAACTTTTGCTGGTGTTAACTAATATTTCCAGCCCATTTTGTCGGCAAAATCGACAAAGGCTTTTTTCTGTGCCTCATTAAGGGTTTTGGGAACATTTACTTCAAGCTTTACAAAAAGATCACCACCCAGACCCTGGTCGCGAAGTCGCAAAGAATCGCCGTTCTGACTGCCAGGCGGAACGGTAACGATAAAATCTTCACCTCTTGGACTTCTGAGCTTGATCTTACTGCCGAGTAATGCCTGTGCCATGTTGATGCTGATTGTCGTTTCGATATGGTTGCCCTTGACCTTGAACGGGTGCTCGTCTTCTATTTCGAGCTTCAGATTGAAGGCTCCCTGATAAGTATCAACGCTGATTATTTGCCCACTTAACGAATTCGCCGGGATATTGACCGTTTGTGATCCGCCAGGCAGGCCGCTTACCGAGATTTTCCCCCCGTTTATCGCAGTGCCAAGAGGAATTTTCAGCGTTGCCCGGGCATCCTGCCTCTGATTGCCCTTGCCGGAAGCTCGATTGAAGAGGTTGTCAAACCCGCCAAATGGGGAGTTTCCGCCTTTGCCGCCCAAGCCACCAAAACTTTTTAAGATTTCTTCAAAAAAATCTGAGCTGCCGGTCTGGCCAGAATGATGATAGAAAAAATCGCCAAAGGGGCCTTCTTTTGAAAAACCTTCAAATTTGAAAGACCCGCGCCCGGTTCGGGCAGAATCGTATTTCTCCCGTTCATGCTCATTTCCAAGAACTTCATAGGCTTCGGAAAGTTCTTTGAATTTCTCTTCAGCCTTTTTGTCGCCCTTGTTTATGTCGGGATGATATTTTTTTGCCAGCTTTTTAAACGCTTTTTTTATTTCGTCTTTGCTTGCATTAGACGATACTTCCAGAATCTTGTAATAGTCTTTCATAATTAACTATTATAGCATAAATGAATTTTACTGCCAAAATTTTACACCTTCTCTGATTAGCATTCTGCAAAATTTATCGCGAAATCGCCAAAACCCTGCTTAGAATATGCCAGCACTGCCCATCAGGAGATAAGAGCATGAAGAAGGCATCAAGTTTGATCGTAACCTGTTTACTGGCTTTGTCGCTGTTAACCGCTCCCAGACATGGATCGATGCAACCCAGGCGCTGTCATGATGGGACTTGAAAGACTCGAAACCCTTGGCAAAACCTTCTGCCGGAATCTCGCCTCTGAATAGGAATCAGGCAACAGCGAAAGCCTGCAGATTCCCTCTTCCATGGCCGAAGAAAATTCAGCAAATCTCAAACCTCTGATTCAAAAAGTCGTTGAAGTTGTAGAATTTCAGAACTCCCAATGTTTATTGAATTCTTGAAATGTAAGACAACCCCCCTTACGAAAATTTCAATCGTTGAGTATAATGAACTAAATCGCCCTCAGGAGATACGGGTGTCTATTGCCAAATACTTATCTGCTCTGACTTTGATGATTCTTCTGGCAGTGCCTCAATTGCCTGCCCAGGATGAACCGTCACAATATGCCACCCACCTTTTTAAACTGCAGGCCGAAAAACTGCTTGAGCAGGGTGAGCCCCAAAGTCTTTTCGAAGACCAGATTTCTTCAGATGGCATGCTTGCCTATGCCGATCGCAAAACACCAGAAGCCGGCGATGTTGAAATTTTCAATACGGTAAATCTTGCAAATAACAGCCCGATCAGAATTCGTGCAGTTCTGAAAAAAATCGGCACCTGGTGCTATGTCTATGTCGAACAGGGTCGCAAAGTTGACGACCAGATATTGAACCGCATTGTCGCCCATTTCGACCGAAAAATTGTCCCTGAAGTCCGATCGATGTTCGGCACCGAATGGAGCCCCGGTATCGATGGCGATAAAAGAATTACCCTGCTTCTTCTCGACATTAAAGACTCCTATGACCCGGCTCGTGGCCGGCGCGGCTTTACTTCCGGCTATTTCAACGCTTCCGATGAATTTTCCCGCAGCCGCAACCCGCAAAGCAACCAGCGCGAGATGCTTTATCTCGATATTTTTCCCGGTGACCCGGGCTCGACAAAATTCCTCAGTGTAATTGCCCATGAGTTTCAGCACATGGTGCACTGGCATCATGACCCCAAAGAATATGACTGGGTCGATGAAAGCCTCTCTCAGCTGGCTCCATTTCTGGCTGGTTATGGGCATCCGCCGCAGGTAATGCCCTTTGTCCGCAGTCCCGACAACAATCTTTGTGCCTGGTCAAATGAAAATACCCTTGCCAATTATGGTCAGGTCTATCTCTGGGCCTATTATATCGCCACCCATATTTCTTCTACCGATGCCCGCCGCAGAGAATTCGTGCGAAAAATGGTTGAACAGAAATCACAGGGGCTTTCGGGGCTCAATGCCGCCATTAAAAAACAGGGAATCAAAAACAATGTGGCGAATCTTTTCAAGAGTTTCTGCCTCGCCAATTATCTGAACGATTCAAGAATCGCCCGCGGCGTTTATGGCTATGATAAGTTCCTGGCCAAGCTTCTCATCAGACCCGACCTTCGTGTTACTGGCAATCCCGCCCGGGGAAAAGCCACGGTTAAATGCTGGTCAGCCCGCGCTGTTTCTGTCGAAAACTCCTCTTTCCGTGGAAAAACTCTGAATGTTTCGTTTTCCGGTCAGCAGATTCAGGCCGGGCGCTACAGCAACGATTTTGATGTTGCCTTTGTCAGCTCGGCATCCAACCGCCAGGCTCTGCCAATGGTAACCTGGCTGAATATCGTAAAATTCAAGGGATCGCAGAAAGTGAAAGTTCCGTCTGATCACGATCTAATGATGATTCTGGTGGTGAATCGCGGGCCTGAAACCATGAAAATCGAACAGACCTTTGCCAAAGGTGCCAGGCCTGCTGTTTTCGCCTTTGCAATTGCGCCGGTCGGCTCTGCCGCCAACTCTTCCACGATTTCATCAGGTAATTCGAATTCGCGGCCTCGACCCAATTCAGCTACCGTTAGAAGAATGCTCGATGAAATCATCAGCTCACCATTTAATGAAGACATTGCCGGCGAAATTCTCGCCCAGAAGGATGACAGCCAAAAAAACGCCGAAGAAGTCGAACTTGAGCTTGCTTTTCAGAAAATAAGTGAAACCGAAGACAGCCTGATTGAAGCGATTCGTGCATCAGCAGCTGAAGGTGATTTTTCAACCGTCGAAACCTTTGTGGCTGCATATTCTGAGGCAGATGAAGATGTAAAATTAAAGCTGATGCCTCTCAAAAACCGAATCCTTGATGTATTACGCTTTGAATCGCTTCAGGGTAATCAGGCAGTCGCCCCGCTGCTGGCCGAACTGGAAAAATAATTTAAATCTTAAGTTCCCATTGAAGAATTGCCAGACCATGGTTTTTCAGCCAGTTTCGCTGGATCTGGTAATCGGGACAGCGCTTTTCCACCAGTGCCCAGAACCTTTCTGAATGATTCATTTCTTCAAGATGCGCCGTTTCATGAATTACCACATAGCGTAAAACTTCAGGCGGGGTCATGATAAGCCGCCAGTTAAAATTAAGGTTGGTTTTTACCGAACAGCTGCCCCACCTTGACCTGGTATCTTTGATCGCAATATTGTTAACTTTGAAGCCATATTTGTCTGACATTGCATGAACTTCGGCGTTAAAAACGCTTCTGGCCTGGGCTTTAAGCCAACCAGTGATCTGATTGCGACAAAAATCAGACTTCTCGGCGGCAGGAACCGTGGCAGGAGTTTTTACCAGCAAATTTTTGTTCTGCAGCAAAACCCGGCCAAAACCAAACGGCGATGGTTCAATTAAAATCTCGAGGGGAATGCCCTGAAAATTCAATCGTCCGTTTAAAATTTCAGACAACTTCGTCGTAGGTTCCTTTGCCGGTTTTGACAAGTTTTTTGAATCCATGTTTCTTAAGGTTGTCATCCGAAAGCATTTTGTATTCTGATTTGTCTTTGTAAGGTTTTGCCGCGTGCATGATTCTGACTATTTCATTCCCGCATTCCGGGCAGATGGTCAAGGCATCTTCAGTTATTTTCTGAATCGTATCGAAAGAGTCGCGGCATTTGCTACAGCTTTGATAAGGATCTTTTGCCCGGTAAGTATAAATAGGCATTTCGCTTTACTCCTGGTTTCGGTTGTTATTGGTCTGATCGATCAGCTCTTTTACCTGCTGATAATTTTTTTCCCTGGGATCATATAATAGACCTAACCTCTTGAGATTTTCAATAGCAGAGGTAAAATCAGATGGCACAGGTGAAGAAAAGTGGCATTTTTCCCAAATTTGAGAGAAATCGCAAAACTGAATCTTATTTTGAACCAGGGCAAGAACAAAACTTTCTACTGATGAAAGTTCCAATACCCGGGTGTTCGGAACCGAAGACAAATCTTTTTCAAACAGGTAAATAACCGGATATTCTCCCAAAACCAGAGTTTCATTACCATTAAGAATTTTTTTCGGGTCTAATTTATACCAGAACGCCTTTATCCCCGGGGTGACTCTAAGAGGGTTTTTGTTTTTACCCGTTTCGATGGCCGGGCCATTTGACCCGCCGGTCGGAACCTTCTGTGAAAGATGAAACTCATGCTCAAGCAAAACCTGTGCGGCAGTTTTTTCAATTGAATCAGCTTGAACTTCATTTAAAAAATCATCCAGCTTTTGCCGTATGTTTTCAGGGCTGAAATTAAAAAATGGGTGTTGCTTGTGCCGCCAGAAATTGCGCAGGGCGGAAAAAAACGCCGAGGCCGATCGATTGAAGAGTGTTTGAATTATAAAAGCAAGAGAGGCGCTGAAGCGATTGCAGTTGTATAAACCCTCTACCAGCTTTCCTATTTCATAAATTGCAATCGCTTCATCAGGAAAAAGCCATCTGGTGCTGAGAACCGTGTAGGGCGGCCTGGCCATACAGCTGATTTCTTTTTGCTCGACCGATCTCTGCAGTGGAGTTCCGCGTAAAACCTTAACCAGGCTTATTTGAATGCTGTGAGGCTTTAAATTGTGAACCTGGTCAAGACTGGTGAGAAAATCGTTAAATCCATCTTCAGGAAGCCCCCCAAGCAAATCCAGATGAAGGTGGCATCCAGTCTTTGCCTTGAGTCTTTCAATGTTTTCAAATAAATTTTTAAGATTAAAGCGCCGGTTAACCGCAGATAAGGCTTTTGGATTAGTGGACTGAACCCCGATTTCAAGATGAAACATGCCCTTCGGAGCGGATTGAAGAAGTTTAAAAACCTGACTATCCATGAAATCTGCCTGAAATTCAAAGTGAAAATTGATGCCGTGACGGTTTCCCGCAATAATGTATTCGATAATCGCGGCAGCTCGTCGGAAATCGAAGTTAAACGTTCGGTCGGCAAAACGAATCTGCCTGAAACCTGATTCAAAAAACCAGTCAAGATCAGCTTTAACCCGCTCCAATGAGTGATTCCTTACTGGTCCCTGAACTGAGCTCAAACAATAAGTGCATTTGGACGGGCAACCCCGTGAAGCTTCATAATAGGTAAATCCATGCCCTTTGCCAAAATAACCGCTGCGAAAGGGGGAGGGGATCTCATCGAGGTTTTTGATCAGTTCCCGATCCTTATTCGCCAGACTGGTGTTTTCAAAGCGATAAGAGATGCCTTCAATTATCGAAAAATCCTGGTTTCTGTCGATCAAGGTCAGAAGAAGTTCTTCAAAGGTTCTCTCGCCTTCACCCCTGATTATGAAATCGACAAAAGGATTCTCATCAAGAATCTGCCTGTCGATAAAACTTACCTCCGGGCCGCCAAGAATGATAATTGTGTCGGGAAAAGCCGCCTTAACAGCAGAAGCAACGGTTAAGACCCTTTCGAGAGACCATATATACACTGAAAAGGCTAAGACGTCAGGCCTTTCAAGTATCAGTTCAGCATAAATCGTTTCGTTGGTCTGATTCAGGTCAAATTCGCGGATCTCTGCTTCTGGTCGGTTTGGAATTCGATTCCAGTAGGATGCGATGTATGCCAGTGATATGGCTTGGTGGGTGTGGCGACTGTTTACGGCAGTAAGAAGTATTTTCATGCAGGAAATATACTGCATCCCTGAAAAAATGGCAAAAACCAATTCATCGATAATTGGAATTGCTGGTTATTGCTCACGATAAAACAGGTGAAAAAAAAGCACAAAATCTCAGGTGTTTAAGAAAAAAATCACAAAAGGTGGTGAGGTCAGGGGAAATTTGTTTAAAAAAAAATGAAAAACTCGGCCAAATCAAGCTTTTTTAAAAGGTGGTGTGTGTAAAAAAAACACAAGTGCGAAAAAAGCATCCATTTTTTTGTTCAAATTTAACTAAAAATGGCTAAAATAACTCAAAAAGAGTTGGCACGCAAATTGCTTAATTATAATCAGCTCTTTGATAAACGTAAAAAGTGTTTTCCGGATCGTAAACAGTAAAATCATTACTGGTTCACAGCACGGTCACTACTCATTCACCAACCAGTAAACATTCCCGGATACCGCAAAAATCATCCTTCTGACAAACCAAAACACAGTCTACAGTCACACCACAATTACCGCATGATCCGGAAAGCTCTTTTATAAATTTAAGTCGTCTCTCAGATGACTTCAAGTATCCTCTCAAAAGATCCTCTCACTTAGTCCCCGGCATTTTAAACCGGGGAATTTTTTTGCTTGTTCAATATCCCTTTCAAGGACCTTTTCTGTCTACTATTTTAAGGCTCAAATTGCGCGCCCTGTCGGTTCTGGAAATGATTGCGAGAACCATAAAACCGGATACCAGACCGGTAACCGCACAGATAAAACGACTCAGGTCGGTCAGGGCAAAGCTCAGTTGGTCGCTTAGCCAGGGGGCGGCAAAAAGGCCGATAAAGAAGCTCAGCATCGGCAAACCAAATACCATAATCGCGGCAATGCTTCCTTCGCCTGGGTTAATATCAAGAATTACTTCATCTCCGATTGCAGGTGAAAAATTGCCTCGCAAAGCCTTGATTTGCCTGGGTGCAGATTTCTTTTCGCCCCCAAGCAGTCCAGTGCAGGCGTGGCAGCCATTGCATTCCGGTTTTGGGGTCACTTCAACTAGAATTTCATCACCTTCTATTTTTAAAACGCGGCCTGGTAGACTCATTTTTATTTATTTCCGTTTTTTTTTTGCAGGTATTTGTGGTACGATAATAATATGCAGACAAAAAGGCTTTTATTGCAAACGATTTTTTTTATACTTTCACTCGCCCTGCCAATGGCAGTTCTGGCTCAAGCTCCTGCTTATAACGGCTTTCCGCCTCCGGCAGCTGTTCCTGCCGATCCGGTCCAACCAGAGGCTTCTCCAGCTCCCGCTGCGGTTCCCGCCGAAAAGAAAGAAGAGCCGGCCCCCCCTGTTGCAGGTGGAATGAATAAATACGACCCATATCTTGATAACCATATGCGTGCTCCGGCTCCGGAGGCAGGATTGGGACTGTTTGGCATGAAGATTAAAGATGTAGAGCAGGTTTTACGCCAATATGGCGCAAAAAACTATTCTTATGCTTTCGGCAAATACAGTCGAATGACCATTTCTGCCTATCTGGTCACCATGTATTTCGACCGGGAACGCAGGCTTGGCGGAGTTGCCATTGAACCCAAACCGCCTTATCAGGCGATTGCTCCTGATGCCAGGAAGTTCTTTTTTGATCTCTTTTTAAAAGATGGTGACCTGTCAAAATTCAGAGCGGTCATTGCCAACGACCGTCTTGAATTGAAATATTCGGAACGGCAATAAAGGTTATTCTCTGTTTTTTGAACTTTCGGGTGACTATTGACTGATAGCCTGTTGGTCGGTTTCTTTTGTCTGGCTTTTAATTCCCATATAACTCTTCAATTCATCTCTGTATTCCCAGAATGTCCATAGAGACATGAAAGCGACGATGTACAAGTAGAAGAGGTCCTGTGGCTTGACTACGAGAACCCATATTATTGACAAAAGAGGCATAGCTCCGGCAGCGCTGAGGGCACCGGGCTTGGTCGATAAACCCCAGAAAGCCAGAAAGAGGCCCAGACAAAACGCGATTGCAGCCGGGATTGGCAGCAGGCTTGCCATTACCCCGACAGTCGGAGAAAGCCCTCTTCCACCTTTGAATCCCAAAAATACTGAATTGCAATGACCAATTAAGGTTAAAAGACTGGCAAGACTGATCCAACCCCAGTTAACATAAGGGTTTTCGCCGAAAGTCAAGGCCGCAAGCGGGTATGCAACCAGAAAACCCTTGAAAAAATCAAGCAGGCAAATAAGGGTGCCAGTTGCTATTCCCAGAAGCTCAAACATCTTTGCCGGAGCCACGGTGGTGCGGGTTCCTTCGAGGATAAGACTCTTGCCGGTTTTCAGCCGGCTCAGAATTTCACCAAACGGAAGGCTGCCAATAAAATAAGCGGCACAAAGGTAAATCAGAACTGTTTGCATTGTTCTGATTTATTCCTCAATCATTTCGATGCATTTTTTCGGGCATTTGGTGGCACATAATCCGCATCCAACGCATTTATCGGCAATAATCTCATGCTTTTCCCTGGGTGTACCACCCTTAACCGCTTCAAACTTGCAGACCTTGAAGCAGATAGTACAGCCAATGCAGGCTTCGGTATTGATTTTTGCTACTCGGCCTTTGAACTCAGGCTTATTTTCCATGATGATGGTATGCTGTGGACATTTGGCAACACAGGCTCCACATTGAACACATTTCCGGTAGTCGATTCTGGCCAGATTGTTTTCGATGGTAATTGCATCGTATGCACAGACCTTTTGGCACAGTCCGCATCCTATACAGCCCACCTTGCAAACTTTTCTTGTGTCAGCTCCCTTTTCAGTTGAATTGCATTTAACGTGAACTTTCTGCTCCTTGTCAACCAATTCAATCAGTTGTTTGGGGCAGGCAAGCACACATTTACCACAGGCAACACATTTTTCTTCATCGACAATCGGTAAATGATGGGGCCCGATTTTGATCGCATCAAACGGGCATGATCTTTCACATGAACCAAGGCCCATGCAGCGATGAGGGCACAACCAGGGGCCATTTTGCAGAAGAACCGCAGCCTGGCAATCTTTTACGCCCATGTAAGAAAACTTCTGGTATTCTTCCGTGTCGAGGCCGTTGCATTTTACCAGAGCGGCTTTGAAAACAGGTTTCTTTGTGGTGTCGGTTTTATCGCCAAGGCCGAGTAATTCCTCAATTTTTTGGCGATTTATCAAAGAAATTACCGGGCAAGTAGCTACGGGGATGCCCTTTTTGACAATCGCTTCAGCCATTGCGGCACAGCCTGGGAAACCGCAGCCCCCGCAGTTGGCTCCGGGAAGAAGTTCAAGTGTTTGTTGGATTTTAGGGTCAACATATACTTCGAATTTTTTTGAGGCATAGGAAAGAATGGCGCCAAATATGAATCCCAGGCCGCCCAGGGCCAGAACTGCAGTGATAATTTGTGTAAACATGACTATTTCTCCTTATCAGACCAGGCCCGAAAAACCCATGAATGCAATTGCGAGTAGACCAGCAGTAATGAACGCAATCGGAGGCCCTTTCATAGTGGTTGGAATTTCTGAAACATCTAATCGTTCACGAATTCCCGCCATCAATATCAATGCAAAGAAAAAACCGATTCCTCCACCAAATGAGTTTACTGCAGACTCAACCAGACCGTAGCCCTTTTTGATATTGAGCAGCGCAACTCCCAGAACTGCGCAGTTAGTGGTTATTAGAGGAAGAAAAACTCCGAGAGCCTGATAAAGCGCTGGTGCCGTCTTTTTTACCACCATTTCGACAAACTGAACCAGGGCGGCAATTACCAGAATGAAGCTGATTGTCTGCAGATACTCCAGTTTGAATGGAACCAGAATGAAGGCCTGAATTGCCCAGGTCGTAACCCCCGCCATGAGCATTACGAAGGTAACCGCTGTGCCCATACCTACTGCAGAATCCAGTTTGTTTGAAACACCGATAAATGGACACAAGCCAAGAATTTTATTTAATACAAAATTTTCTATGAAAACTGCAACTATAAAAATACTGATCAATGCGCTTGTCACTTTCAGGCTCCTTTGCTATCCATGTGGCGTTTCAGGGCGATTAATAGTCCGAAAATTATAAATCCGCCCGGAGCCATGATCATGATCAGAGCCGGGTCAGAACTGAAAAATGGAATGACATGGCCAAAAAGCTTCCCTTCGCCAAGGAGCTCTCTGAAAAACGCGATTAAAAGCAGTGCAAGAGTGAAGCCTGTTCCCATTCCTATGGCGTCAAGGATCGAATCAACCGGCCCGTTTTTGCAGGCAAAAGCTTCAGCCCTTCCAAGAATTATGCAGTTCACCACAATCAGCGGAATAAAGATGCCCAGGCTTGCTGAGAGAGCGGGGGAAAACGCGGCAATAAGCTTGTCGATAATGGTTACAAAAGTTGCAATAACAACGATGAAAACGGGAATGCGGATCTTGTCGGGAACGATAGATCGCATCAATGAGATGAAAAGATTGCTGCCAATCAGAACAAAAGTGGCGGCTATTCCCATTCCGATGGCATTCGTCATCGATGATGAAACTGCAATGGTTGGGCACAGACCCAGTGAGATAACAAAAATCGGGTTTTCTTTCCAAAAACCTTTGGTTAATTGCTGCATCATTGTCATTTGGCACCCCCTGAGACCGGAGCAGGAGCCTGCAAACTTTCAAGCTGGGATTTGACCTGATTGAAAACTTCCAGGCTGTTGCGGATTCCTGCGCAAAAGGCTCTGGAGCTAATCGTCGCGGCGGTTATTGCATCAACATCCCCACCATCTTGTTTTACCTTGAAAACCGGCTGCTCTTTAGTGCTGATAAGTTTTTTGAAGGGTTCGAGAAACACCGGGTCAGCCAGCTTGGTGCCAAGGCCTGGCGTTTCTTTCTGGGAAAGAATTTTTACTCCCGAAATTTTTCCCTGCGGGTTGAGGCCTACTACCATTTCAATTGCTCCGGCATAACCCTTGGGATAAACGTTCAGAACCATACCGGCAATTTTTCCCTGCTGGTCAAACCCGGCGCAGTAAGATACTGCAGTTGCAGTTTCGCTGGCCTTAAATTCATTCATTGAAAAGATTGCAGCCTGGGGAAGAACTTCTTTTCTTGCCTGCTCAAGCAGGGCTTTCTGGTTTTCAGCTATTCTTGGCGCAGTTACCGATTCTGTTATTGCGAGAAGGACGCCAGCAACCGCCGATACAACAAACAGGAAAAGGCCCATTTTCAACATGTCTTTCATGCCTTAACCTCCTTGGGAGCAACCATGCCGAACTTGGTCGGGACAGTAAACTTGTCGATAAGCGGAACAATGGAATTCATTATCAGAATTGAGTAACATACCCCTTCAGGGTAACCGCCCTTCATTCTGATCAACAGTGTTATTGCCCCGCAACCGAAGCCAAAAATCAATTGGCCGGTGTTGGTCATCGGTGAAGTTACCATGTCGGTAATCATGAAAATCGCCCCAATTATCAAACCACCGGTCAGCAGATGGAAAATGGCAAATTCTAACGAACCTCCCAAAACCAGTGCCCCTGCAAATACTGTTGCAATCATGGAAACCGGTGCATGCCAGGTTATGTGGCCGCGAATCAGGAGATAAAGCCCGCCAATGAGAAGCGCCAATTTCGAGGTTTCTCCAAGGGAACCGCTGAGCTTGAGTCCGAGAAACAGGTCGGAAAAGCTGACCTGCAACTGGTTCAAAGTATGGGTTATGAGGCTGGTTCCCTTTTCCGAAAGTTGATTCAACAATTCGGGATTTCTTGAAGCTTCTTTAAGAACTCCAAGTGGAGTAGCACAGGTTATCGCATCAGTAGCTGCAACTCCGGCTGGCTTCAGCCAGGTGGTCATATATACCGGCCAGCTGGCCAGAAGAATGGCGCGGGCAACATGGGCCGGGTTAAAAATATTCTGGCCAAGTCCGCCATACACCTGTTTGCCGAGCGAAATCGCAACTACGCCGCCCAAAAAGGCAATCCACCATGGAAGAGCTGCAGGAACGCAAAACGCAAAAAGAATTCCAGTAAGGATTGCACTGCCATCAGCTATTGAGCATGGTTTTTTGAATAAAAATTTCTGAATGGCCCATTCAGCAACAACAGCGCCGAGAACCGACATCAGAATGACTATGGCCGCCTTGCCGCGAAAATTGTAAAGCGCCATCAACAGTGCCGGAAGCAATGCAAGATTTACATCCCACATTACTCTGGCAGTAGTAATATTTTCGTGTAGATGCGGGGAACTGGTTACCAGAAGCTTTTTTGCAGCTGGCATAAAAGGCTTTGTTTCGTTTGTCATAGTGCTTGTTCCTTACTTTGCCTGCGCTTTCTTGCGCTCAGCCATAACCATTTTCTTGCCCATTTTAAATGTTTGTATTAAAGGCAGACCTGCGGGGCATGTGAAGGCACAGCTGCCGCATTCCATGCAATCAAGAATGCCAAGAGTGTCAGCCTGATCCCATTTCTTGGTGTCGATGACCCTTTTCAGCTGTTGCGGCATAAGATTCATCGGGCATGCTCTGATACAACGCCCACATCTGATACAGGCGGTCTGTTCACAGATCTTAGCCTCTTCTTTGTCCCATACAAGAATGCCGCTGGTTCCTTTAATGATGGGTATGTTCATGTCGAACATGGCAAAACCCATCATCGGCCCGCCCATAATTACTTTAACTGGCTCAACGCCTTCCTTAAGCCCGCCGGTCATGCGGATAAATTCATCAACTGTTGTGCCGATTCGAACCCGATAATTACCAGGATTCTTAACGCAATTACCAGCCAGAGTAACCACTCTTTCTATCAGTGGGCGCTTGAGATTAACTGCATCGGCTACCGCCGCAGCAGTGGCGACATTTTGAACGACAACTCCAACATCCATCGGCAGGGCACCCGAAGGAACTTCGCGGTCAAGACAGGCCATAATCAACTGTTTTTCGCCGCCTTGCGGATATTTTACTTCAAGGGGCTGCACCTCAATATTGGCTTCACCCTTAACTTTCTCGCTGAGCAGTTTAATCGCGTCCTGTTTATTGTTTTCGATTCCGATAATGCCTTTTTTTGCATTGAGAACTTTTAAAATCAGCTTTAGCCCTGAAATGATTTTATCCCCTTCTTCAAGCATCAGGCGATGATCTGAAGTAAGAGCGGGTTCACATTCGACACCATTCAATATAACCGTGTCGATTGGCTTGTTTTCAGGTGGGGAGAGTTTTACATGGGTCGGAAAAGTCGCACCACCAAGGCCGACCAGACCGGCATTCTGTATGCGTGTTTTGATCTCTGCCAGATCAAGATTGAAACCATTTTCTGGAGGATATTCCGGCTCAGGGGTTTCCTGATTTCTTTCTATTACAATAGCCGGGGAAGGAACGCCAAATGGATGCATGAAGTTGCCTGCACCGATAATCTTGCCTGAAATGGTGGCATGAATTCGTGCAGACACAAAACCGCCCGGTTCAGCAATAACCTGACCGGTTTCAACTTTGTCGGTAATTTTAAACAAAGGTTTGGCTGGTGCTCCGATATGTTGTGAAACATGCAAAATCACTTTTTCTGGCAGTGGAAGATTGACAATGCATTTATCTGCCGTGTTCTTTAGTTCGGGCGGATGGAGCCCACCTTCAAAGGTTCTGATTGAAAGCATTCCAATTTCTCCTGGATACTCAAATTGGCAAAATAAATGGCATAAAGGCTAACATAAAAATGGGCAGTTTTCAATCAATGTGTTAGAATTCACATGTTTGTATTTTAATGAAAATCTTCTATGTAAAGTATTTGTTATTTCTTACAAAATGGCAAAAATTTCCTTCCCGAATCCAGAATTGGCTGATCCAGATGGTTTGCTGGCGATTGGTGGCAATCTTGAGCCCGAGACTCTGGTTGCTGCTTATACTTCTGGCGTATTTCCCTGGACTGTTCGCCCGATAACATGGTGGTCGCCAAATCCCAGGGCTGTTTTCAATATCGAGTCATTTCGTTTGACCAGTCGCATGGAAAGAATGTATCGCAATGGTCGTTTCGAATTCTCGATTGATCAGGCATTTTCTGGTGTGATCAGGGGGTGTGCCAGATCTGCTCCAGGAAGATCTTCTACCTGGATTTCACCTGAATTTATCGATGCTTACGAAAAACTTCATAAGCTTGGAATTGCCCATAGCTGTGAAGCCTGGCTGGGAGATCAACTCGCCGGGGGAGTTTACGGTGTTGCAATTGCTGGCTTATTTGCTGGAGAGTCTATGTTTTACGAAGTAAGCAACGCTTCAAACCTCTGTCTGAGATTTCTCATGGCGCAACTCGCTCAGGCAGGGTTTGTTCTTTTCGACTCTCAGGTTATAACGCCGCACACCAGAAGGCTTGGGGCTGTTGAAATTTCGCGACCGGAATACCTTGAGAGACTTAAATTTGCACTTAAGAAAAATTGTGTCCTGGGAAAAATAAAAAGAATCAAGGTTGGACTTTGAAGAAAAGTATAAAACTGTTATAATCCATGCGAACTTATTCTCATAAAACTAGAGTGCACAACTAAAAAGCTTATGAACAATAGCGCAAGAGCATTTTTACTGATTTTGGGTTTATTCTTTTTAATGCCAGCTTTATTTGCCTCCGAATCGGGAAGGATTACCGATATCAGATTCTGGCAGAGCCCTGAAGAGGCTCAAATTGTGGTTGATATTTCCACAGCTCCAAGAGTTTCAAGCGTTTCTCGCCTGAAAGACGGGACCTTGTTTTTTGATGTCGAGCAATGCGTTTTTCGGCCTGGGAAGCAGAGATACCCGCTGAATAATCCCTTTATTGAAATTCTTACGGTGCAGCAGAAAACTTCTTCGATGGTGAGAGTTTTTTTTCGAGTTCCAGAAGGCGTTGAGGCCAGAACTTACGTTCTGCCCAAGAATGATAGAAAAGGCGACAGAATTGTTATCTTTCTGAGAGAACCTCAAGCGACACAGCAACAGAAGAGAACTGCCACCTTATCGGAAATTAGAAAACTCAAGGCTGAAAACATCAAAATTGTTGTCCTGGATCCCGGCCATGGCGGAGAAGACCCAGGTACACAGAACAACGGAATTGTTGAAAAAAATTATGTTCTTAACATGGGAACTCTGGTTAAAGCATATTTTGATCGGGATCCCAGATTCAAAGCAATTTTAACTCGCAGCGGTGATTATATTATTCCCCTTGAACGTCGAAGAGAAATAGCAGAACAGCTTGGTGCCGATGCTTTCGTAAGTTTGCATGCAAATTACAATCGAAAAAAAGCAATCAGAGGAATTGAAGTATACTATGAATCGCCCAAAGGGGCTGTGGGTGAAGCAGAACGCCTGGTTGCCGAAATGGAAAATATGGTTGATTTTGGCGGAGCTCCGTCAGCAATTCCTGCAACTGAGCTGGTAAAGAAGGATATTGTTGAAAAACAGGCCAATATAATGTTCAAAAGCCGCCAGCTTGCAGAGAAGGTTGAATCAAGACTTGCCGGAGCTGTAACCACTTTGCCATCAAGAGGTACAAAAAGAGCTGGGTTCAAAGTCCTTCATTCTATGGCGATGCCTTCAATTCTTGTAGAGTTTGGTTATACTTCAAATCTTGCAGATGCTGGAATTCTCAAAAACTACACCTGCCGTACCCGCTTGGCCCAAGCGGTTTACTTGGGTCTGCGTGATTTCCTTCTGGGAAATATTGAAGAAGGTCTTGACACGTCATATCTGTCATATATTCAGGCTGCCGATGAAAGAAAGAAAAGCCTCGCCAGAGCCCATGAGGCTCGTAAAAAAAAGCTTGAAGCCGAAAAGAAAAAGGCAAAAAAACACCTTGTTAAAAATGGCGAAACCCTCTCAGGAATTGCTTCCAAATATAAAACTACAGTTACACGAATAAAGCAGTTAAATGGTTATTCAAAAAAACATGTTATCAAAATTGGCGACACCATACTGATTCCAGCAAAATAGAAATCGGAGCAGATTGACGTGGAATTCTTTTCAAATCTGAAAATTAAAACCAGACTGTTTCTTACAATGGTCGTGGTTTCTTTGATATTGCTTGGATTGACTTTTTTTACCTCAGAAAAGATTCGCGAAGCGGTAAAAAGCCAGATTCCGTTGCAGATTATTGCCATCGTCAATGCCGAGGCGGCTAAACTGTCTACCGCTGTTGGCTCTTATGAAAGAACCTGCGAATATCTGGCACGCCTGAATTCTATGATACAATATCTCTCATGGATAGACCAGGCTCCTGACCAGGTTCAACTGATAGAGCAGTGGAAACAGGTCTTGCAGGCTCCAATCCTTGGGTTGCTTGTTAAGGGGGAGGAATTTCTAACTTCTGATATTGCTGAAATTGCTATTATGACCGACGATGGAAAAACCATTTTCCGAATGGGTCCCAATGGCCAGGAATTACCCCGTGAAAACCTTCCATATGAAAAATTCATTACCGTTAAAATGGAAGACACTTTTGAAAACGAAGGCGTTTACAAAACTCCAGTAGTCTATAATGAAATTTCTGAGGGCTATCGCGAAAGAATTTTTTATATTTGTAAACCGGTTACCCATTTGAAAAAAACGATTGGAATCGTTCTGGTTGGCGTAAGTCTCGATCGTTTATTTGAAAATGTTCCCGGATCGCTTTCAACGGTAAGTGGCAAAACTGCCCTGGTTTCCAACGATCCGGCACAAAATGGTTTTTATCTTGCCCATTCTGATAGCTCTACTATTCTCGACCCGCAAAGAAATATCTTTTTGAATTCATCGGAACCTGAATTACAGGATCATGCTGACAAGATCATTAACAACAAAAGTGGTTTTCAGAAATTTCTTACCGGTGAAAAGGCAAATATTTTCATAGCAGCCGCATCGGTTCCCAATACAAACTGGGTTTTGCTTTCACTTGTAGATACGCAGGGTATGATGGGTGCTCTTAATAATGCTCAGAAGTTTTCTCTTTTTCTGATAATCTTTGGTCTGTTGGTAATGACAGGTATAACCATGGTTGTTATTACCGGCATCGTAAACCAGATTCGTGGCGTGTCACAGGGTTTGGAAGAAATATCCAGAGGCCGTGGTGATCTGACCAAGAGACTCGCGTTGATTGGTAAAGACGAATTGACTGAGGTCTCTGAGAGATTCAACCGCTTTATCGGTTACATTCAGCGTTTGCTGCTGCAGATTCAGGATGTTTTTAATCGTCTTTCGAACATGGCCAACAACATTTCATCGCTGACCATTCAATCGAATGAATCAATTCAAAATATTTTTGGAAATACTCAGCGAATCACCAAAGCCACCAAAGATTCTGCGACTACCCTTGAATCAACTGCCGCCGCTATTGAAGAAATTTCGGCAAATTCACAATTGATTGCCAAAAGATCGAATCGGGCTTACGAAGAATCGGTTCAGAACAGACTTAAAGCAACGCAGGGTATGGAATCGGTTCGCGAAGCTTCAACTACAATAAAAGAGATTGAAAGGGCAGTCGGCGATTCATCACGGGTTCTGGAAGAGCTGAAAAATCAGTCGCGAAAGATCGGAAAAATCGTTCTGACCATTACTGCTATTTCGCGGCAAACAAACCTGCTTGCTCTTAATGCCTCTATCGAAGCTGCCCGCGCCGGGGAGCAGGGTCGTGGATTCGTTGTTGTTGCCGCAAACGTTAAGAAACTGGCTGAGCAGAGTGCCAAAGCGGCCGAAGAAATTGGTGCGTTGATTGGTGAAATTCAGCATAAAACCAATAAGGCTGTTGAAGAAATGGGACTGGGTCGCGAAAAAGTTCAGGAAGGCGTAAAAATTATCAACCAGGGTGGCGCTTATCTTGATGAAATCGGTATGGCTTCTGAAAGCGTAAACGTTCAGGTTCAAGATATCAGCAAGTCATCAGTAGAACAGAGTAAAAACATTGAGGCAATCAGTCTTTCAATTGAAAATCTTTCGATTACCACAAAGACCACGACCCGTGAAGTCGATGGCGTTCTTGATTCTCTCAAATCGCAGCGCGATTCAATTCAGAACATGGCCAAAATTACCAAACATCTCAGCATGGTTGCTGATGAGCTTAACCGAATGCTGGCTCACTTCATTCTTGAGTCAAGTTCTGCCCCCCCACCCCAGATAGACATTGATGACAGTGAAGATGAATCAGAAAATGATGAAGCCATGGACGAAGAACAAGAACAAGAGCCGGTAGAAGAAGAAAAACCAAAAACTAAAAAAGGCTCAAAGAAAGGCGACTCCGGCAAAAAATCCGGTAAAAAAAAATAGTCACTTCACCAATCTAAAGTGCCATAATACGGGTTCACAGAAGAGATATTCATAACCCAAGTTTGCCAAATCGTTCCAGAATTTCATTAATTTTTAGCTTTTTTATAGTATTTCAAATTGTTGCGTACCCACAATGTTTGAACCAGCCAAGGGCATCTTTCTTT
>DYKG01000075.1 GCA_020722725.1 Candidatus Methylomirabilis sp.
CAGCATGAATATCACTTATAAATCACAAAATCTTGACCAACAAATCGAACCACCGTTCTTTTTCTATTGGTCAGACCCAAAATTACGAAGACTTTAGAAGGTTACGACCATTTTGGCGTTGAAAACCAGGGCGTCGTAGCCGTTGCCGGTGAGGCCGGGAGAGGAATGGACCTTTTTGAATTCGCCGTCGATGATGGTGTCGGTGCCGATGAATTGCGAGAAATTCAGGCCGCCTTCGTAGTGGGTGCCGCTCTGGGCCGAAGTTATATCTTTATGGTTGATGAAAAATTTGTAGCGCTGATTTTTTGAAAAGGGCGTCAAAATCACGGCCATGCGCTTTTCCCATTCGGTGCTGGGGTCTTTGGCTTCGATGTCGTTGTGCTGCAGGCCAAGCTCCATGCTGGCCCAGCGGTTGAAATTGCGCTGAAAACCGAGAATTTTGCTGCGGGTATGACGGTCGTTTTCATTGACGTATTTATCGTCTTCGTCTTTCTCTTCGAAAGTGGCATCGACGAAACAGCCTTCGTAAAATTCGTGACGCACCATGATCGATTTTATATAATCGGTTAGTTCACTCTGGGGCGTCAGATTTTTGTTGACCCCATGCTCGAACTCGGTTGTCACCAGCATTTTTTCAAGCGGGGTATAGCGCAGTTCGTAGGCTTTGCGATCGTTGGTTGCAACCCTTTTATCGGTTTTCTGGTCGATCAGCTCGCGGCGGCGCCAATCGAAATAGGCCTGCAGATAGCGATTGACCCGATAATCGGTAAGAAAGTTGGCAGTGGTCTTCTGCACCGGGTTTTCAAAAGTCGAAACGATTTCTTCCTTGTCGGTCTCAGAATTAGGCAGGCTTGGGGGCAGTATGTATTTCTGCGGGTCGAGCGAGGGGTCACGCAGAACCTTTGAAGTATTTTCAACCTTGTATTTCAGCTGAGTCCGCAGGTCGCGGGTTGGTTCATAGCGAAACTGCGAATCGGCAATCTCAGTATCCATGCGGGAATTGGCAAAAAAGTCATCTTCACGCCGCCATTGGAAGAGACCGCGGGCATTGAAAACCCGATTGGGCTCGTAATTCAGATCGAGATTGTAGTTGCGCGTTTCTGAACGCAGATCATCGGGGCTGAGTTCGTCGTTAATCGCAATTCTCGATGCCCCGACGTTCCATGCGAAGGTGCGGTCGGCTTCAGCGCCCATGGTTACACCCATTTCAAGAACTGACGAATCTGAGGCCAGATTTATCGCATCGTTGTAAACCGTATTCTGCATCTTGGCCTGGGTTTTTAGCTTGCCGAAGTTTTTATCCCAGACGGCGGTGGCGCTGTCTTTCGTAATATCAGAGACGATCGTCGGCCCGACTTCTTCATCGATCTGCCGACCGCCACGAATTTCGACTCTTCCGGCGCGATCACTGGTCCACACAAAGCCAGCGCTGTTGTTGTCATAATCGACGCTTTGAAGCGCCGGGTCATCGGAAAGATTGGTCTGGGATTTTTCGCTGTCGGCAAAAACCTTGAAATTCTGCACAACCCGATATTCAAGCCGCGCCCGACCGCTGAGAATGTCATTGACCAGGCCTCTTTCGCCCAGTTCCATGACACCGCCCTCGCGCCCCACAACTTTAAAGTCCTTGTCGATGCGCTTTAAGGTCAAATCACCATCGTATTTTTCACCACCGGCCTTCAAAGCCAGTTTGCTGGCATGGCCGGTAAGACATTTATCGGTTGGTGCCAGTTCGCTGTTTTTGTTGGGGTCTAGAAACGAAACCGCCGTTTCGCCGGTAACCGAATACATTGGCGAAATTTTCCAGTTGATATCGGCTCCGACAATGTCATGCTGCATCGGAGTCGCGGTCGATGAAGCGGTATCGCCGGATTTCGGAGTCGAGTTATCCACTTCCCTGAGCCAGCTCAAAGCAATTTCACGACCTTTAGAGCGCGTATAAACATGGCGGGTGCCAAACAGATTGCGGCTGAATGCCATGCTTTTATCGGAAACTTCGTATTCAATGACGATCCAGCTGGTAACTTCGATTGGCAGTAGATGCGGCTGAAATTTGATCAGACCGTCTTCGTAATCAACCAGGTAGTCGGTTCCGCGGGTAAGAGCGCGACCGTCAATGCTGACCCGCTCAGAGTTCTGCACGACCGGGCTGCCCTGCATGCGAAATTCCTGCTGCTGGCCGGCACCGCGGAACTGTTCGCGCCGGGCCTGGCCCTTGGACTGGGAAAACAGGAAAATGGATTTAAATTTTTCGTGAAACGAGCCCTGGGCCATGATGCCACGCACTTCTTTGCGAAAGAGGGTAAACTCGGTGCCTTCAAGAGCCAGCGGAAAGTCGCCCATGACAAACTTCCAGACCGGGCCATCGATGTTAACGGTAAATCGCCGGTCTTCGTCGTCTTTATCGTCGAGAATGGCGTGAACCGTAGAATTTTCGGTAATGTTGCCATCGATTTCAAGATGCAGGCTCTGGTCAAGATGAAAGCCCGGCATCGAATCGTAGTTTTCGGTTGAGAAATGCCCCACGTCTCCAGAAACATCTGACTTTTTCATTTCGAAGGTCTTGGTTCCGGAGATGGAAATTTTGTGCTTATCGATCTGCTCGTTGGCTTCATCCCAGAAGCTACGGGCATATTCAACCACCTGGGCGGGGGGGGTGTGGATTTTTTGCGGTTCATTGAAAGGAATCGCTTCGATGGCCGCATCTTCAGGCCCGATCTCAACCGGTTCAGTAACCGGCGAAACAGCGTAGGCAGCGGGTTTATCAGGCTCGGTGGCAGGTGTGTCGGCCAGAGAATTTTCGACAAGAACATTATACTGGTTGATACCGGTCTTCACTTCAGTGGCTGGTCTGGCCGGCTTGAGCGGCACGGTTCTTTCAACCTTGATCCCGACTTCCCCATCACGGTGAACCAGAGGCTGAACCGGTGGTTTTTCCGGGCGCAGAAGTTTTATCGCCATTGGTCTGAAGAGGCTTCTCTGGTTTACTTCTTCTCCATGCAGCAGTTCACCGGGAAACAGGCTTAAAAACAGAGAAAGCAGAAGAACGCGAGCAACAAGTTCGCGTCTGGCACTGCTCTTTCCGATTGTTGGTTTCATTTGCCTCTTGGGTGTGCCTGCCTGTGAATATTTTTAAGATCCTTACCGGTTAGATGAGTGTATATCTGGGTTGTTGAAACATCGACGTGGCCCAGCATTTCCTGGACAGCCATAATGCTTGCGCCACCTTCGAGCATGTGAGTTGCGCATGAATGGCGGAAAACGTGGGGCGACACCTGGCGGCCAATTCCCGCCATCTGCGCGTATTTTTTCACGATTTTCCACAGACCCATGCGCGACATCTTTTTGCCATAGGGGTTAAGAAATAGAACGCGTTCGGTTATATCGCGACATAGTTCATTGCGACCACGATTCAGGTAGTTGTTGATGGCCTGAATGGCGAATGATCCGACCGGCACGATGCGTTCACGCCCGCCCTTACCAATAACCGTCAGAAATTCGGCATTGGCATTGAGATTACCGATTTCAAGATCGATCAGTTCTGATTCACGAATTCCGGTAGCGTATAAAACTTCGAGAATAGCCCGGTCACGCACGCCAAATGCCGTTGAAACATCGGGCTGAGCCAGAATTTTTTCGACTTCTGGCAATGAAAGCACTTTGGGAAGGGCGCGTCCGATTTTCGGTCGTTCGATGAGTTCGGTCGGGTCTTCGCTGATATGCCCCTCGCGCAGCAGAAATTTGTAGAAACCCTTGAGAGCCGAGGACTTGCGGGCCATGGAGCGTGGCGACATGCCGCGATCGTGCAAACTGACCATAAACAGGCTCATGGCGCTATCGAGCGAAGTCGCAGTCACTTTGCGGCCGCGCTCATCGAGAAAGATGAGCCAGTCCTGCAGGTCACGGCGGTAGGCTTCAAGCGATTTGGGGCGCAGGCCTTTTTCAATGGCAAGATAGTTCAGAAACTGCTCGAGCAGATCTGCGGACATGTTTGCTCCTGTTTACCTATGTTTTTATTCTCTCTAAATATCGGTAAACAGCCATAAATTTCTGAAAGTTTTTTCATTTGCCGGCTCTCTGATACTATCTGAAGCGGGTCGGCACGGAAGTCAACCCCCCTACGAAAATTTATGGGGTGGTTCGTGTGATATAGTTATTTTGAATTTACCCGCTTGAGGCTGCATTAAGAAATTCATAAAAGTGACTTCATGAAATGAAAATAGAAAAATCCTCGGCCATACCGGCACTGATTCTTGCCTGGACAACCACGGCATTTTTTCTTTTCTTCGAGCTGGTGCAGTTGATCAGACCAGCCGATTTTCAGGGCGACAGCCTGCTGCTGTTTATTGCCAACCCGGTTATGGGGGCGATAATCTGCCTGCTGATGATTCTTAGCCTGCACAGTAACATCGGTTATCGTGGCATCAGAAAACTATTCTGGCTGGCAGGGCTGGCACCGGCGATAATTTATCCTATTTTGTTGATTGGTGAAATTCGCCTTTCATGGTGGCTATGCCTGGTTGTTTATCTTTGTTTGTGGTTGGTTGCCTGGGTTGGCCTGCGTCTGTTCGAAAAACAGCGAAAATGGCTGCTCACACTGTGGTTCGGCCTGAGCGCGGGGGCAATTTTTTATCTTTACCTCGACCGCATTTATTATCTGTATTTCAAAATTCATTTGAATTATATGCACCTGTGGCGTCTGCAATATACTGCATTTCAGGACGCTAATCTCAATCTTGCCAATCTTCTGCCGTATTTCATCGACGTTGGCGCATTTGCGCTGTTATCGCTGCTGGTATTTTTTCTTGCCCGACCGGTTGAAGGCAGCATAGGGAAAAAGAAAGCGGTGGCGGCCGGTTTGCTTCAGCTTGTGATGATGCTTTTGCATTTCAATTTCATCGTGGAAAGCCGCCCATTCACTGACTATCTGATGACCAGATACGATGCGGCAGGCCTTGATCTGCCGCTTCCTGCAAAATTGCAGCCGCTCAATCAGGCCGGTCTGGTGACCAGTTCATTCAGACTTGATCCGGCAGTTTTTTATCAGAATGCTCAATATTCATGGGTTAAAGATACAAGACCAAACCTGATTTTCATAACTCTCGAGAGTCTGCGAGCCCATGAAATCGAAGCGAATATGCCGCTATTGATGAACTGGGCGAAAAAAGGCCTGTTTTTCAAGCGCCATTTTTCGGCAAGCAACCTTACCGAAACGGCGATAAACAGCATTTACGGCAGCATGTATCCATTCTTTCTGACCAGTCAATTTAAAAGCCTGAATTTCTGGGAGTTCCCGACTTTTCTTAAAAATGATGGTTATTCACTTTTCAAGGTCTATTCAAAATGGACCGGAGTCGATGCGCTTTATCGAGATTTTAAGATGATTCCGGTACCTGACCCGACGACTGAAGACCCTGAGCTTACCGAGCTGCCATTTGAATGGTTCGTCGATATTTCCGACCAGCAGTTGAAAATGCTGGCCACATCAGGCGAAGAGATTCTCAAAAGGGTTCTTGAGATCGCTGCTTCGCAAAAGCGTTACTTCATCGAAGGCTATGTTTTCAACGCCCATTTCAACTACAATTACCCGCCCGAATTCGCCATCAATCAGCCGACTCTGCCCGAGCGTTTCATGATTCACCATCTCGACCCGGCACCAGAAAACATGCTGATGTTAAAAAACCGCTACAAAAATGCACAGGCTTATGTTGACCATTGTTTAAACAAATTTTTGACTGATTTTTATGCAAAGGGTCTCGACCAGAACTGCTTTGTGGTTATCTACGGAGACCACGGACAATCACTGGGAGAAGCGGGATTTTTCGCCCACGTCAGCGGCCCTCACGTTTTTCAGTTTCAGGTTCCGCTGTTGATTCTAGGCCCGGGGGTCAGACCGGAAATATTCGAAAAACCTTCCCAGCACCCGGATATTGTTCCGACGCTTGGCGAATTTGCGGGCTTCGAAGTAAAAAATTCATTTGGAAAAAATCTTTTCAAAGAAAATCGTCGGGTAACGATTGAACAGGAAAACTCGATTCTTAACCGGTTCATCGTAAGAAGAGCAGATTTTATGAGCATCTACGATATAACCTCAGATTACCGGGTCAGATGGGCAATCACCATTGGCAACCAGTTTGAACTAACACCAGGGTTGCAAAAAATTTACAGCCAGCCTGATCTTGCCCAACTGAAAGCCATTATCAGCGAAGACTTTGCCCTCATCTCAAAAGAATGCCGGGTTAATAACTGATTCTGCTTAATTGCAGCCGAGTCTCTTAAGTGGTAATATCAGTGCAAAAATACGGGGAAACTTTATCCAGACAGATTAAAGGATTTCAAATGCGAAAAGTAATCATTGCCCTCTGTTATGTTTTTGCCGGAGCCATTGTTACGGTTGCTCAACCGGCAAGCTCTTCAGAAACTTTGCCAGTTGAACAACCGGTTCAAACAGCAAGTTCAGGCGAAAATTTACCGGCCGCCACCACTGATCAGACTGCGACAGCTACCGGCATGCTGCCAATCGACCAAGGCCTGGTCGAGTTGTTTTCCCGCACCATGGCAATTGCACAGGGCAAAGCCGCCTCGGCTACCGTTGCACTCGAAGATGACGAGAACTCTCCGGAGCAGGCAGAAAACCAAAGCACCGCGGTTGAAGCGGTAAAAACAACTCTTCAGCTTGGCGGCCAGATACTCGATGCCGAAAAGCTCGCATGTGCTGAAACCGGCATGAGCGAAGCAGACTTCAATCTGGTAAAAACCCGGCTGATTCAGGTTCTGATGTTTAAAAACCTGGAAAAAACCAAAAAAGCTCTGATCGGCGAAACCAGTGGTAATCAAATGGCGGCCAGCGGCACTCTCAGCATTGAAGAACAACTTGCCCAGCTTGAGGCAAGAGTTGTGAAAAGTAAAGAAATGCTGGTAAGAGCCCAGAATGGTGAAGCCGAGTATTATGCCAAACATGACAAAAAAATCGCCGAGCAAAAGGAAAGAGTGGCCAAAATCGAAGCTGAACTCAGTTCTCCCGAAGTTGCCAAAAAGCGCAAACCAAAAGTAAAGCAGCTTGAAGTAGCCAGAAAAAAACTGGCAAAGCTCGAAACTGACCGGCAAAAGCCCTATAAAAAACTTGAAACAGCGAAAAAGCGGGTCGAAAAAGAAGAGAAAAAACTGGCCCTTTTCCGTGAACACATGAATAAAGCTAAAGATCAGATTGCCAGCATGGGCCAGGAAATTCAGAAATTTCAGGACGAAGTTGAAACGGGCTTCGACAAGTTCGCCGATTCAGAAGAAATGAAACAGGCCAGGCTTGATCTGCCGGTATTTGAACAGTTTCCCGGGCTGAAACCCTTTATGGTTAAACCCGACAAGACCGAAGCGGAAGAAGAAGAAGAAGAAGAAGAAGCTGAAGAATAATCGGGCAAATAGATGAAATCCAAAAACCTGCAGATTTTTGAAATTTTTCGTTAAGAAAACTTCACTTTGGTTCGAAAAGGGTTATGGATTTGTTTGCCTCCTTATTTTTCAGTCCGGGATAGCTCCCGGATTCTTTTTTTTAGTCGGTTTCACAGCTTAATTTTCCGGTCATTTTTCCGGTGTTTAATTTCATAAGTCGCAGCCAGACCATGTTTGTTGTTTTAACCGTTGCAATATTCTCGATTTTGCGCGAAAATGCTTGAACAATTCACAATAGTAGGGTCACACAATGCCAACACTCGACTGGATCGGAAAAAAAGCCGTAGTTAATCATCATCGCCAGGTGCCATTCCACCTTCTTAAAAAACGGGAAGATCTTTCCTGTGGCGACCCAGATAGCGGTAATCTTCTGGTGCAGGCTGATAACCTTTTGGCTCTCAAAGCACTTTTGCCATATTATGCCGGTCAGGTTAAGTGCATATATATTGACCCACCCTATAATACCGGCAATGAAGGCTGGGTTTACAACGACAATGTTAACAGTCCTGAAATGAAAGCATGGCTTGGCAAAGAAGCTGAAGACTTAACCCAAGTTTGCCAATGGTATGCTTGTAACCAGCATGAAATCATGGGATCT
>DYKG01000076.1 GCA_020722725.1 Candidatus Methylomirabilis sp.
ATTGCATCAAAACCGTTATTGGAGGTAAAAAGCCCGGTTGACCGAGAATTACTGGAAACGCCGGGCTTCTCTTGACACATTCTGACGGGGTTCCTATAATTAACCGAGGTGAAGAAATGAGAAAAATACTGTTGATATTGCTTCCACTGATGATCGCAGGCTGTTCGCAGACTACAGATCCGGTTTCCGGCAATGCTCCAGCTTCTCTTACCCCGTTGGTGATCCCAGGTGCACTGACTCAGGCCAGTACAGTGTCAGTTGTAGCTCCGGCAAAAAGCCTGGCAAATCTTTCCCCGCTCGAAAAGGCACAGAAAGAATATCTTGCCGCTTACGACAATTATGTAAGACTTTTGCGGGAAAGCGGTCCGCAGACTCTTGAAACGCTCCAGGCTCTGGCTGATTACCAGAAAAAGTATCAGATTTACCAGATGCTGGTCATGGCTGAAAAAAATCAGTGAAAAAGCTCAGTCCGGCTGACACAGTCGATTGACCTGGTACACCGCAAAAAAAAGAATTAAGCCTGCGATAATTTGTACTGCGCTAAGCGGTCGGTTAAAGCTGAACCACATTATAACCACCGATGATACGGGAAAAAACAACTCAAGAATCGATACCATGGTCGCATTTACCCATTTCAGGCCCGTGTAAAAAAATGTGGTCGCGATGAACCCTGAAATTATTGCCATATATACAATGCTGTAAATCAATGACTGACCGAGAATTTTATCCGATTCAAGACCGTTTCCCAGAGCAAAAGTAAGAACCATGGTGAAAATGGCCCCGAAAAGAAAACGGTTGGCCGTAACAAACATCTGGCCGTATTTTTCCAGAAGAATTTTGCCCCAGATCGTGCCGCTGCCCCAGAAAAAAGAGGCGAGAACCGCAAAACCGGCACCGGTGGCAATTTTCCCCCAGTCGCCGGTGAATGGCGAAGCAAGACCGAAAGAGACAAAATAAGAGGCCAGAATTGCTATCAATGCCCAGAGAAGAAACTTTCTGCTGATCGTTTCTTTCAACACCAAGGCTCCGAGACTGATGGTGATCAATGGCTGTAATTTCTGCAGCAAAACTGCGAGAGCGGGGTTAATATAGAGGAATGCCCGGGTAAAGCAAAGAATTCCCAATGCCGATGCCCCGCAACCGATCAATACAAAAAGAACGAAGTCTTTCAGGTTAATCTGTCGGTATTGTTTAAAATTAGCCAGAATAATGGGGCTGACCGCAGCAAGATTGATCAGGTGTTCCCAAGTGATCAAGGTTAAAACGGCCAGATTGCTTACCATCGGTGTACGAAAATACAGATCGGTACTTCGGAGTATTCCGCAGAGGGCGACAAAAATTGGCGCAAGTTTTATTAACATTGATTTTTTAAGTCTGCTGCGAGGGTGGAGCAGTTTTTACCGCGGGCCTTACTTAGATATAGTGCTCGGTCGGCTGCTTTGATGATAGACTCTTTATCATGGCCATCGCTGGGGTAGGTTGCAATACCAATGCTGGTGGTAACCCGAAGAATGCCGCTGGTATGATTTATTGTGATTGCTGCAATTTTTTCGCGAATACGCTCGGCAGTCTGAAACGCCTCTTCTGCACGGGTTTCTGGTAAAATGACCGACATTTCTTCCCCGCCATATCGGCATGGAATGTCGATGCCGGTTCTGATAGTTTCTTTAATGGTAGTGGCAACTTTCTGCAAAACCTGGTCGCCAGTCTGGTGACCGTATGAATCGTTGAATTTTTTAAAATTATCGATGTCGAACATTATCAGGCTAAGGGTGAGCCCATATCGGCGGGCGCGCAACATTTCTTCGGAAAGTCTTGCCTGAAAGTAGCGATGAACAAAAAGTCTGGTCATGCCATCGGTGATCGAAAGTTCATAAAGTTTGTTGTTCTCTATGGTAACCGCAGCCTGAGATGCTATCAAATTGAGCAGAGCCAGGTCAGATTCGTTGAAAAGCCCATCATTTCTTTTATTTACGATATTGATTACACCTATGATTCCATCTTTGAACTTCAAGGGCGAACACAACAGGCTATTGATGTCTTCCACCGGAAGAATGCTGCCGAAATTGCGAAATTCAGGATCTTTGAAGCCTTGATTACAGATTTTTCCGGCACCTTCGCGAGCAACCGAACCACAAACACCGTGACCAAGCTTGACCGGCGTTCCGGAAGCAATGCGAAATCGGCCGCCAGAAGCCACTTTGACCACAAGTTCATCGGTGTTGTCGTCGAGCAGCATAATCGAACCGCGCTCTGCTTCAAGCACTTCAATTGCGTGAGTAAGAACGAATTTCAGCAGTTCTTCAGAGTCGACGAAAAGGTTGACGGCATTGCTTATTTTGAAGAGGGTATTAAGCTCCTTCATTCGCTGCTCTTTCAGCTCTTTTTCAGCCCGCAGTCGGGTTATCATTTCGCTGAAGTTTCTGAATAGAAGACCAATTTCATCTTTTCTGTCAGTTTCATGTATGATTGTCAGGTCTCCTGATGCGATTTCACTGGTTTTTATGGCAAGCTGGTTGATTGGTCCGGCGATGTTGAGGGCAAGAATGGTGCCGGTTATCAATGCGAGGAGCAGTCCAAAAAAGCCAAAGAAAATAAAATCCCGGCGTATGGATCTCCCAAGAAGGTTATATTCTGAGTCTGGCAATGCGATTTCGAGTCGAATGGACTCTGAAAGCTTGCCTGGAAGGGCCACCTCACGGACAAAGAAATGTGATTTGCCAAGAATCAAAGTTGAGCCGCAGGTTTTATCAGGATCTTCCGGTTGTGCACCGATTCTGCGTTTGCCGTAAACATCCATCTGCGAAGTCAAAATTTTCTGGCCAGCAAAAAGCAATGAGAATTCTGCCCCAGTTAGCCTTTTTAAAGGGTCAGCAAAATCTCTTGGTATACGTTGAGCAAAGACGACATGTCGGGCCTCGTCAGATCTAATTTTGGTAATCATGGCCGCTGAAAAGATCCATGGTTCGTCTTCAATGATGTAAAGATTCACGTTAAGCGGCGAATGGCACATGGCAGGAATGATTTTATCAAGAACTTCAACCGGAGGTGATCCCCGGTCGATAAAAATATGGCGGCGATCATTGACAATAGCCAGATAGTCAAGGTCTGACCTGATAAGTTCTGTATCCATAAGTTTTACCGTATCGGTTGCCGGAAATTCAAGGGTGGCGAGGGTATAAAACTCAAAATCAGCAACTTTTTTATTTTTAATTTTAATAGAATCAAGCTGATCTTCAAGGGCACGGCGAAAAAGGCTGGCTGCGTAACCAAGTCTGAGATTGAAATCGTGCTGAGCCACGCGACTGGTACGATTCAAAGAAACAATCATCAGGAATGCAAGCGGAATTACAAGAATGACTGAGAAAACCAGTAAAATCTTGAATTTAAGGTTTCTGCCGGCAAGCAGATCAGAAAATTGCACGCTTTATTTCTACCTGCCCGTTTCTCCGGCGCAGACCATTAATAAAACAGCGCCTGATATCATTGAATCTTTTAATTGATCTACAAGAACGCAAATCATAGAACCCTTCAACAAACAATGGAAGATCTTCATTAATTGCAAGTTTATAGACATTTTCGTTTTCAAAGTTTCCATTCCAGGGAAAGATCTTGATCTGGTCATTTTCAAGTTTCTCGACCGACAGACCCGAAAAAACCAGAGAGACTGTGGAAGTTGCCAAAGCTGCCCTGGCAAGCTTATAGAGCTGTTCACCATTTATCTCGAGAACTTTTACCCCGGCGGTGGAAGTGAAATCTGAAATTACTCTGGCAGGGGTAATCACTCTGAGAGGTTCTCTGGTGTTAACCAGCATAGAAAGCGGAATCAGAGAGAAATCAGCTGAGGTTTCCAGTCTGATGGTCTCTGCCACCAGGCGAGCATATTCAGAATTGATGGTATTGTCATGGGTGATTTCTTTGCTCAGGCTCGCAAGATCGAAGGTCAGAGCCTGTGTCCGCAGCGTTTCATCGAGTTCTTCAAAATCATTGAAATATTTGGTTGTAATCGGTGCAATTGCCGGATTTTTTCGGAGCCAGGTTACCAGATTTTCCCTCATAAGGCCCAAAACCCGATGCTTTTTGCCATGGGTTAATTCAGGCCAGTCATGATCGTTTGATGCCATGAAATCATTGACGCAGACAGAGTAAGTTCGGCTGAATTCAAGGGGTTCATCATTGACATCAATTTGAATAATTCTGAACCCGGGTGGATTTGAGCTTGAGTATGTACAATTAATTCCGGCCGCCTGTAAAAAGCCGGTTTTTCCGGAAAGGCTTTCTTCGATGATATTTTCAAGTTCCCATCCTTCGAGATCTACAGTCACCAGATTGTTTTCAAAGGGAAGCATGTCATAAAGCGTTCTTAAAGTAACCTGCCCTTCGGTGATCGTACTTTTTATTCCGCCTGAATTCTGTAATGCCAGATCAGCTTTCGATTCATTTTTCATGAACCCGGCGATAAGGTTGCCGATTGCCGATTCTTCGTTGAAGGATCGAGTAAAATTGCCGGTGCTGGTGGTTAAAACTTCATCAAGCAGTGTGTCGATTTTTGCTTCAACCCGGCTGATCTCAGAAGCCATTTCGGCATCAGGATTGATGCTGGAAGCATCGATCGCAAACAATCGCTGAAATGCCCGCGAAAGATCCCATTTTCCGCCAACGTAGGAAACCTTTACCATGCCTATACCGCCGCCACGATTCGGAGCGGTCTGACAAACCACGGGTCTGGCCGTAATGGTGGAGACCGGGCCGATCATGTCTCCGATAATTATGTCCACATCGGGAAAAACCAGATCAGGATTTTCAATTGCGCCAAGCTCCGGCTGGTGTGATAAAAGAACAATCAGTTCAGCACCCTGAGCCTTTAACAGGGTCGCAGTTTCCTGCACCGAGGTTTTCCAGTCAGATATTTCGATGTTGATAATGTTTTCTTGCCGGGTATTGCGGGCAAGGTTTGCATGCCCAAGCCCGACGATTCCGATTTTGATGCCACCCTTTTCAACAATCAACCCGGGCTTGATGGTTTGTCCAACCGGAGCAGTAAGATCGCGATAATTGCATGCAATCATGGGAACATCGCCAGAAGCAATAAAGTGCTTGAGTCGGTCAAAGCCAAACTCAAATTCCATATTTCCGATCGCCATGGCATCGTAGCCGGCCTTGCCCATCATGGTTAAAGGCACTTCACCCATGGTCAACGAAGCTTCGGCGGTTCCAAAAAGGGCATCCCCGGTGTCGAGAAGCAGAACATTTTCAGTCTTATAGTTAAAAACTTCAGCGGAATTCTCGATAAACCCTTTGATAAAAGCAAGGCCTCCGACTTTTTCATATTGGCGATCGAGAACCGTTCCTGGAAAAGGTTTGATCTGCCCGCGCAGGTTGGAAGTATAAAAAATAATCAAATTGCGGGTCGGGATGCTTAAATGATCATGTACGACAAGACCGGCCAGCATGCCGATCAAAATGACTGCAACAATAGCCAGATTGCGTATCAAGGTTATGCTCCTGTGCTGAGATCACATTTATTGATGCAGTGGCACCTTATCAGAGAAATACAGATACTGTCAACCTTTCGGGTGAGGTAAGTTATCTGGATATTTCCCATTTTTCCAGGTTTTCAGCCCCGATTTCATCGATAAATCTTGAAGGTTGAAAAAGCAACCCCCCGGTAGAAGGGTCCCAGACCGTTTTGGGATGAACAATAGCGAGATTTTGTTTTGCCCGGGTCATGGCGACATACATTAATCGCCGCTCTTCTTCAAGATTTTCGCCTGCTTTAATCGCATTGAAAGAAGGAAAACGCCCTTCGAGAGCTTGAATAATAAAAACCGAATGCCATTCAAGCCCCTTGGCTGAGTGAATCGTTGAAAGAATCAACTGTTCGTCATCGTTGTCCTTTCCGGACAAATTGTTGTCGGAAGCATCTCGCGGTGGCTCAAGAGCCATTTCTGCAAGAAATTCGCCGAGTCGGGAAAATCGGCCGCAGATTACCGCGAGAGCATCGATATCTTTCATGCGCCGCGGGTAATCATCAAAATGTCTTTTCATGATGGGAAAATAGTATTCGGCTGCCAGGTCAAGAATTTTAGATGGTTTTTCGCTTGCGAGTTCGAGCGCACGTCTAAGAAATTTTTTAAGAGCAATGAGCCCTTCTTTTGCCTTGGGTCTTACTTTACATGCAGAAAAATCAAACGGATCAGTTTGATTTTTTATTGTATTAAAAATCTCAGTTGCGCTTTGAGTTCCGATTCCTTCAATCAATAGAAGAATACGCAGCCATGAAACCTGATCCTGTGGGTTTTGAACAACTCGCATGTGAGCAATAATATCTTTAAGGTGCCCAGATTCAAGAAATTTAAAACCACCCCACTTGACATAGGGAATGTTACGCCTTTTCAATTCAAGCTCAAGCTGATATGCGTGAAAACTCGAACGAAACAAGACTGCCATCTGATTGAGTGAAACTCCCTGTTCACGCAGCTCAAGAATTCTGGCGGCAACGAACAACGCCTGTTCTTCATCATCTTCACAGCTCACCAGGGCGGTTTTTTCACCTTCTTCCCGCAGAGTAAACAGGGTTTTGGCAAATCCCTCCCTGGAATGCTTCATCAATGAATTTGCCGCCCCAAGAATGTTTGACGAGCTGCGATAATTTCTTTCAAGTTTGATGATCGAGCAATCAGGAAAATGCCTGGGAAATTCAATAATATTACTGATCAATGCGCCTCTGAAAGAGTAAATGCTCTGTGCGTCATCGCCCACCACCATAATATTGCGTCTTGTGCCGCCCAGAAGAAGAGTTATTCTGGCCTGTAGGCCGTTGGTATCCTGGTATTCATCGGCCATAACATATCGAAAACGATCGTTGATAGTGTTTCTGGCATCCTGTTTATCCCGTAGAAGTCGCAAAAGATAAATCAACAGATCGTCGTAATCAAGCAGAAAGTTGTTTTCCTTATATTCGTTAAAATTCCTGTATATTTTTTTTATATCTTCAGTATGCTCTGAAAAATGTTGATAATGTTCGGATATTATTGATTCAATCGGCTTTTCAAGATTGATATGGCGGGAAAAAATTTCGAGCAGTGTCTTTTTCTGCGGGAACCGGGTTTCTTTGCGATTTAAACCTAGATCGGCGCGAATAAGATTTATGATGTCGCCCGAATCGCTTTCGTCGATAATCGAGAAATTCGGCCGCAGATCAAGGTAATGACCATATTGTCTCAACATCATGGCGGCAAAAGAATGGTATGTACCACCCGCAACCCGCCGACCAGACTCTCCAATTAGTTCGCTGACGCGATTGAGCATATTACGGGCTGCTTTGCGGGTAAAGGTAAGAAGCAGAATACCGTCGGGGTTGATGCCTGTTTCGATCATTCTCGCAACGCGATAAATCAGCGTTCTGGTTTTGCCCGAACCTGCCCCTGCAATACAAAGAACCGGTCCAGAAAATGTTTTTACCGCTTCAAGTTGTTGCTGGTTCAACAGATTATCGTAATCGATTTGGTATTCAGGCGAAGCTGAATTATCTAGTTTAAAAATTCTTGCCATCGTTGGTTTGCTCAAGGGTGTTTATAATATACGATCGATTTCGCAAAAACAAGGTATCTGATGGTGTGGCAGCAATTCTCGGTATACATACAGAAGCGGGTTTTCACACATAGTTATACAAAAGCGTACTGAAAAATTCACGATATGATCTTGTACTTAACAGCTGAG
>DYKG01000077.1 GCA_020722725.1 Candidatus Methylomirabilis sp.
CGAAGATCGGCCTTTTCCGGTACTGGGTTATGCTAAAAAGTGCGAAAGTCCACAAGAACATAGCCTAAAAAAAGAACCCAGGATCAGTCCTGATACTTTTTAGCCATTTTTATAGAAGCTCCCCAAATTCAATCCTTGACATCCCATTTTCTATTGTATCGATTTTTTGGGGGGGTAATACAGATTTTTTTCAGCCAATGAAAAAAATGAAAATTAACTTAAGCCATGGCGGCATCGGGAAAACAGCATAGATAATTCAGGCTGGACCTATTGGGAAAGACCAGCAACCAAGCTCGCAGAATCTTCATCCGCCCAGACTCCACTGAGTCAGTTCAAATCCTGACTGCTGTCTGAAATCGATGCGGTTGGTGACCAGTCGATGCGTAAGGAAATCAAGGTATTAAATCAGCTTCAGACGGTTATAAAATAAGCGGTTAAATTTGCATAAATTGCCAATCTTAAAGTATATTTTGCTGATGTTAAAATTTTTACCGATGCTACTGATGGTTATTTTATGCCTGTGGCAACCGCATTATGCGGTTGCCGGGCAGATTGCATCTGATCTTGCCTTTCTTCAGGAACTGGTAAATCAGACGGTAAAAAATCTGGAGCTGGACCAGGAGATTGCCGAGGGCAGGCAGAATATTCAACAGTTTGTCGAAAATGCCGGGTTGAAACTGAAAATGGCCCAGGCATCTTCTGGCAGAAATGGATTTCTCGATTCTGACTATTTCAATCTGGGTGTATATCTGGTAACCATAAGCTTTAAGAGATATAAAGCCGCAGAGATCGTTTTGAAACGGCAATTACAGATTGAAAAAGAACCAGTAGTCAGAAAATGGCTTGAGGAAAGACTTGCTGCTCTTAAAAAACTTCCAGAAATCGAAAAAAAATTAACGGTCGAGACCGAAATTAAAGAATTTAAAGAAATGTTTAACTGACATGGACAAAATAAACCTGATCACGCTTAAATGCAGCAATTGCTCGGCAGCACTGAAAATCTCTGATCATCTCGACCGATTTATCTGCAATTACTGCGGAACCGAGCAGTTGCTGGTAAGAGAAAATGATGGCTTTGCATTCAAAAGAATCGAAGCCAAGCTTGAAAGCATCGAAAAAGCCACAGAAAGGGGCAATGCGGAACTCGCCCTGAAAAGACTGCGCGAAGATCTTCAGATAAAAATGGTGCAATACGATGCCATTGAAAGAGAGAAAAATGAAAAACTTCGCAATATCGAACAGGATAGAGAACTTTCGATTAAAACACTCGTAGCCGCCGGCTTTTTCCAAATGATTGGTCTTAAATTCGACATTCAGTTTGCCTATTATACGGGTTTTCAGGTATCGATCCTGGCAATTTTGCTTTATCAACTGCACCAGCTGGGCATACTTCAAGAGAACCGGCAGAAAGTTTTTGGTGCTTACAAACCGGATCTTGAGCAGGTTAATAACGAAATTGAAAAAATCGAGATCAAGATAAAAAACAAAATAAAAATCGTTGACCGCTGAAACCGGATAAAACGCTTAATTGATCAGCTCTTCAACAAACTCCCGATATTATTGCACTGTGTAGTTACCTGATATATACTCAAGTCAAATACCTCTGGCTTGGGTGCATTGTATGGAATATGCTCTTCCGATAATGACAGGTTTGTCTTTAGCGGCCCTGACCGGGTTCAGGGCTTTTCTGCCGCCTCTGGTACTGGGGCTGGTTTATCGAATTTTTCCCGATGCGGTCAGCATCAATCATCAATTTGCTTTTCTGGCACAAAACCCGGTCTTGATCTGCCTGGGAGTTGCGGCTCTTTTTGAATTTCTCGGCGACAAGATTCCGTTGGTCGATAACTTTCTCGACTGGTTGAGCATTCCAGCCAAAATCGCATTTTCAGCCATCTTAACCTACGCCATGATCCCCGGCGCCACGCACTGGTTTTACCTATTGGTTGCCATAGTTTTCGCCGAATCGGCAACGCTGACGGTTCACACCGGCAAAGCCGGTTTGAGAGCAGCTTCGACCATGGTTACCGGTGGCGTTGCCAATCCGGTAATTGGTTTTATTGAAGACATGATTTCGGTTGCCGGAGCTGTCGCTGCAATTCTGCTGCCCTGGCTCGGTCTCTTGTTGATTGCCTTCGTTGTCTATCGCTGTCTGCGTTTTCTGCTGGGCGGCAAAGGGGGCAATGACCTGCCCAATATTGCAGATGCAAAGCCTTCTTTCATCTGGTATGACATTTCGCAAATGGTCAGCCGCTGGCTTTTTTCAATCTACAACCGCATGACCATACACAATTACGAAAAAGTTCCGCAGACCGGGCAATTCGTAACTGTAGCCAACCATGGCTCGATTCTCGACGGTTTTATCATGGGCGGGGCAGTCAGGCGCCCGCTTTTCATCATGGTTAAGAAAGAAGCTTTTGATAACCCTATCAAAGGCTGGTATCTGCGCAAGGTTCTGTGTTTTCCAGTTGATCGGTCGAAAGTCGATGCCACCGCCATAAAAACTGCGATGAAAATACTAAACGATGGCTATAATCTCGGTTTGTTCCCAGAGGGCACCAGAAACCGTTATGGCAGAGTGAGTGAGTTCAAGCATGGGGCGATCAAGTTCGCGATTAAAAAGAAAATCCCGATTATCCCCACTTATATTGCCAACTCCCATAATCTGACCCCGCCCAATACCCTTTTTCCCAGGCCGGCAAAAATGTCGGTGCATTTTCTCGACCCCATCGACACCAGAGCCGAACTTGAGGCCGGGCGCACCGAAGAAGACATTCTTCAGATGCTTTATGACCGCATCTGCACCAAAGGCAGCGAAGTAATGGGTTACGACGTCAGAGAAACCCCGGAACAGGCTGCAGCCAGCGCCAATGAACAGGCAGCTCAGAGTGCCTGAAACCCACTCAGCTGTTCCCGATTCCGTTTCTCCCGCCTGGTTGGTGGTCGATTACGGTGTCATTGTCCGCAATCTTTTTCAGGCTGGCAAAATCGGGGTAAATCTTTCTACTGCGGTTCTTGCAGATTTATGGCCGGAAATTGCCGAAGATTGTCTTCGCGCTGGCCTGAGCGTGGTTGCTGCCAACAATGCTGAAATTCTTGCCCGGTGCAGTGAAGATTTCGAGCGCCTGTTACTCAAATCTTATCGTGAATCTGACTTGGGCTGCGTTGCTGCCGGAATTATTCCGGTGCTGCACCGTTATTCACAACTGCTTGCTCTGTCAAATCAGGCGCAGATGCTCGATCGGCGCTGCCGCTTCTATCTGAAGGCGGATAATGTGGCCGATCGTTTTTTCAGCGAAGAGTATGGATTTGCTTCAATTGTTGAACGCCTGCCTGGTCTGCCAATGATTGATCTCGTCGGTCTGGCGATTGATGGCCCGATTGATGAAAGAAAAATAAACAATTGGCGCCGGGCACTCGGTTCGGTTACTGAGAACCCGAAGATCGTCGATGTGAGTGAACCGGGAGATCTCATTGCATGGGAGGTACTAGGTCTTACCGGTGAAATATCTACAGCGTCTTTTACCCTGGGATTCTGGGGTCAGCCTTTTGCCGAAAAAAACGGGGAAGTTTTATTCAGAATCGAAGTGGGAAGAGCTGACGGATTGCCGGAAATTTTTCCGGTTATGTTCGCTGATCAGGTCGGCAGGATTGTCGAAACCGGGTTAAAGCACAGCATTATCGCGTTTGCTGACCATGGGGGCCAGTTTCCGGCCAAATGTCCGATTTTCTCAGCGGGCGGCAGTTTGTCTAACCCACTTTCGCCCCATTCGTGGCAGCTCAGAGATTTAAAAATCTTTTTGATGAATTTTTCCGGGTTCCCCGTGTATCTGAAGAAGAACGGGCGAATTGTCGAAACCGGTTCTTCATGCGGTAGAGGGCGGCGATACGCCCATGCATTTGGTTACCAGTTTTAATTCTTTTTTTGAATAATCACAGCGGGTAGAGAAATTTTATCGGGCTGTATTTCAATTCTGAATTGTTCAGAATTGACCTGTTCAATCTCAGGCACGCGAGCCGGAGTAAAAATTTCATTTAAATAGTCTGCAACCTTATCGCGGCCAAAACCCGTCGCTTTCCAACTGTTAACCATTATGCTTTCAATTTTTGGTTTGCCTGCCGCTGCATTAATTCCCAGGGTGAAAATCAGCGAGCGCATAAAAAAGCCTGAGCCAATAAGATAAAGGCGACCTCTTCCCGATTCGGGCACGAATCTGATTCTTTGAAGGCAAAAACCCTTTGCCGGTGCCGGATCGACTCTGGCAAGCCAAGCATTGAACTCAGAAGGGCTCAAATCAATGGTGTTAGTATGAGTTTCAACCTGGTTCAGCCGCTTGTCCTGCAAGGTCCAGAAGTCTTCCTGTTCCGGGCCGGCAAACTCAGGCAGTTCAGGCGCTTGAAGAATTGCAGAAAATGGTTCAGCCAGAAAAAACCAGGCGAAAATTGCGATTGCAATCAGCATAAAAAGCGGGTAAACGCAGCCACACCCGAAGCCGATAAAAGTTTTGCGCAGGCACCCCCGCCCTTTTTGCGTTTTTTCGCCCTGAGACATCAGCTTTTAAAGCTTTTAAGAACCGACTGCTCTTCGAATGACAGCAGTTTTTCAACGTCGAGCAGAATGATAAGCTTGTCGTTAAGCTTTGCGACGCCCTGAATGTATTGTGAATCAATGCTTGCCGAAAACATGGGGGGCGTTTTCTCAATTTCATCCTGATAAAAACGCATAACCTCAGAGACATTGTCAACGATCATTCCAACCTGATTGCGGTTCAGTTCAACGATTAGAATCTTTGCCCCGGAGCGGTTCTCGTTAACCGCCAGTTCGAAGCGCTTTCGCAGATCGATTACCGGCACGATACCGCCGCGCAGATTGATAACCCCTTCCACAAAAGGTGGAGATTTGGGGACTTTGCGGATCTCCACCATCGCGGAAATTTCGCGAACTTTGCTGATGTTTACCGCGTATTCGTCTTCGCCGATGTAGAAACCAACGACCTGAACTTCCTGTCTGACAACGGTTTTCTTAACTGCCATCGTTGTTTCCTTCGTTCTTGTGAATGTTTTGCCGTTTCTGTTTCAAATAAAGGATGAATGAAATCAACTGGGTAAGAAGAACTCCCGCATCGTCCACCCAACCGATTATTGGCGCAACGTCGGGAATTACATCGATGGGTGAAACGATATAAATAATTGTGAGAATAAAAAGAATGAGCTGTGCTTTCGGATTCGCAATCAGGCTTTTGGGCAGTGAAGGCTCGGGTTTAGTCATGGGAACCCTTCAGATCTTCAGAACCAAAGCTGAGCGGAAGCAATTCGCTAATGCTGGTGCGCTTTATTTTGCGACTGCTGTTTACCAGAAGAATTTCGGCATCGGCGGCCAGTTCGTTAATAACCTGCCGGCAGGCACCGCACGGCGGTGTGAAATCCTGGCGGTCAACGAAAATTACGATTTTCTTAAAGCGCTTTTCACCCTGAGCAATGGCGGCAAAAAGGGCGGTGCGCTCGGCACAATTGGTCAGCCCATAACTGGCGTTTTCAACATTGCAGCCCTGAATAACCCGACCGTCTTCCAGTTCCAGTGCGGCTCCGACAAAGAATTTCGAATACGGAGCATAAGCTCTTTTGCTTGCTTCTACAGCCTTTTCAATCAGTTCTTTTTCTTTCATTCCGGTAAACTACCTCGCTATAGCTATATTTTTATCATAAACAGCAGTTTTTCCAAAGAAAAAAAACGCTACTGCGGTCAGTATAAGAGCCGGTCATTTCGACGGAGCTCAATGACCGGGTAAGTTGCAAAAAAAACGCCCCTGCGAACAGGGGCGTTTCTTGTAAAAATCAGCGTTTTGAGAACTGTGGTCTTCTTCTTGCTTTTTTGAGACCGTATTTCTTTCTTTCTTTTTCACGGGGATCTCTGGTGAGATAGCCGTTTTTTTTGAGAGCAGGGCGCATTTCAGCATTGAACTTAACCAGAGCTCTGGCGATGCCATGGCGAAGTGCGCCGGCCTGACCGGTGCTTCCGCCGCCGGCGATGTTGGCGAAAACATCGAATTTGCCGAGGGTTTCAGTGGTAGTCAAGGGTTGAACAATGATTTTGCGGGTAAGAGGAATAGGAAAGTATTCCTCGAAAGCGCGGTTATTAACGATAATCTTGCCTTCGCCTTTGCAGATGCGGACGCGGGCAGTAGCAGCTTTTCTTCTTCCGGTTCCCCAGATATAAGTATCGGCCATTTTCTTATTCCTCCTTCTTACTTAACAAGCTTGATTGTCTTGGGCTGCTGAGCAGTATGCGGATGTTCAGCACCGGCATATACTTTAAGCTTGCGCAGGAAGATTTTTCTCAGCTTATTGCGTGGAAGCATTCTTTTAACAGCAAGCATGAGCATTTTTTCAGGCTTGTTTTCAAGAAGCTGGCCGTAAGTAACCGATTTGATTCCGCCAGTATAGCCCGTGTGCCAATAGTGCATTTTGTCATCGTGTTTGCGGCCGGTCAATTTGATCTGGTCAGCATTCACCACGACAACGAAGTCACCACAATCCATGTTTGGAGTGAAGGTGGGTTTGTGTTTGCCGCGAAGTCGGGCAGCCACCTGAGAAGCAAGACGGCCGAGGGGTATATCCCTGGCATCTACGAGTACCCAGTCACGGGTAAAATCAGAAGTTTTTGGTTGGAACGTCTTCACCGATTTTCCTCCTCTTCGGTTAGTACATGACCTTCATCAGATACAGTCCACCGGGCGGTGCAGGCGCACCCAGCTTTCTGCGGTCCTGATTACGGTACAGTTCATCGATACATTCTACCGCCATTTTCCTCATGCCTGCCAGAAAAAGCGCTTTTGCCATGTTGCGAACCATGTTGTGCATGAATCCGGTGCCGATGACGTCGAACTGGATAATCTGACCGACCAGAGTTATTCTGGCTTCGAGAATGTTTCTTACAGTGCTTTCGTAGTTCTTAGGAGATTTAGCAAAAGCGGCAAAATCATGTTCACCGACGAATTTCGCGGCAGCGGCCTGCATCAGTTCAATATCCGGTTTTTTTCTGAGCTGCCAGTAAAACCTTTCGAGAAATGGTGATGGCTGGTCAACCAGATGAAACAGATAGCGATAATGCTTGCCCTTGGCAGAGAAACACGGGTGAAAATTTTCATCGACCTCTTCTACCCTGCTTACCCGCAAAGAACCCGGTAAGGCACTGTTTAATCCTATGATTAGCTTTTCAATGGGAATCGGACACTCAGTTCTGAATAGAACCACCTGTTCAACAGCATGAACTCCGGTGTCTGTCCGCCCCGCCCCGATGGCACGGCTCCAGGTTCTGGTTATCAGTTCAAAAATCCTTTCGAGCTCCCCCTGAACCGTTGGAATGTCAGGCTGGAACTGAAAGCCAAAATAGGCGCTACCATCGTAGGTAACGGTTAGTTTAAGATATCTTGGAACATTTGTCAAGCAAGTTGACCTGAAGCTTTAGAATAGAGCTGCAAGTTTAGCAGAAACACTGCCTTTTGTAAAACCAAAAACTGGCAAAACCAGCAATTCTCGGTATGCGGATTGGTGCAGCTTCCGGCAATGGTTTCG
>DYKG01000032.1:0-30712 GCA_020722725.1 Candidatus Methylomirabilis sp.
AAACTCAAAATAAAAGCGCTTCACCAAGCGAAGTATGCTTTAGTCGGATGAACCATAAATCAAACTGGTTGCTGCATGGTTAAGACTGCAAATAACTCTTTACTCTGCATTGCGGGCTGATTATAATGCCGCAAATACAAGACACGGAGGGGAAAAGATGCTTGAACGACTGTTTAAATTGAAAGAAAACCAGACTGATATTAAGACCGAAGTAATAGCCGGGGTCACCACTTTTCTGACGATGGCTTACATTCTTGCGGTTAACCCGATGATTCTTGCTGATGCTGGAATGTCTTTCGCCGGTGTTCTGACTGCAACCATACTGGTTTGTTCGATTTCAAGCGTTTTAATGGGGCTGATAGCCAATCTTCCTTATGCTCTGGCTCCTGGAATGGGCATAAATGCCTTCTTTACCTATGGCATGGTCATCGGCATGGGCATTCCATGGCAGACTGCGCTGGGTGCCGTTTTTATTTCCGGAATCATTTTTCTGCTGATGACGGTTTTTCGTCTGCGCGAGGCGATTGTCAGGGCCATTCCGCAAGCTGTCAGGCTGGGTGTGGCAGCTGGCATCGGGTTGTTTCTGTGTCTGATCGGTCTGAAATCAGCGGGGTTCATCGTTGCAAACCCGGTAACCATGGTGAAATTTGGTGGTTTTACCCCGTCAACCGTTATTTTTCTGCTTGGGCTTGGTTTCACTCTGATGCTGGAAAACCGGAAAATGCGAGGCAGTCTTTTGCTTGGCATCATTTTCACCACCGTCGTTGCCTTCTGCCACGGTCGCCTCTGGCCGGGAACTGTGTTTGTCGTCGCGCCTGCATCATTCACTGCAACCCCTGATTTTACCTCGGTTTTTCTGCAACTTGACATTCGCGGAGCGCTTGCTTACGGGGTAATGGGCGCGATCTTCACACTGCTTTTTACCGATCTGTTTGATTCGATTTCAACATTTCTTGGAGTCGCTTCGGTTGCCGGAATGGTAGACGAAAATGGTGAGCCGCTTAGATTCAACCAGGCTCTAATGGTAGATGCCATTTCAACCACGATTTCCGGCCTGTTTGGCACCAGCTCAGGAACCACTTATGTAGAAAGTGCTGCCGGGGTCGAGCAGGGTGGGCGAACCGGTATGACTGCCGTGGTTACCGGCCTGCTTTTCGTGCCATTTCTCTGGCTTTCCCCTGTGTTACAGATGATTCCAGCCTGTGCGGTGGCGCCCGCGCTGGTCATTGTCGGCTTTTTCATGCTTCGGATCATTGCTCAGGTTGATTGGAAAAGCTATGAAGAAGGCATCCCCGCATTTTTTGGCCTGGCTCTGATACCTTTCACTTACTCGATAAACCAGGGAATCAGCTGGAGCCTGATTTCTTTTCTGGCTCTAAAAATTCTCAGTGGAAAAATCAAAGAAACCAGTCCGGTTTTGTGGGTTGTGGTCGTCTTTGCGTCGCTGGCTCTTTACCTGGGCTGATTTTTTATTTTCGGCACCAGTAAACCAGTGCCGGTGGCAGGTTTTCCCATACTACCGGGCTGGCTTCGACTTTGGAAAAATATTTGAGCAGCTTCTGGCGAAATCGTTTTCCAGACGGCAGAACCAAACCGTGCAGGTAGGCGAAGGTGGTGAAAATACCATTTTTTTTTAAACCTGAAACGGTTTCTGAAAGAATTTCATCTTGTAGAGATTCAGAAAATGAAGCCCAGGGCAGACCACTGATAATTGCATCGGCATGTTTGACCCCATATTGCCTGAGGTATTTTTTTACTGCGGCGGCTGAATCCTGGTAAATGACGGCATCAGGGGTTTTTTCCATGACGAGGCGGTTCATTTTTTCGTTCAATTCAAGGCCAAAGAATATTGTGCGATCTCGGTCGATTCTTTCGAGAACATGTCGGGTGAAAACTCCGCAGCCAGGGCCATATTCAACGATCACCCGGGCTCTTTTGAAATCAATGGGTTCGATCATTCTGGCAGCGAGTTGCTTTGAGCTTGGCGCGATTGCCCCGATTGTACGGGGTTCGCGGCAGAATTGACTTAAGTAGTGCCAGATCGCCATAGCCTGTCCTGAATTCAATTTAAGTAATTATAGCGCAAATAATTACGATTGCCAAATTTCATCGTCAGCAAAAAAGCTCTTTACAAAGCTGTTTTTTTGAATAGAACTTTAATTCATAAATAATTTTGCAAAAATCACTCAAGGTCATATTGAACAGGATGTGAGCTGAATGATACAGTTCGTAAAGAAGGGAATTGCCGAGTCGAAACGGGGTAAGCCTCCCGGAACAATTACCAAATACTCTGACAAGGAGCAGAAAGAGGTTGAATTTGAGCTGATCAGATACAATGCCGGAACTTTCGAGCAGAGGCGGTTGAAAGGGGCTGCAAATCTGCCTTTGCCTGATAGTTCTGAACAGGTTAACTGGATCTGCATTTTTGGCCACTCTGACATTGAACTGCTTAATCGTCTTTCTGAATTGTATGGAATAAGCCATCTTGCCCTTGAAGACATTCTAAACCCTGATCACCGACCCAAGCTGGAGTTTTTCGAAGATCATCTTCTGGTAATTCTCAAGATGATTTCTTACGATTCAAAAGGAATTTTGATTTCTGAGCAGATAAGCATTGTTTTGGGAAAAAACTTTGTACTCGCAATACAGGAGCAGCCTGGAGATCTTTTTGATCCGATAAGAGAACGGTTGCGATCTTCAGTCGGCCGCATCAGATCAATGAGTGCCGATTATCTGGCCTACTCTCTGCTCGATGTAATAGTCGATAATTATTTTGTCATTCTCGAAGAACTTGCTGAGGAACTCGAAGACCTTGAAATGATTTTGATCAAACAGCCAGAAGAGTTTGAGCCGATCGATATTCATGATTTGAAAATGCAATTGTTTTATCTGCGTAAAATTTCGTGGCCGCTGCGTGAAATTGCTCATTCTCTTCAGAAAACTGAATCAGGGCTTGTTCTGCCGCCGACACGTCTTTATTTTTCAGACATGTATGATCATGCGATCAGGGTTCTTGAAACCACCGAAACTTTGCGTGAAGTTTCGGTAGGAATTTCTGAGCTTTATACTTCAAACATCAGTTTGAAAATGAACGAAATAATGCAGACGCTTACCATCATTTCAACGATATTTATTCCATTGACGTTCATTGCCGGTGTTTATGGCATGAATTTCGAAGTAATGCCAGAACTGAAGTGGCCCAATGGCTATTTTGGCGTTCTGGGAATCATGGCTGTAATTGCCGGGGTAATGCTGATCTTTTTTCGACGTCGCCGCTGGTTGTAATGGGTTTCTGTCTTATTGCATTTCAAAATGAATTGTATCTGTGGGATTTCTTGCCCCAAAAAGTTCTCAACAAGGCACAAAGCCACAAGGAATTTCGAGAAAAAGCAACTCTGTGGTTTGCTGCCTTGCGAGATATTTTTTTAAATTCTACAAGACACAAGCCCCGACCAGGCCAAAGAATTGATCGGGGCTTATTTAAAAAATTTTTTTGTTCATTATTTCACTTCGCCTGAATCAGGCATGTGGCCTATATTGCCAGCCGCATGTGTGTCAGTATTCATCATCGTCATATTTATCGTTGTTATCGTAGTCGCTGAAGAAGTCTTTGCGCCCTCGTTTGGGCTTTTTCCCCCTGGATTTCTTCGGATAGTCCTGGAATTCCTCGAAATCATCCTCTGACCTCCGTGGGACTCTTTTTTCTGGCTTCTGCGTCTTCACTTTGCGGTTTCTCCTTTAGACATGTTTCAGAAAGCATTTCGGGAAGCTCCAAACAATTTAGCATTTTTTATGCCAGTTGTCACCTTGTAAGGACTAAAAGGTAAGTAAATGGTATGTTTACGGCAATTTCCATCGAACTTGCCGAAATCATGCCAACAAAAAGAAGATCTGTCCCGCCGTGGCAAGGCAGACCAACATGGATTGGAGACTGCTTCATAAATTCTGAACTGGAAAACCGCTCATCAAATTGCCAAAGAACAATTTAAAGATGCTATATAAAAGCTCATTGACTATTTCTCAAATGCGGGCATTTCGACAAGCTCAATGACCGCATTTTCTCGGTCGCTGAGCCACCTTAGCCGGTTGAAGCGGTTTGAAAAATTTGATTTTTTCAACGAGCCTTTGTGTACTCTTTTCTTTAATTAAGACATTAAAATGGTGTCTTTAAGAGGCAAAAAAAATTATTTCCTGATCAGGTCAGCGATGCTTACGGCAGCAAATTCCTGCTCAAGTTTTTTCTGAATGCCGTGGAAATAATCGTGAGCCTCGCAGTTATCTTGGCGAGAACACAGTCCGCGACCACGACAACACAAGTTGATTGCCAGTGCGCGCTGGTCAAAGACTCGAAGAATCTCAAGCAGAGTAAGTTTTTCCGGCGCCACCCCGAGAATCAGCCCGCCCTGTTTTCCGCGCTGGGCTTTGACGATTCCAGAATCGACCATCGATCTTGAGATTTTGCGAAGAAACCTGTAGGGTATGTCCATGGCGTCGCATATTTCAGAAGTCGGGCAATAGCCTTTTTCGGTGTTTTTGGCGAGGTATATCAACGCTCTAAGGGCGTAGTCAGCTTCTCTTGTAATCATTTTAACAGCCTTGTTTTTTTGATACTTCGATGGTAGCAAAAATCAATATGTTCGTCAACCAGCAAATTTAAATCCATAAAAGGTATTGTCAGCATACCTTCTGTGCAGAAATGGCAAAACAAGAATTTGCCTTGATTTAATCAAGAGTTCAATTTAGAATCCTGGCAAGTCAGATCTGGCGGAGCAGATAGGTGAATTTTACAGAAGCCATGGCTCGAGTTGCGAAAGAGTTTCCTTTTCCAGGGGATGTGCGGTCAGACCCTGTGTATTATCACGGAAAATACTCCAGTATTGCTGAAACTGTATTGAAATATGTTTCAATTGGCGGCAGAATTCTTGATTTTGGCTGCGGCCCATGTGATAAAACAGCCGTTCTGCAACATCTGGGCTATGTGTGTAGTGGCTGTGATGACCTTAATGATGACTGGCATCAGATTCCTGAAAACCGGCAGAAAATTCTTAATTTCATTAATCATTCAGGAATTGATTTTAAAACGGTTAATGACGCTTCGCTGCCATTTTCTAAACATTCGTTTGAAATGGTGATGCTGCATGATGTTTTGGAGCATCTGCATGAATCGCCGCGTGAATTGCTCAATAGCCTGCTTGAGAAGGTTGTTCCCGGCGGATTGCTTTTTATAACAGTGCCAAACGCCGTTAACATTAGAAAAAGGCTTGCGGTGCTGCTGGGCAAAACCAACATGCCGCCGTTTTCTTCGTTTTTCTGGTATCCCGGGTTCTGGCGTGGTCATGTTCGCGAATATGTCAAAAGTGATCTGGCTCAGTTGGCGGAATTTCTCGGTCTTGATGTTCTTGAATTGCGGGGCTGTGATCATATGCTTGATAGGGTTCCCGCTGTGTTTCGTCGATTTTATCTGATTTTGACCAGTGTTTTTCATGGCTGGAAAGATACCTGGCTTCTGGTTGCACGGAAAAAACCGGATTGGAAGCCGATTCAGCCGCTAAGCTCTGAGGAGCGGGAAAAAATGTTTGGGCCGGTGGTTTCTGGTTGATTTTTGGGCAGTTAAACAGTGATTTCTTGAAAATTGCCAAATTTTTTACCAGCTGAATAAAATTTCAGCAGGCTTTTTTACCGGCTGCTGGTTCAAAATCATGCAGATTTTTACCGAGAATAAAATCAGATAAGAGTTTAAGAAAATTATGCCGAAATATTGCAAGTTGGCGCGAGATTTGCTATAATCAGTCTTCGCCACAAAAAACCGGCGCCAACTCGTCAGAGCAAACCGTCCGGAGGCAATGTACACAGAGGTTTCTTTTTATGTTCTACAAGTCCAATTTTACCCGTTTCTTCTCGGTTCTCGTCGTCCTGGCAATGGTGATTTGCAGTCGGGCTGCAACGGCTATTTCCAATGAAAAGCCGATCTTCAATGTAATAGAAGCCAGGCCGGTTCCTGCCCCCGCAGATTTCATGAATGCCAGAAGTTATCAGCTGACTTATTTCTTCAAAGATGGCGAAAATATTCAGCAGGTTTATCCTTCTCTGGCCGAAAAACAGCGTGACTACGATCTGATCCTGGCACGCGCTGTAAGAGAATATATCGAAGATGAGTATTTTACCAAGAATATAGGCATGGATGAGCATGTGGTCAATGATTCCAACAAGGGCGAAATTTTCGACCTGGTGAGCAAACAATATCTGTCAGAGCCCTGGCAGGAAGAAAATATCAATGCCCTGCGCCAGTTTGTCAGTCGCAACTTTGCTAACATGATGCTGTTCACCATGAATGTTTATCTTGATTATTCTCTTCCCGGCGGTGGTTACAACTCAGGCAATGATATCAATCCGATTTTGCTCAAGTTCAGTAAAACTGCCAAAGGAACCGATTACGTGACTTTCATTCAGGTTAACGTTTCCGACAAGTAAGACTCTCGAAAAGACTGGCGGGTCATTCCTCGTGGAATGGCCCGCCGTTTTTTATCCGTGAAAAAAAAATGGTTTAGTGTTATAACCTTTATGTGGCTAATTTCAGCTGCTTCTCATGCAGCTGAGGCAGGAGAAAAATTCTTCAAAGATGTTTCCCGGTGATGCTAAAATTTTATGTGGCGAAAAGAGCCTGAATATTTCTGAAATTCGCGAAGAAAGCGCGATTACCGGAGCCTGTGGCTGGGGCGATCTGGCTTTAACCCGGGTGAAAGATGTTTTTGTCAATTATGACCATAAAATTCCTCTGCTTAAGATTTCCACGTCGCGAGGCGCAGTAATTAGATGTACGCCTGATCAGCTTTGTTTTGGCAGAATAAACCCCCGGATCAGGCAATACAGTATCTATCTGCATGAGCGGTCTTCTCTTGGTTTTCGTATTGGCAATTCGTCTGATCTGATGCGTGACATTATCGCCATGAGCAATCTCAAGCAGGACCTGTTCAATCAGCAGAACGAAGTGATAGACCGCATCTGGATTTTTGAAACTACCGCTAACCTTCCTAATGCGACTTTCATCGAAAAATACGCAACTTTTAAATACGGGCTGCCAAATGTGCCTTTTTCGGCGCGACAACCCGAATCAGAGCTGTCAGAAGAAATGATTCGCGAGCTTTTCAACAGCATCGACACCCCTTTCCGGGCGCATGAACTTTTGCGGGATTGGAACATGTTCATCGACCACCCGCATATCACTATGCGCTTGTCAAACAAGTCCAATCCCAATCCCACTTCCAATGCGATTCAGTTCGTTCTGTTCGGCGGCGCTGAAAAATCGGCCAGTTCCGAGCGCTATTCACATCTGATACAGATTGATGGCGCCCTTGAACAGAATCGTGCCGAGCACCGCCAGTTTAAGCGAAAACAGAGCAAGCAGGGGCTGTGGTATCTTGAAATTACCCGCGATGATCTTGAAGAGGCCGAACTTTTTGTCAAGACTCTTTCGCATCTTGACGGCCTCGAAATCGTGAAAAAGATACAACTGACGCGTAAATCACCGTTCTATATTCTTCCTGCTTCGCATTTAAAGCCGGGAATGCTGGTTCCCGTTGTCGGCAAAAAGGGAAAAATTGAAGAAGACACAATTTTGGCAGTTGATACCCAGGACTACAAAGGTCCCTTATATAATCTTCAGGTTCATAATCTTTATAATTTCATTACCGGACAATGGGTCGTGATGTGCTACGACCTGTCCAGAACCCTCAAGAGGTCGGCAAGTGCAGACTGATATCGAAAAATACCTTTCACAACTCAATTCAGCTCAGGCTGAAGCCGTTAAAACAACAGAAGGCCCTCTGCTGGTCGTGGCGGGAGCTGGTTCTGGCAAAACCAAAATGCTGACCGTGCGCATCGCTTACCTGGTTCAAAGATGCGGCGTGTCGCCAGATAGCATTCTTGCGGTGACTTTCACCAACAAGGCGGCCCGCGAAATGCGTGAACGCGTGATGCAGATGGTTGGCGGCGCTGAAAAAATAATGCTGACCACTTTCCATTCATTCTGCTGTCTGCTGCTGCGGCGCTGGCACAAATTTGCCGGTTTTGCCGACGGTTTTACCATCTATGACGAATCAGACTCGGAAAAGCTGATGAAGCAGGTTTTAAAAAACAAAAAGCTCGACCCGAAGCGCTATTCGCCGGGCAACATGCTCAGTGCAATTTCGGCGGCAAAGAATGAGCTGGTCGGGCCTGAAGAATACCGGCAGTTCGCCGGCGACGGCAATCAGGCGTCAGAAATCATTCAAAACGTTTATCGCGACTATCAGGAAGCGCTTTTGAAGAATCAGGCAGCTGATTTTGACGACCTGATTTTCAAGGCATATCTTCTGTTGAAGCAGAACCCTGAGTTGCTTGAAAAGTTTCAAAACCAGTATCGCTATTTTCTTGTCGATGAATATCAGGATACGAACCACGCCCAGTATAAGCTGGTTGCCCTGATGTCGTCAAAGACCCGCAATCTTTGTGTGGTCGGCGATGAAGACCAGTCGATCTACAGCTGGCGCGGTGCCACGATTCGCAATATTCAGGACTTTGAAAAGGACTTTCTCGGTGCCCGGGTAGTGAAGCTCGAACAAAATTATCGATCAACCCAGATAATTCTTGACGCTGCCGGGCAGGTGATTGCCAACAATAAAAGTGCTCACCCCAAGCGCCTATGGACCGATCGCCAGGGTGGCGAGCATCTGGTTTTTTACCGTGCTCCCGATGATCGGGGCGAGGCCGAATGGGTTGCGTCGAAGATTTTTGAATTGATTGGAAAAGGCTACGCTGCCTGCGATTTTGCGGTGCTTTTTCGCATGAACAGCTTGAGCCGAAGTATCGAGCAGGTTTTGCAGAAAAGCAACATTCCCTATGAAATGACCGGTGGCACCAAATTTTTTGACCGGCGCGAAGTGAGGGATATTCTGGCTTATCTGCGGGTAATCGCGAATCTGAAAGACAATGTTTCTCTCGAACGAATAATCAACACCCCGAGGCGTGGAATCGGCCCCGGCACCGTAGATAAATTAAGTGAAAGTGGAAAGCTCCCCCTCTGGGATGCCATTACCGCAGAAGGGGCGGCCAACCCCAATTCGAAAGTTGGAAAATTCTTCACAATGATGCTTGATTTTATCGAAGCCTCTGAAAGCCTGCGGGTTTCGCAGCTCTGCAAAAAAATAATCGAAGATATCGATTATCTTGATTATCTGCGCAATGATGACCCGGAAACCTCAGCTGATCGTGAAAACAATGTTAAAGCCCTGGTTGACGATATCCGCTATCAGGAAGAAGATAACCCCGACCTGAAACTGGCCGATTATCTGGCCACCGCAGCATTGCATTCAGACCAGGATGACTTGCATGAAGAGCTGCAGAAAGTTCATCTGATGACCCTGCATAACGCCAAGGGCCTTGAGTTTCCGGTGGTTTTCATTATGGGCATGGAAGAGGGGATTTTTCCGCATCATTCGTCGCGCGAAGCCCCGGAGCAGCTTGAAGAAGAGCGGCGTCTTGCCTATGTTGGCATGACCAGGGCAAAAGAGCGCCTTTTCCTGACCGGCGCCAGTCGTCGCATGATGTTTGGCACCTGGGGAAACAACCCGGTTTCGCGTTTTATTGGTGAAGTTCCGCAGCATCTTTATGGCAGGCAGGCGGCAGGTTCGGCTGGCAGCGGCATTGCAAGAGCAGGTGGTTCTGCCGGCCATATTCCTGGCGCGGTCAGCTCAAAAGTGGTGACCCGCAGCCCGACTTTCAATTCGAGAGCGAAATGGGCACCCGAAAGAAAGATTGCAAAAGAACTTAACGATTCTGCTGGCACTGAAGCCGGAACCATGTTAAATTTGAAACCGGGAGTGGTTGTTAACCATGATGTTTTTGGCCGGGGAACAATAATGGCCGTGGAGGGCGGTTCGCTGGCAGACTTCAGGGTTACGGTCGGCTTCGAAAAAACAGGACGTAAAACATTGCTGTTGCAGTATACGAGTCTACAGGTTATAAAATAGCGTAAAAGCAATTAGGAGGTCGAGGCAAATGAGATTCTTAAGATTTGTATGGAAGCTTTTTATCATGGCCAGCGTGTTTGGTATCGGCTACATCATTGGTCGCGAGCACAGTTTTGAAGAAGAAGAAATGTGGGAAGAGGAAGCTGAAAAGCTTGATAAACCCGAGTCTGGCCCAACCGCTTCCGGTGAAGAATCAGAAGTTGACTTTGAACTTGAAGACGCTGAAGCTACAAAGGTTTCTATTGTTGGCACTTTCAACAACTGGGATAAAAATGCCAACCCAATGAAAAAAGAAAATGACGTCTGGAAATGCACTCTAAAACTGAAGCCCGGTAAGTATGAATATCAGTTCGTCGTCAACGAAACCGACTGGATTCTCGACCCCAAATCGGGCAAAAATGTAGACAACAAATACGAAGGAAAAAATTCGATCATTGAAGTTGGTTGATCTGTTTTTTCGTTCCTGAAACCGTAGGCTAATCACTTTTGTCACTCCGTCTGGAGAGTTGTCGCAAACATGGTCAGGAAAATATTCTTGGAAGAAGTATGTGACCGGGAGAACCTAAAAAGTTTTCTTGGTCGCTTTCGCCGTTTAACCGGTCTTAATATTGTGCCATTCAACGATCGTGGCGAGGTAGTCATCGGTCGTATTGAAGACATTTTCAAAGGTCTGGCTGATGCCAGTGAATTTGTCGAATACCCGACCTCAGACCACATCGAACGCCCGGATGGCTCGGTTGTGCGCCTGATGAAGCTCAACTACAAGGGTAACCTTTTCGGCGCAGTTTTGATGGGACCATTTCTCAGGCCAGATTCAAAATACTCAGGCCGCGAAAAGCTTCCCATCATGAGCGACGAGGCGGTCGAAGCCGCGGTTGAGTCCATCGACAGCTTTTTTCTGCAGATGATTGATCTTGCTTCCGAGAAAGAGTCACTGGCCCGAAAAGAAAAAATTCTGTCTTTTCTTGAAGAAGCTTCTAATATCATCAATTCAGGGCTTGAATTCCAAAATCTGCTTGAATTCCTGATGGATATCGCCATCGAAATTACCGGGGCAACCTGTGGAGCCCTGCTGCTGAGAAAAGATGGCAAAAACTACCTTGAAGTGGCGGTCGCCCGAGGTAAATATCCCCAGGAAGTAAAGAAAATCAGGGTACCTTTTGGGCAGGGCATTACCGGCTGGGTTGCCCGCAACAAAGAAGCTTTGAATGTTCCTAACGTTCTGCTTGAACCTCGTTATATCGAGACACCTGAAACCATTTATTCTGAGCTGGGCGTGCCTCTCATTGTCGGAGAGAAGCTCATCGGGGTAATTGCCGTAGATTCATCAGAAATAAATGCCTTCTCTAAAGATGACGTGGCATCATTGACTACTCTGGCTTCGATGGTAACCAAGGTTCTGGAAAATGCGCGCCTGCTTTCAAATTCAAATGAAAAAGTGAAAGAGCTTTCGCGGCTTTTTGCCATATCTGAAGGTCTTTCAGTCAGATCTATGCCTCGTGATGGCTATTGTCAGCTGCTTAAAGAAGTTTGCAGCGCCCTTGACAGCAGTGCAGCTTCATTGATGCTTTTCAACAGCGACAATGAAGAGCTGGTTATGAAGGCATCTGCCGGCTTGCCCGATGAACTCGACAACCTGATTATCAACCTTGGAAAAGGCTATCATGGCTGGGTGGCAGCGCAGAAAAAGCCTTTGCTAATCGCTGATGTGCAGCGTGATAACACCATAGCCCACTATTCTTTTCTTGATCAGTTTGCCAGGTCGCTGCTGATAGTGCCGCTTTGCTCATCAGACAACCGTTTTATTGGAACGTTGGCCATATATCATTCCGAAGATGGAGAAACTCTCACAGAGTCCGATCAGGATCTGCTTTCAATCTTTGGCCGCATTTTTACTTCGCATTTCGAAAATGAGCGGCTTTTCCTTGATTCCAAGCGCAAGCTCGAATATCTTTCGACACTGTATAAGGTCGGGTCTTCCGTTTCCAGGACTCTTAACATCGCAAAACTTTTTAATACCATTCTGCAGCAGGTTCAGGAAGTAATGAACGTGGAAAACTGCTCGCTGATGGCTTATGACGAGATGAATCGGGTACTTACCCTTGACGCGGCCATTGGTCTGCCGAGAAATATGGTTGGGCAGGTTCAGATCAAAATTGGCGAAGGGATCGCCGGGTGGGTTGCCCAGAATCGCAAGCCTGTACTGCTTCGAGATATCTCGAAAGATGTAAGATTTGCCAACCATCATGGGCGCATGGATTACAAGACCCGCTCGGTACTGTCGGTGCCTATTCTTCATCATCATCAGCTGCTGGGGGTTCTTAACGTTAATAACAAGCGTTCAGGCGACGCATTTTCTGAAGACGACCTCAATCTGCTGCTTGGCATTTCGGGCCAGATTTCTCAGGCCATTGCCAATGCCAGTCTGCACGAAAAAACCGATATGCAGGTTGCTGAACTAAGTCTGATCCAGGAACTGGGCAAGGCCATCAACTCATCTCTCGATCTTGACTCGGTTTTGAACTACTTCATCGACATGACCACCAGAATTACCGATTCTGATCGGGCCACTCTGATGCTTTTCGACGACGTTAGCCAGGAATTGTACGTTGAAGTTTCCCGTGGATTTGAAGACAATGGAGTCAATGATCTGCGATTGAAGATCGGCAACGGGGTCGCTGGGCAGGCTGCTTTGCATCGCCGACCCATCCGCGTTGATAATACCGGTAAATCGACCGAATATAAAGAGTTTCCAAAGGTTGGCCGAAAAACTGATCTGACACTGATTTCGGCACCGTTGATCAACAAGGACAATCTGGTTGGAGTTATCAACTGCGAGCGTGTTCTCACAAAAAAGGGCCCATTCACCCCTGAAAACCTCGATTTGCTTGAAACCCTGGCTTCTCAGGCTTCGATTGCCATTGAAAACGCCAGACTTTACCATAACCTGCTCAATGTTTACCTTGAGACGATCAGATCGCTGGCTGCGGCCATTGATGCCAAAGACAGTTACACCCATGGCCATTCGCGCCGGGTTACCGATTTGAGCGTGGGCATCGCCATGGAAATGGAACTGGCAAAGACCGAAGTCGATACGATCCGACACGCATCACTGCTGCATGACGTCGGCAAAATCGGAATTTCAGAGCAGATTCTTCTCAAGCCCGGCCGCTTGACCGATGAAGAATTTGAAACGATCAAGGCTCACCCCCACATTGGCGCGGGAATTCTGAATTCAATCGAATTTTTGAAAAATGTCTGCGAAATTATCAAGCACCACCATGAGCGTTTTGATGGCAAAGGTTATCCTGACGGACTGACCGGCGATGATATACCTTTGGGTTCAAGAATCATCTGTGTTGCCGATTCATTTGACGCAATTACTTCCAATCGCCCTTATCGTAAGCCAATGACCTTTCAGGAAGCGGTCGACGAGGTGGTCAACTGTTCAGGTGCCCAGTTCGACCCACAAGTGGTTGAAGCTTTCGTTCGCCTGCGCAAATCAAGAAACTGCCCGCCATGGTTAAGGGGTGATTATCTTGATCTTACGCTTGCCGACCAGTTTCCTTTGCAGATTTGATCTTTATCTTCTGGTAGATTAATCTTTCGGGGCTTGCAAAATTTGTTTAAAACAGTCAGACTCAACCCGAACAGTCAGAATATCGAACTATTTTTTGACATCGGCTATTCAGCGGTCAAATTTGATTTTGATAACGACAGCGACAGCGGTTTGCTTCAGTATCGCGGCCCGAAAATCGGGTTTATGGCGAGATTCTGAAAAAGATTCCCTGGCATTTCTCAGTAAAAAGCAGTTTGCAGACCGCCGGTAAAAAGGCTGGACTTATGGTGCGGAGGGCATAATGAAACTTCGATTAAGCAGTTATTTTCTTTTATTTGCAGCTTTTTGGGGAGCAACCCTGTTTGCTCAAGATACCGCCCCGGAAAAATGGGATCTAAAGCAATGTATTGAACATGGTCTTGCCAATCATCCATTGTTGAAGATAGCCGAAAACACGGTTGAAAACCGGCAAGCCTCATTACAGCAGAGCCGGGCCTACTGGGACCCAAAACTTGATATGCGCGCCTCATGGAATCGCCGTCGAAACGATTCTGGCGGCTCTCTCGATGATCTTGTTGACAGCACCTCTGAAAGTGTCGGTTTGAGCAAAGTTCTGCTCGATTCGGGGCAAAACCGTTACGACCGTCTCAATGCCGAAAACTCTTTGAAAGCGGCGGCTTTTTCCCGCGAAAACACCAGAATCGAGATTGCCTCGGGCATAAAAAAGGCCTTTTTCGTTGCTCAACAGGCTCAGGCTCTGGTGCAGGTACGCGAAGAAACCCTTGACGGCTGCCAGAAGCATCTTGAAAAAGTGGAAGGCTATGTTGAAGTGGGAACCAGGGCTCCTTACGATATTACCCGCGCCAGGGTTGACGTCGCCAATGCCCAGGTTGAGCTGATCAGTGCCAGAAGCCGATTGAAGGTTGCCAGAGCAAATCTTGCCAGGGCGGTTGGCCTGGAAGGCGAGCTTGATGTAGCTGATTTTGAAATTTCTTCACTGCCTTCAACTTCAGCAGCCAAAGAAGAATTGAAAGATAAAGCTTTTGCCCGTCCAGAGCTGGTCGCTGCCAGTTATGACATTGAGTCTGCCAATGCCCGGGTAAAAGGCCTGAAAAAAAGTCTGCAGCCAGTGGTTTTGGCTTCAGCCGATTATTCGTGGAATGGCACAATTACCCCGCTCAATCGCCAGTGGTCGGCTGGTGTAAGTGTTAACTGGCCGGTTTTCGATGGTCGCCTGACGAAATCGAGGGTAGATGCAGCTCGCAGTCAGCTTGAAAGCACGAGAGAAAGCTATCGAAATCTCAAATTGATTGTAAGCGCAGAGCTTGAAAACGCGGTAACCGCCTTTGAAGACGCACTTGAGCGTTTCCGTGCCACTGAAATGTTTGTACAGCAGGCCAGTGAAAGCATGTATCTTGCTGAAGGAAGATATGACGCTGGTCTTGGCAACCCGATCGAAATCAACGATGCCCGCGTTGAATATACCCGAGCCCGAGGAAACAACGTGGTCGCATATTTTGACAGTCTGATTGCAATGGCCGAGCTTGAAAGAGTGGCCGGCGATCTTCCGGTTGAATATCGCATTCAGCCCATCGATAAACCAGAAGAAAAAGAGGACCGGCAGAAATGAAAAAGATTTTGTTCGCAGCACTGATCTTTCTTCTGCCTGGCGGGGCAATGATTGCATGGTATTTCACCGGCAGCAGCGAAAGACGCAACTCGTTTATCACTGAAGAAGCCAGTATTGGCGATATTCGCACCACCATATCAGCCACCGGGTCTTTGGCGGCACTCACCACGGTTGAGGTCGGTTCACAAATCAGCGGCAATATTCTACAGCTTAATGCCGATTATAACGATCGGGTCGCCGCCGGACAGATGCTGGCACAGCTCGACCCTTCCACCTATGAGGCACAGGTAATGCAGGCCCGGGCCAATCTTGAAAATGCCATTGCTACTCTAAAAACATCAGAGGCTCAGGTCAAAAATCTGCAGGCTTCGATGCTGACTGCTCAAGCTGAAATTCAGGTCAGCAAAGCCAATATCCGCAAGGCAGAAGTCATGGTTGAAGAGGCTGAAAGAAACTATCGCAGAATCAAAGAATTATTTGAAAAAAAACTTGTTTCTGCTTCAGACCAGGACCAGGCAATGACCTCTTTTGAATCACAAAAGGCCAGTCTTGAAGGAACCAGGGCTCAGCACGAATCTGCCAAAGCCAGAGTCATGGCAATTGAAGCTCAGCTCGAAGCCGAAAACTTCCGGATCGAGGGGGAAAAAGCCCGGGTTAAGCAGATGGAAGCACAGCTCAATATTGCCCAGATCAATCTCGACCGGACAAAAATCTATTCACCCATTGATGGGGTGGTTATTTCCCGTGAAGTTGATGTTGGTCAGACGGTGGCCGCTAGTCTGCAAGCCCCACGCCTGTTCATCATCGCCCAGGACTTGAGAGAAATGCAGATTGATACGGCAGTTGACGAAGCCGATATCGGCCAGGTTAAACAGGGGCAGACCGTGAACTTTACCGTCGATGCTTATCGAAATCGCAGTTTTACCGGGACTATTGCTCAGGTAAGACTTTCGCCCGTAGAAACTTCGAACGTCGTTACTTATTCGGTAATGGTAAATGTTAAAAATGATGACCTCCTGCTCAAACCAGGCATGACTGCCAATGTTGAAATCATTGCCGCTGATCTGAAAAATGTTCTTAGAATTCCCGCCAAAGCCCTGTATTTCAAGGCTACAGGAAGAATGGCTGAGAAACAGAGTGAAATAACCTCATCTCTCGCGACCGATACCCTGCCAGTCTGGGTAAAATCAGGTAAACCTGAATTGCGAACAATTAAAATGGGTATTTCAAATGATGAATTTATTGAAGTGCTTTCAGGTGATCTGAAAGAAGGCGAAAAGGTAATCATTGGCAGTGGCGGAGAAGGCGAAAATGGATCGCGTGAAGGCGGCTTCTTCAATACCCGTTCTTTAAGGCGAGCCACAAGGCGGATGTAAATATGACCCAGAAACCTCTGCTCGAAGTCCGAGATCTGGTTAAGACTTACTTCATGGATGGAGTGTCGGTCCGGGCCCTGAGAAAGCTGAATATCCGCTTCTATGAAGGTGAATTCACCTCGATCATGGGAAGCTCCGGCTCAGGAAAATCAACCCTGATGCATATTCTTGGCTGTCTTGATCGCCCCACTACCGGGCAGTATCTGATTGAAGGCGAAGATGTTTCCGGGTTTTCCAGGGATGAGCTGGCAGTGATACGTAATCGCAAAATAGGCTTTGTCTTTCAGGGGTTTAATCTGCTTTCACGAACAAGTGCCCTTGAAAATGTCGAACTTCCCATGGTCTACGCCGGGATAGATGCAGATGAACGGCGCACCCGGGCCATGCAGGCTCTTGAAGCGGTGGGGCTCAAAGGGCGTGAGCATCATCACCCGAACCAGCTTTCTGGTGGCCAGCAACAGCGGGTTGCCATCGCCAGAGCTCTGGTGAATAACCCTTCGGTTATTCTGGCCGACGAACCAACCGGGAACCTGGATTCCTACTCAAGTGTCGAAGTGATGGATATTTTTCAGGGGTTGAACAGTCGCGGTATTTCAATTGTGCTCATAACCCACGAGCCTGATATTTCACTTTACAGTCGCAGAGTTGTAAGGCTTTCAGACGGAGTTATCGTTGATGACTATCAGGTGCAGAAACGATTGATTGCTGCCGAAGAAATCAGAAAACTGCCGCGTCGCGACAGTCTCGAGGAACAGTAAACCATGAGTTTATTTGAAATAATAAAGCTTGCTCTGATAAGCCTTGGTCGCAACAAACTGCGATCATTTCTCACTGCCCTTGGCATTATTATTGGCGTCACTTCAGTGGTTGCAATGGTTGGTCTGGGACAGGGTGCCTACAACTCTGTTCAGGAAAACATCGCAAAAATGGGTACTAACCTGATAATGGTTTTGCCAGGTGCGGCGAGCAAAAGAGGATTTCATGGTCCCCGAGGCTCAGCCACAACCCTTACGCCCGAAGATTCCCAGGCCATCGAGCGCGAATGTCCATCTGTCGGACTAATAACTCCCATAGTCAGAAGCGGCGGACAGGCGGTTTTCGGCAACAAAAACTGGCAGACCAATGTAATGGGCTGTAATGATCATTATCTGCAGATCGCTTCGCGAGAAGTTGACCGGGGCAGGTTTTTTACCGCTGCTGAAGCCAGAAGTGGTCAGAAGGTCTGTATTATCGGAATGACCGTCGTCGAAAACCTCTTTGGCAATCTCAACCCTATTGGTCAGACAATCAGATTCAAAAAACTACCCCTGACCGTTATCGGTGTATTGAAAGAAAGAGGCGAAACCTCCATGGGGGCCGACCAGGATGATCAGATTCTTGTGCCGTTCGAGGCAATTCAACGCCGTATTTTAGGCGCTACTCACGCCCATATGTTCAATGTTTCCGCCAGAACTCCAGAGCTGGTTGAAACTGCAAAAGGAGAAATTACCCAGGTGCTGCGGCACCGCCACCGGGTTAAAGAGGGCGATGAAGATTTCCACATTCGCACTCAGGAAGATATTGCTGAAATGGCCGGTTCTACCCTTGCAATCATCGGTATGCTGCTTGGAAGCATTGCCAGCGTTTCTTTGCTGGTTGGCGGTATCGGTATCATGAATATCATGCTGGTGTCAGTAACCGAAAGAACCAGGGAAATTGGCATAAGAATGGCAATTGGCGCTAAAACCAGTGATATTCTCTACCAGTTTCTCATCGAAGCGGTTACCCTCTCGTGTATCGGCGGCAGCATCGGAATTCTGGGAGGGATCGGCCTGTCGAAAATTATCAGTTACTTCATCAGTTTTTCACCCGAAGTGTCAATGCCGGCAATAGTAGTCTCATTTATTTTTTCCGGAGGAGTGGGCATTTTCTTTGGCCTTTACCCGGCATGGAAAGCGTCGCAGCTTGATCCCATCGAGGCATTCAGATTCGAATAAATATTTAATTGATATCACCCAGATAAATTTTTGGAAAAACCAGGTCGGGATGTTTCTTCAGCAGCGATTTCAGCACCTCTGGATAAAGTCGGTAATCTTCTAACTTTGAAATTTCAAGCCAGGCAATTCCGGTCTGCATGCTGTCATGTTCGGTGGGCTGATGAGTTAAAACAGGTTCTAGAAGGCGACAGGAAAACATGAACTCAACCTGGTGAATTGTCGGGTCAAACTCGGCAAATTGGTGCCTGGCAGATATATATTCGCGAATCAGTACCAGGTCTGCAACCTCTATGGTTGCTCCTGTTTCTTCAAGGCATTCGCGCTTCAGGGTCTCGCGCAATATTTCACTGTGATTTTGTCCGCCGCCCGGCAGAAGATAGAAATCCCCGAACAGATCCTGGTTCCTGGTCGTCAGCAGACGCCCTTCCACAATTATTATGGCTTTTGCTGAGTTTCTTACCGGTTTGCCGGTCTGGGCGAATGGCTGAGATTTATTCATTTTTTAAAACCATTTCAGGTTCGTTTAAATAATCTGCAAGGTGGTCGGCACCATGCTTAATGACAAAATGCATCAGCAGACCGGCGAACTTCTGGCTGATTGCCTGTTCAAGCTCACTGCTTGCATCGGTTTCAACGAAAACGCTTTTGCCATTATCGTTAATTTTGAATGAGTTGTCAGAGCCGATCAAGCTGTTGAAGAAATCCGGTTTCAGCAACTCTGACAGCTTATGTCGTGCTCGTGCTTCAGGAAGAAAAAGCTGCATTTTAGTCAGCTGGTTGTCGGCAATTAGCCTGAGATGCTGAATGGTTTTCAGGTCAGTTGGCAATTCGATTCCCGAAGAAGCCAGACTGGCGGCAAAAGAAGCAAAATCAATCTCGGCCGCCAGAGCTGGCCGGCCTTTCATCATGCTGGTGAACGCCAAAAACTTTTGCGGAAGACTATTTTGCCGGTTTTGCAGACGATCGATGATGATTGGTGCATCGGCCAGCGGGCAAAGCAGTATTTGCTCGGCTCTGACCTGTAGTTGCAGAGGTGTTTTGCCTTCAGTGAGATTTTTTATCAGCAGGTTGTTGTCATCGATATATTCGCAGCCGGGAATCATCTGTTCGATCTGAGCAAGGTTAAAGCTTCCGTTGATCAGCAGAGCAAAGCTGGTAGAATCGGCAAAAAAGAAAAACATTTCTTCGGGCCTGAAACCACTGTTTACCAAAGTTTGTGAAAGCAATCGCGACCTTTCTGAATCGCTAAGGCTTAGCCATTGATGGTTTTTCGGCAGAAGACGGGAAATTTCCCGGCAAATATTGGTGAAGGGCGGGGCCCACTGATCCTGGGCCGAATAAATTCCACTTATGGCGAAATTATGATACAAGGCGAAGTTTGGTGATTCAATCGGTGCCGGAATGTTGAATTCCGCCGGCATGTTTTTGAACCCTGGCAGGGCGGCAAGCAAAACCAGCATTAGACTATACAACGCAATCGGTCGATAATAACGCGGGATTTTCATCTTAATTGATTAATCGGAAAAAAAATTGATTTCTTCAACTCAAAAAAAAATTTAATTGCGCCGATAGCAGAGCGAATGAAAACGCGAACCATCATTGCCGTTCTTGTCATTTTAGGCATTCTCTTGCCTTTTCAGCTTGAAGCTGTGGCTTGGAAACTCAGTCGCAGTTTCTGGACCGAAGAAGACGAAAATGCTTATGGCAGCTTTATTGAAAAAATCTGTGACTCAAAGCATTCGAATCTGAATCGCTTCATTCGAGACCCCAAATCAAACCCTTTTTATGGCGAAGAAGATAAGAAATTCAATCTCTATTCTGATTGTGCTGATCTGCCTTACCTTATCCGTTCTTATGTCGCTTATAAATTGCGACTTCCATTCAGCTATGTGAGCGAAGTATCTGGAAATGGTGGTGACCAGCGCTACAGCAGAGGTAATCGCCCGACCGAATTCAGGGATCAGGATTATTTCTCCAGTCCGCAAAAGCTTTTTGGGCAGGTAACTCTGATAAATTCAGGCTTCTACCGTATGGCAGCAGCAATCGAAAATTCAGACCATTATCCGGTAAAAATTCAGAAAGATTCGATTAGACCAGGAACCATATATTATGACCCGGATGGTCACGTCGCAATAGTTGCCAAGGTTATGCCCGATGGTAGAATCAGGCTGATCGATGCTCACCCTGATCGCAGCATTTCAAAACCATGGTTTGGCGCAAAATTTACCCGGGGCAGCAACCAGAATGGCGGCGGATTCAAACGCTGGCGCCCAATTCGCTACACTTCCGAGGGAAACATCTTACGAAGCAGCAACCATAATATTTCTGACTATTCAGCGGTTGACCAGTTTCAGAAAAGCTATTCAATTGGTAACCGAAAAGGCCTTTCTTACTACGATTACGTGAGAAATCGTCTTGCCGACTCATCTTATCACCAGAACCCGCTGAGTGAATTTGCCACAATGATGAGCGATCTTTACGAAGATATTCTTTATCGAGCTGTTGCGGTCAACATCTGCATTGAAAAAGGCATAGACAAAAAGCCACATCCAGGTTCTCTGCCATGGAACATTTATGGTACCGACGGTTTGTGGGAAGAGTTTTCCACTCCTTCTCGCGATGCCAGATTAAAAGTGGCGTTTCGTGATTTTTATGAACGCACCAGAAGCCTTGTTTTACAGCAGAATCAGGTTGAGCCCAGTCAGGCTCAGCAGTTGGCTGTAGCAATGCTTCAGCATTATCACGCTGTAAGTCCCAAATTTTCAGTAAATTACACTGATTCGACTGGCAAGATAAGAATTCTGAGTTTTGATGATGTCTGCAACCGCCTATTCAAATTATCGTTTGATCCATACCATTCTATTGAGTATCGCTGGGGAGCTGATGAAGACGAGTTGGCCCTTTCACCCGACAACCAGTCCAAAAAACGTTTCTATGAACTCGAATATCGTTTGCGTCATCAGCTTGAGCGGGTTTATAACCAGGCTACGCCCCTGTCGATGGGTCCTGAAAAGCCGGTCGAAGTGAGCGTGAAGAATTGGCTGCAGGCCTTTTTACAGGGCCAGATTATTTACGATCAGGTCGAAAAGGGTCTGGTATGCGCCGATGCCAGTTTCCCTCCAGGAATGTCACCGGCTGAAATCCAGCTGCGTAAGCAGAAAATGGCCGCATTGCCTGAGTTGATTGCTTCAAATCCTCATGAGTTGAATAGTGATAAAGCTGCTGAAACCAGCATGGAAAAAGTTGAAACTATCAGCTCTGACCATGAAAAATTCGATGACCACATTGCCCGATTTGCCGGCGAAGTGCTATCAGCTCTCGATCTGGTAGCAGCTCAGATAATGCATCTTCCGGCAAATTCAAATGAAAATTAATATTTGCCTAACTTAAACCATGATCTTTTCCGATAATACGCGTTAGCCATTGATCTAAAATTAAAACGGAGGTTTATGCATGTTCCTGCTTGCGTTGATTCTGGTCGTTATGTTCTTTGTCGTTCTTGTTTCACAACCTGAACACTGGCCGCATAAATTCGCAAGCTTTCTAAGGGAGCATAAGCACTGAAAATGGCAGGCTATCTCAGTATAAACGAAGTCGGTCGCCTTACCGGCCTGGCTTCACACACAATAAGATATTACGAAAAACAGTTCCCTCAGTTGCTCGATGTAAAGCGCACCCGTGGCGGTCATCGCCAGTATCTGCCCCGCCATCTTGATGCATTGAAGTCGATTATCGGTCTATTGAAAGATCAGAAGTTGAGTATAAAAAGTGCCCGGGAAAAGCTTGGCGAAACGCAACCGGGCGAAACCGGAGAATCGGCTGCCTCTTCTGTCGGCAAAACGCCTTCGCCCGACGTCGCTGAGCTTAATCGTGCCCTGACTCAGGTTCTTGATCGAATTGATCGGCTGTGCCTGCTGAATGAGCGGCGTGATGAATTGCTTCAGACCCTTTTAACCCGGGAAAAATCTGGAAATTCTGTTGAACTGCTCGATCAGATATCCCGTTGTCGCAATGAAACCCGCGAAACCATGCGAATGTATGAATCGCTGATGGCGATCTGGAAGAATTGAGAGAAATAATGCAGATTGATGTTGCTTTTACTCCCGGTGAAGTTCAGGCTCTCGACAGCAAGGTCTGTATAGTAGTGGATGTGATTCGAGCGACTTCTAGCCTGACGGTAATCATGGCAAAACAGCCCGCCCGGGTTATTCTGACGACCACCATTCAAAAGGCAACCAGATATGCTTCGCAGCAGACCATTCACCCATTGCTCTGTGGCGAAAGACGCGGACTGTCACCAGAGGGTTTTGATTTCGGCAATAGCCCGGTAGCCTACTCTAAAGCAGATCTACAGGGAAAAAGCATTGTTTTTACCTCAAGTAATGGAACCAGAGCGGTTGCTGATCTTGTTCTTGCTCCCCATGTTTTTCTCGGCTGTTTTTTAAATGCTTCTGCCGTGGTTAAGCAGGCGTTGCGGGCAGCGAGAGATGGCAATTTCGATATTCTCGTCGTTTGCGCCGGTCGCGAAGAAAAATTCGCGGTTGACGATGCGTATTGTGCCGGTTTTCTGGTGTCTCAAATAATGACCTTGATTTCTTCAGACTGCTCCTTTTCTCTGGGAGACGGTGGGCAGGCTGCATTGGGCATCTACGGATATTATCGCGATACCCGAAAACTGCTTGAAATGTCCGGAGCCGGGCGGGCAGTCATCGAGATCGGCCTGGAAGATGATCTAAACTTTCTGATGCAACGGGATATTTTTGATGTCGTTCCACAACTGATCAGGAAAGATTTACCTGAGCCAGTTTCGGGATTCTCACTTCTTGCATGAAAAGGCTTAAATTCGCCTATTCGATGTGCTAATATTATTTTATTGAAATCCATCGAATTGTCTGGAGCCGTCATTCTCAATGTCAGAAAATCACCCATTTAAACTGCGCGATCATGGCCATAAAATTATTGAAATGATCGTCGAAGATCCTGATATCAAGCCTGATCATAAGGCCATCGCAACTCTGCAGCTGTTGACGAAAAAATATGACAGTGTCATTCTTTCATTGGAAGAAAATGCCAGTCTGAACCCTGAGTTATTGCCGGTGCTTCTGAAAATTGGCGAGTTTGGCGCTTTAAAAATAGTTGCCCCCGCATCTGAGAGCCAGATCAGTTTCAATCTTCACGGCATTCAGGTTTTTGCCGAGCCTTTTAGCGCAATTCGCCGAATAGCCGGCGAACGCAACGCCGAGAAAATAATCAAGCAGATCAGCAGAATCGGGGTCACCAGAACCTCTGCCTATAACCTTCTTCAGATGATGCGCAACCCAGAAGTGAAATTCGAAGAAATTGAGGAAACTGCTTCAAAAGATCTCCAGCTGGTTGCGAGAATGCTGAAAACTGCGAATACTACCTTCCTCAGCCGGCGTTTTCCGGTCGAAACTCTTAAAGCGGCGGTTACTTATCTTGGTCTTGAGGGCATCAGGCAACTTCTGGTTCACGAGCTTTTCATCAGCTTTACCCAGTTTTTCTCAAACCAGCGCGATAAAATTGCCCACCTGCGCCGTTGTTCCCACCTTGCTGCATACATCGGAAAACTTATTAAGGCCGACCTTCCAACGATTGGAAAAATGCGAATCGCCGGCCTTCTTCACGACATCGGTTCGCTTGCTTTCTCATTTTATGACAAGGAAGAGTATGCGAAAGTTTTGAATATGGTCAGAAAGGAACGGCTGACCATTTTTGATGCGGAAACCAGAGTTTTTGGAGTCAGCCATCAGTATCTTGGTGGTCTTTATGCCCGCGAAATGGGTATGCCTGATTACGTGGTTTCGGTCATTGAGCATCATCATGACCAGGATATTGACCCGCAGGATTTCGTAAAGCTTGCAGTTATTTGCGCCAATGGCTTTTTGAATGAAAAAATTGAACAGATAAATTTTTCGAACTATGATCAGTTCTTTAAATTTCTCGCTGATGAGATCGATGCGAAAAATCCGGTTCTGCAAAAAGTCATTAAAACTGCCGAAAAAGCTGGAAAAACCATAAAATCAGAAGATTCTGATTCAACCATGCCCTCGCCGGAATCTGAAAGCGATGAGGCCGCATCTGATGAAACTCAAGATTTAACTGAAGATCAGGCTCAGTCTTTTGCAGAAGAAATACAGGCTTTAAAATTTAAACCGCTGCAGTTTGATGGCCTGCTTAAAGAAGAACTGGATTCTTATATCCTTTCTTCTGCCAACGCTCAGGAGTAGACAACCCCCCCCCCTCTCTGGTTATGCTTATACAAGAGGGGGCTGAAAACGTACACGCAGGGAGGCGTCATATGGCAACTCAACCGCTTAACACCAATCCTTTTTTACAGCAGGTTCTTTTCCAGAATCTTTCTTCTGCCAACGTTCAACCAGGGCAGGTAAAAAATTCTGCCCAGCTCATATCAGCAGCATTTTCGGCCAGGGCCAGCGTTGCTACCATTTCCAGCAGCGGAGCAAAAATCAATCGCATCAGTTCAGCGGTCAGAGAATCGGGTAACTCTGAGGCATACCAGGGATTCCAGGCATCAGTAAGCCGGGCCGGTGCTTCAAGTGACCCGTTGCAGTTGATCAGATTTTCCAATAGTGCTGATTTCATGGCTGGGACTAATGCTGAAACGCTTAACCAGACTTTCGCCAGCCTTGGGCGTAACCTTTCTGCCGGGGGCAACTCTTTGATCGATGGCTTCAATTCAGCCTTTTCTTCAACCGTTGAAAAAGCCGGCGCAGCCGGTCTTGCCCAGTTTAACCGCAGTATACATGCAATCGAGAATGCGAGTTATTCAGGTTCTTCGACTTCAGCAACTGATAATCTGCAGAAATTTTTTACCGCTGCAAAACAAGTTAATGCCGAAAGTGAAGACAGCGCTCAGGCGGTCTCCGGTTTGAGTCAATTGGCGGGAAAAATTGAAGCTGCCGGATCGGGCGATTCCATCAGTGCTTATTTTGATGAGTTTTTCAATGCCGACTCCGGGGGATGATTGGGTTTGCTGAAATTGCGTCTGTGTCATAATTGTGGTATATCTGTAAAAACCTTGTACAGGCGCAATTATGGCAATATTTAAACCTTTCTGTAAATTCCTGGTACATATCTATAACCGGATAAACGATACCAGAGTGCTTGAAGCGGCAGCGGCAATTGCTTACTACGCCATTTTTTCCTTTTTTCCCCTGATTCTTTTCATTGTTGCCTTCAATGCTTCTTTTTTAAAAAGCGTTGAAGTGCAGACGCAGATTCTTAAGTTTGCCGAAAATTATCTGCCCGGCTCTGAAGACATTGTGCGCGGAAATATTCGCCATCTGATCAATTCGAGCGGCGCTGTGGGTCTGATGGGTACTGTTGTGCTGCTATGGTCAGCCACTCTGGTTTTTGCCGGATTTTCGCATAACATTAACCTTGCCTGGACCAATGCCAGAAGCCGGCATTTTCTTGCTGAGCGCCTGATTGGCCTGATGATGATCGGTATCGTAATAATATTTTTGATCACAACCCTTATTATCAACACTCTATTGGACGTTCTGCCGCGATTTTTTCCTTCCCTTTTTGCCACATACCACGAAAACATGTCTGGGTTTCATACCATTCTGCTTGATTATCTGCCCTTTTTTACCACTTTTGCCCTTTTCATGATTATGTATCGCTATGTTCCCAATGTGATGGTGCAATGGCGAGAGTCATGCGGGGGTGCGGTTTTTTCTGTTCTTGCCCTTGAATTCACCAAGAAGATTTTTGTCTGGTATCTTTCACTGGGCACCAGCAGCTATCAGCTGATTTATGGCTCATTGGGTGCTGTAGTGGCCTTTATGCTCTGGATCTATATTTCATCCTGCATTATTCTGATTGGTGGGCATGTTTGCGCAGCAATTGCGGTTTCATTGCGACCACAGGAGATTGTTCAAGAAGAAAAAACGGTTAACGGCAATGGTAATGCTGGGCTTGTTTCATCGGCCGACTGAGCAGTTTGTGCCTATTTGTTTTTTGCAATATTTTAACGTTTGCAGTATTCTTTTTCTGCTGTAATGAAGAACTTGAATCAGACAGCTTTTTGGGTAAGACTTTTGCGTTAATCGACGGGTGATGTTTTTTCAGACAATCTGAACTTCAGCAGGGAGCCTCTATGTCGTCAATGATCGTAATTCTTGAAAATAGCGGTTTTGTCAAAGAAAAGCTGGGAAAAATCGGTATTCTTGAGATTGGCTCAAACCAGAAGACTGGAAGTAACAAGAGTTATCAAAACCTCTGCAATTGCACTTATTCAAGATTCCTGAAGATTCAAGAGTTTACAAGAATAAATGAAATAGATGTTTCAATTGATCTTTTGAAAATTGACGATTCAGATTTAAAATTACCAGACTTTGAGCTTGTTTTTGACAGGTTAAACAAGAGTTTAATGGCAATTGAGGTGGATGTCTCGTGGATTCCGACATCCTGTGGCATACCGTTTTTTTCTGATTTTGAAGCTTTTCTTCGGCGCCACAGCTTTTTGCTGCACCGTATTCTTGAGACTGATTTTCGCTGTTTTAACCCTGCCATTCCATGTGAAAAACTTGGTTCTGGTCTGCAGATCGTATCTTCCCGTGTGGTTTTCGTCAGAGATTTTTCACGATTCAATGAACTCAGTCCTTCTCAACTATTGAAGTTGGCCATAATTCTTGGCGAAGCTTATTGCTCTTCTGATATGGCTTTCCTGGCATTGAAAGAATTTGATCTGCAGATGAATTCTCAGCTTGCAGATCTTTTCCAGAAAGAACTTGCCGGCGAAGAGGCAGCCACTGTCGCTGAGTCTGGTTTTTCTGAACCAGTGAAAGTTCAACCAACCGACTTTGTTTCACTTTATTCTCTTGGTGTTGATGCATTTAATCGCAGCAATTTCAGCGAAGCACTCGACCTTTTTGCCAGAGCGAGCCTGCTTCAGCCAGAATTTGCCCAGGTATTCTTCAATCTTGGCCTTACTGCAGGCCGACTTGGACGCTATTCTGATGCGTTGAATCATCTTGACCGCTGTATTGCCCTTGATCCGTCCTTTGATGAGGCCAGAAAAATCAGAAAAACTATCGCCGAAGAATTGATTCCCAATAATTCGGTGTTAAGGCCTTCTCAGCCAACAACAAAATATGCCGATAAACTTCGCATTGCCCTTGAGTTTCAGGCAAAAAATCAGCTGGCCGAGGCTGAAGCAATTTTTCTCGAAATTATTTCTGAAGATCCTGCTGATTTTCCGTCGTTGTTTTCTCTCGGGGGCATAGAGCAAAACCGGCGCAATCCGCAGAAATCCCTCGAATATTTTTCCCGGGCAATGGCCGTAAAACCGGACTATCCGGCTCTCTGGTACAACATTGGAGTGGTTCAACAGAGCCTGAAAAGGTTTGATGAGGCTCTGGCAAGCTATGACAAGGCACTTGAGCTCGACCCAGAGTATTCTGAGGTTTTATTGAACCGTGGCGGCGTTCTGGTTGAGATGAATCGTCATCGCGATGCTTTGCTGACGTTTGAAGAATTGCTCAGGAAAGACCCGGGAAATGCCAAGGCTCTTTGCAATCGCGGAATTTTACTTACTGATTTTAAACTCTACGATCTCGCTATTGAAACCTTTGCCAAACTTGTTGAGGTTGATCCTGATTTTGATTATGCCCTGGGCCTGTATGGCTTTGCCAAAATGCACGCCTGCGACTGGACCAATCTCGAACCAATCAAGCAGTCAATAATTGAAGGGGTAAAAGCTGAAAAACGAGTTTGCAAGTCACTGGCTTTCACCGCGATATCCGGTGAGCCATCTGAACACCTGGTTTGCGCCCAGGTTTTTGCCCGCCATTTTTTTCCAGCCCATGAACCTTTGTGGAATGGCGAGGTTTATGCCCATCAGAAACTGAAAATTGCCTATGTCTCGCCAGATTTTCGTGAGCACCCGGTTGGTCATCTGTCGGCCGGACTTTTTGAGGCGCATGATCGCAACAGATTTGAAATTATCGGGGTTTCTCTCGGAATCGACGACGGTTCGCCGATGAGAAAACGCATGGAAAAAGCTTTCGATAAGTTTGTCGATGCCCGCCAGATTCCCTCTTATGAGCTGGCTTCAATGCTGAAATCGATGAATGTTGATGTTCTGGTCGATATGGCGGGCTACACTGCCGACTCACGCACCGATGTGTTTTCGTATCGCCCGGTGCCGGTGCAGGTTAATTATCTTGGCTATTCAAGTACTCTTGGCCTCGATTATATTGACTACATCATTGCTGATCGTCACATTATTCCCAAAAAATACCGCAACTGTTACAGTGAAAAAGTGGTTTATCTGCCCGACACCTATATGCCGACCGATTCCCGTGTCCATATCGCTGCGACCACTCCACCAAGGCCTCAATACGGTCTGCCGGAACAGGGCTTTATCTTCTGTTCTTTTAACCATGATTACAAAATAAATTCGCAGATTTTTGACGTCTGGATGCGTCTTTTGAAGCAGGTTCATGGTAGTGTTCTCTGGTTGATGAAACTCAATGAATCAGCTGAAAAAAATCTGCGAAAAGAAGCCGAAAAACGTGGAGTTGACCCGAGCCGCATCGTTTTTGCCACCCGTGTTCCTTCAATTGCCGATCATCTGGCCCGCTACCGCATGGCCGACCTGTTTCTCGACACTTCACCCTGCAATGCCCATTCTACCAGCAGTGACGTTCTGCGTGCCGGGTTGCCGCTGGTAACCTGTCGTGGAAAAGCTTTTGCCGGCCGGGTTGCGGCCGGATTACTTTCAGTTGTGGGGCTTGAAGAGCTGATCACCGATAATCTTACAGATTATGAGGCTTTGGCCCTTAAATTGGCTCAAAAACCTGAATTTTTGCAGAAAATGAAAGAAAAACTCGTAAAAAACCTTGAATCCAGCCGACTTTTCGATACCGACTATTATTGCCGCAATCTGGAAGCTGCTTACGAAGAGATGATTAAGCGTGCCCGAGCTGGCTTGGCACCAGAAAGTTTTGCGGTACCAAGGCAGGGCAAAACCAGCGAGGCAAAAAAATGATTAAACTCGATAACCCCGACTGGAAAAAACTTCATATCGGCGGGCGTGAGCCGAAGGTTGGCTGGCAGATGCTGAACATTCAGCCTGGTGAGGGAGTCGATTATGTTGGTGACATAAAAGACCTCAGCCAGTTTGCTGACGGTGAATTTGACCTGATCTACGGCAGTCATGTGCTTGAGCACATTCCGCAATTTGAAATGATCAATACTCTGGCCGGTTTTCATCGAATTCTCAAGAAAGATGGGGTTTTTCTGGTTTCGGTTCCTGATCTTGCAACTCTTTGCCGACTTTTTCTAAGCCCCGATCTCGATAAAGCAGCACGGTTCCATGTGATGCGAATGATGTTCGGCGGGCAGGTCGATGCCCACGATTTTCATTATGTCGGCCTGAACGAAGAGATACTCATGGATTACCTTGGTAATGCAGGTTTTAAATACTGCCAGCGTGTCGATGATTTTGGAATATTCAACGATACCAGTTCTTACAAACCTTACGGTGTTGCAATCAGCCTTAATCTGATTGCCTACAAATCCCAGCCCAAATGAAGAAACCTGCAGTAATTTTACTGCAGGTTTCTGTAGATCCGGTCAAACAGGATTTTAAAAGTTCAACGCAGCTATCTGATCAGTAGTCATTGCTGAAACCTGATCAGGTGTCAGCGCTGCAATCTGAGTTGTGGTCAGGGCGGCTACCTGAGCGGTAGAGAGACCATTTCTGACCTGATCGGTTGAAAGTGACTTGATTTGGGTTGCTGAAAGTGCCTGAATATCTACAGTTTCAATCTTGTTAACCTGAGTGGTTGACAGAGCGCCGATCTGGGTGGCGGTAAGGCCCTTGATCTGCGAGGTTGTCAGGTCAACGATCTGGGTGGTCGACAGTTTGGCAATCTGATCGGTGGTCATCGCAGCAATCTGGCTGGTAGAAAGGGTTGCGAAGTCTTCGGTCTGCATTGCCGCAATCTGGGCGGTGGTCAGTGCTTTGACCTGATTTGCGGTCAGAGCTTTAACCTGACTGGTCGTCAGAGCGGCAAACTGAGCGGTAGAAAGATTTGCGATCTGGTCAGTGGTCATACCGGCAATCTGAGCGGTACCAAGTGCCTGCAGCTGGGTAGTTGTAAGACCGGCAG
>DYKG01000032.1:30812-38846 GCA_020722725.1 Candidatus Methylomirabilis sp.
GCTTTGACCTGATTTGCGGTCAGAGCTTTAACCTGACTGGTCGTCAGAGCGGCAATCTGGCTGGTAGTTAAACTTGCAATTTGAGAAGTGGTCATGCCGGCAAGCTGGGTGGTCGTCATATTTGACAACTTTTCAGTGCCCATCTGGCTAATTTGAGTTGTACTTAAACCGGCGATCTGGGTAGCCGAAAAAGCTTTAAACTGTGTTGTTGAAAGCGCACCAATCTGCGTGGTTGAAAGACTTGCCAGGTCGGATGCGTCAATATTGGTCAATTGACTGGTTGAAAGAACCTGAATGTCACCGGTATCAAAAGTCGCGAGCTGTGAGCCGGTTAAGGCCTTTATCTGGGTGGGAGTTAAAGCCTGAACCTGGCTTGATAAAAGACCTTTGTTGTTGTACAGGGTAAGGGATTGAATCTGGCTTGCACCAAGAACCGCTATATCCTGGGTTTCTATGGCATCTATCTGCGCTGAAGAAAGAGCCGCTGCCTGAATGGCGGTCATCGCCTTAAAATCATCGGTGCCAAGGTTCCGGATCTGTGTCGTCGTAAGCGCAGCAATCTGCGTGGGAGTCATACCAGTAATAATTGACATTGTTTACATCCTCACTTCCGTGTGTGCTAACCTGACAAAAAATACCAGCCGAAAAATCAAGAATAATAATTCAGGAAGTATATCGGCCTATTTTTTGTACCCAACTAATGATAACAACAAACTTGTCAGCTTGGCGAGTTTTTTTTTATTAAAACTGTCTTGAAAATCGCCAGATTGGCTCTGAAACCGGAAAGACGCAAACGATTAATGACCAAAATGGTAATCAAAAAAATAAAAATTCTTTGCTGTAGAAAATTTTTCTCCAGATTTTTTAAGTTACCAGCGTTCCGTACCCTTTTTTTTCACTTTTCATTGAAAGAGCAATGCGCTTTCTCGGAATATCTACCTCGATAACCCTTACCATTACCTTTTGCTGAACCTTGACCACCTCAGCGGGATCTTTTATGAATCGGTCACACAAATGGCTGACATGTACGAGTCCATCCTGGTGTACTCCGATATCGACAAACGCTCCAAATTTGGTTACATTCGTAATGATTCCGGGTAAACTCATACCCACCTTCAGATCTTTTATTTCATTTATTCCTTCGGTAAAAGAGAAGGCTTCAAATTTCTCTCGCGGGTCACGACCGGGTTTGGCAAGCTCTTCAACAATATCGCGAAGAGTGGGCAGACCAGTCTTTTCATCGATATATTTTTCGAGCTTAATATTCTTTCTGATCTCCGGTTTTGAAACCAGATCGGCAATCGAACAATTCAGATCTTCCGCCATTTTTTTGACAATTTCATAGCTTTCAGGATGAACGGCACTTTGATCGAGAGGGTTTTTGCTCCCACGAATACGCAGAAAGCCGGCGGCTTGCTCAAAAGCTTTGGGACCAAGCCTTGGAACTTTTTTCAGTTCAGCCCTGCTCTTAAATGGGCCGTTCTCTTCGCGGAAAGCTACAATGTTTTTTGCCAGCTGCTGGCCAAGACCGGAAACGTAGCTTAACAACTGGCGGCTGGCGGTATTAACTTCGACTCCAACCTTGTTTACGCAGCTTATTACCACATCATCCAGATTTTTCTTAAGGCGACTCTGGTCGACATCATGCTGATATTGCCCGACACCAATTGCTTTAGGGTCGATTTTAACCAGTTCGGCCAGAGGATCCATCAGGCGTCTGCCGATCGATACCGCCCCCCGCACTGTAATGTCTTCGTCGGGAAATTCTTCGCGGGCGGCTTCAGATGCAGAATATACCGATGCGCCGCTTTCATTTACCATGATGATTGAAATTTCTGCAGGCAGATTCAAGCTGCGAAAGAATGCTTCGGTTTCGCGGCTGGCGGTGCCGTTTCCGATTGCAATTGCCTGAATGTTGTGTTTGGCAATAAATTGCCTGACCAGCTTTATCGATGCTTCTCTGGCTTGCTCAGACCGGGTTACAAAGATTACTGAGTTTTCAAGCAATTTGCCTTGGGGGTCAAGGCAGACGATTTTGCAGCCGGTACGGAATCCAGGGTCAACTGCTAATACGGCTTTTTGACCAAGAGCCGGAGCCATAAGAAGTTCGCGCAGATTGATGCCAAAAACATTGATTGCTTCTACTTCTGCCTTTTCACGCAGAGTCTTTCTCGTTTCATTTTCGATCGAAGGTTCCAACAAACGTTTGTATGAATCTTCGATTGCTTCGCGCACCTGTTCCCAGCTTGGGCAAAATTCGCGCCGATAGAATTTCTGAATTGCTTTGATAACTCTTTCAGAATCGGGAACAATTGATATTTTCAGAAAACCTTCGTTTTCGCCGCGCAACATTGCCAGCAGGCGATGACCGGCAACATTTTTCACCGGTTCGTGCCAGTCAAAATAGTCTTTGAATTTGCTGCCCTCTTCTTCTTTATCTTTGGCAACTTTTGATGAAATTACCGCCTCAGCCAGGAAGAAATTACGAAGACTGTTTCTTACCTCGGCATTTTCACTTACCCATTCGGCAATTATGTCGCGAGCCCCCTGCAGGGCTTCTTCGCAACTGTTAACCCCGGTCTCGTTGTTAATGAAGGCACTGGCCGCCTCAGCCGGATTTAGATTTACATTCTGGGCAAAAATCTCCCGGGCAAGGGGTTCCAGATTTTTATCCCGGGCAATGGTGGCGCGGGTTCTTTTTTTCGGTTTAAACGGAAGGTAAATGTCTTCAAGCGCGTTGATGGTTTCTGCTTTGTTGATTTTTGCCGAAAGCTCGTCGCTGAGCAACTCTCTTTCACTCAGTGATTTAACAATTGCTTCCCGGCGCTTGTCAAACTCGGCAAACTGCTCGAGACGGTCTCTAATTGTCTGAATTGCAACTTCGTCCAGTGATCCGGTGCGTTCTTTGCGGTATCTGGCGATGAATGGAACTGTGCCACCTTCTTCGAGCAGTTGAGCTACCGACATGACCTGAACCGGGTTAATCTTCAGTTCATCGGCAATTTTTGAAAAATGTTCCTGACTCATTTTAATAACCTGGTTATCTGATGATGTCCGACCCATGTTCTGAAATCATGGGTTATAACGGCTGGAGAATCCTGGTTCTGGGCCAGTTTTCGCTTTTTAATGAGAATGCTGAAAATCGACTGATCATGGCGATGCTCGAGAAATCCTGGCTTTTCGCCTTGACCATCAGCACTTGGTGTGTCGGTAACATAGGCTGGGTTCTGCATCCAGCTCAGCCATTCAGCTGCCAGCTCCCGCGAAAAATCGCCGGTTTTCCAGAGTGATGCGGTGCAGGCAATTTGACCGGTATTGGTGATTTCTGGTACATCTGCGTTCATTGCTCTTAGCACTTCCCCTTTTGTCCACTGATATTCAAACCAGTTATTGGAAGTTGTGTCGAAAGCAAGTACTGATGAGGCGTCACCTTGCAAAGCTGCCATGACTTCATGCAATGATTTCTGGATTGTCGATCCACAGTCGCAATATAGAATGTATTCGGCATCAATAGCGCTCAAAGCCGCATTGATTACACATGGTTTCCAAAGCCAGTAGCCGCCACCACGATTTTCAGAAAGGAGCTTACGGTTTTTTTCGATAAAATCCTGATCTAGAGAGTCGGGACCGAAGCAGATGATGTCGAGCTTCAATTCAGACTCACTGGCTTCACTGAACCATTGTCTTGCCCATTCAATGTTTTTCTGCTGTCTGGCCTGATTCAATTGATCAAAGGTCGCATAATTGACGATCGCCAGACTGCCGGGCTTGGGCTGGCTGAAACAGGGTTTGTTGCTGAGCATTTTGCGCCTGATGATCCCGGTTCTGGAATTTATGGTGCCAGTAATTTTAGTTTGTGTCAGATCTACATTTTCATTCAAAAATTTGATTTCTTCTGATGACATGTAGCGAGAAACCCAGCCATTGCCGGAAAGAGCGTGCTCGATCATTGACAGGGTTGTGTTATTGTTCTCAAGGTCAATATCATAATCGCTTGAATAAGAGCTTTGCAGGTCTTCGATAACAAAATATCCACCAGGTTTGACCAGTCGGAAAAGGGCACCCAGTGTCTGTTGTTGATCGCGCATCAGGTGAGAGGCATCATCGAGAATCAGGTCGAATGTGCCCTGCAGATGATTGCCGGCAAAATTTTCCAGGGCTTCTTTTTTTGACTGGTCGAGTTCATGCACCTTGATTCGCTCATGTCTGCCCTGTTTAACTTCATTCAAAAAACGGTCGGCATCGGCAAAAATGTGGCCATTTCCCTGATAACCGGTGAAATGGTCAGCGCCATGAACTATCGCATTGGGAAACCAGTCGCGCCACATGCATAGGCTAGCGCCAAAGAAAACCCCCAGCTCAAGAATCTTGGTTGCTTTGGGTCTCATAGCAGCGAAGGCTTGTTCATAAATATCGCAAAAACCGTGGGAAACTTTATCGGTGCCGTATTTTGCGCCCAACACTTTTAACGATGGGCAAAAGCTCTGGTTCTGCTGATTGAAAGTACCTGCATCGGATTCAGCATAGATCTCGATTTCATCAAGGTGAAAATAGTTTTCTTCGGCCAGTTGAAGTCGGACAAAACGTGCCGGGTTTTTGCCGACTTCTATTCTCAGGGGTTTATTATCTAAAATTCCACCAAATGAAATCCCGCCATTGTGGACTTTCCGCCAGCTCATTCCATCTTGCGAAATGAATGCAGCCATACTTTTGGCACGATTTGCGAGCTCTGAATTTTCTACGCCCCGGTTATAAACCACAATAGAAGAAATAGGATAAATCTTTCCCAGGTCAACCTGCCACCATGGGCTTGCTTCTTTTTCAGTATGGAAACTGAAATCGCCATTTTTAACCCCGTCAATCGCCGCAGATGATTCTTCAGTGGTTGACCATCGGCTGAAAGAGCTTTGAATAGCATGTTTCCTGATCGCAACATTGGTTTCGTTACCCATTTTTAAGCCCTCCCAGACAATGTTTAAGATTTCCCTTGAAAATTACCATCGGTTTATTTTAAAGTCAACACCAGACAATAGCATGAGGGGGAAATTATCTACAGCTGAAGCATTGAAATAATGACTCTTCTTTGGTATTATAATGTAATATTAATATTTTTAAACAAGCTCTGGAGGTTGAAATGTCGCAAAATTCGCATTCAATTAAAGCTCTTGTGTCTTTAATTTTCGTGTTTCTTTTTACAATCGGTTCATCGGCAGAAACGATAAAGGTTGCGGTGGTTCTTGATGGCCAGTCTGAATTGGAGTCATCTTTTGTCGAAAGTCTTCGCAGTGAGCTTGAAAAAATGGCAACTGATTATGATGACATTGTGGTGCCCCAGGAACTTGTATTTCAAGGCAACAATGATAAGTTGTCGATAGCTGCTGCTATTGAAAAAGCCTTTTCTGCCAAAGAAGCCGATGCGGTAGTCTGTGTTGGTCAACTAAGCTCACATCTGACAGCCATTCAGGAAAAGCACGCGAAGCCAACGTTCGCTGCTCAGGTTATTAACGCACAAATTCAGCTTGGTGAGTCTGCTGACCCGAAAAAGGCAAGAAAAAATTTAAACTTTATCAATCTGAATCTGGATTTTTCAGTCTTGCTGGACAATCTGCAGCAGGTAAGATTGGCCAAAAATCTTGCATTGATTGTTGATAAGAACTTTCATCAGGTAATGCCGGAAATGTCTGGTGCTATCAAGAAGCTGGCAGAAGAGCAGGGGTTGACATTCAAACAAATTCTGGTTGAAGAAGCAATTGCCGGTGGGGATTCGGCTCTGGCCGGTTTTGATGCGGCTTTGGTGGCACCTTTAAGTGGGCTTTCTGAACAGGAGTTCGTGAAACTTGCTGATATGCTTGCCGGGGCTGGAATTGTTTCAATGAGCATTATTGGCAGTCGTCAGGTGGAGCAGGGGCTCTTTGCCGGAATTTATGCCGAAGCAGACCGGGTTAAACTGGCTCGCAAGCTTTCATTGAATCTTCAGCGTCTTTTGTTTGGCGAAGACCCGGCAACTTTCGACACCGCTTTTTCCCTTAATCAGAGATTGAGCGTAAATATGAAAACTGCCCGAAAACTCGGGGTTTACCCGACCTGGGCTCAGATGACCGATGCTGTTCTTTTCAACGCCGAACCGGAAGATCTTGAAAACAAGTTGTCGTTGACTCAGGTCATTGAAACCGCAGTCACGAGAAATCTGCAGCTGGCCGCCAAACGCCAGGAAATTGAAGCCGGAAGGCATGGCGTAGAGCGCGCCAGGTCTAATCTGCGGCCAAAAATCAGCCTGTTTGCCCGCGAAAATGTGCTTGACGACGACCGTGCCGAAACCATCATGACTCCTGCCAAATATACCACCCAGATCGGAACTGATCTGATGCAGGTTCTTTTTAATGAGCCGGCCCGTGCCAATATCGATATTCAAAAGCTGATGCTGGCTGCCAAAAAAGATGAAGAAAAAGCCCTGATTCTCGATATTATGCGTGATGCCGCTCTGGCTTATCTTAATGTGCTCAAAACCAAGACCCTGCAGGCAATTCAACGCGACAATCTTGAAGTTACCCGTGCCAATCTTGAAATTGCAAAATTTCGCGAAGAAGTTGGAAATTCAGGCCCCGCAGAGGTCTATCGCTGGGAAATTCAGATGGCTGGTGCCAGGCAGGCGGTAATCGATGCTTCGGCCATGCGCAAAAAAGCTGAACTTGCTTTAAATCAAATTTTGAATTCACGGCAGGAAGAAGAATTTACTACTGCTGACTGCGATATCTTTGCCAAAGTTTTTCTGCTCGATCAACAGAAAGTCGCACCTTATCTCGACAATATGTTCGGATTTAAAATTTTCAGAGACTTTCTGGTTAAAGACACCATGGCTCGTGCACCTGAAATTGACCAGCTCGAAAATGCCATCGATGCCCAGAAGAGAGCCCATCGCTCTGCCCGTCGACGCTATAATAATCCCACCATTGCGCTTCAGGGCAACTTCACCCGAACTTTGAAAGAATCTGGAATTGGTGAGCCAAAACCACCAATGCCGGCACCTTTTTCGGGTTTTTTCAAATACCCCGACAAAAATGACTGGTATGTCGGACTCAATGTCTCGATTCCTCTGCATGAAGGAGGCGACCGACCGGCAGCTGTCAGACAGGCCAGGGCAAACGTGCTTCAGCTTGAAAACAATCTTGCCCATATGATGCAGCGCCTGGAATTGAACACCCGTGTTACTCTCGAAGATGCCCGTGCATCCTTTGCCAGTATCGGGCTTTCGAATACCAGGGCGGAATATGCTGCCAAAGCCCTTGATCTGGTGCAGAACGCATATCAGCGAGGCGCTGTGAACATTCTCGACCTGATCGACGCGCAGAACGCTTCGCTGGTTTCTAAAGAAGCTTCAGCCAACGCGATGTTCAACTTTTTTAGTGATTTCGTCAGGGTTTGCCGTGCTGTCGGCAGCTTTGAATTTATTCTGAACAAAGATAGCCAGGGCGAATGGCGACAGCGCCTGCATGATTACTATCAGGAAAACGGTCAGGGTGCGGTAGTTGAAAGAAAACCGGCTGCCAAGACTCCTGAAATCGAACCGGTAAACGATGAAAAAGCGCTTTATGAAGATTGAAAGGCTATTTAAGATTCTTTCTGAATCTAACCTGATTGCCAATATCATTGTATTCCAGTTCATCAAACTGCAGGGTGGTTAGAATAATCCCCCTGCCGTTTGCTGCCAGAAGCATTTCTGGGTCGTCCTGATCCGGGCGGTTTCGCCAGTCGAAGCCCTCACCCTCGTCCGTAATTATCCACTCGCAGAAGTCCCGGTTCATGTAAAAATCTATCCTTACCAGCCTTTTTGCCAGCTCAGGCTTTGCCAGCTGGGCATCAAGCAAATTCTGCCAGTCATCGATATTGCCTTCAAGAGCTTCGCTTTTCATGTAAAAATCAATTGCCAGGTTTCCATGCTCGATCGCGTTGGTTATCATTTCAACCAACCCGAGATGTACTCCCAGTCTGCTTTCTCTCGGAATGGCCCACTGGGTTTCAACCATCAGCCGGTCG
>DYKG01000033.1 GCA_020722725.1 Candidatus Methylomirabilis sp.
GTCAGACCGACCGTTCCTTATTCTCAGGAGTAAATACGCTCAGGTGCTTTAATGTGAACTTCGACAAGAAATTTTCCTGAATTTTTCCCATGACCATGCGAACATTGTTCAGGAAGTTTGATTTTTCTTATTGTTTTCACAATTTTTCACATGGTCATTGTAATTTTTTTTGAATTTCATTATAATAATTATAAAGAAGCTATTTTTCATTCGATCATAGGAAATTATGAAGAAACCTCATCTTGAAGAAGCGATAAATCTGGGTGCGACCGTTAAGAGTTGTCGCAAAGCCCTAAATCTATCTCAAACAGAATTGGCTGAACTGGCCGGTGTAAGCTTGAACTACGTATCTCAGCTCGAAAATGGCAAACCCCGAATTCAGTTCGACAAATTACTCGATGTTCTTGGAGTTCTGGGCCTCGAGCTCGAAATAAAGCCAGGAAACTCTGGTCTGTCTATTGTTGAAGAGCTGAAATCATGATGAAAGAAGCGAAAAATATCGATGAACTTCGAATATTCAAAAACGATACTCCGGCAGGTACGTTGAAACGAACCAAAAACGGCTGTGAATTCATATATGATGAAGAATTTCTACAGCAGTCTTTTAGTCCGGGAATATCATTCTGCATGCCCAAAACCAGGCGGAAATATTCCAACAACGGGATAAACCTTTTTCCGTTCTTTGCCGGCCTGTTACCTGAAGGACTTCGCTTAAAAGCCATAACAAAAAATCTTAAGACTTCAGAAGATGATTTGTTCAGTATCTTTGCCGATATTGGCAGTCATGTCATCGGCGATGTGTATGCAAAAACAGAATCCGCCGCAAATGAAGCAGCTCCACCCAAATTAAGTAAAATTAACTTTTACGATTACTTTCAAAAAATTATTTCAGGAAGCGAATTGCATAAAGATGAGTCCATAGCAGGAGTTCAGGAAAAGATTTCCGCGTCGATGATCAGCTTTCCAATCAATATTGCCAGGCAGCATTCAAAATACATTTTGAAACTCAATCCAGCCGACAAAACCAATTTGGTGATAAATGAGCATTACTGCATGGAATTAGCAAGAAAATGTGGCATAGACTCGGCTTCAACCAGACTCGTCAAAGACAAAGACGGTAATTTTGGCCTACTTGTAACCAGATTTGATCGAAGCTGGAGTTCAAAAGAGAACCATTTCCTGATGCACCACCAGGAAGACGCCTGCCAGCTTTTGAACAAATATCCCGCTGAAAAATACCGAATTTCCTTTAATGAGGTGGTTCAAGCGATAAAAAAACGTGTTCCAGCTGCACGGGTAGCAACTTTAAAACTTTTACAACTCTATGCGTTTTCCTATTTAATTGGAAACGGAGATCTGCATGCCAAAAACATCAGTCTGCTCATAAAGTCAGGTAGTAGAATTGTCGAAATCTCACCCGCTTACGATCTTATCTGCACCCGCATTTATGGCGACCATAAAATGGCAATGAAACTTGATGGACATGACGATAACATCAAACGCAAGAACCTTATTGAGTTTGGTAAACGCTTCGATATTCCCGAAGTGGCATGTGAAAGTATGCTGGATAAGTTGTTAAAAAGGTTCAAAGAAAATTTTGAAATGCTGTACAAAATTCCAATGACGGGCAGCAACCAAAAACTTCTTGATCACATTATGGAAAAAAGATTGAAAGATTTGAGCCAGTAAAGACATCGAAAACATTTAAAGAGCTTTTGAATTGCGCAATGATTTCCTGGGTTTTGTTTTGTGAGATTTGTATTTGGCGTGAGATTCTTTAACCTGTGGGAGATTGGGATTGAATTTGTATAAAGATTCGCCTATTTCATTCCAGAAATTTGCATCTGGATTTTTTGATTTTAACTGGTCGATTTTTTGACAGGCTTTTTCGAAAGAGATCTCACCATCTTCCAACAACTCGAGAATATAAAGAGCTTTACCTTCTTTACGGCCTTTTTTGATACCTTTTTCAAAACCTTCTTCTATTGCTGTATCGAAAGAGTTTTTCAGATCGCGATAGACTTTCAGACTGTCTTCGTATTGCATGACTTCCTCAGGATTAAATTTGGCAATCTCGGCTGTTTCAAATATCTTTTTGAAAATTCGATCCTGAAATTTTTCGGGAATATTGTGCAAACGCTCCAGGTTTTTTAAAATGTAAAGCCACTTGTCAAAACGGTCGACAAGCTTATCTAACGTTTTATTGAACTTTGGCATCTGCAAATAAATAAAGGTGAGCTTGTCGTAAAACACTTTGCTGGTTTCAATATCAGACAGTTTAACATCGTAGCGCAGCTTTTTCGGTTCTTTTAGATCCTCGTCAAAGACAAAATCAAGTATGGCAACAGCATAAACAGCTTTCAGTTCAAAGTTCCAATCGCCGCTCTTTGCCTGCTGACTTATGGGAAAAGTCGAATAATAAAGACTTCGATCTTTAAAAAACTTCTGCTTTGTCTTCTGCATTTCGACAATGAACTTTTCACCCGATTCATTTTCGCAATACAGATCATAAACCGCTTTGCGGTCAATTGCGCGGCCACCAGGCCGTTCGTTTTTGAGATAAGTGATTTTTTTGATTCTGCCCTGCTCTTTTTTCAGCAACTGGTTAAGAAAATCAATCAGCAGGTCAGCATTATATTCTTCACCGAACAGTTTCTTAAAACCAAAATCAGTGAATGGATTAACATACCGTGCTTTTTGCGGCTCCATGTATGAAACAGACTTTGGTTTTTGCGGCATAGCTGAATGCGGGCCGTACATGGCACTAGCGCATCCTGCGCGTTACACATGGGTCGGCCGTTACGAATACTTTGCAAGTATAGCTTTTCCACTCAATCTGGTCAAGAATTCGACAACTTGTGCAGTAAGAAACATTTGTTAAAGCCCCTGGCCAGGCGGTGCAATTTTTTAGGGATCTAAAGAATTTTCCCACATATCACAAAACCTTCGAGTATAGTCGAAAGTTTTTGCCCCGGTCGCATTACTTAAAAAGATTTCTCTCGGGGAAGATTCCGTTCTCGAGCTGAACTTTGACGAACAGGCTGTGCCGGGCACCACCGCCAATAATCTTTCCCCAAAGTTGTGGGAGCGCTTCAGAACCACAATTTCTCCACAAAACGATCATGAATTTCTGGAAAAAACCAGACTGATTTCCCGCGATGATGACGGAAATGAGCGAGCTACAGTAGGCGGCATTCTTATGGCGAGCGAGTCACCTGAAACTTTTCTTTCAGGTGCATTCATTCAAGCTGTTTGCTACAGAGGCTCGGAAAGAGATGCGACCTATCAACTTGATGCAAAGGATATTACCGGGTCACTCGACACTCAAATTCGCGACGCCTGCAAATTCGTCGAGCGTAATACGAGGGTCTATGCAACCAAAGCACCCAATCGTATTGAAACGCCACAATTTTCATTAAATGCGGTTTTTGAAGCTATCGTTAATGCGGTTGCCCACCGCGACTATTCAATATACGGTTCAAAAATTCGACTGCACGTTTTTGCCGACCGGCTCGAAATTTTTTCACCTGGAACCATCCCTAACACCATGACAATTGAAAGCATCTCTGAAAGGCAGTCTGCGCGGAATGAGCTTATCAGTTCTCTGCTGGCCCGCTGCCCGATGAATTTAGATGTCAGGGGCAGCCAAAGAAGCTTTATCATGGATAAAAGGGGCGAAGGGGTTCCGATTATCATCTCTGAAAGCCTAAAGTTATCAGGACAGAAGCCCGTTTACAAACTTATCGACGATGCTGAGCTCAAACTGACTATTTTTGCAGCCCCGTGCCCCCACGAAGTGATAAAGTAAATGCGAACAAGCCCTTTGCGGTCGCTGAGCCCGCTTAACGGCCGGTTGGTGAGCCTGTCGAACCATCGAAGTGGCCGGTGCGACAATGGTCATTTTACGAGTCGCTCGCTATCCTGCGGCGACTCTGCATTAGCGCATCCTGCGCGTCCGACCAGAAAATTCTGGCTCAATGACCGTTTTCTTTCGATTATTAGTCCTATTGGACAGCCCCGACAAAATGTGAAAAATTCCATGCGCTTTTGTTTAAAACAAAAAAACGCCTGAAGGCGTTTTAAAATTATGTTTGATTTTCGGAGATATTTTTAGCTGCAAATACTCATTCGTTTTTGGTCATTCAATCTTTGAATAGCGTTGTGCCAGACGAAAACGCTGCGGCAGGCTATTTTCATACCTGATCTGAGACCAGCCGAAAAAATCAAGAAACGCCATCACCATTTTTTTATTTCAATCAAAAGATCTTTTAACATTGCCTGGTCTCCTTTTTGCCCGCAGGTAGTATTTTTCATTAAATGTAATCAAATCTCTCACTTTGCCCCGTTATGAAGGCTCATTATCTGGGTTCGACGATTTCTTCGTCTTTCTTTTCTTCTTTGGCATCAGGCAGGTTTTTACCACTATCCTGGGCCAGCCAGTGGTTGAACCCGCTGGTTGCGTGGTTGATGGCCTTGCCGCCGGGAATCATTTCAATGAAGCGGTCAACGTCTTTGCCGATGGTGTCTTCGATAAGATCTGCTACCGGGCGACTGACGGCTTGCGCGATACGGAAGGGCAGTTTTATGAGTTTTTCGACGTTATTTTCCATTTTCGTTCTCCTTGGTTTCAACGGCTTCAATGACCTTGCGGCCGATTTTCATGGCCAGACCGCCAATAACCAGACCAGTTGCAATCGTGATAAGAGATCTGAGACTTTCCATAATTTCCTCCTGTTGCTTACTTTAAGCTGATTTTTTCAAACCTTTTTATGATTCGATTCATACTCACCTGGCATTTTTATCTGCTTTTATTCTTCTCTTTTTCAGCTTCGCTGCCTTCGAGTGTCACTTCTTTCACCTGGTTGCAGCAGAATTGGGCGACTCCGACGCTGAGGCATTTCCAGACCTCTGATACACCATCGCGATCTTTGGTGAATGATCGGGCGGCATTACTCTTAACCCCTGAACTGATCGCATCGGCCATTGCATCGAGATCGGCGCTGAGAAACACGAACTGCCAGTCGAGTTCTTTTTTCTTCGCCTCGATCATTTTGGTGATCTGGCTCTTGCTGAACTCAGAGCTGGCGTTTTCCTGGCCATCGGTCACAATCACAACCACCACCCTTGCCGGGCGCGTCGCTTCAGGCATTTTGCGCAGGCGGTCGTCGAGGTCAATGATCGCCTTGCCCATGGCATCGTAAAGCGGGGTTGAGGCGCGGGGCACGAAGGTGTCGCGAGTGAGGGGCATAACTTCAGACATAATGCGAAAGTCATGAATCACCTCATAGGGATTTTGCGAATCAAACTGCGCCAGTGTCATGGTGGAAAAACCCGGCAGGCCTTTCTGCTGTTCTAGAAAGCTGTTGAAGCCGCCGATGGTGTCATCGCGGATCGTTTCCATGGAACCGGTGCGATCGAGCAGAACCGAAATGTGGGTATAGTCACTTCTCATATAAGCCTCCTGTTTTTACGTCGTTTGTCACGACATTTTTCACTTACCTGATCTTATTATCTTTATTTTTTATTATTTGTCAAGTCATGGCAAACCATTATCAATTAAGACCGACAGAACCACGTTTACCGCAAATCGGCGCAGCATAAGTCACTGAAACTTGTCATGTTTTTGCCGGTTTTTTTAATTGACCAGCACAACCTTTTTGGTTATTATTGAATCAGGTAGATGACAAATGTCATCAGCAAGGAAAAAACCATGCAGACCTGCGAAAAATATGGCAATGCCCGCCGCGAACTTGGCCTGACCCAGGAAGAATTTGCCCGGGTATTCGACGTTTCACCGCGAACCGTAATCCGCTGGGAGAACGGGCATTCTGAACCCCAGGGTGCGGCGGCAAAAAAAATGTCAAGGCTTCTGCAGATTCTCGAAGACCCTGGCACTCGTGAAGAAATGCTCAGTCTGCCGGCCGATTCCAGCCGCTGTGACCAGATCAAGGCAATTCTGATCCAATCAGACGATGTGGTCTTATATTGCGCCAGAGAACCCATTTCACCCTCATCGAGAAATATGGCAAAAACTCCGGTCCAGCCGGTGGGTTTTCTATCGCCGATTCTGCCACAGATCGCCGGGCTGGTTGCCGGCGCAACCACAGTTTATGGTGCCTACAAGATGCTGGCCCATGCCTTCAAAGATGACGCCAGGTTATTCGACAGCTCGGGCAAAGACAAGCAAAGCCGCTACCAGTGCCCGGTCTGCCACAACAGCGACATTTCGCAACTGCTGCACTGCACCGGAATGCTTGCTGATAAACAGCCCTGCACCTTCGTGGTCTGCCGACGCTGTGTTTATTCTAGTCGCAATGCCCACGCCAGGCTTTCGCCGACCTGCGACTGCCTCGACGTGCCGGCTTTTGAGCCCGTAGAAATCAAAAAATGAGAGGATTTTAAAAATGAATTATCTGATTTACTTAAAAACGCCCATTCGGTAACCATACGCACGAATTCCCTGACGGCAAAGACAACTGAGAAGTTTAAAGGATAACCGGCCATGGTAATAGAACCCCCACATTTATCCGCCCTGAGAATGGAAAAAACCACCTTGCGCCTGAAGCTGAAAGAACTTCTGGGCAAATCGCCGCTTCTCGATGAAATCGACAATCTAACCGGCGATGGGTTTTCAATCAAAGGTTTAATTAAAAAAGCCACTGGATCAAACAACATCGACCCGAAAGCCGCCGCAGAACTGGTAAAAAAGCTGGCCGCCGTTTCCCCCGAAGCTGAAAAGGCATTCAAGGAACTGGTCGAAGTCTGCCGCAAACTCGCTCCCATCGAAAACCCATTTATTGTTTATTAATGCAATAAGCACCGACCTCAGACATTGCCCGGCCATTTCCCCTTGGGCTTCGCTGAAAAATCGACACCGCCAGATAAGAAAATAGGGTTCATCCGGTTCTTGCATACTTTTAAAAAAAGGAATTGAAAAAGCGTGGACATTTAGTGTCAAGGTAGATAGACTCTACTCAAACCTTCCTGGAGGAACCCAAGCGCTTCACCAGGCAAAGTATGCTTTAGTCGGATAAAGCAAATTTTTTACCATGCTTATAGAAGGCGCAAGGCATTTTGTCGTTTTGCTCTAAAGCAAAACAGACCCGAATTGCTTCGGGTCTGTTGGAGCTCCTGAGGAGGGATTTGAACCCCCGGCCAGGCGGTTAACAGCCGCCTGCTCTACCACTGAGCTACTCAGGATCGCGTTCGTTGCTCGAACGTGAAAACAATTTTAGCATTTTCGCGGTTCGTTTGCAACAGTTTTTTTAAAATTTTTCGCGGTGCAGCTCGCTGAAACGTCGCGCAGCAGCAACCAGTTTTTCTAATGATTCGGGCAGAGGCTGATCGAGAGCTGCCAGGTCTTCGGGGCTGCAGCTTTCGGCGATCAGTTCGCAGATCTGCACGCGGGCCTGTTCACCGGCGGGGGTGTTGGGCAGAAGCTCGATGCGGGCCAGGCGTTTTTTGAGTATCTGCGGATTGGCAGGGACGCGAGTGTTAAACATAACAACCAGATCGCCTTCTGACCATTCAAGAGCTTTGCGGTTAATCTGAATCCTGACCTGGTGAAATTCATCGACCTGGGTTATTTCGCAGGTTTTCTTGAACGGCAGGCCAAAAAAGGGTTCGATAATATCGACATTCTTTTCAATCGGCCTTTTCCAGACTTCGATCGGGATAAAAACCGTTACCCCAAACTGGTCACCGGGAACGCCATACTGGTCAGTTCTTGCATAAGCAGATGAAATGACCTGCTCGTTCATATCGATAATCCGCACCCGATGATCGACATCGAGCAAAGTAAGGTCGGTCTTGTAAAAATTCTGCTGCGGGTAAATGGTCACCTGACGCTTCGCATCCTGGTAACCAATGGCGCGAGCCTTTACCGTGATGCTCCTGTCGCCATTCAACCAGCAATCGACCTTCGCATTCACAATCAGATTCATGGCCATATTGCGAACCTCAACGTCGACCGTATAATCGCCGACCTTGTAGGGAATCGCCGAAACAACCGATGCCACAAAAAACAGCACGGCTGCCATCAGCATACTTCTGTTAGGTTGTGTATTCATATATGTAATTCTGCTGATTTCAGCAAGATTCAACAAGGTACAGAATTGCAAGCCGCAACTTTCAGCGGAACAAGGCATCAGCAAAGAGCCTGGCCAGACAAAAAGCACAACAGCGTTACAAGTTTTATGTATTTAATCAGAAGAGCCTTCTAAGGGAAAAAGGCAGCGTTTATTTCAGCTTCGGCGATTTTTGCAGATACTTATAAAGCAGGTAAAGACCGGTACCCTTGGCCAGCGAAGAAAGACTGATCGCCCACCAGATGCCGTTTACCCCCAAACCAAGACGATAAGCAAGGAACCAGGCCAGCGGAATTCTGGCAATGGTCAGCGGCAAAGTGACCAGCATTGCCGGAAAAGTAATGCCCAGACCGACAAAAACTCCGTTCAGCACCATTTCCCAGCCCAGAAAAACCTCCATCAGGCCGATGATGAAAAGATATTCGGCACCATGGCCAATCAGCGCCGGGTCATCAGTCATGAAACTCAATAGCCAGTGGGGTCTCAGCAGAAACAAAAGAATGTATGGCAACAATATGAAGGTGTTCAGTCTTAAACCAGCAGCAACAATGCTGTCGACTTCTTCTGGTGCTTTGCGGCCGATGGCATTTCCCACCACCGAGGTCATAGCAATGCCAAATGCGGTGGAGATAAAAAAAGGCACGCTTTCAAGTCGGTGGCAGATACCGATCGCCGACAACGGAATCATGCCAAATGGCGTGATCAGTCGCGCAAGAAAGGGGTAAACCAGCGACCAGATCATGCTCGTCAGAGCGTTTGGCAGGCCAACTTTAATAATTCGCCCGTAATAAAAAGTTTTGAATTTGAAAAACTGCGGCAATGGCGGAATATAGGCCTTGCGGCGCAGCAGGTACAGGCGCATGAAAAAAGACAGGCTGTGACTGACAATCGTAGCCAGTGCCGCCCCCTCGGTGCCCATGGCCGGAAGACCATACCAGCCAAACATCAGGAGGGGGTCGAGGATCATGTTTACCAAAAGGCAGACGACCATTATCGCGTTGCTCAGACGATTATCACCATATGCGTTGAAAACATTGCCGGAAAGCATGTCGAGAAAAATCAGCGGCAAACCGTAAAGTATAATGAGAAAATAATCTGCGGCCATTTCCAGGGTGTAGGGCTCGAGGCCCATCCAGGTAAACGGATAACGAATCAATGGTATCAGCAGAACGCTTAAAAAACCGGAAATAATTACACTCAGCCAGCTCGACTGCACCACCGCCTGCCAGGCATAGCGCCTTTTGCCTGCTCCATCAAACTGGGCAACCAGCGACGCGCATCCGGCTCCGGTGATCTGCATCAGCGCATAAAGAGACCATACGATAAAACCGGCGGATGCAACGCCGGCAACGGCTTTGGTTCCGATTTTTTCGATCCAGTAAATGTCGATGATATCGAAGAGAATCAGCCCGAGAAACCCCGCCATGGCCGGCAGGGATATTTTAAATACCCGTTTGAAAATTTCGCTGTCTGAATGCTGCATAATAATGGTTAGCTGAAACATTCTAGACTATCAGCGCCAAGAAATACATAGATAAGGGAAAATATATTTTCTGCCGGGGCATACAGGCCCGAATGGCATTCATAGTTACAACAGGTCGCTTCGACCCGTTAAACGGGCTCAGCGACCAGATAGGAAACGGGCTCAGCGACCAGGGAATAACCGGTAATTTAGCTTGTCGTACGTGCAGGACGCATTAATGCAAAATTGCCGCAGGATAGCAAGCAACGCGTGAAATGACCGAGATAACAGCTTTTCTTTATTTGCCCAGGCGGGCTTTGAAAAGAGCGAATGCAGCCTTAGCCATGCCGCGGTTGCTGTGGGCCACCCCGTCGACCTCGCGCTTTTGCCATTGAAAATTTATTTTGTGCTGCAGCGCAAAGTTCTGTGCATCGGCAAAGAAATTGCGGCCCCGCTCAAGCCTGAAAGCACCCTGTTTTTTCGCCAGGCTGCTGTTTTCGAGATATTTGTGATTCGGGTCGGTGTCTTCTTTTCCCAGCAACAGAACTAACGGCCGCTCCAGAGCATTTCTTAACTGAGATTCCGCATCGGGCAAAGCGGGCATTCCATAGGGATAACGATCATTACTCGACAAAAACGCAAGACTGCCAGGATTGGCAGCAATTGCCAAGCCTGCTGAACACCGGGGCAAAAGAATCATCAACCGGTGAACGAACTGCCCGCCAGCCGAATGTCCGTAAATCATGTATTTTTCAGAATTTAGCCCAAATTTAGCCTTAATATGAGAAAATGCCAGTTCAATCACATTGAAAGTCCAGGTTGACGGCAGGTTCAAAGTCTTTTTATCAGGGGCGACCACCCTGCCCTGGTTGTAGGGAAATGCTTCAGGTAGAAAGCCCGGCGCAACCAGAACCGCGCCAAGTTCAGCGGCATATTCACGCCATTCTTTCAGGTATTTTTCGGGGTTGCGTTTAACCCCGTGACAGACGAAAAGCACCGGCGAATCGGATGCAAGCCTTCCAGGGAGCGAATAATAAAGCGGGAAAAGGTCTTTTCCCAGTTCGGGCGGCAAAGGCATCATTTCACAGCCGGAATTGTCTGCAGCGAAAGATGCGGCAAAGGGCAGTATAACGAAAGCGAAAAGAAGCACGAACAAGGCAGAGCGAGCATTGATACAAGCCCTGCGGTCAATTAAACGTTTATTTAACCTAATATTGCCAGACATTTTTTTGTAATAGTCGCATTTAATTCGCAGATACCATTAATTTTCGGAAGCGGGCGGACACACGGGTTCGCCCCTGCGGGACAATCGGATCAGAATGAATCGGCGCTGTCGGTGATTTTCACTTTTTCGGCGACAATGTATGAAGGCACTGAATAAGCCACCGGAGCCCTGCGGCCATAAGTGTTCGACAGATTTATCGAGTGATTTACCGAAGAAACCAGGCTGAGGTTGCTGAACACACTGGCAAAAGTGTCGGTAACCCGCGATGAGAATATGGGAGAAACCACCTTGCCATCTTCGACCAGCAGAGCATTGAAGCGCGAACTGCCGGTAAAAATGCCTTTGCTGGAGTTGGGAATATTGAGATAATGCAGCGCCGGAATTACCAGCACCCTGCCCTTGCCTTTAAGCGCGGCAAGCATATCCTCGGAATCCTGGCCGGACAGCATGGTAAGACTTACCGAACCGGTGCTGTGACCAGTCTGGGGCTTATTATACCTGGCGCAGGTTGAATTGTCGTAGAGCAGGCCTTTAAGAACGCCTTTCTCAACCACGGGATATTTCACCCGCTTTTTCCCGGCCAGGTCGAAGCCGAAGCGATAGGTTCCCTCGCAGGCGGGATCATCGACCAGGGTGAAATTTTCACCGAGAATCTTGTCGCCGAGCTGGTTTTTGCTGGTCCAGCCCTGCTTTTCCTCCCAACCACGGCCGTAAAAACCGGTGAAGCTGCCCATCATCAACACTTCAGCCAGGGCTTTGGCCCCGAAAGCCACCGTATATTCGCCCGGTTCGGGTTTGAAACCAGGCACTTTTTCGTAAAACGGCAGCAGATTCTGAAAGCTTTTGATTGCCGCGTCAGCCGAGAAATCACTCTGCCTCCAGCCATTCTGCTTGTTGATCAGCTCCCATTTCTTTTCAGGGTGCTTGAGCACCACATTGAAATCCTGGTCGGTTCCCAGGTGGTAAGCCTCATTGCGGTTTTCGGTAGAAACCAGATAAAGCTCAACCGAGCCACTCGACCACGATCCGGAAAAGTTATATTTTTCCCCGACCGTTTGAATGATCTTCTGATAACCATCGCCCTTAAATGAAGGTTCGACATTTTCAAGAGCCCGGTCGTACTGCACCGATTCATCGACATTTTCTTCGACAACGACGGGAATCGGGGCATATTCTTTGGGGCTGGCGACGCGTGCCTTTTCAACCGCCAGTTCAAGAGCTTTTTCAACGTATTCAACCGATGAAATATCGCCCATCTGGGTATGAGTACCAGTCTGACGGCCATTAATCACTTCAACATCAAGCCTGCACAGGTTTTCAGAGGTGTTGAGCGAAACCGAGTTATTACCAATTCGCATCAGATGGCTTTTTTCGCGATGCAGCGAAAAAGAAGCGCAAATGCCACGCGCTGCCGCTTTGTCTCTGACCTTGCAGAAAATTTCACGAATTTTTTGTTCAATCATGGCTTATTTCCTTTCTCCGGTGATGACGTTGTCAAAACGAATAGCGGGTACCCCGTGCGCCAGCTGCATAATCTGGTTTGGTTCGCCTTTGCCACAGTTATCGACCTGCCAGACCTGCCAGGTTGAAGCGTCACCGACCGCCGAAAGCGAATTGTAAAATTCGACGGTATGCCCCTGATAAGTGGGGTTTTTCAGAATGCGGGTCTTTTTGCCGTTTTTCACTTCCCAGGCGATTTCGCATCCGAAATGGAAATGCTCGCGATTCGAGCCGATCGACCACGACACCGGGTTATCGAGAACCACACCATCTTCGGTTGATGCAATGATGTCTTCGAGAGTTCCATCATTTCCGGGAAGAATGTTAACGTTGGTCATGCGATCGATCGGAGCCCGGTAGAAAGCGGTGGCGCGTGCGCAACCGCCACTGACATCGGCGAACACCTGGCGCCCGGCAACTTCGTTGGCTTCATGGATCATGGGACGAGAAGTAAGCGCGTTGACCAGAATGCCCTGATCGATCAGCAGATAATCGCGCTCGGGCGAACCTTCATCGTCGAAGCCGAAGCTGCCCGGCGAATTGGCGATTCCACCAAAAGCGCTGACATTGAGCTTTTCACTACCATATTGCAATTTGCCGAAAGAATCAAGGTTAACGAAAGAACCACCGGCGTATGAAAGCTCGTAACCAAGTATGCGATCGAGTTCGAGCGGGTGCCCAATTGTTTCATGCACCTGAAGAAAGCCCTGTCCCGGAAGCAGAATAACCGAACGTCGGCCGTATTCAAGGGAATCGGCCTTGATCAGCTCGGCAAGCTCCTGCTTGATGCGGTCGGCATGCCCCGAAAAAAGCTCGGGCTGGGTCAGCATTTCATAGCCCCGGGTGCCTTTTCCGGTAGTAAAAAGGTCCTGGCTTCGGCGCTGCATCTGGCCTTCATTGTCCAGAGCCATAACCATCATTTTGGCGAAAACGTTGGCAAGGTGCTTTGACACCTCAGTTCCTTCACTGTTAAAGAAATAACTGTACTTTTTCTGGAATTCGGCATAAACAAATCGCTTCAATATCCAGTCAGCAGTAAGACGATCATCGATAGCCTTGAGAAAATCAAGCTTCTCTTTGAGGGGTACAGTGAAAGGATCGGTTTTAACCGGCGATGTGAAAGAGCTTTTGTGGGCTGGCTTTTTGCTCATTCCAAGGGGAAGCCGCATCAGTCTGGCCGCAGTCTCAGCGTTGCGCCGGGCCAGTTCAAAACAGTTTTCAATTTCGCCGGGATTGCTGGTTGCCGCAAAACCCCAGGCTCCCCCCCAGAGCACCCTTACGCCAAGACCGCTTTCAAAAGAGGTGTCGTTGGCTTCGAGGTTGCCATCGTAAAAAAGCAGGGTTTCAGAATCGTCGTGGGTGTAGAAGCGTGCGTCAACGTATTCCGCACCTTTATCCATGACTTTTTTCAGGTTGGTTCTGATGCTCTGCTTGAGTTCTTCAGAAATACTCATAAAATACCACCTTTCCCACGGGGTGCACTTTTGTTTTAACGGTGATCCCGATCAACTCAGGGTATGAAAAAACCGCCCGCACCCGGTAATTTTTGACAATATACTATATTTTCAGAGGCATTAAAAGGTTTTTTGAGATTCAAACGAAAATCTAATAACCTGTACACCCTGTCGTGCAGACGGCCATTAAAATTCGTATTTCATCAGGGTTACGTCAACACCGTGATAATTCATTTTTTCGATGGTGCGCCAGCCCATGTGCGCATAGAAATGCTCACGGTCGGGCGTGTAAAGGTAGAACTTGTCGATTCCGCCGTCTTTAACATGTTCCATAATCTTCATAACCAGCTGTCTGCCAATTTTCAGATGCCGGTAATCCTGCAGAACATAAACACTGGCCAGCCATGGCGTCAAATTCGAGCGTTCATGCATGTCACAAACCAGCACCGAAGCCGAGCCGACCAAAACCCCATCGGAAAACGCCACATAGGTTGCCGGTACCGTCTTATCGAGAAGGTGCTCCTGCATTTCTTCAAAGCGATTGGAAAGGGGGCGGCCCGGGTTCAGATAAGCCCACTCATTGTGGTGCCAGGTGCAGATCGTTTCAATTACCTGCGGGCATTGGGAAATTTTCCTGATTTCGATCATGTTTTTCTCCAGCTATGAATCGTTCTGGTCAAATCTATCACAGCCTTTACTGCATTTCAAAATTGCCGGGGCGAGTTTTATTTTGCGTTTGCAAAATATTTTGTGCAAGACCTATTGCAGGCAAACTTTATTTTTGCTACAATGCAGCAAATTGCAGTTTTAACCCCAAGGAGTATGATGTATGGACTGGACCTCACTTTTTGCCAGCCTGGATCTTAACAATCTGATTCCCGAATGTTACAGCAAGTGGAAACCTTTCGTTGCGGAAGGTCTTGCCTGGTTTTTAAGCCAACTCAAAGAAGAGCGTCAGCAGCAGATTCTCAGCGATCAGGTTGGCCTTGGGCCATTTGCAACTGCAGCAAGTCGCCTGGAAATGGTGTTGCGCCGCTGCCCCACCCTGCATAAGCTTGGACAGGTTCTGGCTCGCGACAAAAGATTGAGCCTCGAACTGCGCAAAAGTCTGCAGAATCTTGAGATGCTCAAGCCCGTTTATACACGCGAAATGGTGCGTGAACTGCTAGATAAAGAGCATATCGATCCAAGCAGCGTCACGCTCGGCGAAAAGCCGCTGGCAGAAGCCAGTGTTGCCGTGGTGATGCCTTTTACCTGCAAAAGCGCCGATGGCGAAATTATCGAGGGGGTTTTCAAAGTTATCAGACCAGAAGCGGAATCAGCATTACAGGAAGAGCTTGAACTCTGGCCAGGTCTGGGCAATGCCCTTGAAAAAATTTGTGACCGGCTTGGATTGCCGCGCCTGGAATTTTCCGGCCCATTATCCGATTCAGCCCGGCTGGTTGCCGATGAAGCAAGACTCGAACATGAACAGGCTAACCTGAAAAGGGCAAAAGAGCTTTATCGCGACGTCACTGAAGTTTATGTTCCAGATATCCTGCCATGGTGCTCGAATAAAGTAACCGCCATGACTCTGATCAAAGGGCGCAAGCTCAGCGACGCTTTGCCTGAAGACCCCGCTGAAAGACGGCGAATTGCGGAAAAGCTCATTGATGGCCTGATCGCCAAACCGTTCTGGATGGCAGAAACCTGGTCGATTTTTCATGGCGACCCGCACGGCGGAAATCTTTTCATCGACGATAACGGCAAAATCGTGCCCCTCGACTGGAGCCTCTCGGTTGAACTGCCGAAAAACGAACGGGTTTCACTGTTGCAGCTGTTGCTTGGCGGCCTGAAACTCGATGCCAGTGCGGTGACCCAGGCTCTTTCACAGCTGGGAATCGCCACCGACCGCAAAAAACTCAAAGAAGTTGGCCAATGGGCGGTTTCACAGATACGTGGCGGAACTTTTCCCGGGTTTGACTGGTGCCTGGACGTTCTCGACCGGGCGGTGGAATTCGGCGGCATGGGCTTACGCGCAGAGCTTGCCCTTTTTCGCAAAGCCCTGTTTTCTCTGCTGACACTGGTTGAAGATGTAGCTCCTGATGCAGTCACCGACAAAGTTGTGGTTGGCACCGGCCTTGCAAGACTCGCGGAAGAATGGCCATATCGCGCTTTCGCCAACCCGTTCAGCAAAGACTGGGACACCCATGTTTCGACGGCGGAAATATACAGTCTCTGCGCGAGCTGGCCGCTTACTGCGACCCGTTTCTGGTTCGGCAGCTGGAACGACTCAATCAAAAGAGTTGCCTCCCGCGAAAAATCAAACGGGCAAAATTGAAAACCGGTTTTTTAATCGGTTGTTTAAAACAAATGTGTTATTGAATTTAAAGAAGGAGCCGACATTTTGCAGCCCCTGCAAATATAAAGGAAATTTTAAACTCGATTAACAGGCTCAGCGGCGGAATTTAGATGGGATGTTTTTCAGTATGCCAGCGGGCATTTTATGACCGGGCAGCTTGAAATTGATAAGAATGCGGCCTTCTTCAACCGCTGCAAGCTCGCCGGTTTGTTTGATGTATTTAATAAAAGCATCGGCGGCCAGAACTCCTGTTGATTCTGTAACATCGGACTCAAGAAACGCGGTCAGACCATTGCCACCACCAGAAAGAAAATCATTGGTGGCAACCGTATATTTTTTCCGGGGTTCGACCGGTTGGCCGTTATAGGTAACGACAACCAGATTGCTGTAATACTTGACCTGCAAACCGCGTGAAACCTGCAAAAACCCGCCAAAACCCGACTCGTGACCGATTGCTTCGCGCACCTGCTCAAAAATTTTGGTTAAAGTCGCACCGGTCATCTCCACTTTGATCAGGTAATTGTCGAAAGGCAGCACGTTGAGGCAATCACCGATGGTTACCGTGCCGGTGGCAATCGAGCTTCGAATTCCTCCGCCGTTCATCACCGCCATATCGGCAGCCACGGTATCGGCAACGCAGTCAGCAACCAGGTTGCCGAGGTTGGTTTCACGGGTTCTAATATGCTCGCGATCACCATTGAGATAAACCGAAGTTTTGCCGATGGGAATGTTGACCTTCACCTGAATCTGCTGCCAGAGCCCATCTGCCTCATGTTTAATCTGGCTATCTTCAGGCATATTTTCGGCCATTGGCACCAGTGCTGCGGCAGTGACGCGCAGACTGCGCTCTACATCACGGTCAAAAATCAGGTCATAGCGGGTAACGCCTTTTCCCCATTCGCCTGGTTCAGAGAGAAATCGATGACCACGGGGGCCGTCAACAATCGCCGGAGGACTGATTGCCAGATGCGAATGCCCGCCCAATATACCATCAAGGTCGGGGAAACTTTCGAACAGCTGCAATTCTTTTTCCCAGCCGAGATGCGAGAGAAGAAGAATAATTTCAGCGCCTGCCATCTGAATTTCGGGAAGATATCTTTTCAGAGTTTCTTCAGCCCCGAAAACGTCAATATCTTTTATGAAAACTGAGGGAACGATTTTGGGAAGATTTTCAGCGGTGATGCCGATTATTGCCACCTTTACCGGATTTTCAGCCGGCCCGGCGTTAATCATCACCCAGGGTTTAAGTTTGCTCTGCAACTCAGGAATTTTCTTGAACTGGATATTGGCCGCGAGAATCGGAAATCTGGCATAGGCAAGTGCCTCGGCAAGGGCTGCCTGCCCGCCGTCAAATTCGTGATTACCCAGAGTCATGGCGGCATAGCCGGTGCGGTTCATGAACTCAATGTCAGGAATTCCCTGGAAAAATTTATAAAAGAACGTGCCCTGGAAAATATCGCCGGAAGAAAGCATCAAAACATTGCGGCCTTCTTCCTCAAGGCTGTCTTTGTAGGCTTTTATGCGTGCATAGCCGCCAACCATTTCACTGCCGCTGGCAACCGGCTGCAGATGCGCATGAATGTCGGAAGTGTGCAGAATGGTGAAATTAACCGGTACCGCTGATAAAATGGCGGCAAACAAAGAAAAAGCGAGCGTCAACAATGCAGCGAATCTATTCTTCATAATCCTTACCCTTCCCTGCGGTGTAGGTAGTCATTAAATCAGATTTTTTCAATTTGAGCAAGACTTGGCGAAAACAATTTTTGTCTGTTACAATCTTTTTAAAATATTGTTGTCTGGAGGTCTGTTGTGAAGAAATTTCTGATCGCTCTCGGACTTGCAATCGGCCCATTAGCAGCCCTGCCACCTGCGGCAATGGCCATCGAACAGGAAATTCCCGATTTTGAATTTCGGCCAGCCACCATCGGGGATATTGATGCTTTTATTTTTGAGGTGAAGGCGGCTCGTGATCAGCAATTGAAGGCTCTCGAACAAAAATATGGTGAAAAGAAAAAGAAAATCACCGGGCATCAGACAATGATTGCGTTCAACAAAATAATCGCTGACAGCCAGAAACTGCGTGCCCGGATTGCCAAAACCCGCGCAGACAGCCTCGCCCAACGCCGCTTTATGCAAACCCAGCGCCTGTATTACGGCGTAATGGCTGATATCGGCGGTGCTTCTCAGCCCGGCAAAATTTCCAGATTAACCAAATTTATCGGTAATGTGGCTTTTGGGCCGATCAAACTGAAAGTTGCCAATATAATATGCCCTGACCAGAAAATTGGCAGGCGGCAGGCCAAGCTTGAAGCACAAAATCTTGCAAAACCCGGGAAAAAGGGAGTTTATAGCGCCGAAGAGCTTGCTGCCATGACTGCCTTTGAAATCAGCAGGCTTGAACCGGTTGCAGATCATATTGCTTATACCGGCGACAAACCCGGAAATCACTATCAAAAGTTCCTCGATCAGACCCTGAAGCAGATTCGGGCCATCGACGAAAAATATGTTCAGTATGATTTTAACTATGCCCGCCGGGTGCTGTTTTTTGACGAAATCAAAGAAGATGCAACTTCGCCGAAAATCACCACCAAAGACCGTTATGGACTGAAGTGGAAATTGAAATGGGGTGATGAGGTTCACTCTGATGTGGCAATGACCAGGCTGTACATTGATCTTGGCGGACGCTATACCGATCTCAAGTTTTATTCCGGCCCGGCTGAAACGATTCTTGTTCTCGAAAAAGCGGGAAAAGATACAATTGCTGCCACCTTCGACCAGCTTGCAAATATTCTTTTAAATTCAAAATTTGAATTTCATGCGCACCGCTACCTGCTTCCTGAACCAGTGATAAAAGACAAAGCCGGAAAAATTCTCGGAACCGGCATTATCGATGAAGAAATGGCTGAGCGCGAAGGTATTCCTGCTAAACACATCGGTTGTTATTACGTTCTTTTTAAAGAATGTCAGCTTTCCCTTTATAATCCCGCAATCAAGCGCCTGGGCGGAGCGGCCCTCAGCAATGTCGGCGCAGTTGAAGACCGGGTAGCCCGCAGCTCCATTGTTTTCAATTCCTGGATCAAAAATAAAGACATGAAAGATGACAACAGCCGGGTTGGCCTGCTCTACAATCTTAAAACCGGAGCTTTCGACCAGCAGGTTGAATTTCAAAGCGATCTGGGCTGCACCCTCGGCGCGCTGACAACATCGGGTGATCTCAACCACTTCGAAGACAGCATGGTTATGCTGATGCCTCAGAGCATTAATTTCTTCATGCACCCGCTTTACATTCCTCAGGCCTGGAAGAAATGCACCTGGGCCGATGCCCGCTGGATGGCCATGCGCATTGCTTCTCTCGGTCGAAATGACCTCGAAAGGGCTTTTGCTGATTCGGGTTGGCCGGTTTTTTCCCAGAAGCTGGCAATTGAAAAGCTGATTAATCGACGCAATGAGCTGGTTAAGGCATTCAAACTGGAAGAAGACGGATTCAGGGAATTGCCATGCGATACAAAATTCACTCTTACCATTAAAGGCAAAGACGGAATCGACCAGCCCGTGGTCAAAGGCAAAATCAATGCTGACAGCCCGACGGTTCGAAAGCTTGAAGCTGAAGTTCACCCTGAAGGTCTGGCTAATGTAATCAGCCGCAGAAGAGACTGAGATATACGAAATTGCGGGCCGGCACGCGAACCGGCCCCTGCGAATGCATTTAATCTTTGTGGAAAAGTTATTTTAGCTTGAAGGTCTTGCTGATCAATTCTTTGAGATTGATGCCTTCTTTGGTGTTTCTGCCCTGGTCGTCGATGCTGTCCTGAATGATCAGCAGCAAAGAACCCTCATTCTGTTTAAAAGAATAGACTTCCTGAGAGATTGAAGTGCCGCCGAACGTGGCGATGACTTTGGTTCCCGGAACTTCCATGCCGTCGATGGTCATACTGCAGGGTGAAACCCGGGCATTTTCTTCGCCGTAGCGCGGTTGCAGAAGGTTGGCCATGGTTTTGTGATCCATTTCCATGGCGTATTTTTGAATCATAAGAACACCGCTGGTTCCTGAAATATTCCACATTTTCACGTTTTCATCAGCCAGATCGGCGTCGAAACTGAAATTCTGCGGGTATTTCAGGGTAATTCCGGCATAATTGAATTCTTTGTAAGGCTCAACCGTAACCTTTACGCCGGGGTCTTTGAATTCGCCGGGTATTGTCGTTGCTTCGCCGGCTTTAATGGTGCTTTTAATACTACCGTTGATTTCAACCACAAACATTGCGGGCGGTTCGATCGACTCGTCGATTTTCTTCGCTTCCTGAGCACCTGCCAGGCCGGTAAAGGCCAGAATCATCATTGCAACCAGAGTTTTAACCATTGTTTTTCTCATTTTGCCTCTTTCTCAGCGCAGATATACGCCGTCTTCGCCAATCTTGCCAGGGCCATTCAGCACATAAATCCCGGCAGAATTGCCTTTCACATGAAAACTGATGGCACCGTTGCCGACCTGAATGTTGTTTCCGGTCACAGCGTCACGATACAGACCGTTACGAACTCCGACAACCGTGACATCCTGGCCATTTCCGGCGGCCAGGCCGACTGCCACATAACTTTGTCCACTGTTATAATCACGAACGAAACTCATACCCGAGCCCCATTCACGGGTCATGCCCATGGGCGCTTTCTGCAGGGCAGGAATCTGCCGGCGAATGCAATTGAGCCTTTTAATATGTTGATAGAGCGGATGCGCCTTGGTTTTTGCCAGTGCGGTGCCGACAAGATTATCGCCGAAATAAGCACAACCAGTGGTATCAAGAGTGTAGTCATTGCCACAGATATCCTGTGGAGCACCACGCATGAAAGAGATTTCTTCACCGTAATACAGGCACGGAATTCCACGAATGATCCACAGCAGGTTATAGGCCACCGCTGCCATCCAGTCGTCGCCCCAGTTAACCTGCCAGGCATGGTCGGCTACGAATTTGTATTCTAAAACCCCGGCATGTAGAAAGGTTTCGAGAGACCAGAGGCCATCGGCAAGATTAAGTTGCGAGGCCGGGTCGGCGGGGTTCCAGGAATCGAAACTGCCGGCAACTCCATATGAAGTAGCGGCCAAAAGGGGTGAACAGCACACGAAAACACAAAACACCAGAACAGTCAAAAAGCTACGTTTCATTAAAAACCTCAGACAGTAGTTTTTCGGCGCATTGATTAAAAAATCTGGCAGGTCAGAGTATTATACCACAAAATGATGCCGCAGGCTTTTCAGTGCATGGAAAAAGCCGGCGGCAACAGTTGCTGTAAGGTGGCATAAAGCCGAGGGTGTGGCAGCCAATGTCGGCGACTTTGATATCAACATCTTCAAGCGCCTGTTTAACCGCGAAAAACACGCTGCGAAGGCCGCATCCCGGGCACATCCGGGCTGGTCTGGCAGGAATCTCACAGGTGTTTTTAATTTGATGCGACGGCAATGAAACCAGGCCAGGTTTTATTGATAAAGAAGCGACCTTGTCAGCTGAATATTCACCGATCCAGGCTTCGGCATCAGGTTTTCCGAAAATTTTCACCTTCACGCCTTCTTCAAAGGCAATGCGTTTAATTTCGCTTTCCACCAGGTCATCGAGCTCTTCGAGCACGAAAACTTCGTCATGGTTGTGCAGGAATTCTACAATTTTTCTGCGATGGGGTTTGAAATTGTGGTAAATTTGCATATCGTTATTGGTAGACGACCAGATGCGGATAGTCAAAATTTAATGAATGACGATGGCGCTGACGTCAAGCTCATATTAAAGCGAGTGGCCGAAGAATTCTTTTAACGGGGATATAAAATGGAAATTATTCTGGCAAAAACAGCAGGCTTCTGCATGGGCGTTAAGAGAGCAATGCAGATGGCAATGAAAACGGCAAAAGCCTCTTCTAACAAGGTTTTTACCTGCGGCCCGCTGATCCATAATCCGCAGGCGGTTGAATTTCTCAAGGAAAACGGCGTCGAGAGCATGAAAAACTGGCAGGCTCTCAAATCCGGCACGCTGATCATCAGAGCCCACGGCATGCCGGCAGCTGAGATCGAGGAAATGAAGCAGCGCGGATTCGCCATAATCGATGCGACCTGCCCCCATGTCGTTACCAGCCAGAAACAGATCAGAAAATATTCTGAAAAGGGTTATCAGATCGTCATCATCGGTGACCAGGACCACCCGGAAATCCTGAGCCTGCAAAGTTTTGCCGCAGCCGAACGCTGCCGTGTCATTTCATCAGCCGAACAAGCACAAAATCTTGAACTGAACAATAAAGTGATGGTCATCGCCCAGACCACTTTCAATGCTGAAGAATTTAAGCATATCTCCGATGCCATCGCCGCGAAAAATCCTGATACCGTGGTCTGTGATTCAATCTGCCAGGCAACCTCAGACCGCCAGCAGGAAATCATGAAACTTGCTTCGCAGGTTGAAGCGGTAGTGGTGGTTGGCGGCAAAGCAAGTGCAAACACCCGTCGACTGGCAGAAATCGCCGCGTCGTTATGCCAGAAAACCTACCATGTTGAAACGGCAAAAGAACTTGAGAGCGTCGATTTTCGCAGCCTGAAAACCTGCGCAGTGACAGCCGGGGCTTCAACCCCGGATTTCATAACTGATCAGGTCATCGAATACCTGAAAAATCACTCCAGATAGGTGTAACCGTATAGCCCTGAGCGGTATATGGCCAGAAATTCCTTGCCTTCGGCAATCGTTATGCGGCCTTCCTTGACCGAGTTTGAAACCCATGTCTCCATGGTTCTGACCAGTTTTTTCGCATTGAACTGCACGTAATCGAGCACGTCAGCAACGGTTTCGCCATCGATAATCCTGTCGATTTCAAAAGTGCCATCTTCATTAATCGTGATGTGAACCGCGTTGGTATCGCCGAAAAGATTGTGCAGATCGCCGAGAATTTCCTGGTAAGCGCCAACCATGAATACTCCCAGGTAGTATGGTTCATAGGTCTTGAGCCCATGCAACGGCAAACAGGGATTGAAATTGCGGTTTCCGATAAAACGGTCGATTTTGCCGTCCGAATCACAGGTTATATCCTGCAAAGTGCCAAAATGGGCGGGCTTTTCATCAAGACGGTGCAGCGGCATAATTGGGAAAAGCTGATCGACGGCCCAGGCATCTGGCAACGACTGGAAAAGTGAAAAATTGCAGAAATATTTTTCAGCAAGCAATTTATCGAGCTGGCGCAACTCTTCTGGCTGATGCTTCTGCTGTTGCGCCAGTTCGCGCACTTCGTGGGCGATTGCCCAGAAAAGCTGGTCTGCCAATGCACGGGTTTTCAGATCGATCATTCCAAGATTGAACAGATCAAGGGTTTCCTCGCGCAATTGCTGAGCGTCATGCCAGGCTTCGACCATCGTCAGGTCAGTCAGCGAATCAAGAATGGTGTGCATGTCTTTGACCACTTCGTGGTCTTTTTTATCAAGCTCAAAATCTTCATACGATTTTCGGGGTGGCGAGGTCGTTTCAAGAACATTAAAAACCAGCACCGAATGGTGAGCGGTAAGAGCACGTCCAGATTCAGTAATAAGATTCGGATGAGGAAATCCATTTTTGTCAGCTGCATCCTGTAGGGCTGACACGGCATCGTTGGCATATTCCTGAATCGAATAATTGATGCTCGATGAAATAGTGGTGCGGGTTCCATCATAATCGACGCCCAGACCGCCACCAATGTCGAGGTATTCGATGGCACAACCGAGTTTGCGCATCTGAACATAGAATTGGGCAGCCTCTTTCAAACCCTTTTTAATTTTTCTTATGTTGGTGATCTGTGAGCCAAGGTGGCAGTGAATAAGCCTGACCGAATCGAGCAGATCTTCACTCTTGAGAAAATCCACGGCTTCGATCAATTCGCTGGGGGTGAGCCCGAATTTGCTTTTGTCGCCGCCGGAATCTTCCCATTTGCCGCTGCCAAAAGCGGCAAGTTTGATGCGTATACCGATATTGGGTTGAACTTTATGAATTTTGCACAGGCGGGCAATCAGGCGCAGCTCGTTGAATTTTTCGGCGACAATGAAAATTCGCTTGCCCATTTTCTGTGACAGCAGAGCCAGCTCAATGAATTCTTCATCTTTATAGCCGTTGCAGATAATAAGAGCATCGGGGTTATCCATTATGGCCAGCACCGCATGCAGCTCAGGCTTTGAACCTGCTTCAATGCCAATATTGAATTTTTTTCCATAGCGCACCAGTTCTTCAACTACCGGTCGCTGCTGATTGACCTTGATTGGGTACACCGTGTGATAAGTGCCCTGAAAATCGTATTCTTCTGCGGCAGTCCGGAAGCAGTTCGAAATGGTTTCGATGCGATCGTCGAGAATATCGGGGAAACGAAGAAGAACAGGAAAGGAAACGTCTTTGAGAGCGAGTTCATCAAGAATTTCCTTGATGCACACGGCCTGTTTCTGCTTGCGGTCTGGTCTGACCGTTACATTGCCGTTCTTGTTGATTCCAAAATAGCCAATGCCCCAACCCTCGATGTTGTAGAGCTCGGCCGAGTCTTCGATTCTCCATTTTCTCATCATTCCTACCTCCGGTGTACAGGCTGAAAAATACAGGGCTTAATAGTAAAATTAAACTTTGCATATAGCAAGTTTTTTATGTTGTTAATTCGCCGCTGCAGCGTTATACTACTTAAGCAAACTCAGTACAGGATATGTCTGAGTTCTCGGAGGAAGGAATGAATCAGCACAGTAATACTGGACGCAACGATCCATGCCCATGCGGCAGCGGATTAAAATATAAAAGATGCTGTATGACAGGCAAAAAAGAAGTGCCTGTGGTTGAAAACCTTGCAGATTTATATTACCGAAACTATAAAATTCGCCTGAAAACCCAACAGGATCTCGAAGGAATACGCAAAGCCGGAATTCTGGTTGTCGATACCCTGAAAAAAGTTGAAGATTTCATCAGGCCGGGAATTACAACTAACGATATCAACAGCCTGGTCCATGATTATACGATCAAGCACAATGCTACTCCCGCCCCGCTCAATTACCGGGGATTCCCCAAAAGTGTCTGCACTTCGGTGAATGAGGTTATCTGTCACGGTATTCCTTCAGACCGTATTCTTAAAGAAGGCGATATCGTCAACGTTGATGTTACCTCGATTTTGCATGGTTTTTATGCCGACGCAAACATGACATTCTTTGTCGGCGAATGTACGGAAGAGGCAAAAAAGATTGTTGCGATTGCCAGGGAATCGCTCAGGCGCGGCTTGTCAGTGGTCATGCCAGACAACACCCTCGGCGATGTGGGCTGGGCAATACAGGAATACGCTGAAAGCCATGGCTGCTCGGTAGTCCGCGAATTTATCGGTCACGGTATCGGCAAAACCTTTCACGAACCACCCGACGTACCGCACTTCGGCAAACCCAAAACCGGCATTACCCTGGTTCCCGGCATGGTTTTCACGATCGAACCCATGGTAAATCTCGGCAAAAGATTTCTCAGGGTGCTCGAAGATGAATGGACTGCCGTTACCCGTGATGGTTCATTATCTGCACAATTCGAACAAACGATAGTCGTAACTGAAGACGGCTATGAAAGTCTGACCCCCTATGAACTTTAAGCTTAACGGAGGCCAATGATGGAAGAACTGCTGACCAATTTCATGCATTTTATCGATGCCGAAGCTGATTCTGACAAGAGTTTTGACCCTGACAAAAAGATTGCAGATCAGTTTGATTATCTTTTTGACGAAACCGATTTTCGCATCGCCCTGATCAAATTTGAAATGAACCAGCACATCGATATTCCGCGAACTCCGCTGAACTATCAGTTGACTTTGCGCGAGCTGTGCGCCAAGATCAGCGAACTGTCGCCGATAAAAAAGCCCAATATTCCAGCTTTCTTAAAAAAGAAAAGAGCCGAAATGGCGAAAATTACTCAGGAAATGGCTGCTGACCTCAGTCGCATCTTTGGCTGAGATTTTTTTGCCAATTCCATCACCGCTCTGGTATTATTTGTTAATACCACATATAAAGGCGGACTTATGAAAATAGCACAAGCTCTAATTGACTATGCTTTGCCTCTGGCGGAAAAGGCAACGGTTAAAGATTTGCGGCTGGGTCTTGGATACAGCTGCATCGAACTTAGCGATGGGAGCAGCGGTGTAGCCTGGACCCCTGACAAACGACAATCAGGTTCTTGCACTCATCTTCGTCAGGCTGGCAATCTGATTGGCTTGAGTGCCAGTGAAACTTTAAGCTGGCTTGACAGCGACAATCTGTTAGAACGCGCAGCAGGGCTTGCAACCTTCAACGCACTTAACAGCCGGGTCAAAAGAGAACTTTATTCAGAAGAAGCAACTTCTCTGCTACAAATTAAGAGCTCAGATCATGTCGTGATGGTAGGTTATTTTGCCCCGATTATTCCAAAATTGAAAGAAACCGGCTGCCACCTTGAAATTGTTGAGCTCGACGAGGAAAAACCGGAAGTTCTAAACACGCAGCAAGGCTTCAAAGCCATTGCAGAATGTGACGTGGCCATCATCACCGCCACCAGCATCATCAACAACACAGCCGATGGACTTTTTGCGGCATTGAAGCGCAACCGTGCTGCGACCATTCTTGGGCCTTCTACGCCGATGGCACCCGAAGCCTTTAAGGGCACCAGAATCACTCAGTTGAGCGGTTCTTATGTCAGGGATATTGATAAAGTAAAGACGATTGTTTCCCAAGGGGGCGGCACCATGCTGCTGAAAAAATTCCTGGATTTTTCCACAGTTAAGATTTAACCACCTGGATAATAAGCATGGATCAGTTTCAACGAGATTTATTGAATATCACCGCCGACCTGAACTGCGGAGCAACCCTTGATCAGGTTCTCAATCGTTTTTACCAGGGTTTAAAGAGCCATGTCCCCTACGACCGAATCGGCGTTTCTGTTATTTCTGATGATCGAATTACTGTTCGATCAATCTGGGCAAAATCTGAATACGAACCGATACTTCCGGGTCTTGGCTACTAATCACCGCTTGAAGGCAGCACCCTTCAAGAAATCATTGAAACAGGTGAGCCAAGTATAATAAATGATTTAAATGAATATTTAAAACAACACCCCGACAGCCATTCGTCAAAACTGGTCAGACAGGCAAAAAACTGTCAACCCACGGCGCCTGTCTGATTTTGCCAGATCCGGTTTCTCTTTGCATCGACTGGCTTTCGTCCTTGTGCCCATTTAATTTTTTGTATCCATGCGGGGTTGCCATAGAGTTTTTGCAGTTGAAACAGAAGAAATGATAGAATTCAATATCTAAACCTATTGCATGAGGTAAAACTTGGCGTCAGCAGGAAGTTTCAGGCAGCTATTGCCCCATCTGGCAAGAATGCTTGCCGGCACGGATGAGTATGTTTCGCACCAGACCGCCCTGTTCCTTCTCGGTTTTTCAACCGACCTGGGAAAACAGATAACCATAGTATCGGCCCGACGTCGGCGCAACCGCACGATCGAGGGCTTTGAAATTGTTTTCGTTTATCACAGCGCTTTTGACCCCAAACACACACAGAAAATCAACATTGCTGATGAGCAACTGCCGATTTCCAATCTTGAAAAAACCATGATCGATCTATGCAAAGACCAGAGCTATGCCCCTGATCTTGAAACCATTGCCCGTCTTTTCTGCGCGGTTCCTTATAACCTGAAAGAGTTACTCAACATTGCCCGCGCAACTTCTGATACCGTATTAAAAAGAGTTTCGTTGATGGCGGCCTGGAGCGGCCGGGCAGCTTATTTCGAACTGCCAGTCAAACATTTTAAACGAACTCCAATCAGGCTCGACGCCAGAGAGAAAGAAAACCTGATATGGAACAGCCTGTTTTTTACCAGACTGCCGGCGAGGCTATTGCGCCTGCCCGTAAGTCGCCCACCAGAAGACACCGATGACAAGGTGCGTCTGTGGATGGAACTCAAAGCTTTACCGGAATTATGCGAAAAGCAGTTTGAAGCTGAAATGATTTTTATCCGCGAAACACCCGAACCCGGAATCAATAAAATAATTGAAAATTATTTCCGTGATATTTACCTGGGTTTTTCCATTGAGCGTTTGCGTGAATTCATTGTCGGCAACAATCGTGGCGAGCATGATTTTCCACCGGCCATACCTGAGCTGCTGCGCACTTTTCTGCACAGTCACGATCGCATTCTTCTGCTGCGTGAAAAGGAATTGAAAGACTGGTTCTTCGAAAATCTTTCTTCAAAAGAGCCGCAGGTAATTGAGACCCTTATTTTTTATGGTATCAAGCTAAAGCTTTTTAAAGAAGTGTTTGAAAAGTTTGACCTTGCCTGCAGCGAGCTTTTTTATGCCGGCAGATTTAAAGCAATCAATCTTTTTGCCGAGCACTTCATTGAATCAGAATTTCGGCTGACACCAGCCATGTTGCTTAACATAAGTAAAACTTTTTCAATGCAGGAAAAATTCGAAATAGCCCTGAGCCTGCTCGAACACCACCTGGAACTTGCCGAGAATGAAAACGCGGATCTTTCAGTGGTCGGACAGCTTCATTATGCGACCGGTCTGGTTTTCCATCGCATGGAAAGAGGCGACGATGCCCTTTCAGAACTTTTTCTCGCACGCGAAACTTTTCTGATTGAACGCAATGACGAACTGTTGGCGCGTTGCGAATTGTCGATCGGCAATATTTATTTTACCCGTGGGCACCCTGGGTCGGCACGCGCTTATTACATCAACGGACTTAATCGCACCAGGTCTCTCAAAGATCGGCCAATGCAGGCATCTTTTCTGGCTAACATCGGCATGGTGGAGTATGATCTTGGCAATTTTCCCAAAGCGGCCACTTACTTCAACCAGGCTTATGCCATGAATAAAATGCTGAAGAATCACTGGTCAAATTCGGTGGTTGGAATGGCCCTGGGAAAACTTTTTCTCAAACTGGGTCAGTTTTCCAAGTCGATGCGGGTTTTTCGTGAGATTTACCCCCTTCGTCAGGAAAAAGGCCATGCAAGCGGCTTATACGAAATCAGCAGCATTCTTGCATGGATATGTGAGATAACCGGCAGGTCAGGTACCGCCCAAACCCACTGGAATCAGGCCGACCGAAATGATATCGACCAGCTCGAACCCAGGTCGAGATTTGTTGGCGAAATATTAAGGGCTTTGAATCACTTTTATCATAAGCGCTACAATGAGGCAGAGCTGATGTTCAAACGAATGATTGAACACGCCGAAGCTCGCAATTCTTCAGCAATTCTACGGGCAGATTGTCTGTTTGGTCTGGCAACCGTCAAATTTTTTCTGGGGCAAAAAGGCGATTCGATTGAATTGTTCAACCGGGCACGTCATGTTATTCCCAAAGAAAAAGCAAGGTTTCAACTGGCCCAGATTAACTTTTACTCAGGCCTTCTGCTACCAGAAGCCTTTCCAGAAATAAATCTGCAGGACACCCTGAAAGTTTTACTGCAAAGCCAGGTCTATGACCCGCTATGGGTACATTATGCGAAATATCTGAAAGAAATTCCCAGCCCTGAAGCAAGAAAATATCTGGCTTATCATCTCGACCACACCTCACCTTCAGCGTTGCAAAATATTCGCAAACTTTTCCCTGATTTTGACCAGATAATCAGCGAGATATCCAAGAAAACCAGTCGAGCTGCCGAATTCGTCACACTGCTATCGCCCGGAGAAACTCGAACCATACATAACGAAGACTATGCGATATGGCAAAAGAATTATCCGGCTGACACCCTGATTTTCGATGCACCGGCTGGATTGCTGGCCTACAACGACTGCTGCGACAGACTAAAACCAGGATCGATCCCACATAGTGTTTTGCTTCAATTATTCCTCGCTATCCCACATCCCGTGGAAATCGAATCGCTGTACCGCTCGGCATGGGGCATGGAATTCGACCCGGAATACGATTTTGGTGCTTTTAAAAGCAGTATTCAGCGCCTGAAACACTGCCTGAAAAAAGTTGCAAATACCGCAATTCTGCAACGGCAAAAAAGTTCAAAAGGTTTAAAGGCTGTAAGAATTTCGGCAACCGTACCCTGGGTTCTCGCGTTTCGCTGATTGCATATTTTTTGTTGCGAGCCAGACAAAACCGCCCGGACACGGTCATCAAAAGCGCCTTTCCCTGACGCAAAAAATGTCACCCTTGCATCTATTGCCGATCCACGATGTCGCTGCTATACTTCTTCCATCAGTAATTAAGTACATTAGCTGTTGGAGGAGTATCGAGTAATGACCCTGAACAAAAAAACTTTCTTAACTGTAGTTCTTTTCGCACTGGCCAGCATGCAGGTAATGGCTTTTGACGGCGTTCTTCCCGGCGACAAACTTTTCCCGGTTCAGGAAAGAATTTTCCGTGCCATCAGCAATTATTGGCTGGTTCAGGAAACCTACAACCAGTATGGCTCAAACCCCACTCAGGAAAATGAAACTGCCTGGAACAAAGCAATCAAAAGCCATACCGATCTCTGCGTCAGACTTGGCAAAGACGTTCTTTTGTCAATCAAGAAAAATCAGTATAGCCAGGTTGAAATGCTCAGTGAAATTTACAAATCATTGCCAACCGGCGCCAGAGTTGCCCTTTACCCGGCTCTCGGCTACATGAAGGTCGAAATCGTTCAGGAAAATCAGAAATATCTGACCGAAGAAAAATTCCGCGAATATTTCCCCGGCTACGGTTACACCGAACCCGGCTACAAATATCGCAAAGGTCGCGAACTTGAACGTGAGTACAAAGGCGTTACCTGGCAGAGCGAAGAACATTCAATCTCTACCACCTGGAACGTTAATCTGACCATCTCAATCGACCTGCTCAACATCCTTTCCGGTCTGGTAACCGGCGGAGCCATCAAAGACCTCAAGGTCGGCGAACAGTACAACATGAACGTTGGTGGTCAGCCGATGATCGTCTGCAACGTTTCTTTTCAAAGAATAAAATCAATTGTAACTAAAACTAATAGAAAGTTCGAAATAAATAAAGTATGGTTCGAACTTTTAAGAGCTAAATCTTCTTTCTGGTCAGAAGGCGCCTGGGAAGTCACTGGCAAAACCTATGAAATTCTACAGGAACCGACTGGTGAAGCCGTTGTGACTGGAATCGAAGGGGCTTGAAATTCTGGAGGTCATTGAATGTGTAAACGTGGTGTCCTGGTCAATTTTAAACCGGGTCTGTTTACAATCCTTCTGGTTCTCACTCTTATAGCTATAGCCGAACCGGGGGCCTGCCGCCCCCGGTTTGTATACTTAAACGAAAAAGCAGACTATAGCAGTATTTCCGAGGATCTGGCCACTACCAGTGGCAACAGAAGAGGCGTAAAAGCAATTCTATCTGAAGGGCAGCTTCGGGTTAACAAACTTATGAGCTACCTTCCCAACAGCGTTCCTGCTGTGGCTGCCGGCGGCGTTTTTGCCGATCTGAGCAATGAGCAGCTTGCAGCTCTGCGCAAGATCGATCCGGCAATCGAAAGCAGCGATTATCAAGAAGCTGAGCTTCATGCATTAAGCACGATCAACGAATCGACCCAGAGCAACCAGCTCTGGAACTTCAATCTCAGCGGCGCAAGCCTGATGAAACAGTTTTACAGCGCCAATGGCGAAAATCGAACGCTTGCCGTGGTTTCGCTTGATTACCCTTATGGGCATACTTCGCTCCAGGGCAAAATTAAAAATTACAAGCTTTTTGGCCAACCGACGGTAACCCGCGGTCTCAAAGACCTGTATCTGGTACACCCCCTTGGCATAATCGCCGCTCGGGAAGAAACAATGTATGAAGGCATTGCACCGAAATGCAACGTTATTCTGGCTCAGATATCCCAGAAAGCCGTTAAAGCCAACACTCTTCTTGAAGCAATTGAATGGCTGATTACCCTCGAAACACCGCCCGATGCGATTCTATTCTGTACTGATTTCGGCACTGCAGCACCCCTGGCAATTCAACGCGCCCTTTTTGCATGTCGAAATGCCGGGATAATTCCCATTCTGCCGGCTGGAAACAACCCAAACAGCGTCAGCGGTATGGCAGCCCTGCCCTGCTGCATAACCGTTGGCTCAATCGATCAGTGGAAACAGCGTTCACTTTTTTCGGGAGCAGGTCCCGTAGTTTTTCAAGGGCAGAAGATCATGAAACCTGATTGTGTTGAACCGGGCTCAAACGTACTTGGCCCCGCCGATACCATTGAATACAGGTTCGGCAGCGGAACATTGCAGGCTGCGGCTCATTTCGCCGGAATTTACCTGCAGGTAAAGCAGGTCGTTCCTCCAGAAACCGATCCCGAAACCATTATTTCGGCGCTTCTTACCAAAACTACCGATATTGGTCCTGCCGGCGCTGACAATGAAAATGGTTTTGGCCTGCCCGAACCGGCCGCCGCTGTTACTCACATACTTTATCCACCAGAAGAAGAAGTTCACTGATTTAAAAAATTATTTAACTTAGTTGATATAAAAGCGGTCACTTGCTCCTTAAGCTATGCAGGGCTCAGTGACCGGTTTCTTTTCAAAAAAACCTACAACATCTTCTGGCCCAATTACCAATCATAAATTTTAAGACTTATCCTATTTTAAAAACGTGTTACAGAAATCTGGAACGTGCCGCAACATTGGTCGGCCCCTGCCAATTTTTCAACTGTGATCCTGATTACAAGGGTGGCGAAAATCAATTTGACTGAAATTTTCCAATAAAAAAAGGCACAAAAGCTTAGAGACTTTTGTGCCTTTTTGCAAGCTGATTATTTTTTAGAGAACAAGACGCAATTGCCGCCCTGCTTCTGCGCTTCACTCAGTAGAATTTCGGCTTCTTCAATGAACTGGCCAAGATTCATATTGATCTTGAACTGGGTAATCGACATACTTACCGAAACCCTCTGCTCTTCGTCACGGTTTTTAACAACCAGCTGTCTGACATTCTCGATAATCTTTTCAGCGGCGGTTTTTGCACCTTCGGCGGTGGTATCGGGAAGAATGATAGTAAACTTGTCGCCTTCGAAACGACAGGGCAAATCGTTGAACCTGATCACCCGCTTGATTGTTGCCCCGATTTTAACCAGAATATTGTCTTTGAAATTTGCACCGTAGCTGTCCATAAGCTTATCAATGTTATCGATGGCAACCATGATTATTGAGAGGGGCGATTTAACCCGGCGCAGTCTCGATACTTCCTGGGAGAGACGCATTTTGAAATAGTGGTTGGTATACAGTCGGGTCAAGCCATCGGTGATACCACGCTTGTAAAGATTAGCATTCTTCAGGGCAATACCAAGCTGGCTGCAGATAAGCTGCGCAAGTTCGAAATCTCTTTCAGAAAGAGCATTGCTGCCACCTTTATCGGTAAGATTGACCAGGCCAAGCACTTCATCTTGAACCACGATTGGGATCACAATAAATGATTCAGAGATATAGTTCCTTGACCGGGTGAAGGTGAAGCGCTCTTCACATTTCAGATCAGCAACGTAAAGGGGTTCCATTTTCTGAATGACATGCTGGGAAACCGGCGAAGACCAGAGATCGAGGGTTGTCGGCAGGCCTCTGCTGTTCTGGCAGATATTGTAACGGTTTTCGGTCGGATCGAAGATCGACATGGAAAACTTGTGAATATCCATGATACTGCGGAAAATGCCTTCGACAGTAAAGGGCAGATTTTCAATTTCCAGTTCTGATGAAATGGTCTGACTGGCTTCGCGAACCGCATCGAGTTCTTTGATGCGGTTGTCAAGCAATTCATTGGTATCTTTGAGTTCCTGCATCAGGCGAAAGGTATTGATTGCTGAAGAAATATTGCGCGACAGGGTCTGCAACAGTTCTTTATCAAGCATATCCTCGTCTTCCTTGCGGAATTTGCTGCCGAGAATGAGAATACCCTGGCTCTGATTGTCGGTGCGCAACGCATAAACCGACTCAATTTCGTTTTCTTTAAAGGTTTCCTTGAAGGCTCCGATTTCATTCTTAATTATGTCAGTAACTTCGCCATCTTCTTTCATTGACAGCTTTTCATGGATTTTGGGCGAAATTCTTGCCTGCGGCAGGCGACTGTTGGCCCTGAGCTTGATATCGACGAGGCAGTCAAGGCTTTCGTTTTCATGTTCGAAAGTATAGATCGCACCTCTGGAAACGCCCAGCGTTCCAAGAAGTATGCGCAGCATCGAGCGCAGGCCAGCCTGCAGGTTTTTGCTCTGGCACAGGAAAGAGCTCAGATCGATAAAGCTGCTGAGAATGTACTTCAGACGTTCAATTCTCTTATGCTCTCTAACCGTATCGGTTTCGGCAGGAGTATCGGTGGTGACTTTCTTTTTGACCAACTGAATCAGAGTACCTGATGGTGGGAAAGAGCTGATTTCACAACCGTCCATCAGGCGTTCCATGAGCATCAGACCCCAGCCACGCTTATGAGAGGATTTGAGTTTTTTGCGGATGTCAGGTTTTTCTACAACGGTCGGATCAAAGCCTTTGCCAAAATCTCTGATCTGAATTTTAATCTGCTCATTTTCATAGGTAAGAGCAACATGGATATCCCGCTTATCCCCGTCGGGGATATCTTTGGGGGCGTGTTCCTTTGCATTGATGATTCCTTCGATGAAAGCAAGTCGCATTTCATCTATTGATTCAGGCATAAACCCGCATTTACGGGCAAAAATATCGAGGTATTCACAAGCCTCGAGCTCTGAATCCTTTTCATTAGCCAGTTTGAAGAACAGGTGAGAAACCATTGACGGCAAAGGAAGCCTCCTTAAAAACCTCTCAAATTTGAGGAATTTACTGACATCGCAAATAACATTCTATAAAGTCGTCGTGCTAGTGTCAAGAATCACTTTTTTAATTTTGCCATTAACGAAATTTAGCAAAGCAGTCGATACTAACCACAATTGCACAAGCTTTACAGGAGGAGAAATTTATGGACGAAGTCCCGGTTGTCAACGCCAACCCTGTAAACATCATTATCAAAAAAACTGAAAAGGAAACTGGCCGTCAGAAAACCAGCCAAATTGTAGTTTCATTGAAAAATCTTGTTTACATGCTTCCGCTTGCAGTGGTTGTACTTATACAGTTGTTCCTGCTGGGCAAAAGTTTTGGCACTTTTTCTACGCTTCCGTACACAAGTTTTTCAACTTTTGTTTTTGTGGCTGCAATTGCGGTATTTCTATTTTTTCTTCAGCTGTTACAGCGATCTATAGTTTATTCGACCATTGGCGGTCTGATTTTTCTTTCCGGAATTTTCTACGCCTGGTTTGGTGATTTTCACACGACAATTTTTGCCAACCTTGGTAATTTTGACACCATCATTAAAGCTTCATGGACGCGCAAGGACATTCCTTTTCCCCTGCTGATGGCGGGAATAATGACTTTTGGCATGCTTGGCATCGGTTTTGTTCAGTTTTTCGTCAGTCTGTTCGTTAAATCTTTTTTTGAAACTTTTTTTGGCAAGGACTGGGGAGACGGCAACTGGATGGGTTTTGTGGGGGCCATAGGTCTGCTGATTGGCATTCATACCGGCTTCTTTTTTTATGCAAATTTGGCTTCAAACACGGAAAACCGTTTGCAATGGGAATACCAGCAGAAATACCGGCCGGTTGAAAAGTATCTCACCACGGTTCCCGGTTCGATCATGGTAGCCAAAAACCGTCTCTACAGCTCACACAATGAGACAGTTCGCGGCATTCTTCTTGATAGCGGAGTTGTTCATGATGAAAAACGAATTAAAACACCGGTGATTCGTAAAGGATTTCAGCCGACGGAAACCCCTGTATTTTTCAGTGAAAAAGACATTATCTGCTTCAGTGGTGAGATGAATGTTGAGAACTGGAGAGTTTCTTATCCTGCAACTTTCCCTGAGCTTCTGGTTTCTGCAGAGGTTCTTCAAAACATCGATTACACGCCACTCACATCTTTCTTTGTAAGTTCTGAAAAACATCTTCTGGTTTTTTTCAATTATGGCTATATCGGCCTTTACGACATGGCAAACGGTAATAACCTCTGGTTGAAATCGATTGACCGTCAGGCCCCGGCAAGAAAGTTCTTTTCCGACGATTTCCCTTCAGCAGAATTCTTTCATGAGACAGAAGATCGGATAATTTTCAGTTGCCAGAATGGCATAATTAAAGCAATTAAGAAAACCGATGGCCAGGAAATCTGGCGCTACAACCATAATAATCCAAAATTCAACGGCAAGCCGCAACGGGCATTTATCTCTGCCCAAAGTGAAAGAATACTTGCCTCTTTCAAAACCGGTGAAATGATTACTCTGGCCATTGAAAACGGCCGAGTGATCTATCGCGGGCGCAATGATGCTTTTTCCTTCAAAACTGCGCCGGCGTTCAAAGATCTCACCGCAGAATTCCTTACTGATGAAGGTTTCTATTACATCGTCGAAGTTGATGGCGCGAAAATACTTCATTCTGAGAATCTGCTGCCACGCAAGCTTGACTTTTTGCCTTTTGTAACTGCCCTTGATCATGGAATCGTTGCCCACAAGGGCGAAGCGCTGAAAGTTGAAGACCGAAAGGTCAAGACTTTGCTCAGCTTGAGCAATCGTGTTTTCGTTACCAAACCGGTATTTGACGATAAATTGATGTACATCGGCACCCAGGACGGCTGGATATACTGTGTTCACCATGGCAGTCAGGATGAAAAATGGAAAATACATGTAAATGGCGAACTGGAAGAGGATTCGCTGTATATAGCAGGAAGCCGGCTTCTGGTGAAAACCAGAGCCGGCTCCATAATTTCAATTGACCGCAGATTTATTTAAACGATTATTTTTTTCGTTTTTCTTTTTCAAGCTGACGCTCGCAGTAGGCAATTCGTTCTTCTGCGAGCTTTTTCATAGTTACATCGGGAGAAAATTCCAAGAACTTCTTATAATTAAGAATTGCATCGGCGAATTTACCGGTAAAACCATAAACCGAGGCAAGATTGTAGTAAGGATCGGGAAACTGGGGTTCAAATAGAATCGCTTTTTTATAGTATTCGATAGAGTCTTTGTTCTTATCGAGCTGATAATATGCGATACCGATATTGTTGCTGATTTTTCCTGATTTTGGGGAAATGCGCAGCGCTTCCACCCAGGAATCGAGGGCTTCTTTAACTCTCCCCATTTTGAACTGGCAATTCCCGATGTTATTGAGAATTTCAGCATTCTGCGGCGCTTTTTTCAGCGCTTCCTGGTTTTTATCAAGGGCAGCAGCATATTTGCGCTTTTCATAAAGCTTGATTGCTTCATTGTAGAGCTCTTCTGCTGTTCCGGAAACTTCAACAACCTCGGCGGCTCGGGCGGGAATCTTTGGCTTTTTTTCCTGGGTTTTCTCTGCCTTCACATCTTTTTTTTCAGATGTTTTTTCGTCGTCTTTCTTTGTTTTATCAGCGTCTTTTTTTTCTTCGCCGGCCTTTAAGGCCGTTTTATCCTTATCTGTCTGAGTATTTTTATCTTTGCCTGATTTGCCGCCTTTTTTTCCAGTTTCGGCAGCCTTTTTATCGGGATCGGCAGTTTTTTCAGGCGGAAGATCTTTTGGAACTTCAAGCAAATCGGCGTCACCTGTTCGTTCAATCAGGGTCTTGAATATCCAGCCCCGGGTTCCATCGCCAAACTTAACCTTAACCCAGTTCTTGTCGGAAAATTCAATTTCATAGCGGTCGCCCCGCATTTTTTTGCCGACAATCGGTGAATCGAATTTCGCTTCAGTGCGAACATTGATATAGCTGCCTCTGACAACGCCAGTAGCTGCAAAAACCGAGCCGGTCATGATGGCCATGCCAACTGCAAGTGCTAAACCAAGGCTTCTTCTCATGAATACCTCCAATTAAAATCCGGCCATTACTATAAACAATTTAACCGGCTGTGTCAATTGGCTCAACGGCAGTTCAGTAATTCTCGGTCAACCGGGCTTTTTACCTCCAATAACGGTTTTGATGCAA